>NZ_LDJK01000001.1 GCF_001431535.1 Stenotrophomonas chelatiphaga
CCCCTCAGACGTCTACCGCCCCACCCTGCATGCGCGGCGACAACGCCGCGTGCATCACCGCCAGGTGCATCACCACGGCCAGCTCATCGGCGTGGCTGTCGTCACCGGCACGCCAGCGATCGGCCAGTGTCGCCGCTTCGCCCGGCAACAACGCCAGCAGCCGCGAGTCATCCATCGCATCGGCCGCCTGCTGCAGCCGGCGTGACAGCCGTCGCGCCTGCAGCACATGGGTCAGCGCACTGACTGCGGCCAGCGCCAGCAGCGCGATCGCCAGGCCATGTTCGAACCACTGGGACAATACGTCCGGCTCCGGCGCCCATGCCAGCACCGCCAGGACCAGCAAGCCCAAAAGTCGCCAATAGCCCAGCGATGGGCGCTTGCGGCGCGGCCAGTGCACCACCACCGCGCTGGCCACCAAGGCTGCGGCCGCCGTCACCGGCAGTTCGATCAGGCACCCGGCCGCCACCAGGGCAGCCAGCGCCGTCCATACCCACGGCGGAGGCACGGCCCTGCGCAGGTAGCCCATTCCCACCGGACCGACCAGTTGCCGAAGGCTGCGCTTGTTGCTTACGTCCACCTGTTACCTCGCCTGCAGAGCCTGTCCCCATGCTCACCCGGCAGGTGTCGCAAAGAGGTCGGCAAGACGTTAACAGTTCGACATGCAGGCTTGCCACCGGAAATCGATCATTTGCGTGACTGTTCAGCCGGATTGGCGTAGCATCACTCGCGTTGGGCAGCCCTGCTCCAGCGTCATCGGAATCGGGCCAGTACTTGCAGGCACTTGTTTGAAACCGGGGGTGCATTGGTTTCGACGGGGGTTGTGAAGTCGCTTGGCGCATGCCGAGGGGGTAGCTTTCCTCGTAAATCCAGCTGCAAAACTCTAGTTGCCAACGACGACAACTACGCTCCGGTCGCACTCGCAGCCTAAAAGCTGTTGAGTTAGACCTTCTGCCGACTTAGGCGGAGCCTCGAAACTGCTTGTGTCCATGCTCGCAGCGTAGAGTCATTATCATGGAATCGAGCTGGGCGGCTGCCTGTCAGTCCAGCACTAGAACGCAACAGGCTTGTTCCGGGATGTGCTTCGCACACCGTGCTGTTCCGGGACGAGACTCAACGGTGAGCTAAGCATGTAGAGCTGGGGATGGAGTGCCTTCGGACGGCGGTTCAATTCCGCCCACCTCCACCATTGATTGGACCGAGAAGGTCCACGAGAGCCCGGAAACCCCAGCAGTTCAAGGGTTTCCGGGCTTTTTCGTTTACCGCTTCAGTCATCCTCCGCCAATGAACCGCGATGGATGCGCGACAGCCTCCAGCCCGCATGGGACCGGAAATACCCGGTGTCGCCGGTCAGGGCATAACGGCATGCGGCCCAGGCCGATACCAACGGTGAGGCGTGCCAATGGCGCGCTTTTGCATAGGCGTAGCGAACAGCAGTCATCAGGCAATCGATCTCCTGATGGCATCGCGCCGCAAGCGGAGCTTCTTCCATACCAGTGTGGCCGCCTGCAGCACGACCAGCGTCGAGGCAAAGGCTGCGGCAATGCCGAGCAGCGCAATCATGAGCTCCATGGATGAGTCCTGTGTGTGGGGGGCTTTTCACGCCTACGCAGGCTTTCACCTCCGTCCAGAGTCCCCCTGCTGACCCTTCGCGCAGCGTCAATTTGTCGACGCGCCGGTTAAACCCGCGTGATTCTGACGTGTTTGGCCAATTGGGAACTCCAGGGTGCGAGGCCCGTCACAGATCAGTCTGTACGAACATCCTGAATCGTTAACATTAACCGTTCATCAGAGTACTGACAGCGGAGCAGCCTCATGCAAATCTATGCGCCCCCTACGCCAGACCAGTGACGCTGGCCAGATCCAGAAGGACGCTGCATGAGAGACCTGCGACCGATACTGCTCGTAGAAGACAGCCTGCAGGACGCAGAGCTGACCATCGCCGCACTGGCCCGCTGCCAGTTGCTCAATCCGGTCATCCACGTGCGCGATGGCGAAGAAGCGCTGGATTACCTGCGCAGCACCGGACGCTATGCCGGCCAGCACCACGGTGGCCCGGTCGTCGTGCTGCTGGACCTGAAACTGCCCAAGTTGAATGGCCTGGAAGTGCTCGCCGAGATCCGCCGTGACGCAGCCCTGCGACATACCCCGGTGGTGATGTTGACCGCCTCCCGCCAGGACCGCGACCTGGTGAAAAGCTACGAAGTGGGCGTGAATGCGTTCGTGGTCAAGCCGCTCGACTTCGACGAATTCCTGTCCGCCGTACAGGAGCTTGGCATGTTCTGGGGAGTGACCAACCAGCCGCCGCCTCCGTTCCTGCCGACCGCCTGAGGCGGATGCTTCGCGCAGCCGGCCGCGCGGCGCGCGGATTCACTGCATCGTTGCTGCACGCCTCATCGCCGGCCTTCATGCGTTTGTCCACATCGCGCCGGCATGGCCCTTCAACAGTTCCCGCCCGCACACGATCAGGCACTCCACGCTCTGTTCGGACACCATGCTGGCGGTGATGTGGTCCTGCTGGAGCAGATGCGCGGTGTGCAGGATATCCAGGATGTTGGACAGCGCGCGCAGCGTGCTGACCGGGACCGCCGTGCTTTCATCCTGCGCCGGATCGGCCGCATGGCTTGCGCGCTGCACCGTGCCGGTGGCCGGTCGCAGTGGCACCACCACGTCGCACGATCGGAAACGCTCCGCCTCCATCGCTTCCAGCCGCCGTTCGAGCTTTTCGATGAAATGCGGCGGGAAGTCGAGCATCCTGTCGCCCATCAGGGCGTGCAGGCGCTTGGCACTCAGCGGGTGTTTCGGGTTCATTGGCATACCTCACAAGGCGGGAGGCCACCGGCGACGAGGCACGCGGTGGCAGGCGATGCGGGTTGGCGTACCGGGCGAAGTTTCTCAATATCCGGCGGATCAGGGATCCCCACGCACCGCCTGCCATGGAACCGGCACGCGATGCAGTGCATTCTCCGCCGTGCCCAAAGGGCATAAACAGAGCTAATTGAGAAACCTCACTCACAGGACGCCAATCCCGACTGACGCTCTACGTCGCCAGTGGTCCTATCCAACCATCGGCCCTCCACTGCGTACATGGGCGAATCTGCAAAAAGAACGGCCGCCAGCGCCGTACCCCGCGCAGTGCGGAAGCCGACACACCGCTATGCTCACCGTCCGTTCCCCACTGCGGTGTCCGATGTTCCATCATCTTTCTCTGGGCGTACGCAACCTCGCCCGCGCCGGTTGCTTCTACGACGCCGCCCTCGGCGCACTGGGCTACCGCCGCGTCTTCGATGGCGATGAATCCATCGGCTATGGCCTGGTTGACGAACAGGACCTGCTGCTGCTCAACCTCACCGACGATGCCGCCCTGCCGCGCGATGGCTTCCACATCGCTTTTGTGGCCACATCGCCGGAGGCGGTTGATGCCTTCCATCGTGACGGTGTCAGTGCTGGCGGCCGGGACAATGGTACGCCCGGCCCGCGCCCCGATTACGGCCCCCACTATTATGCCGCCTTCCTCATCGATCCCGACGGGCACCATGTGGAAGCGGTGATCAACGCACACTCTATCGGGTGACTCCCGCCCCATAAAAAAGCCGCATCGTCACCGATGCGGCTTTTTGCTTGAACGCTAGCGAAAGGCCGGTCAGGTCACTTTCTTGGCAATCGTCATGCCGAGCAGGAACAACACCACCGCGATGATGATGCCCGCCCAGAACAGGAACTTGGCGATGCCGACCGACGCACCGGCGATGCCGCCGAAGCCGAGGGCACCGGCGATGAGGCCGATGATGGCGAAGATAATGGCCCACTTGATCATGACAGTCCTTTCCGACAGGGAGTTACGTGTTGTGCCAAGCGTAGCGGGACCCATGTCGTGTGCCGGTGATCCCGCCGATTGCGTCGGGTGAAGAGCCTTGACCGGCGATGCCGACGACATTGGACGGACATGCTACAGGCGGATCCCGCACATTGTCGTGTTCGCAACAACCGCACTTCTTCCATCAGAAAGATCTGAACCAAATGACCTGCGCGTTGCGACATTTCATGCGGCCAAAAAACCATGCATGACGCCTTGAACATTATGTATATACCTTGACGGCCAACACTGTGACCGGCCGCACACCAGGCGCGCGACTCCAAAACTAAGGTCGCACTTCCTACATTCACGCGGTCACAGTTTGAATGAATGTCCCAGACGTCGTGCAACATGCGACCCACGCCCTACCGGCGCGGGCAACCCCATCGACACCGGCTGCAGGAAAATCAAACAGGGTAGAACGCGTCCTCGCCGTGCGTCATTGGAACGACAGCCTTTTCAGTTTCACCACCACACGCTCGCCGTCGTTCCGATTTGAAAGTGGCCAGTTCGTGATGGTGGGATTGCAACGCGAAGGGCATGCGCTGATGCGCGCCTACAGCCTGGCCAGTCCCAGCCATGAAGAACATCTGGAGTTCTTCAGCATCAAGGTGCCCGGCGGCCCGCTTACCACTGAACTCCAACACCTGCAGCCTGGCGATGGCGTACTGGTGGGTAACAAGCCGACCGGCACGTTGGTTCTTTCCGACCTGCGACCAGGCCGAGTGCTTTACCTGCTCTGCACCGGCACCGGCCTGGCTCCGTTCCTCAGCCTGACAGGCGACCCGGAAACCTATGACGCATTCGAAAAAGTGGTGCTCGTGCACGGTGTGCGCGTGGCCGCCGACCTCGCCTATCGCGATTATCTCCAGCACGAATTGCCACGCCATGACCTCCTCGGCGAGGCAGTCCGTTCGAAACTGCTTTATTACCCGACCGTTACCCGTGAGCCCTTCTTCCATCAGGGCCGGATCACCGATCTGATCACCGGCGACCGGCTTTGCGATGACCTTGGCCTGCCTGCGCTGTCGCCGCACAGCGACCGGGTAATGATCTGCGGCGGGCCGGCCATGTTGGCAGAAACACGCGCCCTGCTCGATGCCCGTGGCTTCGCCGTTTCCCCCGGACGCGGTCACCCCGGCGACTACGTCGTCGAACGCGCCTTCGCAGATGCCTGATTCCCGCCTGCCGCCACCACGCGGCGACGTCCCATGTCCCTTGCTGCAGGAGACCAGCACCATGGATAAACCCGTTACCCCTCCCCCGCGCCGCGTCGCCATTACCGGCTACGGCGCCATCAGCTCGATGGGCACCAGCGCCGACGCGATCTGGCAGGCGATCATGGCCTACCGCGTCGGTTACAAGCGGTATACCCACGACGATCCCGCCATCACCGCGCGCTATTTCGGCTTCATCGATGACTTCGGGCGCGAACAGATGCGGCCGTTCCCGAAGAGAACCTCCAAGATGCTGCCGCTGTTCGCCAAGTACTGCCTGGTCGCGGCCGAGGAGGCCATGCGCATGGCATTCGGCGAAACCGCGCTCGACGATTTCTGCTCGCCGTTCGAGCGTGGCGTGATGCTCGGCACCGGCTGGGGTGGCCTGGATACCGCCAATGACAACAACAATGACTACCGCCAGACCGGCGTGGCGACCTCGTTCGCCACGGTCATGTCGATGTGCAACGCGGCAACCGCCGGCGTCACCATGAACTGGAACTTCCGCGGCGTGCAGAACAGCCCGGTGGCCGCCTGCGCGACGGGCACCATCGCCATCGGCGAAGCCTACGAGGCCATCCGTAGCGGACGCGCCAAGGTCATGCTGGCCGGCGGCAGCGAGTCGTTGAAAGAACAGTTCAACGTCTGGTCGGTCGACGTGATCCAAGCCCTGAGCAAAGAGCAGGAAGACATCCGGCGCGCCTGCTGTCCCTTCAGCCAGGACCGTAGTGGCTTCGTGCTTTCCGAGGGCGCAGCGGTGCTGTGCCTGGAGGACTTTGAACTGGCACGGCAGCGTGGCGCCCACATCCTGGGCGAGATCACCGGCTATGCGAATTTCTCCGACGCCTATGACATGACCGCACCGGCCGAGGACATGCAGGCGCGCGTGCAGGTGATCCGCCAGGTGTGCGCGCAGGCCGGCGTGGCCCCCGAAGACATCGGCTACGTGAACCTGCATGGCACCTCCACGCCGCTCAACGACGTCAATGAAACCAACGCGCTGAAGGAAGCACTGGGCCAGGCTGCACATGCGATCCCGATGTCCAGCACCAAGTCCTATACCGGCCACCTGATCGGGGCAGCGGGCGCGCTGGAGGCGGTGCTGTGCCTGAAGGCCATCGCCCATCGCACCATCCCCGCCACCATCCACCTGGACCGCCCCGACCCCGAGTGCGACCTGGACTACGTGCCCAACGAGCACCTGCACGACCAGGACATCCACAACGCCTTGAACCTGAGCTTCGGCTTCGGCGGCGCCAACGCGGGCGTGATGATCGCCCGGGCGGAGTAAGCATGGACCTTCGTTTCGACAGCCACGACATCGAGGCCTGGGCGCGGCTCTCAGGCGACCGCAACCCCATCCATTTCGACCGCGAAGCGGCCTTGCGCATGAATGCCGCCGACGTGGTCGTGCACGGGATGCTGGCGATGCTGCCGATCAAGCAGGCGCTGGGGCGGGCAGCGGCAGCGGAACCGGGGCAGGACGCCGCACCCTGGATCCATTTCAAATCGCTGTTGAAGGCGCCGGTCCTGCGCGACCGCGACGTCAGCCTGGCCCTGGTCCCTCGGGCAGGCCGTACCGGATTCAAGCTGCGTCCCAGCACGGGCGATGCGGAACATTTCATCGGCAGTGCACGCCGCATCGAACCGCCTGCCTGGGACTCCAATGCGCGGCGCATCACCCTTCCGGTGGGCGAAACCGCTGCGTGGCTGCACCAGTTCGAAGGCGGCCTCGGCAAGCAGCTGGATCGATGGGTCGCGCTGGATGCGCTGGTATTCGGTGACTTCGTCCGCTACCGCCTCGGCACGGTATTCGATCGGCTTGGACCCGCCTTGCGGCTGGACGACCCGCTCGACCTCATCCACGCCCTGACCTCGCACCTGCTGGTGCAGACCACGCACCAGACCGTATTTGCCGGCGAACTCTGCCTCGCCGGTGCACTTCCCCCCGTCGTCGATTACCAGATCGACAACATCGACCTGGTCGAAAGTGACGATGAAGCAGTGGGCACGCTCGAGCTTGGCGTGCAGCTGCAGCAGCGCCACGTCATGACCATCACGTTGGGTCTGATGATCCGGAAACTGGCCCACCCACAGGAGAACGATACCCATGAACACCACTGAATCCGTCTTCAACGTCATCCGCGAACTGATCCTGGAACTGAAGGATGACGAGATCGAGAACATCACCCTGGAGAGCACGATCGAAGCACTGGACCTGGACAGCCTCGACTTCGTGGAAATGCAGGTGGTAGTGAGGAAGACGCTTGGCGTGTCAATGGATCCCAAGGCCTTCGCCAGCGGCGACATCAGCACGCTGCAGGCGCTCTGCGACTACATCCTGGGGCTCACCCAGGCAGCGCAGGCGCCGGCTTGACCGCGTGTTCCTTACCGCCTGACCAACGCGCCGCAAAGGACCACCATGCAGACTGAAACCACGCTCACCCTCACCCCTGCCCGGATCGGGAAAGTGCTCCGCCTGAGCGAAGCCTCGCACCTGGATACGATGGACCACGCCACGGTGTTGCCGTGGCACGAACCCATCGACAAAAGCATCGCGCCGAAGAACCTGGAGCACCTCTGGATCACCGGCACGCCCTTCGCCGAGGCATTGACCGAGGACAACCGGCTCGAACTGGCCTGGCTGGAAACCGCGCGCGATATCTCCATGTTCATCTGGCTGGAACAGACCCTGCCACCGCTCTACATGGGCTACATCACCCGTGGCCACGCGCGCATCGCGCCGGCGCTGCAGGAATACCTGATGGTGTTCTCCAAGGAGGAAATCGTCCATACGCTGACCTTCAAGCGCTTCATGGCCAAGGCCGGACTGCCCTTGTTCCAGCCACCGCAAGGACTGTACACGCTGCTCACCGACACGCTGCCGGCCATGGCACCGCCGGTCGGCGTGCTGTTCACCCTGCTGCTGGAATGGGTGGCGGAGATGGGTGCGATGCATACGAGCCAAGGTCCGGACGTGGAGCCGATGACCCGCACCCTGTTCCGCGCACACCACCACGACGAAGCCCGGCATATCGCCTTCGGTAGGTGGATCGCCGAGTGCTATTTCGAAACCGCAAGCCCGCAGGAGCTCGAACAGGTGCGTGCGATGTCCCGGCAGATCTTCCCGCGGCTGATCGACATGTACACCTACAACCCGGAGATCGCGCTGCACACCTCGTTCGAATTCCCCGTGCAGCCTGATGACGCCGAGGCGATCGAAGCGGTATGGCGGTCGCAGCACAACGCCCGCTTGAACGCGCAGCGCTTCTCCGCGCTGTACGCGTGGGTGGACACACTGGGCCTGCGCTGATGACAGCGCACCACTGGGATGCCATCTTCGTCGGTGCGGGCATCACCAGCCTGGCCTGTGCGGCCATGCTGGTGAAGCGCGACCCGTCCGCGCGCCTGCTGCTGATCGACAAGCACATCGTGCCGGGCGGCTATGCGTCCACGTTCTCTCGCCCGCGCGCGGAGGCCACCTTCGACTGCAGCCTGCACAAGCTCAGCGGCATGGATGATGAAGGCAACCTGCTGCGCATCCTGCGCGGCTTGGGCCTGGAGGACGCGCTGGGACTGGTACGGCCTGCCGATTACTTCTGCGCCCACCACGCCGACCAGTCCCTGCTCCTGCCCAACGATCCCGCCGGCGTGCAGGCGCTGCTCAGCGCGCGCTTCCCGCGGCAGGCGACCGGCATCGCGACGTTCTTCGATCAGGTGTTCACCCATGGTCGCAACGGCTACCACCAGTTCCAGATGCAGGACGGCAGTTTCGAGCCGGACATGGCGCAACTGCGCCATGCGCACCGCCACCTGAAATCCAGGACCGTGTACGAGGGCCTGGCCGAACTGGTCGATGACCCCTTCCTGATTGAACTGCTGGCCGCACCGGGCATCTACGTGGGCGGGTATCCGGAGGACCTGGGCTACCTGTATTACCTGCACGTGATGTATGCCACGTTGTGCCGAGGCAATGCTTACGTCACCGGCTCCTCTCAGCGCCTGTCCAACCTGCTGGCGCAGCAGGTTATCGATGCCGGTGGCCAGCTACTGCTCGGCACGGCGGTGGAACAGGTGCTCACCGATGGCGGCGAACGCGTGACCGGGGTGCGCACGCGGCGCGGCACGTTCCATGCCGGGCAGGTCTACATCAACACCTCTCCGCACTATGCAGCGAGCAACCTGTTCGGCAGCGAGGTGGCGCTGGAGGACACGATCAGCCGGCTGGCCGCGCTCAAGCCGGCCCTTTCGACCACCACGGTCTATCTGGTGACCGACGGGGATCCGTCCACGCTGGGCGTTGCACATACCGAATCGATGCTGTTCGCCGATGATCCGGCGGCGGCGGTCGCCGCGCGCCGCGCGGCGATGCAGCCGGGCGCCGGTGAGGCCGCCAGCGAGCACGCTTACTGGCAGTGTTCGCCCATGGAGGTGACCAACTACCGGGCGCTGGATGCCAAGGGTGGCAACGTGCTGTGCCTGAACGTGCTGGACTCGGCCGCGCACTGGCCGCCACGGCGCACGCCGGCTTATCGGGAAAAGAAGGCGCGCGCCGCGGCGATGCTGGTGCAGCGGCTGCAGCGGCAGGCGCCCGCGCTGCGCGGACACGTGCTGCACACCGAAGTCGCGACGCCGCATACCTACGCCCGGTTCACCAACAACACCGATGGTTCGGGCTACGGGGCAATGGTCGGCACCAGCCTGAAGGGCCACACCTTCCACCATGGATTCCCGGTACGCGGCGTCCACTTCCTCAGCGCGTGGGTGGCCGGGCCCAGTTACGAAGCGGCATTCGGCTATGCGGAGATGACCGCCAGACAGTGGACCCGGCAGACCGCCCGCGCATGACCGCCGCGGGATCCAGCAACGCGCAGCGCACCTCACAACGAGTCGAACGGGAGACCGACATGCAGACAACCACTTCAACCAACACCCCCTGGGTGCTGGTGACCGGGGGCAGCCGCGGCATCGGCAAGGGCCTGGTGCAGGCGCTCGCCGCCGAAGGCTACGCGGTGGCCTTCACCTACCAGTCCTCCACCGAAGCGGCCGGACAGCTCGAACAGGACGTCGCACAGGCGGGCGGGCAGGCGCACGGCATCCAGTGCGATGGCCGCGACGCTGACGCGGTGGAGCAGGCCTGCGAACAGCTCATCGCGCGCTTCGGCGAGCCGTACGGCCTGATCAACAACATGGGCATCACCGGCGACCAGTTGATGTTCAATCTGGATGTGGAGCGCTACCGCGACGTGGTGGCCACCAACCTGGATTCGGCGATCTACTTCAGCCGCTTCATGTCCTCGGCCATGGTTCCGGCGCGCCGGGGCCGGATCATCCAGATGTCGTCGGTGACCGGCCTGCGAGGCAACAAGGGCCAGGTCGGCTACGCCGCCACCAAGGCGGCGATGATCGGCATCACGCGGACCCTTGCAGTGGAACTGGCGCGCTTCCGTATCACCGTCAACGCGATCGCACCCGGCTTCATCGCAACGGAAATGGTCGAGCAGATCGATCCTGCCATTCGTCGGTCGATCACCGCCGACATCCCGCTCAGACGCCTGGGTGAGGTCAGCGAGGTCGCTGCATTGGCCAACTTTCTGCTGTCCTCCAGCGCCGGCTACCTGACCGGCCAGACCTTCGTGATCGACGGGGGGCTGACCGCGTGAGCAGCATCGCTCCCTCATCTACAGGAGATTCTCCATGACCTATGTCGTGACCGAGAACTGCATCCAGTGCCGGCACACCCATTGCGTGGACATCTGTCCGACCGACGCCTTCCACGTGGGCCCCAATTTCATCGCCATCAATCCGCAGGAATGCGTGGACTGTGGCCTCTGCGTCCCGGAATGCCCGGAAGAGGCCATCTTCCCCGACAACGCGCTGGATGCCGGCAACCAGCACTTCCTGGCCCTGAATGCCCTGCTGGCGCAGCGCTGGCCGGTGTTGCTGGAGCGTCTGCAACCGCTGCCGGACCATGCGCGCTGGAGCGGCCGCAGTGGCCGGCTGGCGCTGCTTGAAGACGTCCAGGAACGCGCATGAGGCAGGTCCGCTGATGGGCACCTTCAACGTACCCGTGCTGGTCGTTGCCGCGGCACTGACCGCAGTGGCCGCGCTGCTGCACCTGGTGGTGATCGTGCAGGGCCCGCGCGGCTACCAGTGGTGCGGCGCGGGTGACCGTATCGTGGCGGCAGCCCGCAGCGGCAGCCGCGTTCCGGCGGCGCTGACCTGCGTGATCTGCGGGGTGCTGCTGGTATGGGCGGCCTATGCGCTGTCCGGGGCGGGCCTGATCGGGCGCCTGCCCCTGCTGCGCCCGATGCTGGTTGCCATCTCAAGCGTATTCCTGCTGCGCGCGCTGCTGGGCCCGTTCGTGCTGGTCGGCAATGGCCGCAGTGCCCGCTTCGTCTGGGTCAGCTCGGCCATCTGCCTGGGGTACGGGCTGCTGTTCCTGGTGGGGCTGGTGCAGCGATGGGATGCACTGCCCGCATGATGCGCCAACCAGCCGGAACGGCACATCCGGTCCCTTCCCTTCCATGCGAACCTTGTCCCGACCTTGTCTGACTGGAATGGAGGGATTCCCATGTTGCACCGTCTGCGGCGCCCTGCCGCTTTGCTCCTGTTGGCGCTTGCGCTGCCTGCCGCGGCGGCCACCCCGCCCGCACCGCTGAAGGTGATGTCCTTCAACGTCCGCACGCCCGCCGATACCGCGCCGCAGAAACGCTGGCCGGACCGCCGCGAGGCGCTGGTGGCCACCATCCGCACGGCGCACCCGGACGTGATGGGAACCCAGGAACTGGTCAAGGAGCAGGCCGACTACGTGGCCGCGCAGTTGCCGGACTACCGGTGGTTCGGCGAAGGACGGCGTGGCGGCGATGGCGATGAGCACATGGGCGTGTTCTACGACAGCAAGGCGCTGGCGCTTGAACAGTCTGGAAACTTCTGGCTTTCCGATACACCGGAGATGCCGGGCAGCATCAGCTGGGGCAACCTGTTCCCGCGCATGGTCACCTGGGGTCTGTTCCGCCGCGTGGCAGACGGGCGGCGGTTCTATCTGTTCAACACCCACCTGCCCTACCGCGATGAGGACGAGCCGCGGCGGGTACGCAGCGCGCAGGCGATCGTGGCGCACCTGAAAACGCTGCCGGCCGATATCCCGGTGGTGGTGACCGGTGACTTCAACAGTGAACCGGGCGGGCCTACGTATGCCGCCTTTACCACGGCATTGCAGGATGCGCGCACACAGGTCGCCGAACCGCTGGGGCCGAAGAAGACGTTCCACGATTTCACCGGGAAGGCGACCACGGAACTGGACTGGGTGCTGGTGCGCGGGTTCAAGGCGCGCAGCTTCGCTACGCTGGATGCACGGGTGGACGGCATCCTGCCGTCCGATCATTTCCCGCTGGTGGTTGAGCTGGAGTGGGATGCGCAGTAAGCCAACGGCATGACGGCCAGCGGCCGTCACTACCGGGTGTTACCGGCGCTGGCGCAACGGCGTGACGACCAACGGTCGTCACCCACCCACGATCAACGGTCGTCACCCACCCACGACCAACGGTCGTCACCCACCCAGGGTCAGTTGGCCAGCGCGATGGTGGGCTGCGCTGCCTGACCCCAGCCGCCGAGTGCCTTGTACACACCGACCACGCTGACGTTGACCTCTGCTTCGGCGGCGGCCAATGCATCATCGGCCGACAGCTGCGTGCGCTGCGCATCGAGCAGGGTCAGGAAGTCCTCCGAACCCTCGCGATAGCGGATCTGCGCCAGCGTTTCCGCACGCCGTGCGGCCTGCGCCTGCTCGGCGACGATCGCCAGCCGCGCCTGCTGCTTGGCATAACGGGTCAGCGCGTTTTCGGTGTCTTCCAACGCCAGCAGCACGGCCTGTTCGTACTGCGCCGCCACGCCATCGGCTTCGGCTTTGCTGGCCTTCAACCGCGCACGCACGGTGCCGAAATCGAACGCAGCCCAGCTCAGCGACGGGGTCAGCGACCACGCCTTGTTGTTGCCGTTGACCAGCCCGCTGGCATCACCGCCAAGGAAGCCGACGAAGCCGGTCAGCGACAGCCGCGGGAACAGATCCGCCGTGGCCACGCCGATACGGGCCGTGGCTGCGGCGAGCCGCCGTTCGGCCACGCGTACGTCCGCACGCTGGCGCAGCAGTTCGCGGGTATCGCCCAGCGGCAACGCCTTGGCAAAGGCCGGCACCTCGCGAGGGGCGAGCACGCTGTCCAGCGCATCCGGGCGCAGGCCCAGCAGCACCGCCAGGCGATGCCGCGACTGCGTCTGGGCGACTTCCAGCAGCGGGATGTCGGCCTCGATGGCCTTCAAGCGCGCCCGGCTGCTCTGCACGTCCAGCTCACTGCCGGCGCCCAGGTTCCAGCGGGTTTCGGTCAGCTTCTGGGTGTCGCGCAGGTTGCCCAGGGTCTGTTCGGCCACCGCGATCCGCTTCTGCGTGCCGCGCAGTTCGAAGTAGTTGCGTGCCACTTCGGCAGCGACCAGCACCTGGGCGTCGGCGAGGTTGGCCCACTCCGCATCCAGGTCCGCGCGGGCCGCCTCGGCGGCGCGACGCTGGCGACCGAACAGGTCCAGCTCCCAGCCGGCGTCGAAGCCGAGCTGGTAGGTTTCACTGAACACGCGTTCGCCACCGGCCAGCGCATCGGGCTGCTTGCGGCGGTCATACGATCCGCCCGCAGTGACGTGCGGGGCCTGGTCCAGCCGGCTTTCCACGAACACCGCACGGGCCTGCCGCACGCGCGAAACCGAGACACGAAGATCAAGGTTGTCGGCCAGCGCGCGGTGCACCAGTTCCTCCAGCACCGGATCATCGAACTGGGCCCACCAGGTCGCCACCGGCGACTCGGTGCTGTACACCGGTGCCGCCGATCCCTGCAGCGTCACCGGCGCTTCCACCGGGGCCGTGTAGTTGGGTCCGACGGTCACGCAGCCAGCCAGCAGCACGCTGGTCAGGGCGACCACCAGGGTCTTGATCACCACGGCAGCACCTCGCCCAGGTAGGTGAAGCTGCCGTTCGGGCCATCGGCATCCAGCAGCGCCATCTGCACGCTGGACTGCGCGCCCACCGACACCTCCACTTCGCCTTCGCCACCGTTCATGTCGGTCTTTACGTAACCGGGATGCACGGTATTGACCTTGTGCGCGGTATCGCGCAGTTCGTAGGCCAGCTGTGCGGTCCAGGCATTCACCGCGCTCTTGGACACGTTGTAGGCCGGCACCTTGAAGTCATAGATCGGCGAGCCCGGCTGGCTGTGCAGGGTGACCGAACCGAGCAGGCTGGACACGTTGACGATGCGGGCGGCAGCCGATCCGCGCAGCAGCGGCAGGAACGCCTGGGTCACCGCCACCAGCGCGAACACGTTGGTGTCGAAGGTGCGGCGCCACGCGTCCAGCGACTGCTGCGACGGTGCCTTGCTGATGTCATCGAGCAGGATGCCGGCGTTGTTGACCAGGATGTCCAGCCGGCCGTGGCGCGCGCGGACCTGCTCGACGGCAGCGGCGATGCTGGCGTCATCGGTGACGTCCAGCTCGATCGCCTCCACCAGCAGCCCTTCGGCCTGCAGCTTCAGTGCGACCTCCACGGCGGTGTCGCGCTTGCGGCCGGCCAGCAGGGTATGCACGCCGGCCTGCGCCAGCTGGCGCACGGTCTCGGTGCCGATACCCCGGGTAGCGCCGGTAACCAGGGCGATCTTGTTGGTATTCGCGTTCATTGTGTGGCTCCAGGTTGGATCAGGGGGGTAGCGCCGAGCCTTGCTCGGCGGCTACCGGGGAGAAACAGATCAGTGATGCAGCGTGGATTCGCCGTGGGTCACCAGCTGGCCACCGCCATTGCGGGTGACGAACTTGCGCAGGGCCACATAGAACACCGGGGTCAGGAACAGCCCGAACAACGTTACGCCCAGCATGCCGGCGAACACCGTGATGCCGGTGACCGAGCGAACCTCGGCGCCTGCACCATGCGACAGCACCAGCGGCACGGTGCCGGCGATGAAGGCGATGGAGGTCATCACGATCGGGCGCAGACGCAGGCGGCAGGCTTCCAGCGCCGCGTCGACGATGCCCTTGCCGCCCATTTCCAGCTCCCGGGCGAACTCGACGATCAGGATCGCGTTCTTGCACGCCAGGCCCATCAGCACCACCAGGCCGACCTGCACGAAGACGTTGTTGTCACCGCCGGTCAGCCACACCCCGAACAGCGCCGACAGCAGGGTCATCGGCACGATCAGGATCACCGCCAGCGGCAGCGACCAGCTTTCATACAGCGCGGCGAGCACCAGGAAGGCCAGCATCACCGCCACCGGGAACACGATCAGCGCCGCATTGCCCTGGGTCGCCTGCTGGTAGCTCAGGTCGGTCCATTCGGTGACCATACCCGGCGGCAGCACCTGGGCGGCGATCTCGCTCAGCTTGGCCATGCCTTCGGTGGACGACAGCAGGCGCGGATCGGTTTCACCGGCCAGGTCGGCGGCCGGGTAGCCGTTGAAGCGCAGCACCGGGTCCGGGCCGAAGGTCTGCTTGACGGTGACCATCGAACCGATCGGCACCATTTCGCCACGGTCGTTGCGGGTACGCAGGCGGCCGATGTCTTCCACGCTGTCACGGAACTGGCCATCGGCCTGGGCGATCACCTGCCAGGTACGGCCGAACTGGTTGAAGTCGTTGACGTAGGACGAACCGAGATAGGTCTGCAGCGTGTCGAACAGTTCGGTCAGCTGCACGCCCTGGGCCTTGGCCTTGACGCGGTCCACTTCGGCATCCAGCTGCGGCACGTTGGCCTGGTAGCTGGTGATCGGGAAGGCCATGCCGGGGGTCTGCGAAACAGCACCCTGCATGGTCTGCACGGCCGTCTGCAGCGCACCGTAACCCAGGTTGCCGCGGTCTTCGATGAACATCTGGTAGCCGTTGCCGTTGCCCAACCCGAGGATCGGCGGCGGCATCATCGAGAACGCGAAGCCTTCCTGCAGCGCGGCGATCTTCTGGTTGATCTCCGCGTTGATCTGCGCAGCGGTGCGGCCATTGCGCTCACTGAAGGGTTTCAGCGGCACGAAGGCCACGCCGGTGTTGGGCGTATTGGTGAACTGCAGTGCATTGAGGCCCGGGAAGGAAATGGTGTGCGCCACGCCGTCGGTTTCCATCGCGATCTGCGCGACCTTCTTCAGCATCGCGTCGGTACGGGCGATGGAAGAACCTTCCGGCAGCTTCACGCCGGCGATCAGGTACAGCTTGTCCTGGGTGGGGATGAAGCCCGGCGGGACCAGCTTGAACATGACCCCGGTGCCGACCAGCAGCAGGGCATACACCACGAACACCGCGCCGCGCTTGCCGAGGATGTTGGACACGCTGCGCTCGTACTTTTCCGAGCTGGACTTGAAGAAGCGGTTGAACGGACGGAAGATCCAGCCGAACAGGCGGTCGATGATGCGCGTCGGCGCATCCTTGGCCGCGTCGTGCGGCTTGAGCAGACGCGCGGCCAGGGCCGGCGACAGGGTCAGCGAGTTGATCGCCGAAATCACCGTGGAAATGGCGATGGTGACCGCGAACTGCTTGTAGAACTGGCCGGTGACACCGGACAGGAAGGCCATCGGCACGAACACCGCGCACAGCACCAGCGCGATGGCGACGATCGGGCCGGACACTTCCTTCATCGCCTGGTGGGCCGCCGCGGTCGGCGACAGGCCTTCTTCGATGTTGCGCTCGACGTTCTCCACCACCACGATCGCATCATCGACCACGATGCCGATCGCCAGCACCAGCCCGAACAGGCTCAAGGTGTTGATCGAGAAGCCCAGCAGGTACAGCGCGGCGAACGTGCCCACGATGGACACCGGCACGGCGATCAGCGGGATGATCGAGGCACGCCAGGTCTGCAGGAACAGGATCACCACCAGCACCACCAGCGCAATGGCTTCCAGCAGGGTGGACACCACCGCCTTGATCGAGTCGCGCACGAAGATGGTGGTGTCATACACCGCTTCGTACTTGACGTCGGCCGGGAAGGTCTTCTGCATTTCGTCCATGGTGTTCATGACGGCATCGCGGATTTCCAGCGCGTTGGCACCCGGTGCCTGGAAGATGCCGATACCCACCGCGTTCTTGCCATCCAGCTGAGAACGCAGGGTGTAGTCACCGGCACCCAGTTCCAGCCGGGCGACATCGGACAGGCGCACCACTTCACCGTCAACGCCGCTCTTGAGCACGATGTCGTTGAATTCCTGCTCGCTCTTCAGCCGGCCCTGCGCATTGATCAGGGTCAGGAACTGGCTGTTGGGCATCGGTTCGGCACCGAGCTGGCCGGCCGACACCTGCACGTTCTGCTCGCGCATCGCGCCGACCACATCGCTGGCGGTCAGCCCGCGCGCGGCGATCTTGTCCGGGTCCAGCCAGGCGCGCATGGCGTAGTCACCGCCACCGAAGATCTGTGCATCGCCCACGCCCTGGATGCGCGACAGCGCGTCCTTGACGTGCAGGCGGGCGTAGTTGCGCAGGTACAGCGTGTCGTACTTTCCGTTCGGCGAGGTCAGGTGCACCACCATCAGGAAGGTCGGCGACTGCTTCTGCGTGGTCACGCCCTGGCGCCGCACGTCTTCGGGAAGACGTGCCTGGGCCTGCGCCACGCGGTTCTGCACCTTCACCGCGGCCGCGTCCGGGTCGGTGCCCGGGCGGAAGGTGATGGTCATCTGCAGCACGCCGTCGGAACCGGCGACGGACTTCATGTACATCATGTCCTCCACGCCGTTGATCGCTTCTTCCAGCGGCGTGGCCACCGTTTCTGCGATCACTTTCGGGTTGGCGCCCGGGTACACGGTACGCACCACCACCGAAGGGGGGACGACGTCGGGGTATTCACCGGTCGGCAGCAGCGGGATGCTGATCAGGCCGGCGGCGAAGATGATGATCGACAACACCGCCGCGAAGATCGGCCTGTCGATGAAAAAGCGGGAGAAATCCATGGGAATGTCCTTGGGTTTGGCCGGCGTGGGGGTGCAGCCACCCTGCCCCTGCCGTGCTGGCAGGGGATCGGGGTTCGCGGTGACGCTGGCCGGATGGATCAGTTCAGTGCGGCGGTTTCACTACCCACACGTGCCGGTGCGGGTGCCGGGACGGGGGCCTTTGCAGGTGCAGCGGCAGGTGCGGTGCCCGACTGCATGGCCACCGGCTTGGCCTGCACCGGCATGCCCGGCATGAAGACCTTCTGCACGCCGTCGACGATCACCTTGTCGCCGGCCGCCAGTCCGTTCTCCACGATGCGCAGGCCTTCGGCACTGCGACCCAGCGCGATGTCGCGACGCTGTGCCTTGCCGTCCTTGTCGACCACGTAGACGTACTTGCGGTCCTGGTCGGTCAGCACGGCGCGGTCGTCGATCAGCATGGCCTGGAACTGGCCGCTGCCGAGCAGCTGCACGCGGGCGAACAGGCCCGGGGTGAACTCACGATCGGCGTTGTCCAGCAGCGCGCGGACGCGGATGGTGCCGGTGCTGCGGGTCACCTGGTTGTCCAGGAAGTCGACCTTGCCTTCGTGCGGGAAGCCCTGCTCGCCGCTCAGGCCGATGCGTACCGGCAGCGACGCATCGCGCTCGCTCGGACGCTCGCCCTTGCGCGCCATCTGCGCATAGCGCAGGAAGGTCGCTTCGTCGGCATCGAAGTACACGTGCACCTTGTCCAGCGATACCAGCGTGGTGAGCACGCTTGCGGCATCGCCTGCACTGACCAGGTTGCCGGCGGTGACCATCGCACGGCCCGCACGGCCGTTGATCGGCGCGCGCACCTTGGTGAACTCCAGGTTGAGCGCGGCTGCATCCAGTGCCGCCTGCGCGGCCTGCACCTGCGCACCGGCCTGGTCGGACGCCGCGCGGCGCTGCTCCCAGGTTTCAGTGGAGATGGCCTGCTGTTCGGACAGGCGCTTGGCGCGATCGGACTCGCCGCGGGCCAGCGTGGACTGGGTGCGGGCGCGGGCGACTTCGGCGCGGGCGCGGTCGTACTCGGCCTGGTAGCTGCGGGCATCGATGGTGAACAGCACATCGCCCTTCTTCACTTCCTGGCCTTCGATGTAGTTGACCTTGTCGATGTAGCCGGAGACGCGTGGACGCAGGTCGACATTCTCGACCGCTTCGACGCGCCCGCTGAACTCGTCCCACTGGCTGACCTGCTTGACCAGCACCGGCGCGGCGCTGACTTCCGGGGCGGGCGGTGCGCCGGCTTCTTCGGCGTGGCTGCCACTGCAGGCAGTCAGGATCGCCAGGGCCAACGCCGAAACCGTGGCGAAGGCCACGCGGCGGGTGGTGCGGTGGAGGGGCATCATGGTGTTCATGGCATGTATCCGTAGGGGGTGGTGATACGGGTGTTCTGTCTTTCGGGGTGCCGGTCGGGCCGGCGGCCGGGGGATGGTGCGACCTCAACAAAGGTTGAGGTCAAGCACTCCCGGCCGATTCGCGCCAGCGCGGCGGCGCGTCCAGCTGCAGCAGCCCGCGTGGCAGCTGCGCATCGCGTGAATCGCAGCGCACGATCGCGCGGTTGTCGTGGCACTGGTCCAGCAGCGAGACCAGGCGGCGGCCGACCAGCAGCGCGCTCGGCCACTCGATGCAGGCGTTGGCCGCATTGCTGGGCGTGCACACCGGCGCACCGACTTCCAGCAGCTGCGCGCGCACGCCGATCGCCTGCGCTTCCTGGTGCACCACCTGGGCGTACATGCGCAGCGCTGCGGCGGTGATCGACGAATCACCATGCGCGGCCCACGGCTTGAGGCCGGCGGGGCTGCCGATCATCACGAAGCGGCGCGGGTGGTGGTGGTCCTGCAGCAGCGGCAACAGGTGGCGGACCGCATGCACGTGCGGCATCAGGTCCAACTGCAGCGTCTGCATCAGCGCATCGCCGGGACGGTCGATGACCCGGCCACGCGCATACGGACCACCGAGCGCGGCGACCACCGCACCGAGGGGGCGCTGGCGCGCCGCCACGCGGTCGGCGACCACTTTGGCCGACTCGTCATCGGCCAGCGAGCCGAGCATCGTCTCCAGGCCAGGCTCGTCGTCGAACTGCAGCCGCAGTGCGGCCAGCCGGCCCGGATCGCGGCCGACCACCAGCACCGGGCTGCCGGCTTCCAGCAATGCACCGACCACGCCCTGGCCCACGGCACCGGTGCCGCCGAGGACGAGGACCTCCGGTGCCAGCGTCCCGTTCACGGGATATTTCCTCCCATCTGCGGGACAATACCGATACGGCCCAGGCGATCCATGCCACGCGGGCGGATACGCAGGGCACCACCACGCTGCTGGCGCGGGACCGCGGTAAACTCCCGAAAATCCTTGTTAACCAAGGAGCTGGGACGATTTTCGACCGTCATCGCCTGGTCCAGGGTGTCTTGGTCGGCGGAGCGGAAGAGGTTGAGAATGTTGCGCAGGCTCATGGCTGATGGCCTCCGATTCGGGAATGGCGCCATGGTGCGCTTCTAACTCCTACTTGATTAGTCCTCTTTTAGGGGAATAATCATCCCGCACCCGGTCCAATCTTTTTGTCACGATAGTCCCGTCCCCGACGTCCAGGAATTCGACCATGTCCCACGATCTCAACGAAACGCTGATCTTCGTCAAAGTGGTCGAGCAAGGCAGTTTCATTGCTGCAGCCAAATCGCTCGGCCTTCCCAAGACCACCGTCAGCCGCAAGGTGCAGGAACTGGAAACGCGGCTCGGCGCACGCCTGCTGCACCGGACCACGCGCCGCCTGGGCCTCACCGAGGCCGGCTCGATCTACCACGAGCACTGCCAGCGCATCGCGCGCGAACTGGAGGAAGCGGAGAGTGCGGTCAGCCAGTTGCAGTCCGGCCCGCGCGGCTGGCTGCGCTTCACCGTGCCCTATTCGCTGGGCATTACCTGGATCGCACCGCTGCTGGGTCAGTTCCATGCGATGTATCCGGAAATCCGCCTGGACATGCACCTGGGCAACGAGAAGCTGGACCTGATCGCCGGCGAGGCCGACCTGGCGCTGCGCGTGGGCTCGCTGCCTGATTCCAACCTGGTGGCGCGCAAGCTGGGCACCCTGCGTACGCAGGTGTTCGCCAGCCCGGCCTACATCGAACGCCATGGCGAGCCGCTGCACCCGGACGAACTGCAGTTCCATCGCATCCTGGCCATGCGCAAGGCGTACCACAGCCATCCCAACCGGATTACCTGGCAGTTGGGCGAGAACGGCGGCGAGCTGCGCGATTTCCCGGTCACCCCGCTGATGGTGGCCAACGATGTGTCCGCGCTCAATGGCGCACTGGTGTGCGGCGAAGGACTGCTGCTGACCGGCGACGTGATGGCCAAGCCGTTCATCGAAACCGGCATGGTGCGGCGCGTGCTGGCCGGCTGGACCGGCCCGGAAGTGGACTTCAACGCGGTATTTGCCGGCGGCAAGCTGGTGTCGCCGAAGGTACGTGCGTTCGTGGATTTCCTGGTCGAAAAGTTGAACTTCGACGCCAACTACATGATGGCGCAGTGCCCGGCGGCGAAGTATGCCCAGCAACAGACCGAGAAAGCCGAAGCCGAGGCCGCCGCGGAAGGAAAGCGGATCCTGGAAGTGGTCGCCGCCTGACCGGTAGTGACGGCCGCTGGCCGTCATCCAAAAAAAAATGCCGCCTGCAAGGGCGGCATTCTGTTGCGGCCGAAGCCGCAACCGCAACAACGCGGGGCGTTACTGCTGCAGAGGAATCACACGGATTTCAACGCGACGGTTCTGTGCGCGGCCGGCGTCGGTGCTGTTGTCGGCGATCGGATAGGCCTTGCCGGCACCCAGCGTTTCAATACGCGCGCGCTGCACACCCTGCGCGGTCAGGTAGGACGCCACGGCATCGGCGCGCTCCTTGGACAGGCGGTTGTTCACCGCATCGCTGCCGATGCTGTCGGTATGGCCGACCACTTCGATCATCGTCTGGTTGTACTCGGCCAGCGTACTGGCCACGCCGTTGAGCGAGCCGTAGAACTGCGGCTTCAGCGCCGACTTGCCGAAATCGAAGGTGATGCCGTCCGGCAGGTTCAGGCTGATGTTGTCGCCCTGGCGCACCACGTCGATACCGGTGTTGGCGGTACGCTCGCGCAGCGCGCGTTCCTGGCGATCCTGGTACTGGCCTACGGCCGCGCCACTGAGCGCACCGATGCCGGCGCCGATCATGGCGTGCTGGCGGCGCTCGGTCGCGCTGCCACCGGTCAACAGGCCGGCTGCGACACCCACCGCGGTGCCGATCAGAGCGTTGCGGCCGGTGCGGTTCTGCTGCTGGGTTTCATTGCCGTACTGGTCACTCTGCACGTAGGAACCGCCGGTGGCGCAGGCGCTGAGCGCTGCGGCGGTCATCAGGGCAAGGGCCACATTGCGGGGAGCGGAACGGATCATGGAGTTCTCCTTGGAAGCCGGCTGGTCCGGCGTGCGTCGGGGTGAGCATATACAGCCTGATGCGATGCGGGGATGAGGGTCCCGACTGCGGCCGGTGCCCCGTTCAGCTTGTTCCCGACGGCGTGCAAATGCGCCCTACTCCGCCCCGGTGCGGCGATACGCAGCCAACGCCGCATCGCGGCCTTCCGCCAGATCCACCAGCGGTGTGCGCGGGTAGCTGGGCGCCTTGTCCGCCAGCAGCGCAGGGTGCTGCCAGGGTGCAAAACGGGCCTTGACCGGAAGTGCGGCCAGTTCGGGCACCCAACGCGAGATGTAACGTGCCTGCGGATCGAATTTCTCGGACTGGGTCACCGGGTTGAACACCCGGAAATACGGCGCGGCATCGGCGCCGGTGCCGCCCACCCACTGCCAGCCCATCGAATTGTTGGCCAGGTCGGCATCGACCAGGGTGTCCCAGAACCAGCGCGCGCCGATGATCCAGTGCGCGCGCATGTGCTTGCACAGGTAACTGGCCACGATCATCCGCACCCGGTTGTGCATCGCGCCGGTATGCCAGAGCTGGCGCAGGCCGGCATCGACGATCGGCACGCCGGTGCGGCCCTGCTGCCACGCCTGCAGGTCGGCGGCGCTGGGCGTGGCCCAGGCAAATCCATCAAAACGCGGGTTGAGGTTTTCGTCGCTGGTCTTCGGGAAATGGTGCAGCAGGTGATGGGCGAAATCGCGCCAGCCGAGCTGGCGGATGTAGGCATCGATGTCGGCACTGCGGCCGGCGGTGCGCTCGGCTTCCAGCGCATGCACGATGCGCCACGGCGCGATCTCGCCGAAATGCAGGTGCGGCGACAGCAAGGACGTGCCGACGCGGTCCGGCAGGTCGCGCTGCTCGCGATAGCCGTGCAGCGCGCCATCGACGAACACGGTCAGCGCCTCGCGCGCGCCGGCTTCGCCGGGCTGCCAGTGCTCCCAGAAGCCGGCATCCCAGCCCAGCGTGGGGGCCAGCCCCAGCGCATCCAGCGCGAGGCCCTGCACGGCATGCGCGGTCAAGCGGGCCGGCGCATCACTGCCCGGCTGCAGTCGCCAGTTGCTCAGTGCGTTGCGCCAGAACGGGGTGAACACCTTGTAGGGACCGCCCTGCTTGGTTTCCAGCTCCCACGGTTCAAACAGCAGGCTGCCGTTGCAGCTGTCTGCCTGCAGGCCCTGCTCGCGCAGCGTGCGTTTGATCTTCGCATCACGCGGTTGCGTCGCCGGCTCGTATTTCCGGTTCCAGAACACCGCTTCGGCGCCGGTTTCGCTGATCAGCTGCTGCAGCACGTCCAGGCTGTCGCCCTGGCGCAATACCAGCTGCGAGCCGCGTGCGCGCAGGTCTGCATCCAGTGCGGCCAGCGAGCGGTGCCGCCAGGCATTGGAGGCCGCGCCGGGTGCCCAGCTGCCCTCTTCGTGCGGGGCATGGATGTAGACCGGCACGACGTCATGCCCGGCCTCCAGTGCCGCCTGCAGGGCCGGATTGTCGGCAAGGCGGAGATCACGGCGAAACCACACCAGGGCTGATGACACGCGCTGCATCCAGGACAAAAACAGGAAGCGCCATCATAGCGATGGCGCGTGACCTGGCTGTAGAGCCGACGGGGTCGGCACTGGCTGGGCGGCGTCGAAACGCTGCATTGACTGCTGGATCAGCGCCTTTGCTTCGGCCGCATTGCCCCAGCCGCTCAGCTGTACCGGATTGCGGCCTTCGGGCAGGTCCTTGTAGACGCGGAAGAACGCCTCGATGCGCTGGCGCTCGATCGGCGCCAGGTCATCCAGATCGCGGACGTGGGCGTAGCTGGGATCGACCTTGTCGGTCGGCACACCGATCACCTTTTCGTCCTGCTCGCCATCGTCGACCATCTTCAGGTAGCCGATCGGCCGGAAGCGCACGATCACCCCCGGGTGCAGCGGCTCGCGGGTCAGCACCAGCGCGTCCAGCGGATCGTTGTCTCCGGCCAGCGTCCGCGGCATTGAACCGTAGTTGGCCGGGTACGCGACCGGCATCGACTGGAAGCGGTCCACATGCAGCAGCCCGTCCTGCTTGATTTCGTACTTGGTGAAGCTGCCCGCCGGGATCTCCACCGCCAGGTTTGCTTCTTCCGGGGCCTGCTTCGGCTGCGCGGCCAGGAACGGATGCAGCACCGTATCGGCGGCGATCGCGGCGCCGGCCATCAGGGTCAGGCCGGCGGCCAGTGCCAGCATCGGCAACGCGTTGCGCATGGGGGGCTTCATTCCCAGCACCGGTCCTTGCGCCCGGTCGGCGCGTGCGGGCGCAGGCAGCGCCGCGGTGCGATGCGGCCTTCTTCCAGCTCCACCTTCCTGGTGCTGCCATCGGCCTGGCGGACCAGTTCGAAGGCATCGTAGAGCTTGCCGGTGACCGTGCGCGCTTCGTAATGCAGGCGTTGCGGATCGATGCGCAGCACCTGGAACAACTGGGTGTCCTCGGCCACCGGCGACATGGTCTGCAGGGCCTCCTTCGACAGCCGGTACTGCTTCGGGCTGGCATTGCTGACCACGAACTGCGGGGTCGCCATGCCGTCTTCGCCACGGCGGCCATAGGTGTGGTCATGGCCCTGCAGCACCAGGTCCACGTCATGCCGGCGCACCACCGGCAGCAGGGCCTCCTGCAGCACCGGGTTGTGGCGCCCCCGCGCCGGTGAGTAGAACGGCTGGTGCACGACGACGATCGTCCACGGCTGGGTATTGCTGGCCAGCACCTGGTCCAGCCACCGCGCCTGCGCCTGCGCGGTGCCGAGGTCCATCGCCGAGGTGCCATCCAGCACGGCGAAGCGCACCCCCTGGTAGTCGAACCAGTAGGTGCTCTTTTCCGCGCCCTCGGCCCCGTTGCCCGGCAGCGCGAACGTGGCCGGCCAATGCCGCGCCATCACCCGACGCTCCTGCGGAGTGTCTTCGAATTCCTCGAAGTACTCGTGGTTGCCGATGGCCGGGGCCAGCATCGTTTCCTGGGCCAGCCAGCCGGTGGCGGCGAACCACTCGCCCCACTCGCTGTCATCGGCATCGTAGCCGCCACTGACCAGGTCGCCGGCGAACAGGCTCAGGTTGGCCTCCGGCGCGGCTTTCTGCGCGGCGCGCACCACCCGGGTGACATGGCTGAGGTTCTTGTTCTGGGTATCGCCGAAGTACAGGAAGGTCATCGGCTGGTCCGCGCGGCCTGCGGTACGCAGCTGGTTCCAGGCGCTCCAGGTGTCCTTGCCCTGCACGCGGTAGACGTACAGCGTGCCGGGTTCAAGCCCGCTCACATCCGCGCGATGGTGGTGCGACAGGCCGTTCTCGGTCTGCAGAGGCTGGCTGCTGGCGGTGATGCGGGTGATGGGGCCGAAGCCGGGCGTATCGTCGGCTGGAGCGATTTCCAGCAGCGGCGCCTGCACGCTGCCATCGGTGCGCCAGCGCACCGCGAATCCATGCGCGGCATCGGCCGCCGGCGAGGCGACGATGCGGTCCGGGAAGCCGCTGGCGGCATAGTGGCGGTTGCCCGCCAGCACCTGGCTGTTGGGCTCCACGCGCGCGGCGAGGTCGTCGGCCGACGCCGCGGTGGCAGACAGCGCCAGTGCAAGGCTGAACGCGAGGGAGGCGAGGCGCGCGATCACGATGCACACTCCAGCGGCAGCGCCAGCGCTTTGGCGATCTGTTCCCAGTCGAAGGCGACCACCCCCTGGTCATCGTGCACCGCATACAGCGCGCCATGCGGGAAGCGCGGGCTGCCCTGCTGCATCATCCAGATGCCATCGGTATTGGCGACCTTGTTGCCCTGGAACGATCCCACCGGCTTCAGGCTGTGGCGGTCGAACAGATGGAACACGCTGCGCTCCTTGCCCTGTTCGGTGGTGATCCACCAGCCGTCCTTGCCGCAGGTACGCAGCATCACGCCTTCGGCCTGTGCCTTGAACACATCACGGCCGAAGGTGGTGCCGGTGAAGCGGCCCGCCAGCGTGTACACCTTGAACTCACTGGCGTAGGTCTCGTCCTCTTCGGCCACCAGCAGGCGGTCGTTGGCCGGATCGCCCCAGATCGATTCCACCACGCGCAGCGCGCCGGCTTCGCTGGTGTCGCCGATGCTGGCGGCCAGCGTTGCGGTCACCTCCGCGCCATCGCGGCGTACGTGGTACTGGCGCACCCGCTTGTCCAGCTCGGCCAGTGGCGGCAGGATGTCCTTGCCCTGTGCGTCCTCGCCGTTGTCCCAGGAATCGGTCACGTACACCGCATAGCCATCGGCGCGCTTGTCCACCCACAGGCCGTACGGCTTGCGCAGGTCGTCGGCACCGAATACCGCCAGCGCAGTGAAGTCCGGCAACGAGAACACCTGCACGCGGTGGTTGTCACGCTCGACGATCCACAGCAGGTCATCGGTCACCGAAATGCCGTTTGGGCGATCGAACTGGCCCAGCGCGGTACCGGTGCTGCCGACCTCGCGCAGCGGCGCGCCGGTGCTGCCGTCGTACACCACCAGCTTGTCGGTGGCCTTGGCCGTGGCGATCAGCCAGGTCTTGCCGTCCGGTGCCGTCCAGGCCGCCGGCGAATCGATGTTGTCATCCGGGGTCATCGGGGTCAGGAAGGCTTCGGCCAGCGTGGCGACCTGGCGTTCGGCGCTGGCCTGCCCGGCGGCAGGCGCCCTGGCGGCGGCGTCGTTGCCCGGCGGCGCAACCGGCGGGGTGCGCGTGCAAGCGGCCGCCAGCACCAGCGTCACCGCGCTGGCCAGCATCATGCGCCGCGCCATCACAGCGACACCTTCAGGCCGACCGCATAGGTGCGGCCGTATTCTTCCAGCTGCAGGGTGCGCGAGCGCGTGCCCTGGTAAAGCTCAAGCGGCTTGTCCAACAGATTCTGTGCCTCGAAATACAGGCTGACGCGGGGGCTGAACGTGTAGTCCAACGAGAAATCGAGCTGGGTGTGCGGGGCGACGAAGATGTCGAACGCACGGCCGGTGCCGATGCTGTCGAGGTACTCGCTGCGGTACACCGCGGCAATGCGCGTGCTCAGGCCGTACTTTTCGTACCCGACATGCGCGCTGTACACATGCTTGGACGCCCGCGGCAGCATGAAATCATCGCCCTGGCGGTCGGCCAGGCCCGGATCGAAGTCTGTATCCAGCCAGGTGCCGCTGGCCCCCACCAGCAGGCCATCCAGCCCCGGCGGCAGGAACGCGAGCTGCTGCTGGTAATTGAACTCGGCGCCGCGCACGGTGGCCTTGTCGCCGTTGATCGCCTGGGTCACGTCGAAGCCTTCGTAGGCCGGATCGTTCTGGCGGACGGTCTCCACGATGTAGCCGTCGATGGACTTGTGGAACAGGCCCAGCGAGACGATGCCGGTGCTGCCCAGGTACTTCTCCACCGACAGGTCGATGTTGGTCGATTCGTACGGATCCAGTTCCGGGTTGCCCAGTCGCACTTCCTCGTCGCCGCGGCTGTAACCCACGCGCGGGGAGATGTCGCCGAAGGACGGACGCGAGACCGTCTTGTTGGCCGATGCCCGCAGCACCCAGTCATCGGCCGCGTCGTAGCGCAGGTGCAGGCCGGGCAGCACGTTGCTGTAACTGCGGTTGGCCACGCGCGGGGTGACGGTGAAGCTGCGCTCGTCTTCGGCCACGTCGACCTGGTTGCCGACCGCGCTGAACTGGGTGTTCTCCACGCGCACGCCGCCGATGATGCGCAGCGCACCGATGTCCCAGGTGCCCATCGCGTAGCTGGCGAAGATGTCTTCGCTGGCGCTGTAGTCCTCTTCCAGCGAGGTCGTTGCATTGGCCCCGGCCTCCTGCGGGCGTGCACTGTACAGGCCGCTGTTGGCGGCCCAGTAGCGGCGCATCAGCGCCGAGCTCATGCCCTGCCCCAACGACCCGTGGCGATGTTCGGGCGCGCCGGTGGTCCAGCTGTCCAGGTCGATCGCCGGCCCGCGGCGCAGCTCCACTTCGTTGACGTCCACGTCGCGCTCGCGCCAGCGCCCGAGCAGGCCGATCTTGTAGCTGGCGTTGTCGGCGTCGAAACGCACGTTGACCTGTGCGCTGTGTTCGTTGTCGTCCACCCGCTTGGGCGACAGGATCATGCGGTCGTAGGCGAAGTTGGTGTTGTCCATCCAGTCGTTGTTGGACAGTGTGTAGCGCGGCAGCCGGCTGCGCTGGTCCAGGGTGCCGGACAGGTCATCGGCATCGAGCTCGAAGCGCGCTTCCATCTCATCGTCCACGCGTTCTTCGGTCTTCGTGTAGCCCACCTTGTAGTCGACCACCGCAGAGGTCAGCCGGTTCTCGCCGCCCAGGCTCGCAGCGAAAGTGTTTTCTTCCTTGGTGCGGTAGCGCATGCGCTTCTGGATCGCATCGGACGGCAGGTCATCCAGCCGGAACTGGTCGGTGCCGGTGGCCACCACGTCGGCATCTTCGAAGTTGAAGATCGTGCGCTGGCGCGTTTCCGCGTCGTCGAAGCGGCTGTACAACGTGCGCAGGTAGTAGCTGCTGCCCTCGCTGGGACGCCAGTCGAAGTTGAGGTTGGCGCCGATGCGCTTGCGCTCGATTTCGTACTTGCGGTGCTGCAGGTTGATCGTGGTGACATCGCCAGGCGTGGCATCGTCTTCGCCGTCGTACTCCACTTCGGTGTTGTCTGATTCGAACTTGCGGTTCTGGTAATTCACGCCCAGTGCCACGCCGAAGGTATCGGCGAACACCTCGCTGTAGTTGATCGCCGCCTTCGGGCTGGTGTGGCCGGACAGCGGCTGGTGGCTGCCTTCGATCTTGCCGCGCAGGCTGCGCCCATCGCGGTCGAAGGCCGACGCGGACTCGACCAGGATCGCGCCGCCGATGGCATCGCCGGGCATGTCCGGCGTCGGCGACTTGACCACGCGCAGGCGCTCGGTGGAATCGGACGGAATCACGTCCAGCGGCGCGGCGCGGCTGGAATCCTCCGGCGTGCCCACAGCGATGCCGTCGATGCTGACGCTGTTGAGGTTGGCATCCAGCCCACGCACCACCACGAAGCGCCCTTCGCCCTGGTCGCGGGTGACGCTGACACCGGGCAGGCGCTGCAGCGATTCGGCCACGTTCTTGTCCGGGTACTGGCCCAGCGCATCGGAGGACACGGCGTCTTCGATGGCATCGCTGCTGCGCTTGAGGTCCACCGCGCGGATCTGCGATTCCAGCTGGGCACGCACTTCGATGCGGTCCAGGTCGGTGGCATCGGCGGCGAGGGCACTGGTGGCGGCCACGTCCTGCCCGGCGGCATGCAGCGGTGCTGCAACCCCCATTGCCAGGGTCAGGGTGATGGCAATCGCCAACGGTGTCTTGGTCTGCACGGGTGTCCCCATTCGGTGTGAAGAATGGGAGGGCAAGGTATGTCGGCGAGGTTTCACCGGCATGACACCGGGGCACCGGATCCGGCAGGGACGCGTCCACGCGCTGGCCGCGACCGACGGGCTGCGGCAGAATACAGGCCTCTGCCCTTGCCCTTTCCCGCCCCCCATGAACATCGTCGAAGTGCGCCATCCGCTGGTGCAGCACAAGATCGGCCTGATGCGCAACGCTGCGCTCAGCACCAAGGATTTCCGCGAACTGGCCAACGAACTGGGCACGCTGCTGGCCTACGAGGCCACCGCCGACCTGGACACCGAATCGCACACCATGGACGGCTGGTCCGGCCCGGTGACGGTGCAGCGCATCGCCGGTGCCAAGATCACCGTGGTGCCGATCCTGCGCGCCGGCCTGGGCATGCTCAGCGGCGTGCTGTCGCTGATCCCGGCAGCCCGGGTCAGCGTGGTCGGCCTGCAGCGCGACGAGGAAACGCTGCAGCCGGTGCCCTACTTCGAACGCCTGACCGGCCGCCTGGAGGAGCGCGATGCGCTGATCCTGGACCCGATGCTGGCCACCGGTGGCACCCTGATCGCCACCATCGACATGCTCAAGCGCGCCGGCGCCCGCCGCATCAAGGGCATCTTCCTGGTTGCCGCGCCGGAAGGCATCGCCGCCGTGCAGGCCGCCCATCCGGACGTGCAGATCTACACCGCCGCCATCGACGACCACCTGAACGAGAAGGGCTACATCCTTCCCGGCCTGGGTGATGCCGGCGACCGCATCTTCGGCACCCGCCTGATCGGCTGACAGAAAAAAGGGGACGGAGGGAATTAAGTCGCAATCGGCCAGATCACGGCCGATTGCGACTTAATTCCCTCCGTCCCCTTTTTTTAAGGGCCAGCGGCCGTCACTCCCTTCAGGCGAGGGCGCGGGCCTTGAGTTCGCCCTGTTCGTGCACGGTCACGAAACGGCCTTTGTCGTCGCGCTGCAGCTGCGCCAGCGCTACCTGCGGGTCGTGGGTGAAAAACAGGTGGACGTTGCGTGCCAGCTTGTCTTCGAGGAACTGTTTTTTCTCGTCGATCAGCAGTTCGGCATTGCGGTCGTAGCCCATGGTGATCGGCACGTGGACCCACGAACGGCCCGGCACCAGGTCGGCGCAGAACACCACCCCGCCATGCGCCTGCCCGTCCCTGCCCGGCTGGCCGACGATCTCGGCCAGCATCAGGCCCGGGGTATGCCCGTCACTGAAGCTGAAGCGCACGCTGCGGCCCAGCACGCGGGAGTACTCGCCCTGCACCACTTCCAGTCGTCCGCTCTGCTGCAGCAGCGCGGGCAGTTCGGGGATGAAGCTGGCGCGGTCGCGCGGATGCGGCTGCAGTGCCCGCTGCCAGTGCTCGGCACCCACCACGAAGGTGGCATTGGGGAACAGCAGTTCCGGCTCACGCCCTTCCACCCACGGCGCCAGCAGGCCACCGGCGTGGTCGAAATGCAGATGGCTCAGGACCACCACGTCGATGTCTTCGTGCTCGAAACCGGCTTCACGCAGGGAATCGATCAGCACATGCTGGTTTTCCTGCACGCCGTAACGTTCGCGCAGGCGCGGCTCGAAGAACGCGCCGATGCCCGTTTCGAACAGCACCGTCCTGCCTTCCAGCGGGCTGGCCAGCAAGGCGCGGCACGCCAGCTCGATGCGGTTGAGTTCGTCGGGCACTGCCCATTTTTCCCACACCGCGCGCGGTGCGTTGCCGAACATCGCACCGCCATCCAGGCGCTGCGTGTTGCCGCGGATCGACCATAGTTTCATGCGGCAAGTATCGGTCAGCCAGCGTTAAATAATCGCTAGCCGAACCGATGACGCCGAGCGTGACCCGGCGCTGCCGTGACCGGATTACTTCACCTCGGCGCTGCCCACCGGGTTGCGCGGATCACTACCGCCAAACAGGGTATTGCTGCGACGATCCCATTCGACGGTCTGCAGGTTGCCCCAGACGTGACTGGAACCGCGGCCGCCTTCAGCGCTGTCGCCAGGCAGGTCGATCTTGTGGCCCATCGCCTGCAGCTGCTTGATGGTGCCGGCATCGAACGCGCCGGTTTCCGCTTCGATCGCATCCGGCAGCCACTGGTGGTGGTAGCGCGGCAGCGCGGCGACCTGCTGTGCGGTCAGGCCCTGGTCGTAGCCCAGGATGCCCAGCAGCACCATGGTGATGATGCGGCTGCCACCGGGCGTGCCGAGCACCACCACTTTGTCGGCGTTTTCCATGAAGGTCGGGGTCATCGAACTGAGCATGCGCTTGCCCGCCTTCGGCGCATTGGCGGCATAGCCCATCACGCCGAACGCGTTGGGGGTGCCCGGCTTCAGCGCGAAGTCGTCCATTTCGTTGTTGAGCAGCACGCCGGTGCCCTTCGGAATCAGGCCCGAGCCGTACAGCAGGTTCACCGTCTGGGTCGCGCCGACGCGGTTGCCGTCGCGGTCGATGATCGAGAAATGCGTGGTCTCGTCGTCTTCCAGCGGGGTCGGGTTGCCCGACAGCAGGTCGCTGGGCGTGGCCTTTTCCGGGTGGATGGTGGCACGCAGGCCCTGCGCGTAGTCCTTGCTGGTGAGCACCTTCTGCGGAATCTCTACGAAGTCCGGATCGCCCAGGAAGAAGGTACGGTCGCGGTAGGCACGGCGCATCGCTTCGACCACCAGGTGGGCGCGGTGCGCCTCATCCATCGACTTGATGTCCCAGCCTTCCAGGATCTGCAGCATGCTCGCCAGCGCGATGCCACCGGACGACGGCGGCGGCGCGGTGGTGATTTTCCAACCGTTGTAATCGAACACGATCGGCGCGCGCGCCTTCACCGTGTAACCGGCCAGTTCGTCGGCGGTCCAGCGGCCACCGGCCTGCTTGACGCCGGCCAGCAGCAGCGCGCCGGTCTGGCCGCGATAGAACCCATCGAAGCCGCCATCAGCCAGACGCTCCAGCGTGCGCGCCAGTTCCGGTTGCTGGAACAGATCGCCTTCGGCGATCGGCTTGCCGTTGCGCAGGTATACCTCGCGCGTGCCGGGATAGCGTTCCATCACCTCGCGCCGCGACTGGTAGCCCTTGGCCATCCGCGCATACACCGGGAAGCCTTCGCGGGCGATGCGGATCGCCGGCTGCAGCGAGGCCTTCAACGGCAGCTTGCCGTGCCTGGACGACAGCTCCACCAGTGCTGCCGGCAGGCCGGGGATGCCGGCCGACCAGGCACCGTTGACCGAACGGTCACGATCCAGGTTGCCGTCCTTGTCCAGGAAGGCCGCCTCGGTGGCCGCGGCCGGCGCGGTCTCGCGCGCATCCAGCATCAGGTCCTTGCCCGAAGCTGCATCGTGCAGCAGGAAGAACCCGCCACCGCCCAGTCCGGAGCTGATCGGCTCGACCACGGCCAGCGTGGACGACACCGCCACGGCCGCGTCGAAGGCATTGCCGCCCTGGGCCAGGATCTGCATGCCGGCCTGGGTGGCCAGCTGGTGGCCACTGGCAATGGCCGCGCCATCGGGATGGGCGGCACGGGCCGGGACAGCGGCATGGGCCAGCGGGGCGGACAGCAACAGGCCCAGCAGCAACAGGGGGCGCAGGATCGGGTTCATTCGGATGGGGGCTCCGCGTAGAGTTCGGGGTGATCGTGCTGCAGGCCACGTAGCTTGGCCATCAGCTGGTCATGCGTTTCGACGATATCCGGGTCCGGGTCGATGCATTCGACCGGACAGACGACCACGCACTGCGCTTCGTCGAAATGGCCCACGCACTCGGTACAGCGCGCAGGGTCGATCACGTAGATGGTTTCACCCATCGAAATGGCCTGGTTGGGGCAGGCCGGCTCACAGACGTCACAGTTGACGCAGAGCTCGTTGATTTTCAGCGACACGGCGATGACTCCTCGCCCGCGCACCGCATCCGGCCAGCGCGGGCCGGGATGCTGGACTGGCACCGGCCTGCGCGGGCGCGCGGGCCGGTCAGGGGCGCCGCCACGAAGGCGCCGCCCACGACCACGCCGGTTGGCGTGGCCGCTACCGCACGGGAATTACTTGGCTTCGACGAAAACGTAGTCGGCACCGGTGGGCTGCACGACGGACTGCACACGGGCGTTGTCAGCGGCTTCGCCGATGAACAGCACGCGCACGTTCTTCATCGAATCCGGCGACACGTCCTTGAACACGACCTGGATCATGTCGGCCATCTTGCCCGACGCCGACGAACCGAAGGCCAGCATGTTGCCCGGCTGCACGCCACGGGCGACGGCCTGGGTGGCGCTCTCGGTCTGGCGCTCGAACTTGGCGGCGAACTCCGGATCCGATTCCGGTGCGAGGTAGTACAGGAACGGGCTGTTGGTCACGGTGCCCATGTTCTGCACGGCGACGGTCTGCAGGTACTTCTTCCAGCCGGCATCGTCGTCCTTGGCCGGGGCGACCAGCGCCTGCTGTGCATCGGCAGCGGCAGCCGGGGCTTCTTCCTTCTTGCAGGCAGTGAAGGCCAGGGCCAGCGAGGCCAGCAGCATCGCGCGCATGGTGGTGTTCATGGATGATCTCCCGTGGTGGTTCTGTGGATTGCAGTGGATACAAAAAGGTGCCGACGGCGGTCATCCGCCACGGGCGGGTGGATCAGGCCTGCGCCGCCTTGGCTTCGCGGGCCTTGCGCAGCGCGTCGAGCACCGACGCCGGCACGAAGCCGGACACGTCGCCACCCAGGCGTGCGATTTCACGTACCAGCGAGGACGAAATGAAGCTGTGCTGCTCGGCTGGTGTCAGGAACAGGGTTTCGACTTCCGGGATCAGGTGGCGGTTCATGCTGGCCATCTGGAACTCGTATTCGAAATCGGAGACCGCGCGCAGGCCGCGCAGCAGGATGCCGCCCTGGACCGAACGCACGAAGTGCGCCAGCAGGGTGTCGAAGCCGATCACTTCCACGTTGTCGTGGTGCGACAGCGCCCCGCGTGCCAGCTGCACGCGCAGTTCCAGCGGCAGCGTCGGGCCCTTGGACGGACTCTGTGCCACGCCCACGACCACTTTTTCGAACAGCGGCGCTGCCCGGTTCACCAGGTCGATGTGACCGTTGGTGATGGGATCGAAGGTGCCCGGATAGACAGCGATGCGACGATTGGCGACGGTCATGTGCGGTCGTGAACGTTCAGATTGGGTCAAAGTGTAGCAGTGGCGCGCCGGTACAGCGCAAAGCGCACCTCGCGGGTGCCGCCTTCGCGGTGCAGCAGCCAGTCCGCCGGCAGCGCCGGGGCCTGCCCTTCCGGCGATTCCAGGTACAGCCAGGCATCGGCGCTGCCGGCGGACTGG
>NZ_LDJK01000010.1 GCF_001431535.1 Stenotrophomonas chelatiphaga
CCTCTAGTAGCGCCTGAACCATGCTGCAGCTTGGACTTTGTGACTTCAGATGTCCGCCGCATCGGTAAACCACACCCCATGTGTTTGCTTTGCTGTCCCCATGCCTGCGTCCATGATGGCATCGCGCAGATGGCGATCAACCGTCGCGGGTTGTGTCCGGTTGCAGCAGGAAGAACTCCCCGCGTCGCGGCTGATTCCGTTTCATTATCGATTGTCTATCGGGGCCGGGGGGCCGGGGGGCCGGGGGCCGGGAGAAAGAGCTCCGGCGCAACTCGCGATTGCCATCGCGGGAATATCTTCTAAGAGTCGTGACGTCAGGATTCAACCTACGCATCGTTCTGTTGTCGTATCGCATCGGCACTATCATCATCGACTCCTTCCTGGACCGTCTAGCTGCTGGCCTCACGATCACTGTAGCAGGCGTCCTGGTAGCAGCCACGCATGTCTATGTCCTCTGCTTGCTTCGATCAGACTGACCGGCTGCGCTTGAGCACCTCGCGGACAGCGTCCTCGATGCGTTTCCAGTCCTGAAGAGAGGCGCGCTTGTAGTCCATGCTGATAGAGAGCTTGCTTTCCACATCGACGAAGTAGTGGATGCACCGGTCTGGGGGGTCCGACCCAGCTGGGTTCCCTGGGTGTTGGGCGGATGGCGGCCTGGCGCAGGCACCCACGCTCAACGCGACGGCGAGAGCACATCCCAGCAAGCGGCAGGAAGACAGCAGGCGCATTCGTGGCCTATCCATTGCGGGATGGTGTATGACTATAAGCAATCCTCGTAGGACGTAGGTGACACCGCAGGGTCAGGGCTCGGGAGTGGGACAAGGGTGCACACCGGGCCGGCACGCGGTAATGTCGGACAAGAGACAGAGGCAGGCCAACGCAATGTCGCACCATTGCCGCTGCGTCTGCTGCCGAGCAACCCCACCGGTTCTGCACCGCAAGTGATTCCAAGGAGGAACATCGTGCTCGATACGTCAAACCGTCGTGGCAAACTGGGCGTTGTCCTGCTGCTTTTCGGGCTGCTTTTCCTGGTGCTGGCTATCGGCTACCACGTGAGTTTCATTGGCTTCGCGCTGATTCTGTTGGGTGCATCCGGCCTGCATGATACGCGCTGGCAGGTGGGCATCATCTTCGCGTGCCTTGGCATGGCAGCCGCGTGGGGCGGGTACCACGTAGGCAAGCAGCGGGCGATGGTGGACTCGTCTGGTTCAGCGGGTCAGACCTTTTCGCTTTCCGACGGCGCCTCGCAATGGATCTGAAGTCCGGGCCGGCGGGGCGTTGGGCCCTACGACCTTGCAGATGACCCAGGAGGGATTGGTCCCATGAGTTTACTGGCACCTCGTCGATGCCTTGCTTTGGCATTGGCTGCAGCCCTCTACACGACGGCGTGCGTCCAAGGACCATCATCTGACAGGACGGAAGCGGAAGCTGTCCTGACTGAAAATCCGGCCGAGAGCCGCACCGTAGATGGGTACACGTACACCACCAAGCCCGTTGAGGCCAAGATCGGCCCGCACCGGTTCGCGTTTCCAGCCAACTACTACGACGACCAGATCGGCCCTGCTATCGGCGGCGGGGTCGGGTTGACGTTGATGTGGCCCGAGCTTGATGCTGCGCCTCCTGGGACGCGGTCGACACGCTCAATGTCCGACCATCACCGTGCGATCAGTATGTCCATTGATCACGTAGGCGCAGTGCCCATCGGCAGTTTGCTGCAACGGAGAACCAGTACGGAATCCAAGACCGAAGATGGCTCAGTCGAGCGTCAAGACCCGCGTAATCGATTGGACATGCGTAGGCCTGCGCTTGAGCAGTTCGGGCTTACCCCGTACGTAATCGATGAAGACCGGATGGCGGCATATTCCATGGCTTACTCGGACCAGCGAGGCAAGCCACCAGTACGCAATCCCAGATACGAGGATGACTGGTACGTCGCCCGCTCCAGCGGCGACACACTGTCGACTTTCATCAAGTGTGACCAGCCGCAGAACGGTCGCCAAGGATTGCATATCAAGGGCGCAGCGCTGGTATCCGATGGAGCAGACAGGGTTGCCAGCTGTTCCCACTATTTTGTGGACCAGGCTGACAGCCTATCGGTGACCCTTGTCTACCCCAGCGTCCTGCTGAAGGACTGGAGATCCATCGAAGGTGCAGCGCGGACAGTGTTGGCCAGGTACCGAATCCGCTGATTCAGTTAGCCCATCATGATGCGCTTGGCAAGGATACCGATCACGAAGGCAAGAAGTTCTGAAGTTATCAAGAGCTGAAGTGAGCTGCCCGCGAGCAAGATTTGGGAAGCGTGACCGCTTACCGAATCATTGACGGAGCGGATCCTACAATCCGTCCGATGACCCACAAAGGATTGGTCCCATGAGCGTCCTGTCACCCAGTCGGTGCATTGCCTTGGCATTGGCCGCGGCCCTCAATACGGCGTGCGCCCAGGGACCATCGTCTGAGAAGGCTGAAAAGGAAGCTGCCATGACTGAGAATCCAGCCGAGAGCCGTACCCTTGATGGGTACACCTACACCACCAAGCCAGTTGTGGCGGAGTTCGGACCACACCGGTTCGCGTTCCCAGCAAACTACTACGATGACCAGATCGGTCCTGCCATCGGCGGTGGCGTTGGACTTACCCTCATGTGGCCAGGCCTGCAGGCGGCCCCGCCCGGAACACGGCCTACCCGCTCGATGGCCGATCACTATCGTGCGATCGGAGTGCTGATCGACTACGTGGATGCGGTTCCAATCACAGGGCTACTGGAGCGCATTGCGAGCACCGAAGCGATAACGCCAGAAGGTTCTGTCACCCGCAGAGATCCCACACGGCGACTGGATTTGCGTATTCCGAAGCCACCTCAGTTCGGAATCACTCCCTATGCCGTTGATGAAAAGAAGATGGCCACCTACTCCCAGGAGTATCTGAAGGAGTTCGGCGAGCTACCGATCCGCAACCCACAGTCAGAAAAGGATTGGTATGTGGAGCGGTCCAGCGACGGTAAGGTCAAGACCTTGATCAGGTGCAGTCAGCCGGAAAATGGGCTGGATGGGCTGGTAGTCGAAGGCGAGCTGCTGGTCCCTGATGGAGCCCGGATCATTGCAGACTGCACGCACGACATTGTCGATCTCAACGACAGTATTTCCATGACGATCCGCTACCCACGTGTGCTGCTCAAGGACTGGAAGGCCATCGAGGATGCTGTGCGGACCATGATGGCCCGCTACAGGATTCGCTGACTCTAGTAGAAGGCCAGGGAACTGATCATGAGCGGCTTGAATGAAAACGACATTGCCATCCTGCGTCGATACGCGGACAGTGGAAACCGCGAGCTCTACTGGAATTATCTGGCACAGAAGGAAGGTGGAGACGGCTATGGCTTGCTAGCCTTAGGCGTCGTCCGTAACGACAATCTGCCTGGCCAGGTAGCCAACGCCTACGCCCAGTCCCAAGCCAGCACACAGCACGACCGGGATCCCCGCCTGGACAATCGGGTGCTGAGTGAGCGCGAGTGGGACAGCTTTGGACAGACGCTGTTGCTGCGCGACGTTGAACTGCGCGAACGCTGGATGTCCCGCGGGAAGCCAGAGCTGGCACTGAATCTGCCCGGGCGCGACGTACAGGTGGCGCACGACGACGCATTCCGTCAACACGGTCTGGATCCGAACTGCTGGACACCTCGAATCCTGCTCGACGCCACTCGGCGAAAGCACGGCGAAGATGCGGCAGAAACAGTCTGGAAAGACATGCTGAACAACGAAGCGCGAGGCACGCGTCGCGCGCTGGACACTACCGGCAACGCCTTCGCTGCCATGCCGTGGGCCCAAGCCAGCATGTATGTCGCGAAGCTCGGCGCGTATGAGTTAGCGATGGCCAAGGAAGCAATGCCAACCAATGATCCGAACGTCATCGGGATGCAGAGCTCTCACCATGTCTACAGTGAGCGGGAACGAGCGTGGTACATCCAGGTTGAAGGCGCGATCCCTATCCGCGAGCGCAATGCCTCAGTGATCGACCGGCTGAACGACACGCGCGAACTCCGGCTTGAGCAACAGGAGCGCGCCACCCAGTTCCATCCCGACGACAATTACAGGACGCTGATCGACTCACCGAAGGTAGTTTCCAACGATCTGCGGGTACCCGGTGGCGAGACTGCTACGCGGCTGGCGATGGGGCCGGCGCATGCCGACTATCCGCTTTATCAGCAGGTACGCGGCCATGTCACCGCGCTGGACGCCAAGCTGGGGCGAGAGTTTGACGAGACGAGCGAACGGATGACGTTGAGTCTTGTGGCGCTTGCCAAGGAGAACGGGCTGGAGTGGGCTGACCATGTGGTGCTGAGTGATGCCACCGGTGCGATTGCTGCAGGCCAACGGGTATTTGTTGTGCAGGGTGAGCTCAATGACGCTGCACATCTACGGGCTTCCATGGCGACTGACGTTGCTGTGCAGGCGCCTGCGGAGCAGTCACTGCGGCAGTTGGCGAATGTCAGCCAAGAGCAGCAGTTACAGGCTGCGGCGGTGATCCAGCAGGCGGAGCAGGATGCGGTTGCGAGGAATAGCCAAAGTCAAGCTATGAGGATGGGATGAGCTTTCCGCCTGCTCGTGCCAGTGCGCAGCGCACCCGGCTTGGGCACCGTCGATGTAGCCCGTGCTAATCCTGACTGGCTCTCTGTGCTGGCACTAGCCCCTCTGCATGCCACCAGCCGTCTGCGCCGTCGCCTCACGCTGCCTGAGCTTCTCCTCATTCAGCGCATCCCCATCGAACGTGCCTGCGTATCCTGCTGCTGAATCTGGTCGAGCTGCGCTTGTTCCTGCTGGCGCTCGGACGCTTCAAGGACCTGCCTCTGGCTTACCGCTTCGAACTGCTGCAGGGACTGCTCAACCGGCGCCTGCGCTGCCTGTTCGGTGGGCATCGCGGCACGCAGGTGGGCGGGGTTATCCGGCTCACCCTGGACAACAAAAAGATTCCTCCCCGCGTGTGATTCAGGCGTAGCCTGGCTCAGCAGTACGTGGTCCACCCTTTCCAGTCCGCTGTCCTTGGCGAGCACCAGCAGGCTGGCGCTCATACGCTCGCTGGTTTCATCGAATTCGCGCCCGTGCCGGGCATCGAGCGCAGCCACACCATCGCGCACCTGCTGGTAGAGCGCATGGTCCGGATGGTCAGCCTGCAGCGGTGATGAGGGCGGACGTGGTGTTACGGCTTCATCGGCAACGGGAGCGGCTGCTGTCGTGGTCCTCGACGAATGCACTGGCTGCTGCGCGGCCTCGACTTCAGGGGTGGGCAGCGCCGGCGGCGTCTGGTGGTCTGTCGCAGCGTGCAATGAACGCGTTGCTGCCTCGACCACTGCGGGCTGAGTCGGGAGCTGCTGCCCCGTCGACGCCGGCTGCTCAGAGCTCGCGATGTTCGGCTCACGGACGCCCGGCTCCGGCGAGGGCGTTGGCTGCTCCCGCGCACCCTCCTGGCGTTCCTGCGGTGTCTGCTGCGCCTGGGCAGCGATGGGTTGGGACGCGGCGCCGTCGCGCTCCGTCGGCGGGGATGCCGGCGGCACGTCGGGTCGCTGCGCGCCAGGCGTCTCGCGCGGGCTCGCCTCCTCTGGCGCTTTGGTGCCGGCACGTGCATCCGGCTCGGCCCGCGGCTGCTCGCGGTGCACGGGCGGCGGCGTCTGCGGTGTCCGCTCGGGTTCCACGGGCAGCACAGCAACTGGCGCTGGCGTCATGGCCGCTACGGCGGGCGGCTGAACTGTCTGCAGGGATGGAGCCACCGCTGGAGCCGCATCACGCTGCCGCTCTGCATCAACGGCTGCCTGCGGCGCTTGGGCCTCGTCTTGCAGCGGTGTGTGAACGCTGACTGCCGCGAAGCTGGCGACCTGCTGTGCCTCCTCGCTGGACACGCCTTGGCGGTTGGCCTCGCGTAGTGCCTGCTGGTAGGCCTCGCGCTCATCGGGTGACAGCGCAGCGATACGCAATTCCGGCGCGTCTGGGACGGGCGCCTCGACTGCCTGCCGTGCGCGAACCTCCACCAGTTCCTGGCGCAGCTCATCGCTGCCGGTGACCGCAACCTGGCGTGCCACGCCATCTTGGCCCGCCTGATAATGCGCGATGGGGCTGTCATACCCGTACTGGCCCCTTTCGTTGCGCTGCAGCTGCTGCAGCGACGGACCGGTGATGCCGCTGGCCTCGCGCGTACGCTGCACAGCCAGCTCGATCGCCTGCTGGGTTTCGGGGTTTACGTAAAGATCTATACCGGCACTGCGGTAGCGGTGCACCAGCTCATTCTGTTCAACCTGCGCGGGCGAGGGCGCAGGCCGGGACTGGATGGCCACAAGCTCATCCTGCCACTGCTCCAGCGAGGGCTGGCGCATCTGGTTGGTAAGCTCCAGTTCGGCAGCGAGGTTACCGCTCGCCAGCCCCTGCGCACCCTGCCACTGCCCCGTATCACTACGCTGGTAACGCTGCCCGTCCGAACCCAGGACTGCATCGGGGCGGGCCCGCACTGCCTCGACCGCCGCAGGAATGGCGACGCCGTAGTGCTGTGCGCGTTGGGCTGCATGGCCTGCCAGATATGTTGCCGCCATCGCCTCCTGGCCTGTCGCGATGTTGGATTCGATGCGTCCCAGCGACTGCTGGTTGAGCTGCTGGGCACGCTCCGGCGTCGCGACCTGGGTTTCGTAGATACCACGGTCATTGGCGCCGGAGAGCCCGGTTTTGACCTGGCGCTCCCAGGCCTGGGTATCCGGGTTGCGGTGCCAGTCTGCGTTGTCCAAACCGCGCTGGTCGCTTGGCTGGGCGGGAATGCGGAACGGGTCTTGAGGCGTTGGAGTCTTGGCCAGCGCGAGCTCCACCGCCTTGGCGCTGGCCATGGCGCCCAGCTCCTGGGACTTTTCGTAGCTGGCGGCAATGCCCTGCTCTACCGGGTTACTCCGGCCATCCGGCGTGCGATCAATCGCGGCCTGCCGCTCCCAGTTTCGGCCGTTGAACTGCCAGTCCACGCCGGCCTTGTCGGTCTGGTGGTAGATAGCGCGGTTGTCCAACAGATCCGCGCCCTTATCGAAGGCCTTGCTCAGCAGCAGGGCGTCGGCCGCGACCACGGCCGCCGGCACAAAGCCACTGCCTCCCAGGGCCATGGCCGTGGACGCGCCACCGGCCCAGCCGCCTACATTGCGGGCAATGGCGTGGTTGAGCTCGGATTGGGCTGCGGTGGCGTTGCCTTGTTCGAGCAGTTCAGCGGAGCGGCGTGCGGTGAGTACGGCATCGACGCCGGTTGCGAGCAGTCCGCCAGAGCGTACGAGCGTGCGCGCGGATGCCTCGCCCATCAGGAGATCGAGGGACGCGGCGCCTTGTTGGCTGCGGGGGACACGGATGCGATAGGCAGCCTCCTCACCTAGTACCTTCTCAACGGTCTGGATGCCCTGCGTGGACAGGATCACGCGGCCGTCGTGGTGTGCGTTGGTGATAGCCAGGGACAGGCCTTGGCGCTGGAGTTCAATGTTGCCACCGCGCGTCGGCGGCCTGCTGTCCACGTGTATCTGGTTGAGCGTGGTGACGATGCGCGACTCTGAGCTTGCGACTGCGCCCCAAGTGTGGTCTATGGCGGTAAAGCCCTTTAGCGCTTCGATCTGCTGGGCGTGCGCCTGCTGATAGGTGGCGATGTTGTCGAAGAAGTATCGAACTCTCTGACTAGTCAGCGCAGGTGTCTCACCCACTGACGTATTCGTGTTCAGATCGCCGTTGATCAGGCCAGCCTTGACGGTGTCTCGCAGCAGCTCGATACGCGGCCCCACCCGGTCCATGGCGCCTACATCGCCCCTCAATGCGGCGCGCCCGTCTCGAGTGGACTCTATCTCGTCCAGGTATTCCAGCATCCCATCCTGATAGGCCCGAAGAGGTCCGCCACTGTGGGGCGTGACGCCCAACTCTTGTGCGAAGTGTGGATCTGCAGGAAGAAAGAGTCGATTCTCTTCCGCGTGGATGTTGAACTTTCCAGCGCGCTGGAGCCTGGCAAGCAGTTCGCTGTTCTTCAGCGTCTGCTGTTCAATACCGTGGTGATCCTGGAAGATCGTACGATAGCTTGGCATTTTCGAGGCTCCTTCCCTGTCACCTATGCATACGGATCAGCAGTTGACGACGTCTTCGAACCAGAGTCCGTTCGAGGCTCTTGATGTAACGATACCTGCGGCCTCGACAGCCTCCTTGAAGATTTGATCGCAGAAGACGCCACCGTGGAACGGAAGCTTGAACACATGCGCTGAACCGAGGACCTCGCGCTTGAACGCAAGCCTGACATCACCGGTAAGTCGGTAATACTTGCCAGCCTCGAAGTCGTCGCTGATGATGATTTTGAGTTGCGAGCTCTCCTCATCCAGGGCATCGAGCGTTCGCACAACGTCGCAGAGGAAGTAGGCGGGCCCTTTCGATCCGTCCTCCATCCGATAGTCAACGGCAGCAAAAGCAAAAGCACCCGAATCAACGGTTTCCATCACTCTGCGCAGTCGTTCCGAGACGAGCCAGTATCCGCTCAGCCCACCTTCCAAGTCCTCTGGTGGTACACCCTCTTGAGGGCGGTAGACGAGCAGCGGAGTTTCACGAAGCGACGGGAACCCGCCACCCTCTGGCTGAAGAATGATCCGTGGAGGCGTCAGCAAGGCGTCTTCGTTCGCAAAGACAACGCCGTGCCCTTTTCCACCTCTCGTTGCATCGGGGCGGAGCTTGAAGAACTCGCCGGCCTTCGGCTCATTCTTGGCGATGGGTTCCATAAGAGGCATCCTATCCATACGGCGGCGAGAACTGTGTGCTCGGGAAGGCTAACCCGCGGGGCGGGCACATTTCCAGCACTTAGAGCCAAAGCGGTGGATGGGTGCGCCGGGCTGCACCTTCGACGAAACCAGCGAGAGCATGTAGGCCAGCCTTCTGGCCAACGCCCGGTACAGGAGTCTGAGCCAGGTGGAGGAAACCGGGCAGCGCCCAGCGCACGAGCAGGCGGCAGAAATGCAGCGCACGCAGGGGCAACAGCAGCGCGCTTCTTCGCCGTCGATCTGGACAGTCGCCATCAACTAGATCGACTGCCCTGACAGTGAAGCCTCTCTGATGACGCGGCGTTTCTCTTCATCGAACAGAAGACACCCGGAATACGTCTCGTTGAGCCGCAGCACTTTCTTCTGCATATCCGGGATACCGCTGAGGATGGCGAGATGCTGCCCCGCCATGATCGACATATTGTTGCTCATGCGGATGACATTGATCGCCAAGGGCGTAGGGAAACCATCGCGGCTCCGACTCAATGCGTGTACCCCTGCGTGCACGAATGAGTTCAGGGGTTGCCAGGCATACGTTTTCAGTTCGATGAGGTGTGGCAGCAGGTGGGCCAGAAAAGGTACCTGCGCGAATGCGTGCAACATCTTCGACAGCATCGGCAACCGTTCCTCGCTCTTTCCAGCTTCCGGCGGCAGGGAAAGCAGCTCGACCTGCTCTTCAGTTGCACAGTGCATGATCCAAACTGACCGCGTGAATGCCTCGTACTGGCAGCGCACCAACACCATCGCAGAGGAAGCCATGCCGGTCTGCAGCAGCGTACCAAGGGCCTCTGCGTGCTCAAGGCTCAGCAATGCTGCGTCCACTGATGCCAGCAATCTGGACGAGTCATCCGCCAGCGGATGATCCACCGTGGAGAGGACCGCCTGGCGAAGCAGCGCGGATCGATTGAGCAGGTCTTCCAGGACGATTACTCCACATGTCTGCTAGGGGAGCATAGCCAGTGTGGTGCGCCGTGCGCCAGAGCCTGAACCCTAGCCGTTCTCATCAATTGAGGCCTTGCAACGCTAGCGATCGCTTTTCGCTGGAGGATGGCCATAACCAACACCTACGCCAGATACCTGGAAGCTTCGCTGGCCAGAAACTTACCGGTTCAGAAACCACGCGCCATTCGCAAGCGCTCCATATGAGGGCTCCTGCGCGCGCTTCTGGCTCACCACTTCGAACTGCTGCAAGGACTGCTCAATCGGGATTCGCGCCGCCTGTTCAGCGGGCATCTCGGCACGCAGATGGGCCGGGTTATCCGATTCTATAGACGCGAAGCCGGTTCCTGCCTACGCAGGATTCGCGTGATTCCGCTAACGGCAAGTGGTCCACCCATTCTAGTCCGCTGCCCTTGGCGAACAGCAAGAGGGTGGCGCTCATGCGCTCGCTGGTTTCGTTGAGTTCTCGCCCGCGCCGATGCGCGCCACGATTTTCCACCCGTTGCGCACTCTTCAAGCGTCGGTTGCGTAGATAGCCACAGTCGATGACAATCCGAGTACCGAATCACAGCGCACTAGAAGGCAGCGCTTCGCTGAAGGGCATGGATGCTGCAGGGGGCACATCCAGCCTTGCATTCTGTTGCCCCCGACAGCGCAGGATGCCGACTTGAAGACACAGATTGACGCTTTTTCGGACATGATTCGGGCGAAGCTCCCGAGCTACGATACTTTGGACAACGCCGTACAGGCCCTCCGCCAAGATCTCGAAGCTGTCATGCGAGACTTTCCAGCAGATGTCGAGGCAAACTTTCAGGCAGCGGTAGAAAGTGTTCGCTCGTCTTTCCAGAAAGTTGAAGTTCTACGAAAGAACTCACTGATTAAACCCCGGCCGACTTGGTATACAGGCCCGTCAGAACACGACCGGCATTGGCCAGCTCTTTTGGGCTATCTCCGGGAGGTCAAGAACTGGAAGGAAGCATCCGAATCGCTCGACGAGTCATCGTCGGAGATCGTATCGTTGCTCGCCAATCCCGCTGAAGACTCATTCCGCTGCCGGGGCTTGGTCGTTGGCTACGTGCAGTCCGGAAAGACGGCTAATATGACTGCGGTCATTGCAAAGGCCGTCGATGCTGGCTACAACTTGATAGTTCTTCTCGGCGGGGTGACGAACAAGCTGCGCTCGCAAACGCAGCGACGCATCGAGAGCGACGTAGTCGAAAGGCACCGGACGCTTTGGCAGATGTACACGACAACAGAGGATGCTGGCGACTTCATCAAGCCCGCTAATGATCAGTTTGTCATGCCCCATAAGGGCGGTGCACAGTTGGTGGTGATGAAGAAGGAATCTACGCGGCTGGACAAACTGCTCGACACCGTCACGAGAACTCCACCACCAATAATGCGGAAGCTCAAAGCGCTCATCATTGACGACGAGTGCGATCAGGCATCCGTGAATGCTACCGGCGACGATGAAGAAATCACGCGTATCAACGAAGCAATTCGGCGATTGATCGCAGCACTTCCGTGCGTGTCATACGTAGGTTACACCGCAACCCCGTTTGCAAATGTCTTCATCAAGCCATTTCCCGAGCGCGCCGACAAGCTAGATGATCTGTATCCCGAGGATTTCATCACTGCCCTGCCGCGCCCCAAGGGTTATTTTGGAACGCTAGAAGTGTTCGGCACCTCGGATGCTTCTGCCGATGATGTGGAGATTGATTATGGACGGGATATGTTCCGCGCAATCCCGTCCGAAGAGCTGGAGCTCCTAACGCCAAAGGGAAAGGGCGGCCACAAATCTTTCATGCCCGCTGTGACGCCCCAGCTGCAGAGAGCCATCGCATGGTTCCTGATCTCATGCGCCATTCGTCGAACGCGCGGTCAGCAGGATGATCACATGACCATGCTGGTTCACACCTCGGCGTACGTGGTTCAGCATGAGAACATGGCTCAAGCGATTCGAGCGTGGATCTCGGCAAACAGCGATGCCATGAGGGCCATGAGCGGTAGCGCAGGAAAGCTCCTGAAGGACGTGTTTGCCCAAGAGATTGTGAGAAGTCCGCTCGTTGCGGAAGTGCCTGCAAACTATCTCGAATCTTCACTGAAGGTTTCACTTGGCCTCGTTCTGGATACGCTTGAGCTTGTTGTTGAGAACGGCGAGAGCTTAGAGCGCCTTGATTTCACTAAGGGCGCAAGAACCTACATCGTTGTCGGCGGCTCTGTCTTGGCTCGCGGCCTCACCTTGGAGGGCCTGTGCGTATCCTTCTTCCTGAGGACTTCTCGCCAGTACGACACACTTCTGCAGATGGGTCGATGGTTCGGCTTCCGAAAAGGTTACGAGGACCTGCCGAGGCTGTGGACGACGACTGATCTCATCTCGAACTTTCGCGCACTTGCCCAAGTCGAGGAAGAGATCCGAAAGGAGATATCGGTCTACAAGACTGCCGAAGTAAGTCCGCTCGATTTCGCGGTCAAGGTCCGTTCGATTCCTGGACTGGCCATTACGTCAGCAGCCAAAATGACGCATGCCGTAAGGGCCAGCATCAGCTTTGATGGGAAGCATGAACAGACTACAAGATTCAATCATAAGGACAAGGAGGTCGTCCGAAAGAACTGGGAGGCTGCCTTGTCCTTGGCGGAACATCTTGTCGATAGCGGTTACGAGAGGATAAAGCCTCACACGTTTGCTGGGGTTCCCCTATCCACGATACGTAGCTTCCTGACTCGTTACAGCATGTGCGACAAGCAGCTCAGCCTGAACAAGGAACTACTGCTTGCATACCTGGATGCATCTGCGTCGAGGCTGAAGGAGTGGAATGTGGCGATCATGAGCTCAGGCGGCAGTGCAAACCCCGTCGCCATGGGCTCGCTCGGGGAGATGGTTCCGTTCGTTCGTTCTCGCTTGGCTGAGCCATCAGACTACGCCGACATCAAAGCACTGATGTCCAAACACGACTTGTTGTCCGATGTGGTCGCAGATGAAGCGCCAAAGGCGGCGGGTTGGGAGGACCTGAAGGACCGTCGCCCCAAGGTCCCGTTGTTGCTCATCTATCCGATTGATCGAGAGTCGGCTCCGGCAAGCCCTCCGGATCAACGTGTACCGCTCGATGCGGCAGGGACGCTAATTGGCCTGGGCTTCGTTTTTCCGGGTCAACGGGATAAGTCCAGCAGCTTCTTCAGCGTAGACCTTAACGTTCCCACTCCGGACCAACTGGCGGATGATCCGACCGCGGAGATTGAGGAAGCAGATGCCTAAGTCTCCTCACGAACACTGGCTGGGTCTTCGCGAACTTAGTCGGGGAGATTCGCGAGCCGAGGTCTCAACGGTCGCCGGCGACGCGGACACAGGTTTCGGCCCTGTCCGCTTCGCCCTTACAGAGACGGCTGCTCCCCGGCTGCTGGTACCCATCGCCTCTTCTATAGCCAACTTGCAGGCGAAAACACTGAGCGGGCCGAGCGTTGAAGTTCGCATATCTCGCCTCTCTCTGGATGGCGCTGCTTCAGTGTATCTGGATATCAGTCTGCTTGAACCTCGGTTACATCAGCTCTTCGGAGAGCTCTGTACAGAGATGGTGTCACGTATCGCTGCCGGCACTTCGCCTGTCACTGCAGTGACGAGCACTATCGAGGACTACCGCGCGCTGCTGGCGGAAAGCCAAGACCAGAGCGTAAGCAGGAATAGTTTAATCGGCCTCCTTGGCGAGCTGATGATGCTACTCGAAGGTGCCAAGAGAAGCTCGACCGCTGTTGAGTCGTGGACTGGACCTACTGGGCAACGCCATGACTTCCGCGGAAGGCATGGCGCCCTCGAAGTCAAATCAACAGGCTACAAGCAGCGAACGACCATTCGTATTCATGGCATTGAACAGCTCTGTCCTCCGTCAGATGCCCCACTTTGGCTGGCTCATGTCGTGCTGGAGAGCTCTCAGGCAGGCAACATTCACGTAGCAGCGCTGTACAACGAACTCGTAGCGGTTGGTGTTCCCTCAACCATGCTTCTCACTCGCCTAGCCTCGCTTGGCTGCAATGATCCGTTGGCGCCAGAATGGAACGCGGCCAAGTTCTCCTCTGAGGGTATGAGCCTTTACTCGGTGAACGACCGCTTTCCACGCCTCATGCCTCCGTCCACCGCAGATGGCTCGGCCCCGCCTGGCACAGCGAGATCGAGTACACCGTTGATCTGTCGGCGGCAGTAGAACAGATGCTGCCGGTCGCTCACCACGATGACGTCTTGAGGGCCGTGTTTGAATGAATTTGAATCTTTATAGCGAGCCGTTTTCGAAGAATGGGAACCTTGCGGGCGAGGGTTTCAAGCGTCTGCTCGGGCGTCCAAACCTCGATCTTCTACAAACTCTTGTTCGTGAAAGTCTTCAGAACGTCATTGACGCAACCCTGCCCGGCTTTGCACCGCAGGCGAGGATCAGGCTCCGACGACTTGGCGTCGAAGAGCGAGCTGCCCTGACCGGGGTGGTCCTCGCGACTCTGCCACAAGGGCTCGCCTCCCGCGAAGCGCTGCAAAACACCACTGAGAAGGAGGAGCTTTGGGTTTTGGAGATCGCGGACTTTGGCACTGTGGGCTTGTCCGGGCCAACCGAAGCCGATGTCCCTCCAGCGCCCGATGAGCGAGCGAACTTCGTCAACTTTCTCAAGAATGTTGGTGCAGCGCGTGATAGCCATCAGGGTGGAGGTACCTACGGTTACGGCAAAAGCTCGCTGTATGGAATGAGTACCTGCTCTCTGGTCCTTGTCGATAGCCAGACGTTTGAGCATACCCGGCCGGTAAGGCGCTTCATGGCGTGTCATCTGGGTGATGCATTCGACGTTGATTCGTCGACCCCAGGACCCAGGCGATTCACGGGACGTCATTGGTGGGGAATGTCTGGTGAAGGTGACAGCATTGCTCCTGCTACAGATGAGAACGCCATCGCGCTCAGCAAGTCACTTGGCATCTTCCCTCGGGCCGAGACAGACAGCGGCACATCAATTGTCATCCTTGATCCAGAGTTGGACTTCTCTTCGCTTGAGAAGCTCGGGCCGGAGCTCGTTACCTGTGTACTGCTGAATTTTTGGCCAAGAATGGCACAGACGACGAATGCGGATCGACGCCTGCATGTGACGATCGAGATCGACGGCGAAACGATCGAGGTGCCTAGCCCTGAAGCATTCCCTCCACTTGATTTGTTCTGCAGGGCATTGGCGGATGTGCGTACTGGAAGCGCCAATCTTCACAAGATCAAGTCGCAGCGGCCAGCCAAGGACCTTGGCCGCCTTGCGTTCGCGCCCGGTATATCCGCGCCTCGCCATCCGCTTTGCGCACCGGGTGGCTCCGATGTGCTGGCGAACTCATCCCACATCGCGGTAATGCGGCCGGTGGAGCTTGTGGTCAAGTACATCCGAGGGAGTGCCTATCCGGATCCAACCCTGGAATGGGCGGGGGTCTTTGTCTGCTCCAAAGACCCGGAGGTAGAGGAGGCATTTGCTCAAGCCGAGCCACCTACTCACGACGACTGGGTTCCAAACAACCTTCCCAAGGGGAGGCAACAGACAATGGTGCGCGTGGGAATGCGCGATTTGCGTATTCAGGCGGATAACTTTGTCCCTGTCAGATCACTTGAACGATCTGCCGATGCAGGTGGACCAAGCCTAGCTGCTACTTCTGGACAGATGGGAAAGTTCCTCGGTCCCGTCAGCTCGCGTGGCGCAGGGAAACCGACCGCGCCTGGGCGCATCTCCGCTTCTGTGAAGAAGGGCGTTCGCGTCACAGCACTCGAAATGATTGGCCTTTCGATCGCACCTGATGGCAGCCGCGTTGCCAACTTCCATGCCGATCTTTTTAACGATGGAAGCAAGGGCCCCATCTCAGTGTTGATTGAACCCAAGCTGGTCGTTGACGGCGGTGGAATTGATGCGGTCGGCGTGCCAGACCACTTGATTCCCACGGTTCAATGCGTCGCGTTACCCTCCCATGGGTTGATGACCGCTGACAGTACGCTTGCAGTGGGCCTTCTAGAGGGTCAGATCACCGCATCGATCAGACTTGTCGAAGGCGCCGCTATTACGGCTGCGGCTCGCATCCTGGAAGGAGTTGAGTCATGAGCCGAATCGCTTACCCTTTCCTTCGCATACCTGATGAAGCCATCGAATTTACCGGATGGCATATTGGGGATGTGGGCTTGCCGCTGTTTCCGGCAACGGAGATTCTGGAGGACTGGGACTACGCCAGAGACCTGACCTTGAGCGGTAGTGTCACTGTCGACTGGGAGGCTGCATCATCGGCCATTGGCTTTGGAGACGGGGACTGGCTGGCGCTCGCACAGTTGAGCATCGGTACTGGTCAAGGTCATCTTCCCCGCTTGGTTCGGAATGTTGCCAGCCATCGGCTCTCGAAGGATTCGACGTCGGCCTTGTTCGAGGTTGTCGTCCCAGGACAGTCCCTCTCTGCACAGTTGATAGCCCGTCTGGATATCATTCTGCTGGAATCCTCTGTCTCGGCGTCGGAACTCTCTCCAGTTGCAAAGGGCTCCCGACTGTGGCGCGAGGAGTTGGATGTCATCATCGAGGACGGTGGCAATGCGAGATTCCCTGTTTCGTCCATCAGCTTTCAAGCGGCGTTCGCAGACAAGCCCCATCAGTTCGCACCTTGGTATGTGGACTGGCGCCCGGAAGATCTCTTCGGTGACTTCTCTTCAAAGGTGGTGCTGTACGTGAACTCCGATGAGGAACTCTTCCTTGAGCGATTCATGCAGGGCGAGCGCCTCACCGTCCAGGCGGTTCTCGGTGGCGTAGCTGCTCAGATGTGCTCCACCGTTCTTCTGCATAACACTGATGAACTTGATTTTGATGTGTTCGAGGAAGGGTCCGTCGGCGGAGTCCTGCGGCACTGGCTTCACCAGGCGTTTCCGGACGAAGGCGGAGTCGCCTCACTGGTCAGGCTGCTCCACAACGACCCAGGGGCGTTTAATGCCGCAATGATTGCGGTGGCGGATATGGGAGACAGATCTTGACGAGCGTTGATCTACTACCGCGACTGTCCCGGGTTGGAGTGAACTGCGTTTTGAGGGACCTGGGCCCAGAGTTCGTGTCCGAAGACGCCTTAGCCTACTTGAACGAACATGCGTCCTTCACGAGCTATGCTGCAACCGGCGGTGTCCGTGCTCAGCGTTCGTCGCCTACGATCGCAGGCTTGATACGCGCTGTGGCTATCGAATGTGGATTTCCTTCTTCTTCCGGCCTAACGGTCAGAGCGAAGTTTGATCGGGATGCAGCTATTGCGCTCGCTGCTGTGCAGGAGCTATCCGGCGCGGAAGGGCTGAGAGATGACGTCTGGGCATACCTGACCACGGTGCTTCTCCCTGATGTGGCTCGCTGGCGTTTTCCCAGCGTCACCGAGGATCGCTTCCACGGAGGCGCTCGTAACACACTCCAGCGCCTCCACATGCGTTCGCGGGCCCTCGACCTTGGTGAGGACGCGGGCGTAGACCGGTGGAGGCTGCTGAGAGCACTCACCGAGGACGCGCATGTCGCCATCTTTGAACGTCCATCAATAGGGGGCAACCCCATTCTTGCGCAAGCGATTGCACGCCAGTGGATCTTGTCGAGTAGTGCCGTGGGAAAGGCGGCGATGGAAGGCGTGATGCGGCACGCGATCAAGATTCTGCGGCTGAGGTATCAGGTTTTCGAGCTGGGTATTTTGGAGGAAGATGAGCTGACTACGGCGCTTGGATTGGTGTTTTCGGAAGCAGCGGGCCTATCCTCCCCCGCCAGCTAGTTTTGGTTGAATTGCAGCCCCGGGCGTGCGATCCTGGCGCCGCTCCAGGGCGCATGGGCGCCCTGCTCATCCTTGTGAAGTCAGGCATGCACATCCCAGTAGTTGACATCTTCGCAGGCCCAGGTGGGCTGGGCGAAGGATTTTCTGCCTACACGGCACCTCGAAACGCCAGGCATCAGCCGTTCAAGATCGCCATTTCGGCAGAGATGGAAGTCAATGCGGCCAGGACGCTCCGCTTGCGCGCCTTCTACAGGCAGTTCGCGCCCGGGAAAGCGCCTACCAGCTACTACGACTACGTTGCCGGTCGGGCCGCAGCACCGTGGACGGATGCGACGGAGAGTCAGTGGGCGGCTGCCGGCCATGAGGCACGACAGCTGAAACTGGGCGAGCCTGCTGATGACAAGGAGCTGCATGCCCGTATTCGCGAGGTTGGTGCACAGGACGATCCTTGGGTCCTTATCGGAGGACCTCCCTGCCAAGCCTATTCCCTGGTGGGGCGCGCCCGAAATCGCGGCGTTGTGGGCTACAAAGCGGAGGAGGACCCCAGGCACTTCCTGTACAAGCACTACCTGAAGATTCTGAGGAACTACTCGCCTGCCGCGTTCGTAATGGAGAACGTCAAGGGCATACTGTCGTCGAAGGTGGGCGGCGAGCTCATGTTCCCGCGCATTCTGGAAGATCTCCGTGCTCCAGGCGGACGGAATGGGCCGAAGTACAAAATCCTGCCGCTCGTTGAGGAGCAGAATGGGCTATTTGATGATGAGGATGGACGCCGTTACATTCTTAGGGCTGAAGAGCTAGGGGTTCCTCAGGCCCGTCACCGCGTTGTCCTTTTTGGAGTTCGTGAGGATGTCGAGATCGGTTCGGTACGCCAGATTCGGCGCGCTGCGGGCCAGTACGGCGTAGGGGATGTTCTGGCTGGCATGCCAGAGCTCCGAAGCGGGATCACCAATGTCGAGTTCGACGATTGGCCTGCCGCCGCACGTGAAGTGCTTCGGCATGCGGCCGAGCTTTCGGACGATGCGAAGGTCAGTCGGGAGCTCAAGGACCAGGCGAAGCTTGTGGCGAGCTCAGATGCCGGTCCGGGGGGGAGGTCCATGCCCAAAGCAGCGTCGGCAGACAATGTGCCTGAACATCTGAGGACTTGGCTTCTGGATCAGCGACTTGGGCACATCCTCAATCATGAGGTCCGCCCACACATGTGGATGGATCTGGTCCGTTATGGCTATGCGTCCGCATTTACAAGAATCCATGGCCGCGCTCCCCGAGGAGCTTCAGAGTTTCCTGAAGCGATGCATCCCAACCATGAGAACTGGACAAGTGGCAAGTTTGTCGATCGATTTAAAGTCCAGGCATGGGAGCATCCCAGCTCCACTGTAACCAGCCATCTTTCGAAAGATGGGCACTACTTTATTCACCCTGATCCTGCGCAGCTTAGGAGCCTGTCTGTTCGGGAAGCGGCGCGTCTTCAGACCTTCCCCGACAATTATTTCTTTGAAGGATCTCGGGGCGCTCAATTCCGTCAAGTAGGCAACGCAGTACCGCCGTGGATGGCAAGACAGATTGCTGACGTTGTCTATTCGGCACTGGGATCTTGAGCGGAGGTGAATTCATGGAACGATCTATCTGACAGGACGAAGTCGTGGAGCCCAGCCAGCGTCGTCTCACTTGAGCGGCGCAGGGCACACTCCCACACCACCGCGACGCGCCATCCTTGCATCAACAACGCTCGCTGTGATGCCTCGTCTCGGGTACGGTTTTTTTCAAGCTTGCTGACCCAAAACTCGCGCCTCGTGCCAGGTGTCGTTGCGTATCGGCACTCGCGATGGCGATGCCAGAAACAACCATGGACAAAGACGACTGCGTTGTGACGGATGAACACAAGATCCGGTGACCCATCAAGTTTCTTGTCATGAAGCCGGTAGCGAAGCCCGCGGGCGTGTAGATACTTCCTGACAATAAGCTCGGGCTTAGTGTCCTTCCCTCTGATACCCGACATCATGAGCGCGCGCTTCTCACTGGACACGATGTCCATGACCTTCTCCTCTCAGTCAGTAATCACCCGACGCACCGACCTGACTAGCAGCCAGGTTCAGAATGCGGCGCTGAACTGGGAGCATGAGACCGAAATGCGCGTTTCAGAAGCGTGTACGAGGGAGGCATCGTGATGACCGGCGATGGTCAGACCTAGACCTAGCTCTTCAAGAGGATCGCGGCGACGCGGAGTGCAGCTAAAGATCAGTCCGCGCAACTGCCTCACCACACGCCATTTCGGCTTCGTGTTCTTGCGACGTCGGGCCGCTCTTGAAACTTGCATCCCGCTGACCAACGGAAGGCGCTCGGGCACTATGCGCAAAGTCTAATCTTCACTCGCTTGGAACCAGCTCCCAAAGTGAGCGCTTGGCACTTCCCAGCCTAGCATTCTTATAATCTTTACAATCGAAATTCATGAAGACCGACTCATCCAATGCCTTCGATGATATCGCCAGGCGCAGTTCTGAATCTCCACAGCGCACCATAAGCAAGCGATCAAGAAAATTTCTCAGCTTATCGCCCTCGTTTTGATATCGCTCTTTCAGCATAAAGGTACGCTTCGAAGCAGCGATAGACTTTTCCATTGCCGGATCACCATTATCCAAACCAACAAGAACGAACTCGGCGATTGCCGTAGGCGTATGCATGATTTGCATATAACTATCAATATCGATATCTATTTTTATCACCTCATCGTCTTCAAACGGATGAAGATGCGGTAATGAAATAAAATTCTTGTCTCGCTTCAGTGCGGAATTGCAATGCGCGCAGCTAGGCACTAGGTTGTACAGCGATAACGCGAGAAACGGAAATTTGGATTGGCAATAGTAATGATCTAGTTCCTGACGAATACCAGCCACCCCTCCTTCTCGAATAACCGTCTTTGTTTCCTCAAGCTGACAGTATGGACACATCGAGTTTCCCGCCATAGCGCACAACCTGTAAGCATTCCAAGCGCCATCCCGGTCATCGCGAAATCGTTCATAATTAAGGATTCGTCGGCATTCAAGCAGGAACTCGTTATAGTTCCCGCAAGGGAAGGGTCGAGAAAAAGCCCGGCGTACATTTTCGACAACCTTCCTAAGCTCAGAAGGAGACCCTACCGCCAAGGTCTCAATGTCATCTGCCAGCAAGCTCAAGAGAAATGAACTTGAAGACAATCTAGTTCCAGTAGCCTTCAGCGCACCAAGGGCTATATTTTGCATGTACTTCAGGTGGGACGCACGTGCCGCCTTCCAAGCCCCCATTATGGAGATGATCATTTTTTTCCTATCTCCATCTCACGCTGAAAAAGCTCGAGCAAAATTGGATCGTCAATGAGCCCTTGGTGATAGGGACTGACCATTCCACCGGATCTGCCAATATTGACCCATTCACTAATAGTTTTAAATGCAAAATCACCGACCGTACCCGCACCTCCAGTAAATCTAACGATGTCAGGAAGTTGCGCTCCAAATGATCTGATCGGCTTTGAATCGACCTCGACTCCAACATCATGAAGGCGATGTATGCAGTCCCTTGGGAAATCCGACATTAGCACCGGCGAGTGAGAAGTAATAATTACTTGGAGTGAATAAAATAGGCTGGAAAAATCGCCTCGAAGCTCAGCAATAAAATCGTTAAGAAGCGAGATGTACCTCTGCTGCCACTCCAAGTGAAGAAAAACATCTCCCTCATCAATCATTAACACCAGAGAGATGTCTCGGCGACCTTCCCGGTAGATTCTTACTACAGCCTCTCTGATTTCAACAAATTGCATTACCAGAGCAGCCATTCCCGAGCTCGCCTCTCGGATTTCTGGTTCACAGATCTCAGATGTATAGCCTTCTCGCCAAGGATCTAGATAGGCGAATTGACCCACGGTGTGCAGATCGGCTGACATGTCATCAATATCGTTGTTCCTTCGAAAATTGACCAGCTCATTGACGAAAGACACAAATCTATCCAGGCTTCCGTATGAGGATTTCCCTCTCTGACCTCGCGGGTCCTTTGCGAGCATGAGCACCGTCAGCAGTGTGGCGACGAAGCTTTCGCGTCGTCCTTTTTCACAAAGGGACAATGCCCGCAGCCAGATGTCGAGCTTTGCGTCTTCCCAAACCAAAATTCCGAGCCCGTTGGAACGAAAGAATTCATCTATTCTGATTCCTACATAAGCAAGTATCTGGTCCCTCAGCCACTCCTGTTCGCCCAGTTTAGAACCTTGTTCCCACTGACTGCGCCTATCTCTTGGCGAGTCAAAACTGGCGTTTTCACGCATCATCCGGAGCAGTTCATCGTCAATAAGGGCGTCTTCCTCAAAGGCCTGCTGAAGCCCCTTGAAGAGAAGCTTAGTACCCTCTTGGACGCCGCCCTTCAAACGAAGATAGTACTGGGGCTTGACGCCAAGTTTGAGCAATATGTTTCGCGTAGCCGCATCAATAGCCAACCCATCACTTGCACGCGCCCGATATAGGACGTGGAGGCGACGGCTACGAGTGGAGAAAATCGGCCTCGCAAAGCTCGATAGCGTCAGGTAAATAACTTCGGCTTTCGAAAGATCAGAATCGGTTTGAATGGAAAATGAATCTTTCTCGAATATCGATTTAACTGCGCTCCGTAGAAAACTAGTTTTCCAGAGCCGTTGGGTCCGACGATCAGGGTCATCGAATCCGCGCAGAAAATATTCAATTCCGGATTTTCTGCAACGGCATCAGGCAGCAGCTGCACTCTCTCGGAATTAACACTGATCACCCTGATCATATAAATAGCATCCCTGACGAATCGATTGCAAAAAGGCGGCATTTAGCCGCCTTTTTGTTGATATTTAAGCTTTGTCAAACCCCAACAGGGTTCGACTTCTCCACATCAATCTTGTACTGCTTGATCGCCCGGGCCACATCCTTACCCGTCATCTTCCCTTCCTTCGCCAGCGCCGCAATCGCAGCATGCGCGATGTAGTACCGGTCAACCTCGAAGAAACGACGCAGGTTCGCACGCGTATCCGAACGGCCAAAGCCATCCGTACCCAGCACGGTGTAGTGCCCCGGGATGAACGCACGGATCTGGTCCGCATATGCACGCACATAGTCCGTAGCAGCCACGACCGGGCCCTGGCGGCCTTCCAGCAGCTCGGTCACGTAGGCCTTGCGCTGTTCGCCTTCCGGGTTCATGCGGTTGTAGCGTTCCACGTCGAAACCATCGCGGCGCAGTTCGTTGAAGCTCGGGCAGCTCCAGATATCGGCGGTCACGCCGAAGTCCTTGTCCAGCAGCTCGGCCGCGGCAATCGCTTCGCGCAGGATCGTGCCCGAACCCAGCAGCTGCACGCGCAGCTCGTTCTTCTTCGGCTTGCCGGCGTCGGTCAGCAGGTACATGCCCTTGACGATACCTTCGGCCGCACCTTCCGGCATTTCCGGGTGGGTGTAGTTTTCGTTCATCAGGGTGATGTAGTAGTACTCATCCACCTGGTCTTCCATCATCGCCTTGGTGCCGTGCTGCAGGATCACCGTCACTTCGAAGCCGAAGGTCGGGTCATAGCTGCGCACGTTCGGGATGCCACCAGCCGCCAGATGGCTGTGGCCATCTTCGTGCTGCAGGCCTTCTCCGTTCAGCGTGGTGCGGCCGGCGGTGCCACCCAGCAGGAAGCCGCGGGTACGCATGTCGGCAGCCTGCCAGGCGATGTCGCCCACGCGCTGGAAGCCGAACATCGAGTAGTAGATGTAGAACGGCAGCATCGGCACGTTGGAAACCGAGTAGCTGGTACCGGCGGCCATCCACGATGCAATCGCACCCGGCTCGCTGATGCCCTGCTGCAGCACCTGGCCGCTCTGGTCTTCGCGGTAGAACATCAGCTGGTCCGCATCCACCGGCTTGTACTTCTGGCCGAACGGGGCGTAGATGCCGATCTGTCGGAACAGGCCTTCCATGCCGAAGGTACGCGCTTCGTCGGCCACGATCGGCACGATGTGCGGGCCCAGTTCCTTGTCACGCAGGGTGATGTTCAGGCTCTGCACGAAGGCCATCGTGGTGGAGTACGAACGTTCGCCGCTGCTCTTCAGCAGGCGCTCGTAGGTTTCCAGCTTCGGTGCGTTGAAGCTCTTGCTGGCCTTGCGGCGACGCTGCGGCAGGTAGCCACCCAGCGCGGCACGACGTTCCTGCAGGTACTTCACTTCCGGCGAGTCCGGGCCGGGGTGGTAGAACGGCACCTGGCCGTCCTTCAGCTGCTCGTCGGTCACCGGAATGTTGAAACGGTCGCGGAAGTGGCGCACCGCTTCGTCGTCCAGCTTCTTGGTCTGGTGGGTCGGGTTCAGTGCCTCGCCGGCGCTGCCCATGCCGTAGCCCTTGACCGTCTTGGCCAGGATAACGGTCGGCATGCCCTTGGTGTTCACGGCCTGGTGGTAGGCGGCGAACACCTTGTGCGGGTCATGGCCACCACGATTCAGGCGCCAGATGTCGTCGTCGGAAAGGCCCGAAACCATCGCAGCGGTTTCCGGGTACTTGCCGAAGAAATGCTCGCGGGTATACGCGCCACCGAAGGCCTTGCAGTTCTGGTATTCGCCGTCGACGGTTTCCATCATCAGCTTCTTCAGGACGCCATCGGTGTCCTTGGCCAGCAGGGCATCCCAGTAACCGCCCCACAGCAGCTTGATCACGTTCCAGCCGCCGCCACGGAACACGCCTTCCAGTTCCTGGATGATCTTGCCGTTGCCGCGCACCGGGCCATCCAGGCGCTGCAGGTTGCAGTTCACCACGAAGATCAGGTTGTCCAGGCCTTCGCGGCCGGCCAGCGCGATCGCGCCCAGGGTTTCCGGCTCGTCGCTCTCGCCATCGCCGATGAAGCACCACACCTTGCGGTCGGACTTCTCGATCAGGCCACGGTTTTCCAGGTAACGCAGGAACTGCGCCTGGTAGATCGCGGCCAGCGGGCCCAGGCCCATGGAAACGGTCGGGGTCTGCCAGTAATCCGGCATCAGCCACGGGTGTGGGTAGGACGACAGGCCACCGCCGTCGACTTCCATGCGGAACTTGTCCAGCTGCGCTTCGTCGATGCGGCCTTCCAGGTAGGAACGCGCATAGATGCCCGGGGCGCTGTGGCCCTGGATGAACAGCAGGTCGCCGGGGTGGTTGTCGCTCGGCGCGCGCCAGAAGTGGTTGAAGCCCACGTCATACAGCGTGGCGCCCGATGCGAAGCTGGCGATGTGGCCGCCCAGGTCGCCCGGCTTGCGGTTGGCGCGCACCACGGTGGCCATCGCATTCCAGCGGATGATCGAACGGATGCGCCATTCCAGGTCGGCGTCGCCCGGGCTCTTGGCCTCCAGGTTCGGCGCGATGGTGTTCACGTATTCGGTGGTGGGAGAGAACGGCAGGTACGCACCCGAACGACGGGTCAGTTCCACCATGCCTTCCAGCAGTTGATGCGCGCGCTCCGGGCCCTCGACATCAATCACGGCCTTCAACGACTCGATCCACTCCTGGCTTTCTACCGGGTTCGGGTCGTTGTTCAGCAGCTCGTTCAACCAGTTCATTAGCGCTCCCATTACCGCACGCACGCGCGCGACTGTTATTGATTTCTAGACCGCAAAGTGTAGCGCACCAGTGGCTTCCGTCACTTGGCTACGCCTGCGTATGGTCGTAAATGGCCTGTGTCCCTGCGGACTGTCCGAAGCTGTCCCGGCCAATGTTTCCAAGGTGTTACGCGCGCAGCGGACCGGGTTCCTTGCCCTGCCCGCCCCGGCCATGCCATTGATCCGGGACGGAAAACCAAGGATCGCGCCATGGTTGGTCGCCCTACGCCGCCCGCCCCTACCCGGCCCGCCGGCCGCAGCCTGCGCACGCGGCTGATGCTGTGGTCAAGCGTTGTGCAGGCCGCATTGTTGCTGCTGCTGGTGACACTGTTCTATCTGGGTGCGCGCACGCTGGTGCACCAGCAGGCCGCCGAACAGCTGCGTTCACTGGCCGACCAGACCGCGCGCAGCCTGGGCAATTCGCTGCGGTCGGCGGAAATCACCGGCGACATGCTGCTGTCCCCGCTGGGCCGCCAGGCCTTCGATGCCGCCCAGCTGGATGGACTGCTGCGCGCGGCGGTGGTGGCCGACCCGAACGTGGACGGGGCCACGGTGATCATCGAACCCGGCCGGGTGGTCGACCTGCCCGATGGCTATGCGTGCAATGACGTGCTGAGCGATGGCAGCGTGCAGCAGTCCTGCAGCGGCCAGCTGGGCTTTGATGCGCACCGGCGCAGCTGGTACCGCGATGCGCTGCGCGCCAGTGGCCCGTGGTGGTCGGCGCCGTATGCCAACCCGCAGGCCGAAGGGCGCCTGTTCATCACCTACAGCAATCCGCTGCGGCTGCCGGGCGAGCTGCTGCCGGCCGGCCTGGTCAGCGTGGACGTGCCGCTGGCGCGGCTGCAGCAGGACCTGGGCGAACTGCCGGTGACCGTCGGCCTGCGCGCCACGTTGCTCGGCCCGGACCACCGCGTGGTGCTCAGTTCGGTGCCGGAAATTGAACCCGGCATGTCCCTGCAGCAGTATCTGCAGCTGCGCCCGGACCTGGCGCCGTTGTTCGACCAGCGCCGGCCGGGGCTGGCTCCCGGACAGGGGCTGGCGCACCGCGGCAGCGATGGCACCCGCTTCCTCAGCCGCATCGCCCCGCTGCAGCAGCCCGGCTGGCAGGTGGTGCTGTCGGCCGATCGCGATCTGCTGCTGGCCGACCTGCGCGATGTGGCGCGCTGGGCGGTGGGCCTGGGGTTGCTGGGGGTGGGAGTGTGGCTGCTGCTGGTGCGCCGGCATGCCAGCCGCCTGCTGCAGCCGATGGAAGCGCTCACCGCCGCCGCGCGCCGGTTCAGCGCCGGGCACTTCCACCAGCCGTTGCCGGTGCCACGCCACGATGACGAAGTCGGCCAGCTGACCCGTTCGTTTGAAGGGGCGCGCCGTTCCATCGTGCAGCAGATGGACACCATCGCGCGGATGGCCAGCGCGCGCGAACGCACTGAAAGCGAGATGCGCATCGCCCACGGTATCCAGCAGGGCATGCTGGCGCCGCCGCCGCGCCTGCAGGCCGACGGCTTCCAGCTGCGCAGTGCGGCGCTGCTGGTACCCGCGCGCGACGTTGGCGGCGATTTCCAGCACATCGCCCAGCTGGACCGCACCACGCTGTGCTTCGTCATCGGCGATGTGTCCGGCAACGGCGTGCCGGCGGCGTTGTTCATGACCCGCGTGCTGACCGTGCTGGAGGCTTCGATGCTGCGCCATCGGCACCCGCCGACCATCCTGGCCGAAGCCGGGCGGCACATCGCCGAACGCAACCAGGCCTGCATGTTCGCCACCGTGCTGTGCGGGGTGGTGGATGTATCCAGCGGCCGCTTCGAACTGGCCAGCGCCGGCCATGAATCACCGCTGCTGCGCCAGGCCGATGGCCACGTGCGCGTGCCGGCGATGCACAGCGGCCCGGCGCTGGGCATCAGTGCCGATGCCGACTACCCGTGCGCGCGCGGGCTGCTGGCGCCGGGCGACTACCTGCTGGCCTATACCGACGGCATCAGCGAGGCGCAGTGTCCGCGCAGGCGCTGGTTCGGGCTGGAGCGGCTGCGCGCGGTGGTGGCCGCCGAACCCGACGACCGCCGCGTGTGCGCCCGCGTGGTGGACGCATTGCACGCTTTCTGCGAAGGCGCCGGCAACCCGGACGACCTGGCGCTGGTCAGCGTGGGGCGGCAGGCGCTGTGGTCACCACTGCGGCTGAGTGCGGCGGCCACCGCCGATGGCCTGGCCGAGTTGCTGCAGCGCCTGGTGGCGGGATTGCAGAGCATGCAGGTGGACAGCGCGCGCATCGGCGTGGCGCGGCTGATGGTGGAAGAGCTGGGCACCAACGCGATGGCCTATCAGCGCGTGCTGTCGCATGTGACTCTCGACGTCACCGCGACCCTGGATGAGGATGGCCTCGCACTGGACGTGCGCGATGACGGGCAGGCATTCGACCCCACCGTTGCGCCCGCGCCAGACCTGGATGCGGCAATGGAACGCCGCGCCATCGGGGGCTGGGGTCTGCACCTGGTGCGCTCGCTGAGCGACCACATCGAGTACTGCCGTCGCGATGGCAGCAATCACGTCCATCTTCTGCTGCTGCCCCCCGCAGCGCGCAAGGAGTAGTTGCCCATGTCCCGCCTGACCCTGCGTATCGATCCCGGCGACAGCCCGTACCAGCGCGTGTTCCTGTCCGGCTGGCTCGATGGCAGCACCCATGCCGAACTGGACGCCGCGCTGGCGCCGCTGCTGCACGACGGCACCCATATCCTGGAACTCAACCTGGCCGGGCTGGACTACATATCCAGCGCCGGCCTGCGTTCCATCTTCCGCGCGCGCAAGGCCCTGCACCCGCACGCCGGCCGCCTGCTGGTGATGCAGCCCCGCCCGGGCGTGCGCAAGGTATTCGAACTGGTCAAAGCCGTCCCGGTGGAAGAGGTCTTCGCCTCCCAGCAGGAACTGGACGATTACCTTTCAGCGATCCAGCAGAAAGTAGCCAGCGGCGAACTCTGACGGTAGTGACGACCCACCCCCGGTGGGTGACGAACGTTGGTCGTCAC
>NZ_LDJK01000100.1 GCF_001431535.1 Stenotrophomonas chelatiphaga
CCAAGGACGAGATCATCGTCTCGGTTCGTACCGATGGAACCGCGAATAATGCGAATGTCGGCGCCAAGCTGACCTTCCAGGATGGCCAGGTCGCCGGTGAGCAGAGCGCCACGCTCAATACCTCCGGTGCCGAGACCACCAATATCAGTTTCAAGAATGCCAATGGCTGGCCGGCGGGCAAGTACCGTGCAGAAGTCATGGTAGATGGCAAGGCGGCCGGAACGCCGCAGGAGTTCGAGGTCAAGTAAGTCCACGCGCTGCCGACTCTCTCCCGGTAGTGGACTCACGATGGACGCAGCCGCGAGGCTGCGTCTTTTTTCTGGGCTTGGTAAAGGCCTGCAGACCTCGCTCGCTCCGACAGGCTTCCGGCACGACGGTTTTCGTTGGATCTGGGCTCCGTAGGCCGGATGGAGCTCGAGGAGGCTGTCATCGCGCGATTTGCGATGTGCGAGCTGGGTACGTCATCGCCTGATGAACTGGCCGCACGCTGGGAGCTGGGTGACCAGGCACGGCGTTGTCTGACCAGATTGCACCAGGACATGCACGCTGGCCGGGGTTCAACAGCGAAGACCCACGCATGCCATCTGCTGCCCGGATCATCGAACAGATCCAGATGTCCAGTAGCCCTTTTATGCGTGGCACGCGCGGAAGAAGAAAGCGCGGTCCTGCCGCTTGCATCAGGCTTGGCTTTCTATATACGCAACGAGCCCTGCCACATGCATTCTTCCAGTCCGCCTGTCCCTGTATCCACGTCCCGCAGCTCTCTGGTATTTCCCGGGCCGCGCTCAGACGCGCCGATTGAAAGAGAGGCGCTACTGCGCCCAGCGGCAGCGGTCAACTCCCCGCTTCCAGCAACCGGCTCAGCGTCTGAAGCGGGATCGCCTGGCTGGGTGTTGCCGTTGTCCTGGCAGTCCCTCGGAGAGGCGACGCGCCACGTACGTCTGGACCAGACTGCAATCGGTCTGATGATCCGCGCAGCCATCGACAGCTGCGGTAATTACCCGCCTGCCAGTGGAGCGGCCAGCGTCGAAGACCCGCCAGCCACTTATGTTGCCAAAAAGATTGCCGACAAGATCGCACAGGTGTCGCGTGCCCACGCAGTTCGGCAGGGCACGCCCGCACGCCTGATCGACAAGGGGTTGCGCAGCCAGATCATGAGCGCTCTGGAGCCGTTGGGCGCCTCCCCTCCTGGAAATCGTATCTTCGAAAGATGCGATCTTCATACCGCGCTTGACACGATCGCGGCGGAAGAGGCCGGCACGTTGCACCGACAGGGCGCCTCGTTGGTGTCGGCGGTCGCCGCCAGCGGCGAACAGCG
>NZ_LDJK01000101.1 GCF_001431535.1 Stenotrophomonas chelatiphaga
TCAGCCTGAAAGCCACCCGCGAGGGGGGCTCACCCGTTCGCCAGCGCAAACTCCGGCCGCGTCAGGTTGTCCGCCTCGCCGTCGGTGCACAGCACTTCGTCCTCGATCCGGATCCCGCCATACGGACGGAAGAAATCGACGCGCTCCCAGTCGATGCTGGCGCCATGCCCGGCCCGCTTCACTTCGTCCAGCAGCATGTCGATGAAGTACAGGCCCGGTTCGATGGTCACCACCATGCCCGGCTCCAGCACGCGGGTCAGGCGCAGGTAGGGGTGGCCGTCCGGGCGCTCGATCCGGCCACCGGCATCGCCCGCCGCGAAGCCCGCCACGTCGTGGACCTGCAGGCCGATCAGGTGGCCGATGCCGTGCGGGAAGAAGGCCGCGCTGACCCCGGTTTCCAGCGCGGTCTGCGGCGATACCTTGAGCACGCCGAAGTCCTTCAGTACGCCCATCAGCGACAGGTGCGCGTCCACGTGCAGCTGCTTGTAGTCGAAGCCGGCGCGTACCGCGGCACACATCTGCTGCTGGGCAGCGTCGACCGCGCCGATCATCGCGGCGAACTCGTCGTGGCCGTGCGCCGCGTAGGTGCGGGTGATGTCGCTGGCGTAGCCGAGCGCGCTGGCGCCGGCGTCGATCAGGAAGCTGCGCAGCGGCTGCGGCGCGGTGCGGCCCAGTTCGGTGTAATGCAGGACGGCGGCGTGTTCGTTGAGCGCCACGATGTTGCCGTACGGCAGTTCGTTGGCATCCTGGCCGACCGCCGCGCAGTACGCCATGTGGATGGAAAACTCATCGGCACCGTTGCGGAAGGCGGCTTCTGCGGCGCGGTGGCCGCGCACGCCCAGCACCTGTGCCTGGCGCATCAGCGCGATCTCGTACGGCGTCTTGCAGGCGCGGTGGTACTCCAGGTAATCCACCACCGGCGCCGGGTTGTTGGGTGCCCACTCGCCCAGTGTGCTCTGCGGCTCGCCCAGCACGGCGCAGCGCGAACGGTCACGCGGCAGCAACGCCAGCGCTTCTTCCGGCTTGCGGATGACCTGGATGTCGAAGTGCTCCACCCACCAGCCACTCGGTGCGTCGGGCACCACGTGCCAGTAGTCGAAGGGCTGGTGGAAGATCACCGTGGGACGCTTGCCCGGGGTGAACACCAGCCAGCTGTGCGGCACCCGGGTCAGCGGCAGCCACGCCTTGAACTGCGGATTCACCGCATACGGATAATCGCGGTCGTCGAACAGGTGGTAGTGCAGGGTGCCGCTGGGCACCACCAGATGGTCGAAGCCGCCGCGCGCCAGCGCTGTTTCGGCCCGCCGGCAAAGCACGGCCAGGTGGTCGGGATAAAGGGCGCCGGGGTCGTGCTGGATCATCGCGGTGACTCGCTGGAAAACAGCCCCTGATTGTGCCGCAAGCGCCGCGCGGCTGCTGTGCCGGAACCGGCGCTCAGCGCGCCGGAGATTCCTGTCCGATCCATCCGCGCAGCAGTTCGCGGTGTTCGCGCGAGAGGGTGATGAAGCGGAAACCGGCCCAGGCCTGTCCCGCCACGTGCGCCGGGTCGGCCCACAGCAGGTGCACGCCGACGTCGATCGGTGCGGCGTGGCCGTCAGCCAGCGGCAGGGTGAACTGCAGCTGGTACAGCGCGTCTTCGCGCAGGGGCACGGAGGCCAGCATCAGCATGCCGGTCTCGGAGAGGTTGCCGAGGCGGCCGACCACGCGTTCGGCGATCTGGTCGGTCACCGGCACCAGGTCGGCCACGTTGCGGCGCGGCGCGCGGCGGGTGTCGGGGTTTTCGTCGGCTACGCTCATGCGGCTTCCCCTTGTTCGGCGCCGGCCAGCGAGCGCAGCGTGCGCAGGGTGGCCTGCCACGCGCGATCGATCAGGCGTCCCCTGTCTTCGGTGACGACGCGGGCCTGTTCCAGTGCCATCAGCCGCGCCAGCGTATCCAGCGTGTACTCGGCCACCTTCTGCCCGCGCGGATTGACGAACAGCGCGTGTTCGGTGACCAGGCTGTACCAGGACAGGCGTTGTCGGTGCAGGTCACCCTGCTGGTTGCTGATGAACTCGAACCAGGTGCCGAACGGCAGCGTGCGCAGCTGCCGGTAGCAGTCTTCTTCGACGGGGCTGCGCGCCAGCGGTGCAAGCCGGCGGGTGTCATGGACTTCGGCCTGCTCGCCCAGCCGGGTACGCGCCTTCAGGCGCGCCGTCAGCTCGGTCCGCGAGGTGCTGTCGTCCTCGCCGCCGGGAGTGGACAGGCGCCGGGCGATCGCGCGGGCTTCGTCGTGGTGGCAGCCGATCTGCAGGACCGCGGCCTCGACCTCGTCGAACAGGGCGTCATCGGCAGCGTGCCCGTTGCCGGGCGGCTGCGCGGTGACCGCGGTGATGCGCGCGGTCTGCTGCAGGCGCTGCTGCCACAGTGCGGAGTCTTCGCCGTGGCGCAGCTGGGTCAGGGTCAGCACGTCCGCCCAGGCCTGGCGCAGCAGCGTCTGCACGAAGCGCGGCGGAGGGTCCTGCGCGCAGGCCTGTTCAATCAGCGCGGCAGCCTGCTGGCGTGCGACCTCCAGCCGCTCCTTGCCACGGGCTGCTTCCACGTGGCGCCGTTCGGCCAGTTCAGCCTTGTGCGCAGCGGCGCGGACGTGCTGCTGTACCTCTTCGTTGGCGGCGGCGAACACGGCCGGATCGTCGTGGTACTGCGCCACCACCGTGTCCACCGTGCGCTCCAGTTTCTGCACCAGCTGCGGGTCCAGGTCATCGTCCTGCAGGCCGCTGGCGCCCAGTTCGGCGATGGTGTTGAGCAGCTCGCGCGCCGGGTGTTCATCGCGCACGAAGAACCCCGGGTCGGCCAGCGCGGCGCGTGCCAGCGGCACCTGCAGCCTGCCGACCAGGTCGTTGCCTGGGGTCTGCGGACGCTGCTCCTGGCGGATCTGCTGGAACAACAGGCCGAGCAGGTCCAGCGTGTCGCCGTCCTTGACCGTCAGCGCCGCCTGCTCGCCGTGTTCGGCGCGCAGCTGGGTCAGCAGGGCGGTCTGCAGGTCGGACATGCTGCGTGAGGTGGCGCCGCCGGCGATGCGTGCCTGCAGCTGCCCGAGGATCGCATCGACCATCGCGCTGGGCACGGCGTTGGCATCGGGCGCAGCCCCCGGCACCACGCGTTCGTCTGCCGCGGCAGCGCCCGGCAGCGGCGCCTCCAGGCCGGGCGTTGGTGCCGCGCCAGCGGCCATCGCATGCCGCGCACCGGCGAGCAGTTCGTGCAGTGCGCTCATCGCCGGCGCTGCCAGATCCACCACCGGGGCGGCTGTCGCCGGTTGTTCCTGCGTACCCGTGGGCAGCGGCGGCGGGTGCGCGCCGGCCGGCGCGGGATGCCCGCCGAGTTCGGCCTGCATCATCGCCGACCAGGAACTGGCCGCGTTGCTGCTGGCCCCGTTCCAGCTGGTGACCGGCGTGGTGTGGGCGCGTGCGGCCCCGGCCTGGCTGCGTCCCGGCTGGGTGACGATCCGGCGGGTTGCCGCCGAGCGCGCCAGGTACGGGGTGTAGACCAGTCCGGGCAGCACGCCCTCGTGGCCGAGCAGCACGTTGGTGCGCTCCAGCAGCTCGCCCAGTCGCTCCAGCACCTGGCGTTCGAAGCTGCGGTACAGCGCCAGCTGGGCTTCCAGTTCCAGCCCGGCTTCGTCACCGATCCGGCGCACGATGCCGCATAGCAGGGTCGGGCCGAACGGCACGTGCTCGGCATCCAGCGCCGGCGCCGCGGCCAGCACCGCCAGCCGCTGTCCGAGCAACTGCAGTGCGTTGGCCGAGCGCAGCATCTCGCGCCGCATGATCTCGTTGAGCACGATGTCGCGGTCGATGTCGGTGTCGTTGACCAGGGTCAGCGCGGACATCGACGGGCGTTGCGGCTCCACCGCCGCCGGCGCTTCGCCGGGCGGGGCGAACAGCGCGGCCAGCGCCTGCGCCAGCTGTTCCAGGAAGCGTTGGCTGAAGCCTTCGGCGAAGGGATGGATCTGCCTGGCCTGCGCGAACAGGTCGGCCTGCAGCTGGCTGTTGCGGGCGCGCTCGGCCTCGCGCAGCAGTTCGCGCTCCAGCTCCACCACGGTCAGCGTCAACGGCGCGGTCAACGACTGCCGCGACAGTGCCAGCAGGGCGCCCAGCAGCCGGCGCACCCGCGGTGGGGCATCCACCGCAGCGAAGCGCGCGGTGTCCTCGGGCATCGGCGGAGGCGAGGAGGGCATGGGGCTGGGCATCCGTTTTCCCGGGGTCGGGCTCGGAATCTACCGTGTCGGGCGGGGTCGCGCTACTCGCCCAGGAACAGCTCCACCACGTCGTTGGTGAAGCGCCGACCCAGCTCGGTCGGTCGCAGCAGCACCTCGCCGTGGTCGTGGCCGTCCGCGCCCGCACAGCCGTGGTCGTCGCAGCCATGCCCGTGATCGTGGCCCTCGTCCACGCGTTCCAGCCAACCGCGCTGCAGCGCCTGCTTCAGCGGTGCGTCGATGGCGGTGGCGGCAAGGCCGGTGCGCGACTGGAAATCGCGCAGGCTGAAGCCTTCGTGCAGGCGCAGCAGGTTGAGCATGTATTCGAACGGCAGCCGGTCCGCGGCGATGATGTCATCGCCGCCGAAGCTGGCGGTGGTGCCGGCGGCATCCATGTACGCCTGCGGATGCTTGAGCTTCCAGCGCCGGCGTACGTTCTGCTCGGCACCGGAGCTGATCTTGCCGTGCGCACCGGCACCGATGCCCAGGTAGTCGCCGAAGCGCCAGTAATTCAGGTTGTGCGCGCTCTGCCGGCCCGGCCGCGCATAGGCACTGACCTCGTACTGGTCGAAGCCGGCCTGCGCCAGCAGGGCCTGGCAGTGTTCCTGCATGTCCCAGGCGCTGTCTTCGTCCGGGATGCCCTGTGGCGGACGGGCGAAGAACACCGTGTTCGGTTCCAGCGTGAGCTGGTAGTGCGAAAGATGCGCCGGCTGCAGCGCGAACGCACGCTCCAGGTCATGCTCGGCGGCGGCCAGGGTCTGGCCGGGCAGGGCGTACATCAGGTCGATGTTGAAATTGTCGAAGCCCGCATCCTGGGCCATCTTCACCGCGCGCTCGGCTTCGGCGCTGTCATGAATACGGCCCAATCGCTTGAGCGCGTCGTCATTGAAGGTCTGGATGCCGAAGCTGAGCCGGTTGACGCCCGCCGCACGGTACCCATCGAAACGGCCGTGTTCGGTCGTGCCCGGGTTGGTCTCCAGGGTGACTTCGGCATTCGGCGCGAAGCGCAGCCGCGCCGAGGCCTGCTGCAGGAAACGGTCGATCGCTTCGGCCGGGAACAGGCTGGGCGTGCCGCCGCCGAAGAACACGCTGTGCACCACCCGGCCCCATACCAGCGGCAGGTCCTGGTCCAGGTCGCGCACCAGTGCATCGATGTAGGCATCGAAGGGCAGTTCGCCCTTGGCCTGGTGCGAGTTGAAATCGCAGTACGGGCATTTGCGCACGCACCACGGCAGGTGCACGTAGAGCGACAGCGGTGGCGGGATCAGGGCGGGCATCGGGGTCGGTTACAGGGAGATCGTGGACAGCCGCTGCTTCAGCTGCTGCAGGGCCAGCGCACGATGGCTGAGCGTGTTCTTCAGGGCCGGCTCCATTTCCGCGGCGGTCAGGCCATGGCGAGGGTCCAGGAACACCGGGTTGTAGCCGAATCCGTTGTGCCCGCGCGGCGCCTCCAGGATCACCCCTTCCCAACTGCCTTCGCAGACCAGCGGCTGCGGATCGGCGGCGTGGCGCAGCAGCACGATCACCGCAAAGAAGCGTGCGGTGCGTTGTTGCGCCGGCACGCCGTGCAGTTCGGCCAGCAGCTTTGCAGTGTTGGCCGCATCGTCGGTGGGGCTGCCGGCGTAGCGCGCGCTGTACAGGCCCGGGGCACCCCCCAGCGCGTCAACGATCAGTCCCGAATCATCGGCCAGCGCGGGCAGGCCGCTGGCCTGGCAGGCCGCCCGCGCCTTGATCAGCGCGTTTTCCACGAAGGTCAGGCCGGTCTCCGGCACATCGCCGACGCCGGCGTCGGCGGCCGACAGGATCCGCAGCGGCAGGTCGGCCAGCATCGCCTGCATTTCCTTCAGCTTGCCGGCGTTGTGGCTGGCAAGCACCAGCCGGGAGGTGTCAGCGAGATTCATCAGGCCAGCTCCAGCAGGTCCCAGGTGTTGCCGTACAGGTCGCGGAACACCGCCACGGTGGCATAGGGTTCCCTGCGCGGTGCTTCGAGGAACTCCACGCCGGCGGACAGCATCGCGGCGTGGTCACGCGCGAAGTCGTCGGTCTCCAGGAAGAAGCCGACCCGTCCGCCGGTCTGGTCGCCGATCCGCGCGGCCTGCACGTCCGAACTGGCGCGCGCCAGCAGCAGCCCGGCGGCGCCGTCGGCGGCCGGGGACACCACCACCCAGCGCTTGCCACCGCCCTGGTCGATGTCCTGCTGCAGCTGGAAGCCGAGCGCGCCGGTGAACCAGGCAATGGCACGGTCGTAGTCGTCCACCAGCAAGGTGGTCAGGGCCAGCCGGCGATTCATGCGCCCAGTGCCGCCTGCTGTGCCGCCAGCAGTTCGCGCACGCCCTTGTCGGCCAGCGCCAGCAGCGCATCCAGTTCGTCGCGACGGAACGCGTGGCCTTCGGCGGTGCCCTGCAGTTCGATGAAGCCGCCGCCATCGTTCATGACGACATTCATGTCGGTGTCGCAGTCGCTGTCTTCGGCGTAGTCCAGGTCCAGCACCGGGGTGCCGCGGTAGACGCCCACCGATACCGCCGCCACGGCGCCGATGATCGGGTTGCGCTTGATGTCACCGCGCTTGAGCAGCAGGTTCACCGCATCGGCCAGGGCCACGTAGGCGCCGGTGATGGCTGCGGTGCGGGTGCCGCCGTCGGCCTGCAGCACGTCGCAGTCCAGGGTGATGGTGCGCTCGCCCAGCGCGTTGCGGTCCACGCACGCACGCAGGCTGCGGCCGATCAGGCGCTGGATTTCCAGCGTGCGGCCGCCCTGCTTGCCACGCGCCGCTTCGCGGTCGCTGCGGGTGTGGGTGGCGCGCGGCAGCATGCCGTACTCGGCGGTGACCCAGCCTTCGCCCTTGCCACGCAGGAAGCCCGGTACGCGGTTTTCCACGGTGGCGGTGCACAGCACGCGGGTTTCGCCGAAGCAGACCAGCACCGAGCCTTCGGCGTGGCGGGTGAAACCGCGTTGGAGGGTGACCTGGCGCATCTGGTCGGGCTGGCGGCCACTGGGGCGGGTATCGGACATGGCGGGGTACCGTTGGAGCGAGGGAACGGGTCCATGCCCGCGCCGGGGAGGGGGCAGGCAGGAGGCTCGAATGAAGCCGCTAGGGTACCATTCCCTCTTTGGGAGCATCTGGAAAACCCCATGATCCGAAGCATGACCGCCTACGCCGGTGGCGAGCGCGCCACCGCCTGGGGCACGCTGGGCTGCGAGCTGCGCTCGGTGAACCACCGGTTCCTCGAAGTCGGCACCCGCCTGCCGGAGGAACTGCGCGCGCTGGAACCGCAGCTGCGTGAACGCATCGCCGCACGCCTGAGCCGCGGCAAGCTGGACCTGGTGATGCGCCTGCGTACCCCGGAAACGTCAGCCAGCCTGCAGGTCAACGATGTCCTGTTGGGCCAGCTGGGCCAGCTGGCGCACCGGCTGACGTCCGACTTCCCGAACCTGCAGGTCAGCTTCACCGACCTGCTGCAGCTGCCCGGCGTGATGCAGGGCGAAGCCACCGATGCCACGGCCCTGCAGGCCGAGGCGCTGGCGCTGCTGGAGCAGACCCTGGATGGCTTCATCGCCGGCCGCGAACGCGAAGGCGACAAGCTGGCAACCGCGATCAGTGAACGGGTGGATGCGATCGAGCGTATCGCCGCTGAAGTGCGCACCCTGATTCCCGCCATCCGCGAAGGCCAGCGGGTCAAGCTGGCCGCGCGCCTGGCCGACCTGCCGCACCCGGTGGATCCGGGCCGCGCCGAGCAGGAACTGGTGATGTGGCTGCAGAAGCTGGACGTGGATGAAGAGCTGGACCGCCTCGGCAGCCATATCGTGGAAATCCGCCGCGTGCTGAAGCAGCGCGATCCGGTCGGGCGCCGGCTGGACTTCCTGCTGCAGGAGTTCAACCGCGAAGCCAATACGCTGGGCTCCAAATCCGTGGACAGCCGCACCTCCAGTGCCGCAGTGGAGCTGAAAGTGCTGATCGACCAGATCCGCGAACAGGTACAGAACATCGAATGAGCATCCAACCTTCCCCGGCCGGCACGCCCGCGCGCGGCACGCTGTACATCGTTGCCGCGCCCTCCGGTGCCGGCAAGAGCAGCATCGTCAACGCCACCCTTGCGCGCGACCCGCAGATCGCGCTGTCGATCTCGTTCACCTCGCGGGCCACGCGTCCGGGCGAGATCAACGGCGAGCACTACCATTTCGTCAGCGCGACCGAGTTCGAGGCCATGATCGCCGCCGGCGATTTCTTCGAACACGCCTGGGTGCACGGCGACTGGAAGGGCACCGCCCGGCAATCGGTGGAGCCCCAGCTGGCCGCCGGCCAGGACGTGCTGCTGGAAATCGACTGGCAGGGGGCGCAGCAGGTGCGCCAGCTGGTGCCCGGCACGGTGACGGTGTTCATCCTGCCGCCGTCCAAGCAGGCGCTGCAGGACCGCATGCGCAAGCGCGGCCAGGACAGCGAGGCGGTGATCAGCCAGCGCCTGTCGGCCGCACGCGAGGAAATGCTGCACTTCAACGACTTCGACTACGTCATCGTCAACGAGATCTTCGACACCGCGGTGGATGAGCTGTGTGCCATCTTCACCGCCAGCCGGCTGCGCCGCGAGGCGCAGAAGGTTCGCCATGCGGGGCTGATCCAGGCCCTTTTGACCGCTGATCCGTCTGCAACTGACTGATTGCAAAAGGAACAGGGAGGGGTTGGCTTGATTTTGTCCAGCCCCTGCCCTTACACTCCGTCCCCTTTCCCTCATTCGACTGAGCGGCCGACCGGTCGCCGGGAGCCCGTATGGCCCGCATCACCGTAGAAGATTGCCTGGAAGTCGTTAACAACCGTTTCGAGCTGGTCATGATGGCGTCCAAGCGCGCCCGCCAGCTTGCCAACGGCGTGCAGGCCACGCTGGACAACAGCGAAACCGAAGACAAGCCGACCGTGCTGGCGCTGCGCGAAATCGCCGCCCGTCGCATCGACAACGCGCTGATCGACGAAGTCGAGAAGGCCGAGCGCGAGCGTGCCGAACGTGAAGCGCTGGAATGGGCTGCCGCCGAAGTGGTCGCCGACGAAGACATGTCCAAGAACGACGACTGAGTCCCGTCGACGCCCTTGGCCAGATACGAAACAGCCCGCCGCAAGCGGGCTGTTTCGCATTCAGGATTTGCTGAAATTGTGACGCTGGCATAGGCTTCGGCCATGAACCCAGGCCCCACTGCCAAGGTAGCCGCGCCGTCACGCGCGGACGTACCCGATTACGTCCTTCAACTCGAGCGCGCAGCGCACTACCTGCCGCCGGAGCAGCTCCCGCTGCTGCGCCGTGCCTGGGAAGTGGGCGCCGCCGCGCATGCGGGGCAGACCCGCAAGTCCGGTGAACCCTACATCACCCACCCGGTTGCCGTGGCACAGGTGCTGGCCGAACTGGGCCTGGACATGGAAGCGCTGATCGCTGCGATCCTGCACGACACCATCGAAGACACGCCGCTGACCCGCGAAGAGCTGGCCGCCGAGTTCGGTGAGCCGGTGGCCGAACTGGTCGACGGGGTCACCAAGCTGGACAAGCTGAAGTTCCGCGACCGCCAGGAAGCGGCCGCGGAAAGCTTCCGCAAGATGCTGCTGGCGATGTCGCGCGACCTGCGCGTGATCATGATCAAGCTCGCCGACCGCCTGCACAACATGCGCACCCTGGGCGCGCAGAGCAGCGAGGCGCGTGGCCGGATCGCGCGCGAAACGCTGGAAATCTATGCGCCCATCGCGCAGCGGCTGGGCATGAGCCTGGTCAAGAGCGAACTGCAGAACCTCGGCTTCAAGGCACTGTACCCGTGGCGTCATGCGATCCTGGAAAAGCACATCCGCAGCCAGCCGGTCGTGCGCCGCGAGGCGATGGCACAGGTGGAAGTGCAGCTCAGCCAGCGCCTGGCCAAGGAAGGGCTGGAACATCGGCTGGTCAGCCGGATCAAGACCCCGTGGAGCATCTACAACAAGATGCACGACGAGAACAAATCCTTCGACCAGGTGATGGATGTCTTCGGTTTCCGCCTGGTGGTGCGCAGCGTGCCCAACGCCTACCACGCGCTGGGTGCCGTGCATGCCGCGTTCAAGCCGCTGGACGGGCGCTTCCGCGACTTCATCGCCATTCCCAAGGCCAACGGCTACCAGTCGCTGCACACGGTGCTGTTCGGCCCCTACGGCTCGCCGATCGAGGTGCAGATCCGCACCGAGGAAATGGACCTGATCGCCGAACGCGGCGTGGCCGCGCACTGGACCTACAAGTTCGGCGGCGACACCCCCAACAGTGCGCAGAGCCGGGCCCATGCGTGGATCGTCGAACTGATCGATTCGCAGCGCGCCGCCGGTTCGTCGCTGGAATTCCTGGACAACGTCAAGGTCGACCTGTTCCCGGACGAGGTCTACCTGTTCACGCCGAAGGGCAAGATCATGGCGCTGCCGCGCAATGCGACCGCCCTGGACTTCGCCTACGCGGTGCATACCGACGTCGGCAACACCGCGGTGGCATCGCGCGTGGACAAGAAGCTGGTACCGCTGCGTACCAAGCTGGTCAGCGGACAGACGGTGGAGATCATCACCGCGCGTTCGGCCACGCCCAAGCCGCAGTGGCTGGAATTCGTGGTCACCAGCAAGGCGCGTACGGCGATCCGCCACCAGCTCAAGCAGCTGGAACACGAAGATGCCGTGCAGCTGGGCCACCGCATGCTGGATCGCGCGCTGGAGGCGATGGATTCGTCGCTGGAGCGGCTGCCGAAGGGGCGGCTGGATGCGTTCCTGGCCGAGCACCGCTACCCGCGCCTGGAGGCCCTGCTGGCCGAAGTGGCGCTGGGCAACTGGATGCCGACCCAGGCCGCGCAGGCGCTGATGGCCTACGCCGAACTGCGCGGCGGTGCACGCCACCATTCGCAGGAAAAGATCCTGATCAACGGCAGCGAGCGCGGCGTGGTCACCTTCGCCAACTGCTGCCAGCCGATTCCGGGCGATGAGATCATGGGGTACCACACCGCCGGCAAGGGCATCGTGGTGCACCGGATGGACTGTCCCAACCTGGCCGAGCTGCGCAAGTCGCCGGAGCGCTGGGTGCCGATCGGCTGGGATTCGTCGGTATCCGGTGACTACGACACCTCGCTGGTGGTCGAAGTGGAGAACGGCACCGGCGTGCTGGCGCAGCTGGCTGCGGCGATCGCGCAGAGCCAGTCCAACATCGAACGCGTGGACTACCTGGACCGCGACTTCAACGCCGCCGTGCTGGCCTTCAACGTGCAGGTGCGCGACCGCAACCACCTGGCCGAGGTCATGCGCAGGCTTCGCCGCCTGTCGGTGGTGCAGTCGGTGCGCCGCCAGTAACCGGCAGCGGCAGGCAGGGGTCAGGTTCCTTTTCCGCGGGAAAAGGAACCTGACCCCGTGCCGCGAGCCGGTACAATGAGGGCTCTGTTTTTCCTGATACCGGAGCACCCATGACCCGCCAGATCATCAACACCGAAAAGGCCCCCGCTGCCATCGGTCCTTACTCGCAGGCCGTGCGCGCCGGCAACACCGTGTACTTCTCCGGCCAGATCCCGCTGGACCCGGCCACCGGTGACATCGTCGGCGCCGGTGACGTGGAAGCCCAGGCCCGCCGTGCCTTCGACAACCTCAAGGCGGTGGCCGAAGAAGCCGGCGGCTCGCTCGACCAGATTGTCCGCCTGGGCCTGTACCTGACCGACCTGGCCGAGTTCGCCAAGGTCAACGCCGTCATGCAGGACTACTTCAAGGCGCCGTTCCCGGCGCGTTCGACCATCGAAGTCTCCGGCCTGCCGAAGGGCGCCAACTTCGAAGTCGATGCGGTGATGGTCATCGGCTGAACCCTGCGTGGCACGCAAGGCCGCCGCCCCTGCACTGGCCCCGTCCGGTGAAGCCTCGCTGGCGATGCTGGCCGGGGTCGGTCCGGCCGTGGCCGGCAAGCTGCAGGCGCGTGGCCTGGGCACGCTGCAGGACCTGTGGCTGCACCTGCCGCTGCGTTATGAAGACCGGACCCGGCTGACCCTGATCGAAGACCTGCGTTCCGGCGTTCCGGCGCAGGTCGAAGGCCGGGTGATGGCGGTGGAGCGCGGCATGCGCTACCGGCCGATGCTGAAGGTCGCCATCGAAGACGAAGGGCGCGGCACGCTGGTGCTGCGCTTCTTCCATTTCCGCCAGCAGCAGGTCGGGCAGTTCGCGGTCGGCAACCGCCTGCGCTGCTTCGGGACCCCGCGCCCGGGCCAGCTTGGCCTTGAAATCGTCCATCCCAGTTACCAGGTGCTGGGGCGGCTGGACGACCCGGCGCTGGGGGACCGGCTTGATCCGGTGTATCCGGCGGTGGAAGGCGTCGGCCCGGCGACCATGCGCAAGCTGATCCTGCAGGCGCTGGAGCGCTTGCCGGACGAATCGCTGCTGGAGCTGCTGCCGCCGGGATGGCTGGATGGCCTGGGCCTGCCATCACTGCGCAGCGCACTGCTGACCGTGCACCAGCCGCCGCAGGATGCGGATCTTTCCGCGCTGGCCAACGGCATCCATCCCGCACAGCGCCGGCTGGCGCTGGAAGAACTGCTCGCCCACCACCTGAGCCTGCGCCGCCAGCGCATCGCCCTGCAGGCCCATCACGCGCCGCCGCTGGCCGGGCCGGGAAAGCTGGCCAAGGCGCTGCTCAAGCAGCTGCCATTCGCGTTGACCGGCGCGCAGCAGCGCGTGTTCAAGCAGATCCGCGACGACCTCGCCCGGCCCAGCCCGATGCTGCGGCTGGTGCAGGGCGACGTGGGTTCGGGCAAGACCGTGGTGGCTGCGCTGGCGGCCATGCTGGCGGTGGAACAGGGCAAGCAGGTCGCGTTGGCCGCACCCACCGAACTGCTGGCCGAACAGCACCTCAACAACCTGCGCGGCTGGCTGGAACCGCTGGGCGTGCAGGTCGCCTGGCTGGCCGGCAAGGTCACCGGCAAGGCGCGCGCCAAGGTGCTTGCCGATGTGGCCAGCGGCGAGGCCAAGGTGGTGGTCGGCACGCATGCGTTGATGCAGGACGCGGTGGTGTTCCAGGACCTTGCGCTGGCCATCGTCGATGAGCAGCACCGCTTCGGCGTGCACCAGCGGCTGGCGCTGCGCGACAAGGGCGCAGGCGGCAACAGCGTGCCGCACCAGCTGGTGATGACCGCCACGCCGATCCCGCGCACCCTGGCGATGTCCGAATATGCCGATCTGGATGTATCGGCGATCGATGAGCTGCCGCCCGGCCGCACGCCGGTGCAGACCGTCGCGCTCAATGCGGATCGTCGCCCCGAGCTGATCGAGCGCATCGCGCTGGCCTGCAGCGAAGGACGCCAGGTGTACTGGGTCTGCACGCTGATCGAAGAAAGCGAGGAGCTCGATGCCACGCCGGCGCAGGCCACCTTCGAGTCGCTGCAGGCGCTGCTGCCCGGCGTGCGCGTGGGCCTGGTCCACGGTCGCCTGAAGGCCGCCGAAAAGCTGGCCACGATGGTGGCGTTCAAGGCCGGGCAGATCGACCTGCTGG
>NZ_LDJK01000102.1 GCF_001431535.1 Stenotrophomonas chelatiphaga
TGCAGCCAACACATCGCAAACCGACACGGAGGGGGTCGGCGGAAGCGGCAGAGTTGTATAAGCGACAGCCCAAGCCCCACTCCAGACAACAAAAAACCCCCCTGGCTCACACCAGAGGGGTTCCGGATCTCACGAGCTGCCGACCAAGGTCGGCACTACGACAACAGAGCGATCAGGCGGCGACCGGCTTGCCGGCTTCCTGATACTCCTCGATCTGATCGAAGTTCATGTAACGGTAGATCTCCGCACCGCTGGCTTCCAGCACGCCCACGTCCGCCATGTACTCTTCCTTGGTCGGAATACGGCCCAGGCGCGAGCAGATCGCCGCCAGCTCCGCCGAACCCAGGTACACGTTCGAGTTGCGGCCCAGGCGGTTCGGGAAGTTGCGGGTCGAGGTCGAGAACACCGTCGCGCCCTCGCGCACCTGCGCCTGGTTGCCCATGCACAGCGAACAGCCCGGCATTTCCATGCGTGCACCGGCGCTGCCGAAGGTGCCGTAGTGGCCCTCGCGGGTCAGCTCGGAGGCATCCATCTTGGTCGGCGGAGCGACCCACAGCTTGGTCGGGATGTCACGCTTGCCTTCCAGCAGCTTGGCCGCCGCACGGAAGTGACCGATGTTGGTCATGCACGAACCGATGAACACTTCATCGATCTTGGCACCGGCCACCTCGGACAGCATCTTGACGTCATCCGGATCGTTCGGGCACGCCACGATCGGCTCGTGGATGTCGGCCAGGTCGATCTCGATCACCGCCGCGTACTCGGCATCGGCATCCGGTGCCAGCAGCTGCGGATCGGCCAGCCATTCCTTCATCTTGTCGATGCGACGCTGCAGCGAACGCGGATCCTGGTACCCCTCGGCAATCATCCACTGCAGCAGGGTGATGTTGCTGGTCAGGTATTCAATGATCGGCGCCTTGTCCAGGTGCACCGAGCAACCGGCAGCGGAACGCTCGGCCGAGGCATCGGACAGCTCGAACGCCTGTTCCACCTTCAGGTCCGGCAGGCCTTCGATTTCCAGGATGCGACCGGAGAAGATGTTCTTCTTGCCGGCCTTGGCCACGGTCAGCAGGCCGGCCTTGATCGCGTACAGCGGGATCGCGTTGACCAGGTCGCGCAGGGTCACGCCGGGCTGCATCTTGCCCTTGAAGCGCACCAGCACCGATTCCGGCATGTCCAGCGGCATCACGCCGGTGGCAGCAGCAAAGGCCACCAGGCCCGAACCGGCCGGGAACGAAATACCAACCGGGAAGCGGGTGTGCGAGTCACCGCCGGTGCCGACCGTGTCCGGCAGCAGCATGCGGTTGAGCCAGCTGTGGATCACGCCGTCGCCCGGACGCAGCGAGATGCCGCCACGGGTGGAGATGAACTCCGGCAGGGTGTGATGGGTCTTGACGTCGACCGGCTTCGGGTAGGCCGCGGTGTGGCAGAACGACTGCATCACCAGGTCCGCCGAGAAGCCCAGGCAGGCCAGGTCCTTCAGTTCGTCACGGGTCATCGGACCGGTGGTGTCCTGCGAACCGACCGAGGTCATCTTCGGTTCGCAGTAGGTCCCCGGGCGCATGCCCTGGCCTTCCGGCAGGCCACAGGCGCGGCCAACCATCTTCTGCGCCAGCGAGAAGCCCTTGCCGGTGTCGGCGGGCTGCACCGGCAGGCGGAACAGGTCGGTGACCGGCATGCCCAACGCTTCGCGCGCCTTGGCGGTCAGGCCACGGCCGACGATCAGCGGGATGCGGCCACCAGCGCGCACTTCGTCGAACAGCACGTCCGACTTGACCTGGAATTCGGCGATCACTTCGCCGTTCTTCAGCGCCTTGCCGTCGTACGGACGCAGCTCGATGACATCACCGTGCTCCATCTGGGTGACGTCCAGCTCGATCGGCAGCGCGCCGGCATCTTCCATGGTGTTGTAGAAGATCGGGGCGATCTTCGAACCCAGGCAGACACCGCCGAAACGCTTGTTCGGGATGAACGGAATGTCTTCGCCGGTGAACCACAGCACGCTGTTGGTGGCCGACTTGCGCGAGGAACCGGTACCGACCACGTCGCCCACGTAGGCGACCAGGTGGCCCTTGTCCTTCAGCGACAGGATTTCCTGGATCGGGCCGCGCTTGCCATCTTCTTCCGGCACGAACGCCGCGTCGGGACGCTTGTTCTTCAGCATCGCCAGGGCGTGCAGCGGGATGTCCGGGCGGGTGGTGGCATCCGGCGCCGGCGACAGGTCGTCGGTGTTGGTTTCGCCCGGCACCTTGAACACGGTCAGGGTCATGCTCTGGGCTACTTCCGGACGGCTGGTGAACCATTCGGCGTCGGCCCAGCTCTGCAGCACGGACTGGGCGTTGGCGTTGCCGGCCTTGGCCTTTTCCTGCACATCGTGGAAGGCATCGAACACCAGCAGGGTGTTCTTCAGCGCGGCCGCGGCGATGCTGCCAACGGTGGCATCATCCAGCAGCTGGACCAGCGGGGCGACGTTGTAACCGCCGAGCATGGTGCCCAGCAGTTCGGTGGCGCGCTCGCGGCTGATCAGCGGGTTCTGCTCGCTGCCGAAGGCGATGGCGGCCAGGTAGGAGGCCTTGACCTTGGCGGCGTCATCGACGCCGGCCGGCACGCGGTGGGTCAGCAGGTCGAGCAGGAACTCGGCTTCGCCGGCGGGCGGGTTCTTCAGCAGTTCAATGACATCGGCCGTCTGCTGCGCGGTCAGCGGCAGGGGCGGGATGCCAAGCGCAGCGCGCTCGGCGACGTGGTGGCGGTAGGCTTCCAACATGACAACTCCCGGGTAATGCGGTGAATAAAACGGTTGGATGAAGCAATGAAAACAGGGCTACGTCGGGGTCACTTCGCGGTTCAGGCCTGCGGCACGATCAGCTTCAGGCCTTTGAAGTAATCCCGGTAAAACGTGTCGTTCCAGGTGATCAGGCCATCGCACTGCAGCAGCGCGTGGGCACCGACCATGAAGCCGTCCAGGCTGCGGCGCTGGTTGCCGCGCTGGCGGTGGCGGCGTTGCATCTCACCGGCGCGCAGGGCCGATTTGGCTTCCAGTGCGTTGAAATGCACGCCCATTTCTTCCAGCGCCTCCAGCACTTCAGCCCCGCCGCGCAGCGCGGCGCAGACTTCGGCCAGGGTCGCCCCGCAGACCACTACGCGGCCGCCGATCAGGCTCTGCCGCAGGCAGGCCTCCACGGCATCGGCCTGCGGGCCGTTGCTGAGCAGTTCGATCAGGACCGGGGAATCAACGGCGATCATGGCCGGCTTACTGCTCGTCACGGACGGCCTTCACAGCCGCATCGGTGGAGTCGAAGCCATCCAGTGCGAACTTGCCGCGGGCGCGCGAGATGGCGTCGTCCACGCTCTTGCGCAGGATGATCCGGCCGCCTTCCAGTTCCACGGTCAGCTGGGTGCCCTTGGTCAGGCCCAGCGCATCGCGGACCGCCTTGGGCAAGGTGATCTGGCCGCGTTCAGCTACGGTGGCTTCCATGGGTAGGCCCTCTTCGGTATGTACGAATTATACATACTTTTGAAAAAGGGGACGGAGGGAATTAAGGCGTTGTCAGCCCGGCGGTAGGCGAAAACGACTTAATTCCCTCCGTCCCCTTTTTTGGGAGGTGCTGACATGGGCGCTACATCTGAATGTGTAAGATTTCCAGCTGAGCAAGCAGGCGCGCCCGGTGCGCGGCCGTTGCAAGCCATCAGCAAAGGAGCCATCCGCAATGAGTGATTCGTTCTCCACGCGCAGCCAGCTGGACGTAGGCGGCAAGCGCTACGATTACTTCAGCCTGCCCAAGCTGGGCCAGCGCTTCGATATTTCCCACCTGCCCTATTCGATGAAGATCCTGCTGGAGAACCTGCTCCGGCATGAGGATGGCGGGGTCACCGTGGGCAAGGACCACATCGAAGCGGTAGCGACCTGGGACCCGAAGGCCGAACCGGAAATCGAGATCGCCTTCATGCCCGCGCGCGTGGTGCTGCAGGACTTCACCGGCGTGCCCTGCGTGGTCGACCTGGCGGCGATGCGCGATGCGGTGGTCAAGCTCGGCGGCAGTCCGGAGCAGATCAACCCGCAGATCCCCTCCGAGCTGGTCATCGACCATTCGGTGCAGGTGGACGTGTTCGGCAAGCCCGAAGCGCTGGATCTCAACGGCAAGATCGAATTCCAGCGCAACCAGGAACGCTACGGCTTCCTGCGCTGGGGCCAGAAGGCCTTCGACAACTTCAAGGTGGTGCCGCCCAACACCGGCATCGTCCACCAGGTGAACCTGGAAAACCTGGCCCGCGTGGTGATGGCCGTTGACAAGGACGGTACCCAGGTCGCCTATCCGGATACGGTGTTCGGCACCGACAGCCACACCACCATGATCAACGGTATCGGCGTGCTGGGCTGGGGCGTGGGCGGCATCGAGGCCGAAGCGGCGATGCTCGGCCAGCCCTCCTCGATGCTGATCCCGCAGGTCGTCGGCTTCAAGCTGACCGGCCAGATGCCCGAAGGGGCCACCGCCACCGACCTGGTGCTGACCGTCACCCAGATGCTGCGCAAGCACGGCGTGGTCGGCAAGTTCGTCGAGTTCTTCGGCGAAGGCCTGCAGCACCTGCCGCTGGCCGACCGCGCGACGATCGGCAACATGGCGCCGGAGTATGGCGCGACCTGCGGCATCTTCCCGATCGATCACGAATCGCTGAACTACCTGCGCCTGTCCGGTCGCCCGGAAGAGCAGATCGCGCTGGTGGAAGCCTATGCCAAGGCGCAGGGCCTGTGGCACGACGCCGATACCGCGCACGCCCAGTACAGCGCCACGCTGGAACTGGACATGGGCACGGTCAAGCCGTCGCTGGCCGGCCCCAAGCGCCCGCAGGACCGCGTGCTGCTGGAAGACGTGCAGGCCAACTACCGCGAAGCGCTGGTCGGGCTGACCACCAACCGCGACAAGAAGGACGTGGACGTCTCCACCTTCGTCAACGAAGGCGGCGGCACGGCGGTCGGCAACGAACAGCTTGCCAAGGGCCAGGCCGACGTGGAACTGGACGGCAAGGCGTTCCGGCTGAAGGATGGCGCGGTGGTGATCGCGGCCATTACCTCCTGCACCAACACCTCCAATCCGGCGGTGATGATCGGTGCCGGCCTGCTGGCCCGCAATGCCGCCGCGCGTGGACTCAACCGCCAGCCGTGGGTGAAGACCTCGCTCGGCCCGGGTTCGCGCGTGGTCACCGATTACCTGTCCAAGGCCGGCGTGCTGACCGAACTGGAGAAGCTCGGCTTCTACGTGGTGGGCTATGGCTGCACCACCTGCATCGGCAACTCCGGCCCGCTGCCGGCTGAAGTCAGCGCCGGCATCGCGCTGGGTGACCTGGTGGTGACCTCGGTGTTGTCGGGCAACCGCAACTTCGAAGGCCGGGTGCACCCGGAAGTGAAGATGAACTACCTGGCCAGCCCGCCGCTGGTGGTGGCCTATGCGATCGCCGGCACCACCGACATCGACCTGACCACCGAACCGCTGGGCACCGGCAGCGATGGCCAGCCGGTGTACCTGCGTGACATCTGGCCGAGCAACAAGGAAATCGGCGATGTCATCGCCGCGACCCTGGGGCCGGAGATGTTCAAGCAGAACTACGCCGACGTGTTCAAGGGCGACTCGCGCTGGAACACCATCGCCTCGCCCGATGGCGACCTGTACGAATGGGACGACGGCTCCACCTACATCAAGAACCCGCCCTACTTCGATGGCATGACGATGCAGGTCGGCAGCATCGACGATGTGCACGGGGCACGGGTGATGGGCCTGTTCGGTGATTCGATCACCACCGACCATATCTCCCCGGCCGGCAACATCAAGAAGGAATCGCCTGCGGGCCGCTTCCTGCAGGAGCGCGGCGTGCAGCCGGCGGACTTCAACAGCTACGGCAGCCGTCGTGGCAATGATGACGTGATGGTCCGCGGCACCTTCGCCAACATCCGCATCAAGAACCTGATGTTCGGCGGCGAAGAAGGCGGCAACACGCTGTATTACCCGGCCAGCGGTGGCGAGCCGGAGAAGCTGGCGATCTACGATGCGGCGATCAAGTACAAGGCCGACGGCGTGCCGCTGGTGGTGCTGGCCGGCAAGGAATACGGCACCGGTTCGTCGCGCGACTGGGCCGCCAAGGGCACCCTGCTGCTGGGGGTCAAGGCGGTCATCGCCGAAAGCTTCGAGCGCATCCATCGCTCCAACCTGGTCGGCATGGGCGTGCTGCCGCTGCAGTTCCGCAACGGCGAGAACGCTCAGTCGCTGGGCCTGGACGGATCAGAAGTGTTCGACATCACCGGGCTGAAGGATGGCGCGAGCAAGCGCGCGACGGTGGCGGCGAAGAAGGCCGATGGCACGGTTGTCACGTTCGAGGCGTCGGTGATGCTGCTGACGCCGAAGGAAGTGGAGTATTTCCGCCACGGTGGGTTGCTGCAGTACGTGCTGCGGCAGTTGGCGGGACGCTGAGGGTTGGGGGCCTGCTCGAACGGGCTGGGCCCCCTCGCGGCTGATGGTGTTGCTGCTGGCTTGCTAGGTGGCGCCGGGTGGGTGGAGGCTGCGGGGGACGGCAAATGCCGCTCCTGCGGGCCTCGT
>NZ_LDJK01000103.1 GCF_001431535.1 Stenotrophomonas chelatiphaga
GCCGGTGGCCAGCACGTCAACAAGACCGAGTCGGCGGTGCGCATCACCCACATCCCGACCAACACCGTGGTTGCCTGCCAGACCGGCCGCAGCCAGCACCAGAACCGCGACACCGCGATGAAGATGCTGGCCGCCAAGCTGTACGAGCTGGAAGTGCAGAAGCGCAACACCGAACGTGACGCGCTGGAAGCCACCAAGTCCGATATCGGCTGGGGCAGCCAGATCCGCAACTACGTGCTCGACCAGAGCCGTATCAAGGACCTGCGCACCGGCATCGAGCGTACCGATACGCAGAAAGTGCTGGACGGCGACCTGGATGAGTTCATCGAGGCCAGCCTGAAATCCGGCCTGGAAGCGGGCGCCAAACGCAGCGACGCCTGAGCCTGCGGGTCGCCTGCACGGTGACCCGCCTGGTGGCTGCAGCCGCAGCCACCCACGGTCCGTCGTATCCTCGGCGGGCGCGATTCCCTGAAGACCCACCCCCACAGACAACGACCGACCAAGCCCATGAACGAGCAGACCGCCGCGCCGCAGCCCCCCGTCGATGAAAACAGCCTGATCGCCGAGCGTCGCGCCAAACTGACCGCGCTGCGGGCCCAGGGCATCGCCTACCCGAACGATTTCCGCCGCGAAGACTTCGCCGGCAGCCTGCAGGCAGACTTCGCCGACGCCGAACGCTGGACGGCCGAAGCCCTGGAGGCCAACGAGCGCCGGGTGAAGATGGCCGGCCGGCTGATGGCCAAGCGGGTCATGGGCAAGGCCAGCTTCGCGCAGATCCAGGACGAATCCGGCCGCATCCAGGTATTCCTGCAGGGCAACGTGCTGGGCGATGCCTACACCGCCTTCAAGGGCTGGGACGTGGGTGACATCATCGCCGTGGAAGGCGGGCTGACCCGTACCCGCACCGGCGAACTGTCGGTGAAGGCCGAGAGCATCCGCCTGCTGACCAAGTCGCTGCGTCCGCTGCCGGACAAGTGGCATGGCCTGGCCGACGTGGAGCAGCGCTACCGCCAGCGCTACGTCGACCTGATCGTGACGCCGGAATCGCGCGAGGTGTTCATCAAGCGCTCCAGGATCATCCGCGCCATGCGTGCCTGGCTGGACAACCGCGACTTCCTGGAAGTCGAAACGCCGATGATGCATTACATCCCCGGCGGCGCCACGGCCAAGCCGTTCACCACCCACCACAACGCGCTGGACCTGGATTTGTACCTGCGCGTGGCGCCGGAGCTGTACCTGAAGCGCCTGGTCGTGGGCGGCCTGGAGCGCGTCTACGAGATCAACCGCAACTTCCGCAACGAAGGCGTCAGCACCCGCCACAATCCCGAATTCACCATGATGGAGCTGTACGAGGCCTATGCCACGTACACCGAAGTGATGGACCTGACCGAAGGGGTGATCCGCGATGTCGCCCGCCAGGTGCTCGGCACTACCGAAGTGGAGTGGGACGGCGCCCACATCGACCTGGCCCCGGCCTTCCGGCGCTGGCGCATGGACGAAGCCGTGCGCCACCACAACCCGGAGATCAGCCTGGCCGACTGCACCGACCGCGATGCGCTGGCTGCCCATTGCGAGCGCCTGAAGATCCGCATCAAGCCATCCTACGGCTGGGGCAAGCTGCTGCTGGAGATATTCGAAGCCACCGTCGAGCACACCCTGATCCAGCCGACCTTCATCACCGATCACCCGGTCGAAGTGTCGCCTCTGGCACGTGCCAACGACGATGCCCCCGGTTACACCGACCGCTTCGAGCTGTTCATCAACGGCAAGGAACTGGCCAACGGCTTCTCCGAGCTGAATGATCCGGAAGACCAGGCGGCCCGCTTCCAGGCCCAGGTGGAAGCCAAGGACGGGGGCGATGACGAGGCGATGCATTTCGATGCCGACTACATCCGCGCGCTGGAGTACGGCATGGCGCCGACCGGCGGGCTGGGGATCGGCATCGACCGCCTGGTGATGCTGCTGACCGGCAGCAGCTCGATCCGTGACGTGCTGCTGTTCCCCTACATGCGTCCGGAAGCCTGATCCGGAGCGGCGCGGGCTGCCACTGCCGGCGGCCCGCCGCTACCCCCGGGGCGGGTGCTGGAGTATGGTATCGGCGAGGCCGATGAGTGGCCGGAATGACCCGATTGCCGGGGGGAGGCGATGGGTCTCGTCCTTTACGCCATCACAATGTGACGGCGATCAAGATCCGGGGAGCGCATGGCAGGTATCGGACAGATGCAGGGTGCGGGCGTACAGAATGGCAGGTTATCCTCGCCAACCCTGATCCCGGGGTGGTCGAACAAGCAGGCAGAAGCAGCGTTGAATATTGTGATCGTCGACGACCAGACGTCCGCACGGACGATGCTGCGCCATGTCATCGAAGACATCGCGCCGGAACTGAGCGTGCACGACTTCGGCGACCCGCTGGCCGCGCTCAACTGGTGCGAATCGCAGCCGGTGGACCTGCTGCTGCTGGATTTCCGCATGCCGGAGATGGACGGGCTGGAGTTCGCCCGGCGTTTCCGCCGCCTGCCCAAGCACCGCGACATCCCGGTCATCCTGATCACCGTGGTCGGCGACGAGCCGATCCGGCAGGCGGCACTGGAAGCGGGGGTGATCGATTTCCTGGTCAAGCCGATCCGCCCGCGTGAACTGCGCGCGCGCTGCTACAACCTGCTGCAGCTGCGCCAGCAGTCGGAGAACGTGAAACAGCGGGCGTTGTCGCTGGAGCAGCGGCTGCTTGCCAGCATGCATGAAGTGGAAGAGCGCGAACGCGAAACCCTGTCACGGCTCGCACGTGCCATCGAATACCGTGATGCCGGCACCAGCGCGTACCTGGAACGCATGTCACGCGTGGCCGGGCTGATCGCCGAGCAGCTGGGGCTTCCCGAAGAGGAGGTCAAGCTGATCGAGATGGCGGCGCCGCTGCATGACATGGGCAAGATCGCCATTCCCGATGCCGTACTGCTGAAGCCGGGCAAGCTGACCGACGAAGAACTGGTGATCATGCGTCGCCACCCGCGTATCGGCCACGAGCTGTTGAGCGGCAGCCAGAACCGCTTCATCCAGATCGGTGCACTGATCGCGTTGCGCCACCACGAGCGCTATGACGGCAGCGGTTACCCGGATGGGCTGGTCGGCGATGCGATCCCGCTGGAGGCCCGCATCGTGGCGGTGGCCGACGTCTTCGATGCGCTGATTTCGCCGCGTCCGTACAAGGAAGCGTGGACCTTCGATGCGACCCTGGCCTACCTGTACGCACAGCGTGGCCGGCTGTTCGATCCGCGCGTGGTCGATGCCCTGCTGCGCGGCCGCGAGCAGTTGGAGCAGATCTGCGCCGAGCACTCCACCGCCTCGGCGCGACCCGGATTGTGACCATGCGCGCGCTGCTGCCCCGGCTGCGCCAGCGCCTGGCCCAGCGCCAGGATTCCGAGCACGGGCAGCAGATCGTACGCATCGTGCTGATCAGCCTGATCCTGGCCTATGTGCTGATGCCGGGGGTGCGCAACGACCTGCCACATGACCAGTACGTGGGCGTGCTGGCGATCGTGCTGGGTGGGTTGGGGCTGTCCCTGCTGGCCTTCGGCTGGCTGCTGTGGCGTCCGCAGCGCTCCGATCCGCGGCGCATCCTGGGCATGCTGGCCGACTATGGCCTGATTGCCGCCGGCATGATCCAGATGGGCGAGCCACTGTCGTGGGTCTACATCGTGGTGATGTGGGTCACGGTGGGCAACGGCATGCGCTTCGGCAACAACTACCTGTACCTGGCCGTTGCAATGGCGATGATCAGCTTTGGCTGCACCGCGCTGTATACCGACTACTGGGTCGACAACGCGCGGCTGGCATTCGGGTTGTGGCTGGGCCTGGCCGCGGTGCCGCTGTACTTTTCCACGCTGCTGCGCCAGCTCACCGAAGCGATGGCCGAAGCGCGCCGCGCCAGCGAGGCCAAGAGCCGTTTCCTGGCCAACATGAGCCACGAATTCCGCACCCCCTTGAACGGGTTGGCGGGCATGACCGAAGTACTGGCCACCACCGAGCTGGATGAAGAGCAGCGCGAGTGCCTGAACACCATCCAGGCCTCCTCGCGCAGCCTGCTGGCGCTGGTGGAGGAAGTGCTGGACATTTCGGCGATCGAGGCCGGCAAGCTGCGCGTGGTCGCCGAGGACTTCGCGCTGGGTGACGTGGTGCAGGCCATCGGCCTGATCCTGCTGCCGCAGGCCAAGGCCAAGCGGCTGGACTACCGCGTGCGGGTGGATGAAACCGTGCCGCCCCGGCTGCGCGGCGATACCGGCCACCTGCGCCAGGTGCTGCTCAACCTGGCCGGCAATGCGGTGAAGTTCACCGACCACGGCAAGGTGGAGATCCGCATCGACGTGGTCAGCGCCGCCGCCGATGGTGGCGTCCGCCTGCGCTTTGAAATCATCGATACCGGTATCGGCGTGGCCGTCCCGATGCGTCCGCGGCTGTTCGAAGCGTTTGAACAGGCCGATGTCAGCATGGCGCGGCGACACGAAGGCACCGGCCTGGGCACCACCATCGCCAAGGGCCTGGTGGAAGCGATGGGCGGTGAGATCGGCTACCAGGAGAACCTGCCGCAGGGCAGCCGGTTCTGGTTCGAAGTGCCGTTCGCCCCGCCGTTGCCGGAGCGCGTGGGCATGACCCCGGCGCTGGTCGGCAACCCGCTGGACAGCAGCAACGGCAATGTCATCGCCTTCGCCGATCCGTTCCTGCGGCATCGCGCGCGGGTGCGCAGCATGAGCATCCTGGTGGCCGATGACCACGAGGCCAACCGCATGGTGCTGCAGCGCCTGCTGCAGAAGGCCGGGCACCGCGTGCTGTGCGTCAACGGTGGCGAAGCGGTGCTGGACGCCATGGCCGAAAGCGATTTCGATGCCGCCATCGTCGACCTGCACATGCCCGGCATGAGCGGGCTGGACATGCTGAAGGAGCTGCGGGTGATGCAGGCCGGTGGCGCGCCGCGCACGCCGGTGCTGGTGCTCAGCGCCGATGTCACCCCGGACGCCATTCAGCGCTGCCAGCAGGCCGGTGCGCATACCTTCCTGGCCAAGCCGGTGGTCGCGGTGCGGCTGCTCGATACGCTGGCTGAAATCGCCTCCAACCGCGATCTCAAACCCTCCGCGCCGATCGTGCGCACGCTGACCGGCGGTACCGACGGCGTGCTGGATTCGGGCGTGCTGGATGAACTGGCATCACTGGGCATGGGCGAGGGCTTCGAGAAAGAATTCATCCGCCAGTGCCTGGGCGATGCCGAAAGCTGCATGCGCAAGATCCACGCCGACGGCGAGGCGATGAACTGGGTGCAGTTCCGCGATCAGGCCCACGCGATCAAGGGCGTGGCCAGCAACCTGGGGCTGGTGCGTGCCGCCAACCGCGCCGGCGAGCTGATGCGGATGGCCGATTGGCAGCTCAAGGCAGAATGGCGCCAGCGCCTGTCGGTACTGGCGGGCGCCTTGAAGGAAGGCCGGCTGGCGCTGGATGCACGCGCCATCCACCGCAACCAGCCCGGCGTGGACGAGGCGGACCCGCGCTGAAGTGGGCGCGGAGGGGCCGGGCAGGGCGCTGCCCGTGCAGGATGGTGCCGGCGGTCAGCCGGCACGCTCGGGTCGATCCGTGGGGGAGGGTGCTGCTCAGGCCGCGTCAAGGCCGGCACGACGGGTCTGTGCCTTGATCAGGCGGTCCATCGTGCGCAGCGAGCGATCCCCCAGCGCCAATGCCGAATCCACCCAGACCTTGGTGATTTCCAGCAGTTCGTCATAGCTGACCGCCTGGGCCAGGTTGCGCGCGGCGTTCATCGCCAGGTAGGACTGCGGGATGCGCTGGTGCTGGCGGATCAGGTCCTCCACCGCCTGGCGGCCTTCGCCCTTCCGGACCAGCACGTCGACCACGCCCATCGCATGCATTTCTTCGGCGCTGTAGATGCGTCCATCCAGGATGATCTTTTCGGCCAGCTGCGGCGCCACGCGGCGGCACAGGAACGAGTAGGCGCCCATGCCGGGGAACAGCCCGAACAGCACTTCGGGAAGGCCCATGCCCGCCCCTTCTTCGGCGACGATGGTGTGGCAGGCCAGGGCCATTTCCAGGCCGCCGCCCAGCGCATCGCCCTGGATCAGCGCGATCGACCGCACGTCCCCGCCAAACCCGGTATGCAGGTGGTGCACGCCTTCCACGCAGCGCTGTGCGTAGGCCAGCAGGCGGTCGCGGTTGCCTTCGCGGATCAACCGGGTGAACAGGTCCAGGTCGCCGCCCAGGTTGTAGGCGGTGGCGTCGGAGGCCAGCACGAAGTGGCGCAGGCGACCATCGTGGCGGCTGGCAGGCCCCCGCGTGACGGCGCTCATGTAGCTCCACATCTCGTCGAGCATGTCCTTGCGGCAGCAGGGGCGGATGCCGGTGGAGGCATCGGCGTGCATGAACAGCCAATGGGCGGCGCCATCGGCGCTGTCCTCGGTGCGGATGGTGGTGTAGGGGCGGTTGACGGGCAGCTTTTCAATGGTGCTCATGGCAGGTTCCTCGGCATGGCGGGCCCGCTGGAAAATCGGTGGTCGGCGGGCCGAACGGGTCCACTCGCGGGGATGCTACACCGGGCCAGTCGCCCCAATTGCAAAAGCCCGGGACGTTTGCGCCCCGGGCTTTTCACTTTCCGCTCATCGTGATGTGTGACCACCGTTGGTGGTGGTGGGTGACGACCGTTGGTGGTGGTGGGTGACGACCGTTGGTCGTCACGCTGTCGCCTTTGCCACAGCGCTCGCCCAGCATGGCTATGCCGGTCATCCTGACCGGCACCCTCCGGGCCGTCGCACGCGACGTTGGCAGCGGCTCCTGCCGCTGCCTTCGGCGCTACCGGCGTCGGCCGCGGACCTGCCTCAGGCCGGCGGCGCGTCGCGCAGCTCGCGACGCAGGATCTTGCCCACGTTGGTCTTCGGCAGTTCCTTGCGGAACTCGACGATCTTGGGGTGCTTATATCCGGTCAGGTTGGCCCGCGCGTGTTCCTTCACCTGCTCGGCGGTGAGGTTCGGGTCTTTCTTGACGATCACCACCTTCACGATTTCGCCGGACTTCTCATCCGGCACGCCGACTGCCGCCACTTCCAGCACGCCGGGCATCATCGCGATCACGTCTTCCACTTCGTTCGGGTACACGTTGAAGCCCGACACCAGGATCATGTCCTTCTTGCGGTCGACGATGTAGCAGAATCCCTGCGCATCCATCTTCGCCATGTCGCCGGTGTGCAGCCAGCCATCGGCATCGATCGCCGCGGCGGTATCTTCCGGGCGCTGCCAGTAGCCCTTCATGACCTGCGGGCCCTTGATGCACAGCTCGCCGACTTCATCCAGGCCCAGGACCTTGCCGCTGTCGTCCTTGATGCAGGCATCGGTGGACGGAATCGGCAGGCCGATCGAGCCGTTGTACTCGGCCAGGGTCAGCGGGTTGATGCAGGCCGCCGGCGAGGTTTCAGTCAGGCCGTACGCCTCTACCAGGGTGACGCCGGTGGTCTTCTTCCAACGCTCGGCGACCGAGCGCTGTACCGCCATGCCGCCGCCCAGGGTGACCTTCAACGTGGAGAAATCCACTTCATCGAAACCGGGCGTGTTGAGCAGGCCGTTGAACAGCGTGTTGACGCCGGTGATGGCGGTGAAGCGCACGCCCTTGAGCTCCTTGACGAAGCCCTTCATGTCGCGCGGATTGGTGATCAGGTGGTTGCAGCCGCCGAACTTCATGAAGACCAAGCCGTTCGCGGTCAATGCGAAGATGTGGTACAGCGGCAGCGCGGTGATGATCCACTCCTTGCCCGGTTCGATGCCCGACGCGCCGATCCAGGCCGAGGCCTGCTGCATGTTGGCGACCAGGTTGCGGTTGGTCAGCATCGCGCCCTTGGCCACCCCGGTGGTGCCGCCGGTGTACTGCAGGAAGGCGATGTCGTCGTGGTCGATCTCCACCTTCGGCAGGTCATGGCGGCGGCCCAGCTTCAACGCCTGGGTGAAGCGCACCGCGCCCTTCAGGGTGTAGTTGGGGACCATTTTCTTGATGTACTTCAGCACGAAGTTCACCACCACGCCCTTGGCGCCGAGCAGGTCGCCCAGCCCGGTGGTGATGACGTGCTTGACCTGCGTATCGGCGATGACCGCCTGCACGGTGTCGCCGAAATTGTCGACCACCACCAGCGCGGTGACCCCGGCATCGACCAGCTGGTGCTTCAGCTCGCGCGCGGTGTACAGCGGGTTGACGTTGACCACGGTCAGGCCGGCGCGCAGCACGCCGAAGGTGGCGATCGGGTACTGCAGGCAGTTGGGCATCATCAGGGCGACGCGGTCACCCTTCTTCAGCTGCAGCTCGCCCAGCAGATATGCTGCGAACTGTTCGACCAGCGCATCGGTCTCGCCATAGGTGAGCACCTTGCCGAAGCTGGAGTAGGCGGGGCGATCCCGGTACTTGGCCACCGAGGCGTCGAAGACGGAGGAGACCGAGTGGAACTCGTTGATGTCGATCTCGGCGGGCACGCCTTGCGGGTAACTCTGCAACCAGGGACGTTCCAGGCTCATATTTCCCCCTCCAGGAAACTGTGATGTTTGAGTTGGTTCTGTAGCCAGTATCGGTCAGATCCAGCCTTGGCAGCATACCGTCCCGGATGGAAAACGCGAAGAGGCCCGCCGATGGCGGGCCTGTGTCCTGCGCGGTAGTGACGGCCGCTGGCCGTCATGCGTGTGATATCAACGGTCGCGGCCGAGGGGGAATGACGGCCGGGAATGACGGCCAGCGGCCGTCACTACCTTATTTCCTGCGGGCCGGGGCGCCGTTGGCCTGGAAGTACGGGGCGGTGCTGCGCGGCAGCGGAGCGCGCCCGCGCAGCACGTCGGCCAGCTTCTCGGCCATCATGATGGTCGGTGCGTTGAGGTTGCCGGTCACCACCTGCGGCATGATCGACGCATCGATGATGCGCAGGCCTTCCATCCCGTGCACGCGGCCGTGGCCGTCGACCACCGCCATCGGATCGGCGGCACTGCCCATCTTGTTCGAGCACGAAGGATGGTAGGCGGTTTCGGCATGTTCGCGGACAAACGCGTCAATCTCCGCATCCGTACGCAGCTGGCTGCCCGGGGAAATCTCGCGGCCGGTGTACGGCGACAGCGCCGGCTGGCCGAAGATCTCGCGGGTGATGCGGATGCCATCGCGGAACTCGCGCCAGTCCTGTTCGTGCGACATGTAGTTGAACAGGATGCTCGGGTGCACGCGCGGATCGGTCGAACGCACATGGATGCGGCCACGGCTGGGCGAGCGCATCGACCCCACGTGCATCTGGAAGCTGTGTTCCTTGATCGGGTTGGAGCCGTTGTAATTGATCGCCACCGGCAGGAAGTGGTACTGCAGGTTCGGCCAGTCGAATTCTTCGTTGCTGCGGATGAAACCGCCGCCTTCGAACTGGTTGCTGGCGCCGATGCCGGTGCCGTTGAACAGCCACTCCGCGCCGATCGCCGGCTGGTTGTACAGCTTCAGCGCCGGTGCCAGCGAGACCGGCTTCCTGCATTCGTACTGCAGGTACATTTCCAGGTGGTCCTGCAGGTTGGCGCCGACGCCGGGCAGGTCGTGCACCACCTCGATGCCGAGCCCGCGCAGCAGGTCGGCCGGGCCCACGCCGGAACGCTGCAGCACCTGCGGGGAGGCGATCGCGCCGCCGCACAGCAGCACTTCGCGACGCGCACGCGCCTTCTGCGGTTCATCGTTGCGCAGCCACGCCACGCCCACCGCACGTTTGCCGGCGAACAGGATGCGGTCGGTCAGCGCATGGGTGACGATGGTCAGGTTCGGCCGCTCGCGGGCCTGGTCCAGGTAACCCCGCGCGGTGCTGGAGCGGCGCCCGCGCGGGGTCACGGTGCGGTCCATCGGGCCGAAGCCTTCCTGCTGGTAGCCGTTGAGGTCGTCGGTGCGCGGGTAGCCGGCCTGCACGCCGGCTTCGATCATCGCCGCGAACAGTTCGTTGTTGCCGTTCTTGGGCGTGGTGACCTGCAGCGGGCCGTCGCTGCCGTGGTAGTCGTTGCCCCCGATGTCGCGGGTTTCGGCCTTGCGGAAGTAGGGCAGGCAGTCGGCGTAGGTCCAGTCTTCCAGGCCCGGCATGCTGGCCCAGTTGTCATAGTCCATCGCGTTGCCGCGGATGTAGCACATGCCGTTGATCAGCGAGGACCCGCCCAGGCCCTTGCCGCGCCCGCAGTCCATCCGCCGGTTGTTCATATGCGGCTCGGGATCGGTCTTGTACGCCCAGTTGTAGCGTTTGCCCTGCAGCGGGAAGGCCAGCGCGGCCGGCATCTGGGTGCGGAAGTCCAGGCGGTAATCCGGTCCGCCGGCCTCCAGCAGCAGCACGCTGACGTCGGCATCTTCGGTGAGTCGGGTCGCCAGCACGTTGCCGGCCGAACCGGCGCCGATGATGATGTAGTCGTATTCGTTGAGGGTGCTCATGGTCTTTGCTCCTGCAGGCCGGGCGGCGCGCGGTCGCGCCAGCTGGCGGTGTGTAGGGTGGCCGGGCGTGGGGGGAGGAACACGCCCGGCCGGAACGACGGCCGCAAGGCCGGTGCGCTCGGATCAGAAAATGCTGGCGTAGTCGCCCAGTTCGACCTGCACCGACTTGATGCGGGTGTAGTGGGCGAGGGTGGAAATACCGTTCTCGCGACCCACGCCGGACTGCTTGTAACCGCCCACCGGCATTTCCGCCGGCGATTCACCCCAGGTGTTGATCCAGCAGATGCCGGCTTCCAGGCGGTGGATGATGCGGTGCGCACGGGCGATGTCATTGCTGACCACGCCGGCGGCGAGGCCGAAGTGGGTGTCGTTGGCGCGGGCGATGACTTCTTCCTCGTCGTCGTAGGCGAGGATGCTCATCACCGGCCCGAAGATCTCTTCGCGTACGATGGTCATGTCATCGCGGCAGTCGGAGAACACGGTCGGCAGCACGTAGGCGCCCTTGGCCAGCGCACCGTCGGTGGCACGCCCGCCGCCGGTCAGCAGGCGGGCGCCTTCGCGCTTGCCGGTCTCGATCAGGCGCAGCACGTTGTCCATGTGGGCGAAGCTGGTCATCGGGCCGAAGTTGGTCTGCGCATCCTGCGGATCGCCGATGCGGATGCGCTTTACGCGCTCCACGACGGCCGCTTCGAAGGCGGCCAGCATCGGGCGCGGCACGAACACGCGGGTGCCGTTGGTGCACACCTGGCCGGAGCTGAAGAAGTTGGCCATCACCGCGATGTCGGCGGCGCGTTCGAGCTGGGCGTCGTCACAGATCACCAACGGCGACTTGCCGCCCAGTTCCATGGTGACTTCCTTCAGCGAGGACGAGGCGGCCGATGCCATCACCTTCTTGCCGGTCTCCACGCCGCCGGTGAAGGAGATCTTCTCGATCACCGGATGTTCGGTCAGCCACTGGCCTACCTCACGGCCCGGGCCCTGCACCACGTTGAACACACCGTCGGGCACGCCGGCTTCGGTGTAGATCTTCGCCAGTTCGATCACGGTCAGCGGGGTCACTTCGGACGGCTTGAACACCATCGCGTTGCCGGCCGCCAGCGCCGGGGCGGACTTCCACAGCGCGATCTGCACCGGGTAGTTCCACGCGCCGATACCGGCGACCACGCCCAGCGGTTCACGGCGGGTGTAGAAGAAGCTGGACTCGCGCAGCGGCACCTGGTTGCCTTCGATGGCAGTGGCCAGCCCGGCGTAGTACTCCAGCACGTCCGCACCGGTGACGATGTCCACCGTGGTGGTCTCGCTGAGCGCCTTGCCGGTGTCCAGGGTTTCCAGCTGCGCCAGCGCATCGTTGCGTTCGCGCAGGAGGTCCACGGCGCGGCGCAGGATGCGCGAGCGCTCCATCGCGGTCATCGCCGCCCACACCTTCTGGCCTTCCGCGGCGCTGGCCACGGCGCGTTCGACGTCGGCCTGGTTGGCGATCTGCACCTCGGCGATCACCTTGCCGGTGGCCGGGTTGATGCTCTGGAAGGTCTTGCCGCTGGTGGCGTCGACCAGCTTGCCGTGGATGTAGAGCTGCTGCAGGGGCAGGGTGGACATGGGAACTCCTGGAAGGGGAAGGGGGAAGGGAGGCAAGTGTTCAAGCGCTTATAGCGCGTTTGCCTGTAACTGGAAGTCGATGTACGCGTAGGCGATGCGGCGCGCGTTGTCGGCGTTGAAGTCACCGCCGACCAGGCTGCCGCGCAGCCACAGGCCATCGACCATGGCGGCCAGCCCGCGCGCGGCCAGGGTGGCCTGTTCGGCCGGCAGGACGCGTTTGAACTGGTGGCACAGGTTCGAGTACAGGCGCTGGTCGTTGGCGCGCTGCAGGCGGGCCAGTTCCGGCTGGTGCATGCTCGCCGCCCAGAAGGTCAGCCACACGCGCATCGCGGTTCCGTTGGTCTGACTGTCGTCGAAGTTGCCATCGACGATGGCACGCAGCTGCGCGCGCGGATCGTCGGCGCAGGTGTCGCGGAAGCGGGCCACCGCGGTTTTCAGTTCACGCAGGATCTGGCGCATGGCGGCGTTGAGCAGGCCGTCCTTGTCGCCGAAGTAGTGCGCCACGATGCCCGTGGACAGTCCGGCCTTGCGCGCGATGGTGGCCACCGTCGCATCGGCCAGGCCGATCTCATCGATGGTCTGGAAGGTGGCCCGGATCAGCTGCTCGCGGCGGACCGGTTCGATGCCTTTCTTGGGCATTGTCTCTCCATGCACTGCGACCGGGAGGTCCCGTGATGCTGACCACTATACTTTTTATTGATTGAACGTTCAATCAATAAAGGCGTAGGATGCGCTCGCGTCCCCCACGCCCTGGTCCCGGTCCCTTCGATCCGGCCGGACCCTGCGCCCCCAGGATCGATGAGACAACGCAATGTCTTCCAAGGCTTCCTCCGCGCCGTCGCCGCTGCGACTGAACGGTTTCGTCTTCTTCAGCTCGGCCCTGTCCATCGGCGTGCTGGGCCTGCTCACCGTGCTCAACCCGCAGGCCAGCGAGCACTGGTTGCAGGTCGCGCAGGCGCAGGTGTCCGCAGCGTTCGGCTGGTGGTACATGCTGCTGATCGTGGCCTGCCTGGGCTTCGTACTGTGGCTGGCGTTCTCCCGCTACGGCAGCATCCGGCTGGGCCACAACGAAGAGTCCCCGGCCTTCGCCTACGTGCCCTGGGTGTCGATGCTGTTCTCGGCCGGCATCGGCATCGCGCTGTTGTATTACGGCGCCTATGAGCCGCTGGACCATTTCCTGACCCCGCCGGGACAGCAGGGCGGCACGGTCGCGGCCAGTCGCGAGGCGATGGTGCTGACCTTCCTGCACTGGGGCCTGCACGGCTGGGCGCTGTACGCGCTGGTGGGTGTCGCTTTAGGCTACTTCGCGTACCGCAGGAGCCTGCCTCTGGCGCTGCGTTCGGCCTTGTATCCGATCTTTGGTGAACGCATCCATGGCCGGATCGGCGACATGGTTGACGGGTTCGGCATCCTCGCGACGCTGGTGTCGATGGTGACCAACCTGGGCATCGGCGCGCTGGTGGTGCAGTCCGGCCTGACCTACCTGTTCAAGATGCCGGACACGCCGCAGACGCTGGTGGTGATCGTGCTGGTGATGATGGTGGTGGCCACCATCGGCGTGGTGGCCGGGGTGGAAAAGGGCATCGCCTGGTTGTCCAACCTCAACGTGCGCCTGCTGTGCCTGCTGCTGTTGTTCGTGCTGGTGACCGGGCCGACCCTGCACCTGCTCGATGGGCTGGTGCAGAACACCGGCGATTACCTGGCCTCGTTCGTGCGCAAGAGTTTCGACATCTACCTCAACCAGCCGGACGGCCGCGACTGGCTGGGCAGCTGGACGCTGTTCTACTGGGCCTGGTGGATCGCCTGGGCGCCGTTCGTGGGGCTGTTCGTGGCGCGCATCTCGCGCGGGCGCACCATCCGCGAGGTGATCCTGGGCGTGCTGCTGATCCCGCTGGGCTTCACCCTGGCGTGGCTGTCGATCTTCGGCAACACCGCCATCGACCTGGTGCTCAACCATGGCCAGGCGGTGCTGGGCGAGGTCGCCAAGGCCGACGCGGCGATGACCCTGTTCAAGCTGCTGGAATATCTGCCGTGGGCCCCGTACGTGGCCGGTGCGGCGGTGCTGATCGGCTTCGTGCTGTTCCTCACGCCGGTGGACTCGGGCACGCTGATGATCGCCAACCTGTGCACGCGGCGCGTGGACGGTGGCGTCGAAGATGGCCATGACGCGCCGATCTGGCTGCGGGTGTTCTGGGCGGTGGTGATCACCGTGGTCAGCATCGGCCTGCTGCTGGCCGGCAACTTCGGCGCGATGCAGACCGCGGTGGTGCTGTGCGGCCTGCCGTTCTCGTTCACCCTGGCGTTCTACATGGTGGGCCTGCTGCGCGCCCTGCGCACCGACCCGGACGCACCGCACCGGCACTGAAACCAGCAACCGGCGGGGTCCTGCTGTGGTAGCGCCGAGCCACGCTCGGCGGCGCCTGGAGTCGGGGCTCAGAGTCCCGACTCTGACCCCTGACTCTGACCCCTTTTTCAGGAGGCCGATCGCAACGCGGCTTCCACCAGCGGCGCGGCCCAGTCCGGGGTCTGGCGTAGTTGCTGCAGGTCCTCGGCCGACGGCCATTGCAGTCGGCCGTCTTCCATCTGCAGCACAAGGCGCGGGTCGGGCACCGCTTCGCCGGGCGCGGCCTCGGCGCTGTTGTCATAGACCTGCAGGGCGGCCAGCACCGGCATCAGGCCGATCAGGTTGTGCTGCGCCAACGGCCAGCGGCGACGGATGTCCGCTTCGTTGATCGGGTGGCCACCGGCCTGCACCCGCGCCTTCACCCGTGCGATGTGCTGCTCCGGGCTGGACAGGCCGCAGAACCACATCAGCACGTCATGGCTGCGCGTGGCCTCGTGCAGCATCGCGGTGATCGAGTTGCCGCCCAGGGTGGTTTCGAAGGCGTGGTTGCTGCCGTCTGCCAGGGCGGCCTGCAGGCGACTGACGCCTTCCTGCCAGGCCTGCCCGTTGGCCTCGGCCTGGCCAACGCCCAGCTGGCGCACCAGTGCACGGGCGTAGGTGTCCGGATTGAACCAGTCCAGTCCCGCCTCACGCAGCAGGTGGCCGCCGATGGAGCTCTTGCCGGCGCCGTTGACCCCGGCGAGCACGTACAGGAACGGACGCGTCATCAGTAGCCGGAACCGGCCTTGACCTTGCCGCCAAGGCGGGCAGGGCGACGCAGCAGATCGCGGGCGCGTTGGCCGGCCTCGGCCTGCTGCAGCACGGCCAGGCGTTCATCGAAGCCTCTGCGCAGCTCGGCCAGGGCGGGGGTCTGGTTGCGCAGTTCATCCAGCGATTGTTCCAGCGCTTCGACCTTGGCCTGCAGGGCGCGGTACTGGTCGGCGGAGATGATCACCGCCTGCGGTTCGTTGTGGTTGGTGACCACGACCATGCGCTGTTCACGGACTTCCTGCATGACCTTGCGCCAGTGTTCCTTCACCGAGGACGCGGTGGTGCGGGTGAGCTCGGTGATCGGTTCGAAGGTGATCGGGGCGTGCAGCATGGGGGACTCCACAGGGTGCCTGGAACCGAGATTACTCCTGTTTCGTCCAATTTATATGAATTGTCTAAAATAGGAATTAATCATTTTTCCGGCTGGCGCCTTGTTGGGCTGTGGGAGGGCGGGCGGTGGCACTGGTCAGGACACGCCGCAAGTACGTCCATGTAGGCTCG
>NZ_LDJK01000104.1 GCF_001431535.1 Stenotrophomonas chelatiphaga
CTTTCAAAGATCAGGGGAAGTGGCCTCAGCGCCGTTCCCGTGTGCTCCGACGTTTCCGTCGTTGCGAGCCGCCCATTATAGCCGGCTTTTCCGCTTCGTCAACACCTTTTTTCAAGGCCGTTTCGCCGTAGCGAAGCGTTGTTGACTCTGCTGCTTCGACGTCCGGCCCGAAGGCGTTTCGTCGTTGCGAGCCGCCTATTATGCCGGACTTTTTCAGTCCGTCAACACCTTCGTTCGAATAAATCGTTCGGCGGTGGTGGCGTCCCTGTGTCGCTGAAGCTCCTTGGTGGCGACCCCTGCGACGGGGGAGGTGAAGTATGTCCCTTTCGCTCTGCTTTGGGAAGGGGGTGTGAGCATTTATTTCACACCGCCATGCATTTGTTCATGCATGGCGGTGCCGGAGCCCTTGTGCGGGCTCAGCCCACCAGCAGGCGGACCCGGGCAAAGGTGCGCTTGCCCACCTGCAGCAGGCCTTCGAAACCGGGCTGCAGCACCTGCTGGCCGTCTTCGACGACTTCGCCATCCACCTTCACCGCGCGCTCCTTGAGCTTGCGGTTGGCTTCGGAGTTGCTCGGGGTCAGCCCGGCAGCGGTCAGCAGGGCGGCGATACGCAGGCCCTCGGCCGGCACGACTACGTCCTGCAACGGCAGCTGGGTGATGTCGCCCTGCCCGGTCACCGCGGCATTCCATCCGGCCACGGCCTGCTCGGCGGCGGCGGCATCATGGAAGCGGGTGGCCAGTTCGCGGGCCAGCCGCAGCTTCACTTCACGCGGGTTGAGGCCGCCCGCCGCCACCTGCTCACGCAGGGCCAGCGCCTCGGCCTGGCTGATGTCGAAGGACAGCAGCTCGATCCAGCGCCACATCAAGGTGTCATCCACCTTCATGGTCTTGGTGACGATGTCGATGGCCGGCTCGCTCACACCTATATAGTTGTGCAGCGACTTGGACATCTTGTTGACCCCGTCCAGGCCCTCCAGCAGCGGCATGGTCAGCACTACCTGCGGCTTCTGCCCGTGGTGCTCCTGCAGGCCGCGGCCCATCAGCAGGTTGAACTTCTGGTCGGTGCCGCCCAGTTCCACGTCCGCTTCCAGGGCAACCGAGTCATAGCCCTGCACCAGCGGGTACAGGAACTCATGGATGGCGATCGACTGCTGGGCGGCATAGCGCTTGGCGAAGTCATCGCGTTCCAGCATGCGCGCCACGGTGTGCTGGCCGGCCAGGCGGATCATGTCCGCCGCGCCCATCTTGCCGAACCACTCCGAATTGAAGCGCACTTCGGTCTTTTCGCGATCCAGCACCTTGAACACCTGCTCTTCATAGGTGCGCGCGTTGGCCAGCACGTCCTCGCGGCTGAGCGGCTTGCGGGTGAGGCTCTTGCCCGACGGGTCGCCGATCATGCCGGTGAAGTCGCCGATCAGGAAGATCACCTGGTGGCCGAGGTCCTGGAACTGGCGCAGCTTGTTCAGCAGCACCGTGTGGCCCAGGTGCAGGTCCGGCGCGGTGGGGTCGAAGCCGGCCTTGATCCGCAGGGGCTTTCCGCTTTCCAGGCGGGCGCGCAGGTCGTCGACCTTGAGGATCTCGTCGGCACCGCGGCTGATCAGGGCAAGGGCTTCATCGATGGAGGACACGTTCACTACTCCCGGCAACGCCGTTTCTTCTTGTGGGGTGTTAAGAGCAAGTTAACCGCATCGGCTTCACAAAAGCCAATAGGCACAAGGGTTTGACGCGGTTTTCATAGGTGTCTATGGTAACCGGCGATCCAGCCCGTGCTCCCGGGCCAGCCAGGAAAACACCTCTGATGCTCAATACCGATCACGGCCGCGCGCGCAAACAGCGCTTCAAGGAACGGCTCCACGTCCTGCACGACAACGCCCTGCACCGGAAGCTCAGGCAACACCTCCCCGCTGCCTTCAATGAACGCTGGACCCGTCGCCACTGGGTGCATGCCAGTCTGTTCGCGACCATCGGCATGCTGGTCGCCACCATCGTGCCGGGCTTCTCCAGCACCATCGAGACCCCCTACCCCAACGCCCATACCAGCCTGGCGCTGCCGTTGCCGCCGCTGGCGCACGCTCGCCAGCAGGCGACGCCCGGCGACAGCTGGCAGGTGCTGCGCGTGCAGCGCGGCCAGACTCTGAGCGACCTGTTCGACGAAGCCGGGATCCCGGCGACCACCCTGCACCGCGTGCTGGACCATCCGGGCACCCGCGAGGCGCTGGTCAAGCTGCGCCCGGGCACCGAGATCGCCTTCGACATGCCGCTGTCCGGCGAGCTGCGCAGCATCCGCTTCAACCGCGACGAGGCCAACCGGGTGGAACTGGCGCTGACCGGCGACAGCATCAAGGAAACGGTCACCAAGCGCGAGACCAGCACCCGCACCGTGGTCACCAGCGGGGAGATCACCAGTTCGCTGTATGCCTCCGCGCGCAAGGCGGGGCTGTCGCCGTCGGCGATCGCCACGATGACCGACGAGATCTTCAAGTACGACATCGACTTCTCCAAGGACCTGCAGCCGGGCGATCGCTTCAGCGTGGTCATGGACGAAACCTGGCGCGAAGGCGAGCGGGTCGACACCAGCAAGATCCTCGCCGCCACCTTCACCAGCGGCGGCAAGACCTATTCCGGTTTCCGCTTCGACCGCAATGGCAAGGCCGAGTACTTCGACCTGGATGGCCGCCCGCTGAAGAAGAGCTTCATCCGCATGCCGATCCAGTTCGCGCGGCTGAGCTCCACCTTCGGCGCGCGCCGCCACCCGGTGCTGGGCAAGATGCGCATGCACAAGGGCGTGGACTACGCCGCGCGCACCGGTACCCCGATCATGGCCGCCGGTGATGCCCGCGTGCAGTTCGCCGGCACCCAGCGTGGCTATGGCAACGTGGTGATCCTGGACCATGGCCGCGGCCACACCACGCTGTACGGGCACATGTCGCGCTTCGGCAGCATCCGCACCGGCCAGCGCGTGGCGCAGGGCACGGTGATCGGCTATGTCGGCTCCACCGGGCTGGCCACCGGCCCGCACCTGCATTACGAATTCCGCGTCAACGGCGAGCACCGCAATCCGCTCAGCGTGACCATGCCGCCGCCGGAACCGCTGAAGGGTGCCGAGCTGGTTGCCTTCCGTGCGCAGACCTCGCCGGCGATGGCACGCATCCAGGGCATGGAAAAGATGATCTATGCCGATGCCGGCCCCGCGCCGAAGGCAGCCGACGCCACCACCGAAGTGGCCAGCACCGCGCGCGGCAGCACCGGCAGCAAGCGCGGCTGAGGCACCGATCCCTCACGTTGACGAGCATCGACAGGGCGCCCAAGCTGGCGCCCTTGTTGTTCGTGGAGGTTCCATGGCTGCTTCGTTCGACCCCGCCCTGCCGCTGTACCTGGGCCTGATGTCCGGCACCAGCGCGGATGGCATCGATGCCGCGCTGGCGCAGTTTCCCGTCGATGGCGGCTGCCGCTTCGTCGAAGGGCTGACCCTGCCATGGGACCCGCTGCTGCGCGAGCGGCTGGTATCGCTGGGCCAGGGCGGCGAACTGGCTTCGCTGGATGAGCTGGGCGATGTCGATGCGCGCATCGGCCTGGCCTTCGCGGCTGCGGCGGTGGCGTTGCTGCAGCACAGTGGCGTGGACGCGGCCCAGGTCAGGGCGATCGGTTCGCATGGACAGACAGTGCGTCACCGGCCCTCGGCGTCGCCGGCCTTCACCCTGCAGCTGGGCGATGCCAACCGCATCGCCGAGCACACCGGGATCACCACCGTGGCCGACTTCCGCCGGCGCGACGTAGCCGCCGGGGGACAGGGCGCGCCGCTGATGCCGGCCTTCCACCTGGCGATGCTGGGTACAGCCGACGAAGACCGCGCGGTGCTCAACCTGGGCGGCATCGCCAACCTGACGCTGATCCCGCGCGAAGGGACGCTGCTCGGGTTCGACACCGGCCCGGCCAATGCCCTGTTGGACGCCTGGTGCGAGCGGCATACCGGCCGCACCTACGATGCCGACGGCGCGTTCGCGGCCAGCGGCGTGGTCGATGCGGGCCTGCTGGCGCGCTGGCGCGACGACCCGTGGTTCGCCCTGCCACCGCCGAAGAGCACCGGACGCGAGCAGTTCCACCTGGCCTGGGTGCAGCAACAGATCGGCGACGGCCAGCACGTGGCCGCGGACGTGCAGGCCACCCTGCTGGAGCTGACTGCGGTGACCGTGGCCGATGCGCTGCTGCGCACCCTGCCCGGCGCCCGCCGGGTACTGGTGTGTGGCGGCGGCGTGCGCAATGGTCATCTCATGCAGCGGCTGGCGGCGCGCCTGCCCGGCGTGGTGGTGGAATCCAGCGTGCGGCATGGGCTGGATCCGGACTATCTGGAAGCGCTGGGCTTTGCCTGGCTGGCCCAGCGCACATTGGACGGCCTGGCCGGCAACCTGCCCAGCGTCACCGGTGCCGCAGGGCCGCGGATCCTCGGTGCGATCCATCCGGGCTGAGCCGGTGCGGGCTCCACCGAGCACGGCCCGGCGCTGACGAAGGGTCAGAAGCCGTGTCCGGCGGGCAGCGCCTGCAACGCGGCGATGGCCTCGGCCAGCGCATCCACTTCGGGATCGGCGAAGCCGCTGCGTACTTCCAGTTCAGTGGAAAACAGTCCCTGCTCCAGCACCGCCACGCAGGTCTGGGCCTGCGTCCAGCCGCGCGCGACCGCCAGCCGCGCTATCCGGTCCAGGATCATCGGGTCTACTTCCTGCAGCAGCAGGTCCGCCATGCTTGTTTCCCCATTCCAGGGCACCGCCCCCACGGTGCCGACAGGCGATCATCCCGCACCGCGCCCGCGCAGGCAATCAACCGGCGGCGGGGGCGCTGCGGTCTGACAGGCGCGGCCACAACCAGGCCAGCAACAGCAGGGTCGGCACCACGGTGACCGCGCTGAGCAGGAAAAACGTGCTGTAGGACGTGGCCTCGACGAGGTAGCCGGACACGCCGCCGACGAACTTGCCCGGCAGGTTGGCCAGCGACACCAGCAGCGCGTACTGGGTGGCGGTGAAGTTGCGGTCGGTCAGCGAGGACATGAAGGCCACCAGCACGGTGCCGGCAAAGCCCTGGAACAGGTTGTCGGCACTGAGCGCGGCGTAGAACGCCCACAGCTGGCCGGGATTGTGCGCCATCAGCAGGAACGCCAGGTTGGACAACGCCACGCCCAGGGCGGCGACCAGCAGCATGCGCCGGAAGCCGAACGCGGCCACCGCGACGCCGCCAAGGAAGGCGCCGCCGATTCCCATCCAGACCCCGAACAGCTTGGAGACGGTGGCGATGTCGGCTTTGTCGAAGCCCGAATCGAGGTAGAACGGCCCGGCCATCACCCCGATCACCTGGTCGGGGAACTTGAACAGGCCAACGAAGGCCAGCAGGCCGACGGCCAGTGCCACCCCGTTGCGGGTGAAGAAACTGGCGATTGGCTGGATGAAGGCTTCGGCCACGTCGATGCGGCGCTGCACGAGCGCCTCCGGGCGTGCCGGCTCACGGCAGAACACGGTGGTGAGGATCGGCAGCAGCATCAGCGAGGCCATTGCCAGGTAGGCCACGATCCAGCCTTCGAACTGCGCCAGGTACAGGGCCCCGGCACCGGCCAGGATCAGGCCGATGCGGTAGCCCAGCGTGTAGGTGGCGGCCAGCGCGGCCTGCGAGGCGTCCGGGGCGATCTCGATACGGTAGGCATCGACGACCGAATCCTGGGTGGCGCCGGCGAAGGAGGCGACGAGCACCCAGCACACCAGCGGTGCGACCCCCTGTTCCGGGCGTACGAAGGCCAGCGCGACGAGCCCCACCAGCACCAGTACCTGCGACGCCAGCAGCCACGACCGGCGCCGCCCCATGAAGGCCAGCAGCGGCAGTGCATAGCGGTCCAGCACCGGCGCCCAGAGGAACTTCAGCAGGTAGAAAAAGCTGGCCAGGCTGATCAGGCCGATGCTGCCCAGGTCCAGGCCGACGTCGCGCAGGCGGGTGGACAGGGTCTGCGAAGCGATCAGCAGGAACGGCAGTCCGCTGCCGAACCCGAGCATGGCCATGGTCAGCGCCGAAGGCGTGCCGAACGCCCGCTTGATGCCGGCCCAGCCCTTGTAGGACACCGGAGCGGCGGTGCCGGTCACGGCGCGTAGTCCACGCAGAACGGGGCGTGGTCGGAGAAGCGTTCGTCGCGGTAGATCGAGCAGCCGCGCAGGCGATCACGCAGGCCCGGGCTGACGAACTGGTAGTCGATGCGCCAACCGACATTGTTGGCGCGCGCCGCGCCGCGGTTGCTCCACCACGTGTAGTCCTCGCCGGTGGGGTGCAGCACGCGGTAGGCATCGGCCCAGCCCCGTCCGCTGGCCAGGTCGGTGGCCTGGCCGTGGTCGGCGCACAACGCATTCAACCAGTCGCGCTCTTCCGGCAGGCAGCCGGAATTCTTCTGGTTGGACTTCCAGTTGCGGATGTCCAGCGCGGAACGGACGATGTTCCAGTCCCCGCACAGCACGTAATCGCGGCCACTGTGCAGCCACTGGTCGAGGATCGGCCGCAGCCATTCCATCACGTCGAACTTGAAGCCCTGGCGCAGGTCGCCGGAACTGCCCGACGGGATATAGAAGGAGACCACGCTGAGGTTGCCGAAGCGCGCTTCGATATAGCGGCCTTCCTCGTCGAACGGCGCCCAGCCCAGCGAGGTGATGACCTGGTCAGGCTCACGCTTGCTGTAGATCGCAACCCCGCTGTAGCCCTTCTTGGTGCTGGCATCGCGGTAGAAGCAATGGTGGCCATCCGGGCGGAACATCGGATCGGACAGCTGGGCCTCCTGGGCCTTGGTTTCCTGCAGGCACAGGACATCGGCGTCCTGTGCGCGGAACCAGTCGAGGAAGCCCTTGCTGGCGGCCGAACGGATGCCGTTGGCGTTGAAGCTGATGATGCGCATGCGGTCGATTCAGGGTGGCAGCGGAAACCGGCCCAGCATACCGGTTCACGGCCGATGCGCCGACCGTGGAAGGACGCCGGGCCCGCCTTCTAGTACGCTTTACCTTCCAAGATGAAGATAGATTGAGTCAGATGAGCGACCATCGTCACCGTTTCCTGCAGTTGGCCCTGAGCGCCGACGCCCTGCGTTTTGGCCAGTTCACGCTGAAGTCCGGCCGGCTGAGCCCCTATTTCTTCAATGCAGGCCGTTTCGACTCCGGGTCGAAGATGGCCCAGCTGGCCCTGTGCTACGCCGATGCGATCGACGATGCCGGCCTCAAGTACGACGTGGTGTTCGGCCCGGCCTACAAGGGCATCCCGCTGGCCACCGCGATGGCCTGCGAACTGGCCCAGCGCGGCCGCGACCTGCCGCTGTCGTTCAACCGCAAGGAAGTGAAGGATCACGGCGAAGGCGGCCAGCTGATCGGCGCGGACATGACCGGCAAGCGCGTGCTGATTGTCGATGACGTCATCACCGCCGGCACCGCGATCCGCGAGGCAATGGCCATCATCCGTGCCGCCGGCGGCATTCCGGCCGGCATCGTGGTGGCCCTGGACCGCCAGGAGATCGCCTCGGAGACCGATCCGCGCTCGGCGGCGCAGGCCGTGGCCGAAGAAGCCGGCATTCCGGTGATTGCCGTGGCGACGATGGCCGACCTGCTTGATTTCGCGTCCGGAAACCCGGAACTTGTCGGCTACCGGCAGCCGCTGGCGGACTATCGGTCCCGATATGGCAGCCGTCCGACGCACTGAACGACCCAAGGGGGTGGTCGCCATGTTGAGGAATCTGTCCATCATCGCTGCCTTGCTGCTGGCCACGCCGTGCGTGGCCAGCGCGCAGCAGTCCAAGCGCCCGGCCGGGAGTGCCGAGGCGCAGGCGAAGAAACTGTACTGCTGGAACGAAGGCAGCGAGCGCATCTGCAGCGATGCCTTGCCTGCCGACGCGGTCAACAACGCACGCGAGGAGTTCAGCGCGCGCAGCGGCCTGCGCAGCGGCCAGGTCGACCGCGCGCTCAATGAAGACGAGCGCGCCAACGCGGCGGTGGCGGAGGCCCAGGCGCGGCTGGACGCGATGGCGCTGCAGACGCGCCAGCGCACCGAACAGGCGATGCTGTCCACGTATAGCAATGAAGCAGAGCTGCGCCGGGTGTTCAGCGAGCGCGTCGGCATCCTGGACAACAACATCAACACCGCGCGCTACAACGTGGCCAGCCTGCGCGATGCGCTGTTCACCGCCCTGGCCGGCGCCGGTGACAACGAACTGGCCGGACGTCCGGTCGCCGAAAAACCGGCGGCCACGATCCGCAAGCGCCATGGCGAACTGCTCGCGCAGCAGCGCATGCAGGCCACCTTCGAACGCCAGCGCGTGGAGCTGGATGCGGAGATCGAAGAAACCGTGCAGCGTTTCCGCCTGCTGAAGGGTGTTACGCCGGAGGCGTGACGGAGCGCGTGGCGCCTTCGTAGTGGGTCGCGGAGTTCGAATTACCGGGATTGGGCCGAGCGGTGGGGCTGCGCGGGGGACGGCAAGAGCCG
>NZ_LDJK01000105.1 GCF_001431535.1 Stenotrophomonas chelatiphaga
CCCCCAGCTTCAGCCTGAAAGCCACCCGCGAGGGGGTCCCACCCGCTCGCCAACCTCAGTAGCGCATGATCGGCGGCACGGTGCAGCTGGCAATCTGCGCATGCGCAGATACCGCATTCTCCTGCTCGCCGCGCGCCAGGCGCGCCTGTTCAATCGTCGCCCAGTGCCGGCGGCACAACGGGCCGGTCTTGGAGCCCAGCTGGATCGCCTGCTGCGCGAACTGTTCAGCCGGCGCCCACTGGCCCTGCAGCAGCGCGATCTCGGCGCGTTCCTGCAACACTGCCGGATCTTCCGCCACCAGGCCCAGCGCCTGGTCCAGATGCGCGGCAGCGGCCGCCAGGTCACCGGCCTGGCGCTGGGCGTGCGCAGACTGGCGCAGGTCGTCGACCTGCGGATCGCGCAACGGCGCCACCGACAGCTCCTTGTCATCAGGACCGGCGGCGGCTTCAACGGCGGCCATGCGCTGGGCCGGCGTGGTGGTATCCACCGGTGCCACCACCGGCGGCGGCGCGCTGACACAGGCAGCCAGCGAGGCGCTCAGCGCCAGCGCAAGCAGAGACACGCGCGGAAAACGGAAAGACATGGCAATCACCTCGGGGACGTCGAAGGCGCTGGCTGCGCCGAAGGTTCTGCCGGCGCGTCCGGCTTGGGATCCAGGCCGAACCAGCTGCGCCAGCCCCCACCCTGCTCGCCGCCCTCTTCGGGCAGCGCGGCGGGCGGGGCACACGGCGCGTACGCCGGCGCATAGCCGACCACGAACGGGAAGCGGCGTGCGCCCGGACAGGTTTCATCGGTCGATCCGCTGCCGCTGGCTTCAACGTACTGGTAGTCCAGGCCCTTGTCACTGACCCGCAGCGGCGCGGTCGGCAGCCGCGAGAAGATGCCGGACCAGACCCGCATCGCGCCGGTGGCGCCGAACAGGCCGGTCTGCTCGTTCTGATCGTTGCCCATCCACACCACCGCCAGGTGGTCACCGGTGTAACCGGCATACCAGCTGTCACGGCCATCGTTGGAGGTACCGGTCTTGCCGGCGGCCTGCAGGCGCGCCAGGCCATCGGCGTTCAGGCGCTGGGCGGTACCGCTGGACACCACCTGCTGCAGGCCGATGCTGATCAGGTTGGCGGCAATCGAATCGCCTTCCTGGGCCGGCGCCGGGGTCTTGTCGTAGCGCTTCAGCAGCTTGCCCTGCGGGTCCAGCACGCCACGCACCGCATGCAGCGGCTGTATTTCACCGCCGGATGCCAGGAACTGGTACAGCTGGGCCATCGCATACGGGCTCTGGTCGGTCGCGCCAAGGATCACCGCCGGATTCGGTTCGGCCTTGATCCCGGCCAGCACGTGGATGAGCTGGGTCACACGCTCCGGGCCCACCTGCATGCCGACCCGCACGGTGGCCTGGTTGTACGAATGCGCGAGCGCATCGACCAGCCGCACGGTGCCGTGGCTGCGGTTGTCCGCATTGCCCGGCGACCAGTTGCGGTTGCGCCCCAGGTTCACGGTGACCGGCGAATCATCCACCCAGCTGGCCAACGAATAACGGTCCGGCTGGGCAAGCGCCAGCAGGTACACGAACGGCTTGAGCAGCGAGCCGACCTGGCGCTGCGCCTCGATGGCCCGGTTGAAGCCCGGCGCGGAAACATCACGGTTGCCGACCACCGCCAGCACATCACCGTTGTGCACGTCGGTCAGCACCAGCCCGGCCTGGATTTCCGGTCGCTTCTTGTTTTCCAGCGACTTCACGGTGCGGGTCACCGCCCCTTCGGCATAGGCCTGCGCGGACGGCGCCATGCCGCTCATAACGCTCATGCCTGCGCCCTGCAACACCGATTCCGGGTAGTCATGACCGAGCTGGCGCCGCACCAGGTCGATGTAGGCCGGGAACCGGTTGGCGGCGACGATGCCGGGGTTCTTCGGCACGCCCAGCGGTGCCTTCACCGCGCGCTGGTACTCCGCATCATCGATCAGCGTGGCTTCGTGCAGCTTGCCCAGCACGAAGTTGCGCCGGTCCAGCGCACGCTCCGGGTTGCGCCGCGGATCGTAGTAGGACGGCCCCTTGACCAGTCCGATCAGCAGCGCGATGTGCTCGCTTTCCAGCGAAGCGAGATCGCGCCCGAACCAGAACTCGGCACCGGAGGACATGCCATGGATCGCCTGGCTGCCGCGCTGGCCCAGATAGACCTGGTTGAGGTAGGCCTCGAAGATGGTGCGCTTGTCATACCGCGCTTCCATGATCAGCGCGAACAGCACCTCGTTGAATTTGCGGGTGACCGTCTGTTCCTTGCCGATGCCCAGCAGGCCGCTTCGTGCCAGCTGCTGGGTCAGCGTGGAAGCGCCCTGCCGGCTCTGTCCACCCGAGCGCACCGTCACCCACACCGCACGCGCGATCCCGGACAGATCGATACCGTGGTGACGGTTGAAATCCTTGTCTTCCACCGCCTGCAGGCCGGTGACCAACAGGTCCGGCGCTTCCTCCATGCGGATCAGGCGGCGCTCTTCCTGCTTCTGCCCGTACAGCGTGGCGATGCGCGCAGGATCCATGCGCGCGGCCTTGAGCGCCTTGCGCCCTTCGGCATCACGCAGCGAGGCGATGCTGCCGCCGGACAGCGTCAGCTCCACCCGTCGCGGCGCCACGCGGCCGTCGACATCGTTGTAGCCGCGGCTGGAAATGGTGAAGCGCGAGCCCTGCACCGCGTAGGTCGCCGGCGCCTCACCGACGCCGTCATCGCGGTACGCCGAGGCGGCCAGCTCGGTCTTCAGCGTGGCAGCGTCCATCGCCTTGCCGGGCACCAGCACCAGCGGTCGCGCGTACACCCGCGTGGGGATCTGCCAGCGCAGCTCACCGAAGCGCTGGGTCACCTGGTGGTTCAGGTACACCGTATACGGAATGAGAAAGCCCAGCCCAAGCGCAACGGCGGCCATGCTCCAGGTGATCAACCGGCGGCGCCAGGGCGAGGGGCCGGTCTCGTTGTCGTCGTCGAGATCGTCGATGTCGTCGGAATCGTAGCGTCGGGGCACGGGCAGGGCGCGATATTTGAATGCGCCGAGTCTACCCCAGCCCTCGCGAAGACCGCTTGTCCCTGGCCGCGCGGTTGGCTTCAGTTCAACCAGTTGGGTGCCATCGCTGCAGCAACAGCCCTGGCCTGGGCCGTGCCCCCCGACTCAGCCCGGCAATCCACCGCCGCGTCCCAGCAGGCCATCACGCAGGCCCCTGCACATGAACACCAGCCGCTGCCAGCGCTGAGGAAGGAAAAGCGCATTGCCAACGAACTTGAGCACCAGCCGGGGCACATCCTGGGCTATCCATACCCGCGGGGTGTAGCGGCGGCGGTAAAGCAGCACCCGGTTGCGCATGATGAAGTACAGACGGAACGGTTTGTGCACGATCACACCGTCCTGCTTCACCCATGAAGCACGCAGCTCCTCGCCGATGCTGTGTGCCATCTGCGCATCGCAGATGCCGTGCAGGGAGAACCCCGCGCGCTTGGCACGGAAGCACCAGTCCATGTCGAGGTTGTCGATGAACAGCGCTTCGTCCATCGGTCCGATCCGCTCCAGCGCCGCCACTGGAATCAGAGAGCCCGAGGTAATCAGGAAATCACAGGAAATCCGCTGCCCGGCCCCACCGCGCAGTTTCCGGTTGAGCGGGAATCCAAAGCGAACAAACGGTGCCAGCTCGCCGCTTCGCGCGTCGCGGAACTGCGGCCCCACGGCCGCCACATGCCCTGCCTGCTGCAGGTCAACCAGGGCCGTGCCCAGGGTCCGGACCATGCCTCCGGCAAGCACGCTGTCCTGGTCCATCAGCAGCACGTGCTGGAACCCCATCTGACGGGCGCGTTCGCAGGCACGGTTGAGTGCAGCGCCGAGGCCGACATTGAGCACCGATGGCACCACGCTGACGCGCTGCTGCCCGGCAAGCAGACCGGCCACGTCGACCGCGCGGCTGCCGTTGTCGAACACGACAACATGGCCCACCTGCGAAGCAACGCTTGCCACGACCTTCCGCAGCAGCACCGGATCCGGTCCGTAGGTCACGATCACCGCACAGACCATCAGCGCATCGAAATCGCTGGACTGCCCCGCGCCCGGGGTGTTGCGCAGGACGATCTCGGTTGGGGGAACAGCAGCAGACATGGCAGGCCGTGGCGGAAAGGTGCAGCGGCAGGACTATAGCGGACACCGACCGCTGCCGACAGCGCGATGGTTCAGCGTCCAATATCCCCGGCCTGCCGTACCCGTGCTTCAAACGCGGGCAGCTCAGCGAGCGTGGGCTGCCACTGGCGCGCCTGCTCGGCCGCGCGCGTGGCGAACCCCACATCGCCACTGCCCAGTCGTTCGCTGCCGATCGCCAACCACCGCAGGGCCAGCCGATTGCGCGCCAGCCCGATCGCCGCGGTGGTCGGTGCAAGGGTCTGCCATGCCTGCAGGCAAGCCCCGGCCGCTTCAACCCGGTTCTGCCGTAGCGCGTCTTCGAAGCAATGCCGGCTGGCGGGCAGCAGCCGCTTGGCGGCGGCCATCACACGCGGGTCGTCCGGGGCCAGCGACTGGGCTTCGCGAAGCGCGTCGAACGCGCTGGCGCCGGGCGGCGCAATCAACTGGCCGCGTGCCTCGGCCTGCTGCAGGCGCTCCAGCAAGCGCTCGAGCTGTTGCCTGCCTGCGCGCGAGGGTGCGAGGCGTCCCTGCTGTGATTGTCGCGCCACGCGGGCCCGCTCCACCTGCTGGCGTGCTGCGGCAACCTCGCGTGGCGATGCCTGCATGCGCTGCGCTTCATCGATCCGCGCCACGGCGTCGGCGAAGCGATAGTCCGCCGCGAGCCGCAGCCCCTCCTTGACCAGTGCCGCCGCCAGCCGTTCACGCTGTGCGGCAACCACCGCCTCGTCGCCGGCAGCGTCCAGCGCCGGTTGGAGCTGTGCGATGGACGCATCCAAACGTCCCCGCCGCAGCTCGCTGGCTGCGCGCCGGGCACGCGATTCGAGCGCCCGTGAAAGCGCTTCCTGGCTGGCTGGAACGTCAGCATGGCCGGGGTCGTAATCGCGTGCTCGCTGCAGCAGCCGCGCCGCCTGCCTGACATCACCTTCCTCACTGGCCGCACGGGCGCGCAGCAGGAGATCGCTCAACGCATCCTCGCGTGCTTCAAGCGCCGTCACGTCCAACGGACGCAGTTCCAGTACGCGCTGCAACAACGGCAAGGCATCATCGGGCGTGTCATCCAGTCTGCCGGCAGCCAGGGCCTGGCGCGCCTGGGCCAGCAGCGCGTCCAGACCCGCGCCCGCAGCGCGGCGCTCCCGAAGCTGCCGCGCGAGCGCCTCGCTGTCCTGCTGCGGCACCTGCAACTGCCGCGCCAAGGCCAGCGCCTCGGCGGCTTCCTCCAGCGCGCCGCTGGCCAGTGCAGCCTCGCCCGAACGCAGTGCTGCGGCGCCGGTTCGCGCAAGACCATCGCGGGCCTCGCTGCGATCGCCATCCAGCGCCAGGGCCGCCTGGAAGTAATCGCGCGCGCCGCGGCCATCGGCACTGCTCAGCTGCCCTGCTGCCAACGCACGATCGCCCTGCTCGATCAGCTGCTCTATCTGCGGCTCGTCCCAGAACCAATCGGCCAGCGGTCTGCGCAACAGGATCAGGGCCAGGAACAGCACGCCGGCAGCCAGCAGCGCCCACCGCCATATCCTGCGCGTGTGCCGCGCCTGCACCCACCACCAGCGCCCCTCCCGGCGCACGCGCTGCAGCGCGTCGTGTCCCTGCTCGCCTGCGCGACGCGAATTCCTGTCCATGTGCGAAGACTAGCCCGGTTGGCGTGAAGTTCAGCCCAGTCTGCGCACCTGGCTCACGCCCGGCAGTGCGTCCATCTTGCCCAACAGCGCGGACAGCTGGTCGAAATCGCTGACCTTCAAGCGCAGCCGGAGGTGCGCCTGGCCGCTGTTGCGCACGTTGTCACTGTGGATGTCCAGCACATAGGCGTCTTCCTGTGCGATCAGGTTGGTGATGTCCTTCAACAGCCAGCGTCGGTCCACCGCATCGACCACCACGTCCACTTCGTAGCCGCTGCCAGCCTGGCCCCATTCCACCGGCAGGATGCGCTGCGGGCTGGCCGCCGACAGGCGCGCCAGCGACGGGCAGTCGGCACGGTGCACGGTCACCCCGCGGGTACGCGTGAGGTAGCCCACGATGGGTTCACCGGCCACCGGCTGGCAGCAGCGCGCCAGCTGCACCAGCAGGTTGCCCACGCCCTGCACGGTGAACTTGCTTTTGCCCAGGCCTTCGCGGCGTGCCGTCGGGCGCGGCAGCGCCGGCGGCGCCGGTGGCTGGTTGGCGGCCCGTTCGGCCTCCAGCAACGCGCGACTGACCTGGTTGGGACCGGTGTCTGCCAGTGCCACCTGGATGTACAGGTCCTCGACACTGTCGGCATGGAACTTCTTCAGCACGGCGGACAGGTCCGCCTGTGCCAGTCCCAGGCGTTTCAGCTCGCGGTCCAGCAGCTCGCGACCGGCCTGCACGTTGCGCGCGCGGTCCAGCTTGTGGAACCAGTTGCGCACCTTTTCGCGCGAACGGTTGCTGGCCAGGTAGCCATTGGCCGGCAACAGCCAGTCGCGCCGCGGATCGGCTTCCTTCGCGGTCAGGATCTCCACCCGGTCACCGCTGCGCAGCCGGTAGGTCAGGGGCACAATGCGCCCGTTGATCTTCGCGCCGCGGCAGCGGTGCCCGACCATGGTATGCACGTGGTAGGCGAAATCCAGCGGCGTCGCCCCCTGCGGCAGGTCCATCACCTCGCCCTTGGGACTCAGCGCATACACCCGGTCTTCGGTGAGCTCGGCATCCAGCGCGCCGGCCAGGCCACTGGCCGATGCCTCCTGGGCCTGCTCCAGCAGCTGCCGCATCCAGGTGATCTTGCGGTCGAACGCCTTCTCCCCGCCCTTGCCGCCCTCCTTGTACTTCCAGTGGGCGGCCACGCCGAGCTCGGCCTGCGCGTGCATGTCATGGGTGCGGATCTGCACCTCGATCGTGCGCCCTTCCGGACCGACCACCGCGGTATGCAGCGAGCGGTAATCGTTGGCCTTGGGACGGGCGATGTAATCATCGAATTCGCTGGGCACCGGCGCCCACAGCGCGTGCACCACGCCCAGCGCGGCGTAGCATGCCCCGACGTCGTCCACCATCACCCGCACCGCGCGGATGTCGTACAGCTGGTCGAAGGACAAGCGCTTCTTCTGCATCTTCCGCCAGATGCTGTAGATGTGCTTCGGTCGGCCGCTGACTTCGGCGTTGATGCCATTGGCCGCCAGGTCGCGTGACAGCAGCTTCTTGACGTTCTCCACGTAGCGCTCGCGGGCAATCCGCGTCTCGTCCACTTCGCGTGCGATGCGGCGGTAGGTGTCCGGCTCGAGGTAGCGGAACGCCAGGTCTTCCAGCTCCCACTTCAGCTGCCAGATGCCGAGCCGGTTGGCCAGCGGGGCATGGATGTCACGCGTCAGCTGGGCCAGCGCGCGACGCTGCTCTTCGTCGTCCAGTCGGTCCGCCGCGCGCATCCGCGCAAGCTGCCGGGCCAGCAGCAGCGGCACCACGCGCAGGTCCTGGATGATCGCCAGCAGCAGCCGACGCAGGCCTTCACTGTTGCGGCCCGCCTCGCGCCCGGCATGCAGCGCCCACACCTGGTCTGCGGCATCCAGGCCGTCCAGCAGCCCGTTGACTGCGGTCGGGTTGCCCAGCGGCAGGCTGGCACTGCGCTCACGCAGCGCCGGCAGGTCGAACAGCAGGGCGGCCACCAGCGAGCTTTCGTCGGCCGACAGCAGCGCCAGGGCATCGAAGGTGTCGCCCAGCACCGACCAGTGGGCCTCGACACCGCCCTGGTGGCCGGCCAGCGTCCACTGCCCGAGCAGTGCCGCGCGCAGCGGTTCGTGGACCGCTGAGGCGGAGGGGCGGTTCAACAAGGCATCCAGGCCGGGTACGGAAGCGCGGTTCACAACGATCACGGATAAGACAGGTACGACCTACACTAGCGCCGCACCCGTTCAGGAACAATCGTTGCGCGGACATCCGGCCGCCTATGTTCATGCCCGGCGTGGCTGGCCTACACTCGGCCCACGCCCTCCGGAAGCCGCCCCATGTCCCTGCCCTCGCCCCGACTGCTTGCCTGCTCGCTCGCCCTGCTGGCGTTTTCCTCGACGGCCTGGGCCCAGCGCGTGATGGAGGGCGACCTGCAACAGCAGATGAGCCCGGCCGAGTTCAAGGCTGCCGGACTGGACAAGCTGCAGCCAGCCGAACTGGCCAGCCTGAATCGCTGGCTGCAGGGCAAGGTCGAAGCCGCGTCGGCCGCCGCCGTGCAGGTCGCGCGCGAAGAGGGCCGCAAGGCCGTCGTCGAAGAGAACCGCGGCTTCTTCGACTTCGGCAGCCGCGAGCCGATCACCAGCGTGCTGCCCGGCGAATTCCGCGGCTTTGCCCAGGGCCGGGTGTACGTACTGGCCAACGGCCAGCACTGGGAGCAGACCGACAGCGCCAACGTCGGCGGCGTGCGTCGCCAGGATCCGCAGGTCAGCATCGCCCCATCGGTGAGCGGTGCCTGGTATCTGCAGATCCCCGGCGTCAACACCCGCGCCAAGGTGAAGCGGGTGAAGTGACGGCGGGCCGGGCCTAACGCGCCCGGCCGGGCTCCGCGCTAGCGTGCCTTGTGTAGTTCGGCGACGCGCTGGGCGACCTTCTTGGCTGAAATGCCGCCGCGCCCGATCAGCTCCTGCGCGAACAGCGACACGCGTAGTTCCTCTATGTCCCAGCGCAGTGCCTGCCATTGCGGCCGGTCCTGCATGCCTTGCTCGCGCGCCTTCTGCAGCGCCTCCAGGAACGGATGCAGTTCCAGCATGCGGGCCTGGTCGCGCGGCGGATCGCGCTTGGCGCGTTCGGTCCGCAGCAGCATCGCCTTGAGATAGCGCGGATACTGCGACAGCGCGTCGGCAGGCGTGTCACGCAGGAAGCCGGCATGCACCAGCCCGGCCAGCTGCCGCTCCATGTCATCCAGGTTGCCGCGTGCCCAGCCCATCAACGGCGCCTCCAGCGCCGGCTTGATCTCAGCCACCAGGCCGAGGATCGACTCGGCCAGCTTCAGCCGCTCCATCGCTTCGGCAAACAGTGACCTGGCCGCGCTGTCGCGCCGCTGCGCGAACGCCTGCGGGTCACGGATCGCATCCAGACCGTCGGCCAGCACGGCATTCATCGCCGCGTCCACGATGTCACCGCGCAGCCGCTCCTGCGACTCGATGGCCGCATACAACAAGCCGGTTTTCGGCGACACCGGCAGCTGCTTGCGCGCCTGCTTGGCCTTCTCGGCCAGGCCGATCTCCAGCAGTCGGCGCACGCCGCGCGGATGCGCTTCAGCGGCCTGCTGCGGATCGGCGAAGATGCGCAGCGCAGCCGAATCCCCTTCATCCACCAGTGCCGGGTAGGCCGGTACACCGGCTTCGCCGGGCACCTGCAGCGGGATCGGCGCAGGCGGGAAATCGCGCAGGCCTTCTGCCGCCATGTCACGCCCGGCGCGCGCAGCGAAGGCGTGCCCGGCCTGGTCACCAAAGCGTGCGCGAAGCCCGTCCAGGTCACGCGAGGTCGCCAGTACCTTGCCCTGCTCATCGCGCAGGCGCAGGTTCATGTGCAGGTGGGTATCGACCGACTCCAGGTCGAAATCGAGCGCGGCCACCGCCGCCCCCGTCGCGCGCGACAGGAAGCGCGCCAGCTCGCCGCGGATGTCATCGGCACTGGGCTGCGGGAACGCTTCGGCGAAGGCCCGGGCGAAGTCCGGTGCCGGCACGTAGTTGCGCCGCATCGCCTTGGGCAGGCTGCGGATCAACGCCGTGGCCTTGTCCGCCACGAAGCCCGGCGCCAGCCAGCCCAGTTGCACCGGATCCAGTGCATTGAGCAGGTGCAGCGGCACGTCCAGGGTCACGCCATCGTCGTCGGCGCCCGGTTCGAAGCGGTAGCTCAGCGGCAGCCGGGCATCGCCCAGCGCGAAGTATTTCGGGAACCGGTCTTCTTCGCTGCCTTCGCCCGGCAGCAGATCGACCAGTGACCAGGACAAGCCATGCCGCTGCGCAGGCGGCAGGCTCTTCCACCAGGCATCCAGTCCGGCCGCGGAATGGATCTCCGACGGAATCCGGTCCAGGTACCAGCGCGCCTGCCAGCCTTCGTCGGCGACGATGCCGGCGCGGCGCAGCTTGGCTTCTTCCTCGCGCGCATGTTCCAGCACCTTCTGGTTGTCGGCGACGAAGCTGGCGCGGGTGGTGATTTCACCGGTCACCAGCGCCTGGCGAACGAAGATGTCGTGCGCTTCGGCCGGTTCGATGCGGCCGTAATGCACCGGCTTCTTCGGCGCCAGCACCAGCCCGAACAGGCTGATCTGTTCCGAGGCCAGCACCTGTCCCTGCGCGCGTGACCAGTGTGGATCGAAGTGCTTGCGCAGCAGCAGGTGCGGCAGCTCGGCAATCACCCAGTCCGGCTCGATCGCCGCATTGGTCAGGCCCCATATCTTCTGCGTATCCAGCAGGGTGGCGGCAAGCAACCACGGGGGCGGCCGCTTGGCCAACGTGGAGCCCGGGAACGGTTGGAAGCGGCGCTGGCGGGGTGCCTGGAAATCGCCTTTTTCAGTCCGGTGGCCGATCTGCGTGGGCAGCCCGGCGATCAGCGCGCGGTGCAGGGTCTGGTAGGCAGCCGAACGGGCGCGTTCGCTGAAGCCACCGCCTTCCGGTACCTGTTCCTTCTGCGCACGCACCGCCACCGGCGCAGGCGCCTGCTCGGCCGGCTTGCCCTCGCGCGCCAGTCGCGCGGCGCGGTGCAGCTGGCCACGCGTGGCCTTGATCGCAGTGGCGTCGTCGCTGGCCGCGGCCGGTGCCTTGCTGCCGGCCAGCAGCGGCGCCAGCGAGGCCTCGCTGGCCTCTTCGGTCCAGCCCAGTTCCTCGCACAGCAGGCGCAGCTGTCGATGCAGCTCGCGCCATTCGCGCATGCGCAGGAAGCCGAGGAAATTGCGCCCGCACCAGTCACGCAGCTTGGATTGGGTCAGGTCTTCATGTGCCTGCCGGTAGGCATCCCACAGCCGCAGCACGCCGACGAACTCCGAGCGTCCATCCGCGAACTGGGCATGCGCGTTATCTGCGGCGCCACGGGCTTCGGGCGGACGCTCACGCGGATCCTGGATGCCCAGGAACGAGGCGATCACCAGCATCGGCTTCAGGCAGCCGGCCGCCTGCGCGGCCACCAGCATGCGCGCCAGCTTGACGTCTACCGGCAGCCGCGCCATCTGCTTGCCCACGGCAGTCAAGCGGCGCTCGCCATCGACCGCGCCGAGCTCGGCCAGCTGCTGCCAGCCGTCGGCAACCGCGCGCTCGTCCGGCGCTTCCAGGAACGGGAAATCTTCGATCCGTCCCAGGCCCAGCTGCAGCATGCGCAGGATCACCCCGGACAGGCTGGAGCGCCGGATTTCCGGATCGGTGAAGTCCGGTCGGGCCTGGAAATCAGCCTCGGCGTACAGGCGGTAGCAGATGCCTTCGGCCACGCGTCCGCAGCGGCCCTTGCGCTGGTTGGCGCTGGCCTGGGAGATCGGCTCGATGTGCAGGCGATCCAGCTTCTGCCGCGGGCTGTAGCGCTTGACGCGGGAGAACCCCGGATCGACCACGTAACGGATGCGCGGCACCGTCAGCGAGGTCTCAGCCACGTTGGTGGCCAGCACGATGCGCCGATTCGGGCCGGGGTTGAACACCCGGTCCTGGTCCTGGTTGGACAACCGCGCGTACAGCGGCAGCACTTCGGTGTTGCGGTACTTGCGCCGTTCCAGCGACTGGTGCGCATCGCGGATCTCGCGTTCGCCGGGCAGGAAGATCAGCACATCGCCACGTGCATCCAAGCGGGTGATCTCGTCGATGGCACTGACGATGGCATCGTTGACCGTGCGTTCGCCCTGCGCTTCGCCTTCCCCTTCCAGCGCGCGGTAACGCACTTCGACCGGATAGGTGCGCCCTTCCACGCTGATCACCGGTGCATCGTCGAAATGTTCGGCAAAGCGGCCGGTATCGATGGTCGCCGAGGTGACGATCAGTTTCAGGTCCGGGCGCTTCTTCAGCAGCTGTTTCAAGTAGCCGAGCAGGAAATCGATGTTGAGGCTGCGTTCGTGTGCCTCGTCGACGATGATCGTGTCATAGCGCGACAACCAGCGATCGCTGGCGATCTCGGCTAGCAGGATGCCGTCGGTCATGAACTTGATGCGGCTGTCTTCGCTGACCTTGTCGTTGAAGCGCACCTGGAAACCCACCAGCTGGCCCAGTTCGCTGTTCAATTCCTGTGCCACGCGGCTGGCCACCGCACGCGCCGCGATCCGCCGCGGCTGGGTGCAGCCGATCATCCCCGCCTCGCCGCGGCCGGCAGCCAGGCACAGCTTGGGCAGCTGGGTGGTCTTGCCCGACCCGGTTTCACCGGCGATCACCACCACCTGGTGGTCACGGATCAGCGCGATGATCGACTCGGCTTCACGCGCGATCGGCAGCTGCGGGTCCAGAGTAATGGCCGGTTTCTGGCTGGCCCGTGCCTGGCGGCGCTGTACCGACGCCTGCAGTGCCTGCTCGAACGCCTGCGCCAGCCCTGCATCCTGCGGCTTGGACTGCCAGCGCGAGAGCATGCCGAGCAGGCGCCCCCGGTCGCGGGTCATCGCGCCGTCGAGGGCGGTCCGCTGCTGCGACAGGCGGAAGGCCGGGTTTTTTTCAATAGAGTTCATCAATCGATTCGTTTAAAAACTTGATAGCGACCAGACATTAGTTCTGGTCTATCGTGAAGATCATCTCATCCACAAGGAGAAACGTCCCCATGGCAAAGACCAAGAGCATCACCAAGGCCCCGGCACTGGCAAAGGCGAATGCCGCCAAGACCGGCAAGCAGAAGCTCGCTGCGGCCGCACCGTCGGCACCGGGTATTGATATCGGGATCAAGGAAGGCGAGCGCAAGAAGATCGCCGACGGGCTGTCGCGCTACCAGGCTGACGCGTTCACCTTGTACCTGAAAACCCACAACTTCCATTGGAACGTGACCGGGTCGATGTTCAACTCGCTGCACGCCATGTTCGAAACCCAGTACACCGAACAGTGGGCCGCCCTGGACGAGGTGGCCGAGCGCATCCGCGCACTGGGCTTCAACGCACCGGGCTCCTACCGCGAATTCGCCGCGCTGACCTCCATCCCGGAAGAACCCGGCCTGACCAACAGCGCCGACTGGCGTGAAATGGTACGCCAGCTGGTGGTCGCCAACGAAGCGGTCTGCCGCACCGCCCGCCAGGTGCTGGACGTGGCCGACGACGCCGACGACGCCCCGACCGAAGACCTGATGACCCAGCGCCTGCAGACCCACGAAAAGTACGCCTGGATGCTGCGCTCGCTGCTGCAGTAATCCCTTCCGGGCTTCGCCCCTTCGGGATTTCCATGATTCCGTACCGGAATCATGGACCCTGCTTCATTCGCCTGCCTATCCCCGCGCCTGTCGGCGCGCCCCCCTTAACAAAGGGGGGCTTGCACGCTGTTGGATGGCGTGGGTGGTGCGGTGCAGGGTGTCTGATGGTTTCCGCCGAGCACGGCTCGGCGCTACCGGAGCTCCGCTCCTTACTGCCCCCGCATCCCTCCTATCCCCCGCCGTCGGCGCGTCCCGTTAACAAAGGGGGCTTGCACGCTGCTGGATGGCGTGGGTGGTGCGGTGCACGGTGTCTGATGGTGTCCGCCGAGCACGGCTCGGCGCTACCGAGGCGGCCGATGAACTGTCGGAGGTGGGGCGGGGAGGATTGGCGGGGGCGTTGAGCGC
>NZ_LDJK01000106.1 GCF_001431535.1 Stenotrophomonas chelatiphaga
GGTAGGGGGTGTCGCGCAGGGTAGTGACGGCCGCTGGCCGTCACCGCTCCAGGGCTAGAGCGTGACGACCAACGGTCGTCACCCACCCAGGCAATGGTCGTCACCCACCCAGGCAATGACCGTCGGCCACCCGGATCAAGTGCTTGACGGCCAGCGGCCGTCACTACCGAAGCGTGGGCAGTAGCTGAAGCGGGGGCGTACGCGGTTGTCTCATGACCTGTAACAGGTCTGTTACACCCCGGCGGCGGGCAGGTGCAGCGGGCCTCTGTGCGGATTCAGGCGCGCTCTGCCTTCCACCCATGTGTAACGGTCGGCATCCAGCCCGTCCCTTGTTTCCAGCCGGAATCCCTTTGTTTCAGGGCTTCGCGCAGTTGGCACGAAAGCTGCGTTCCCCCTCCCCATACGTAACGGGAGAGCGGCATGGACAGCAGCACGAAGCGCGGAATGTTCCTGGTGGCCAGCGTGGTCGCGCTGGCCGCATGCCCCGCGCTGGTACATGCCTCCGGTGCCCGCCAGGGCGTCACCCAGAAGCCGGGCGAGATGGTGCTGCTGCGCGATGTGCACACCCGCACCGCCTACCGGCTGGCCCCGCCGGGCGTGGCGTTGATCGCCGACCCGTCGCCGCAGCGCGAAGTGGGCGCCGCCCTGGGCACGTCGACCGGCATGGCCGAGCTCAGCGATGATGACTTCGCCGGGCTGGGTGCAGGCCAGGCCGCCGCGCCGGCCCACGCCGGTACCACCACCGTGGAGCGGGTCACCAGCAATGCGCTCGGTGGCGCGGTAGGCCGCCTGGGAAGTTCCAACGGCGGCATCATTTCCGGGAACCAGATCAGCGGCGCGATGAGCGGCCCGCTCGGTGCGGTCGGCAATACCACGCGCGGCATCGGCGATACGGTGCGCGGCGCCCTGGCGCAGTTCCCGATGGGCGCCCCGGCAGGTGGCAAATGAAGACGCGTGCGCTGCTGCTCGTCGCCGCTGCCGCTGGCGTGATGCTGCCGGCGCTCGCCCGGGCCGATGACTACGCCGGCATGCTCGGGTACCTCAACCAGTCACGCATCGAAGGCCGCGCGCTGACCGGCGCCAGTGGTGCCATCGCGGTCAACCAGGTGGCGGGTGACCTCAACGCCCAGGCCAACCTGGTGGGCATGGCGCAGGGCAACCAGGCGCGGGTGGATATCGATGCGCGCAGCACGTCCTCGCGCAACAGCGTGCTGCTGGACGGACCGCTGCACGCCAGTGCACACATCGATGGCCAGGCCCTGCAGGGCGCCAATGGCATCGCAACCATCAACCAGACCAGCGGCATCGCCAACACCAGCATGAACGTGGTGCGGGCGACGCTGGCCCGGGAAGGAATACGCGAGTCCGACGATGAGGCCCTGGCCGAATCGAGCGTGACCGCGTCAGCAGGGGGGCAGGGCAGGGCCGGCAACGGTCTGGCCGCGGGCACCCGCAGCGTCGGCGTGGCAGCGTCGGCGATGCAGGGGTTCGACGGTGTCCTGCAACTCAATCAAATCGCGGGCGCAGGAAATGACACGGCCAACATCCTCGGTATGTCCGTGCACGGCAACCCGTGAGTGGTACCCACCCGTTACACCACTGATGAGAGAGAAGGCACCATGAAAGCGATCGTGAAAGGGACAGTACTCGCCATGGCCATCGCAGGCGTGGTCGCCACCGCACACGCGGCGGATGACCAGAACGCAAGCGCCACCATCAACCACAACCACAACGTCAATGAAAACTGGACGTTGAACGACACCCGCAATGTCACCCGCAACAACGTGACCAGCGATACCAACACCGATACGGACACGGTCAACGACACCCGTAACCTGGTGCGCAACACCACCCGCAACACCAACACGACCAACAACAGCAGCACCACCAACAACACCGCCAACACCACCTCGAACGTGCGTTACTCCAGCACCACGACCAACACCAGCCGTTCCAACGTTGATTTCTCCGACGTCGACCACACCCGCGATGTAGCGGTCAACGAGACCAGCAACATCTCGGCGGACGAAAGCAAGGAAAAGAACAACCACGGCGTGGACGTGAACCTGGAAAAGGACCTGCGCCTGAGCTCGGACATCAATTTCTCGGGTGATCCGGAAATCACCGGCGACATCGATCTCGACTCCGCCGCCATCGCCGTCATCGACAATCGCCAGTCGATCAGTGACAACGAAGCCTCCAACGAGCTGCTGGACAACACCGCGTCGATCTCCGATGACGTGGCGTCCGGTGCCTCGGGCAACCTGGGCTTCAACGTCGCCGCCGGTGACAACAACGCACAGGACAACGCCGCTTCGCTGTCTGCGGCCGATGCCTCCTTCAGCTTCGGCATGGCCGATGCTGAAGTGTTCGTCCACCAGGCGGTGGGCGGCAACACCACCCTCAACGAAGGCGTCACCAACGCCGCCGGCCTGGGTGGCAATGCGTTCTCCGGCGCCGCCGGCAACATCGGCGTGAACGTGGCCTCGGGCAACAACAACGCGCAGAAGAACGCGCTGGCCGCATCGGTCGCCACCGCGGCGATCGCGCAGTCGAGCATCTCGTCCAACCAGGTGTCCAGCGGCAATTCGGTGTCCAACGCCGGTTACATGCAGCGCTTCAGTGACACCACCGACGTCACCCTGCGCGGCCGCGTGGCAGGTGCAACGCTGGCCTTCGGTGCAGGCACCTATGAAGGGACCGGCAACGCCTACCAGCAGGACAACTACTACCTCGACAGCTGGGATGGCGCACTGCCGCACACCAGCGGTGACAGCACCGGCCACATCGACCTGGACAACGAGATCCAGAACGCCACCGACAACCCGTACCGTGACGGCGTGGGCGGCATCGCCTTCGACACGGACGAGGAAGGCACCAGCCAGTTCGTCGAACTGGGCGTGGCCGACCTCTATGCCAGCCTGAGCGGCACCGTGCGGACTTCGCGCTGGGTGGCGGTCAATGCGACCAACACCGCTGGCCTGTCCGGCAGTGCGTTCTCCAACGCGTCGGGCAACATCGGCGTGAACGTGGCCTCCGGCACCGGCAACCTGCAGGCCAACAGCCTGGCCCTGGCCGTGGCCCAGCCGTCGACCGGCGGCGGCACCCCGGGCGGCGGCGGCGGCGAGTAACACGTGGCGTGACCGCTTTCGCAGGCTTGCTGCGTTGAGCGCAACAAACCCGGTCATCCGCCAATGACCGGGCTCCCCGGGAGCCCCTGTCCCATCTCCCCCTTTTGGGGCAGGGGCTCCTACCTCGGAAGGAGCCGTTGCAATGCGAGTTTCCTGGTCCACCTTCATGTTGCCTTGGCTGCTGCTGGCGGTTGTCGCGCCGGCACGTGCCGGCGACGTGGCCTTCAGCGGCGTGCTGCCCAATGGCGGCCTGCTGCAGCAACGGGTGGAGAGCATGCAGGAACGGCGCTTCCGCCACCTGGTCCGCCAGCACACCGACTACAGCTGCGGCGCCGCCGCGCTGGCCACCATCCTCAAGTACGCCTATCACCTGGATGCCGACGAGGCCACGGTGATCGAAGGGATGATGAACGTGTCCGACCAGACCCTGGTACGCGACCGTGGGTTTTCCCTGTTGGACATCAAGCGTTACGTCGAATCGATGGGCATGCGTGGGCGCGGTTACCGCGTCGACGAAGCCCGCCTGCGCAACCTGCGCGTTCCTGGCCTGGTGCTGATGGACGTGCGCGGGTTCCGCCATTTCGTGGTCATGAAGCAGGTGCGCGGCGATTTCGTCGAAGTGGCCGATCCGATCCTCGGCAACCGCAGCGTGCCGCTGGCCGAGTTCCTGGAGGCCTGGCCTTCGCGTGCGGTCTTCATCGTGATCGGCAGTGATTTCGATCGCAACACCGTGCTGCTGCAACCCAGCGAACGGCCCAGTGCACGCGCGCTGTATGCGCGCCAGGGCCCCATCACCGATGCCGAACTGGTCGACTTCGGCTTCAGCCACGCCGACCTGTTCTGAAGGAGTTCCGCCATGAACATTCGCCTCATCGTCATTGCCAGCGCCCTCGCCGCGCTGTTGCCCACCGTCCTGCACGCGCAGGAAAAGCGCAGCGGCAAGGGACTGACCGAAATCCCCGATCCCGAACTCAACCTGATGCGTGGGCGCTACACGGTAGGCGGCAACAACGTCGCCTGGTTCGGCGTGACCATGGCATCGCAGTGGCAGGCATCCAGCGGCGCGGCGATGGAAGGCGCGCTGCAGCTGGGCATGGACTTCCGCAACGGCGGTACGCCGAAGGTGAGTTTCACCCCGACCGTGAGCGTCACCGCGGCCGACGCGCCGTTGCCGCAGACGGCGACCGACACCGCCAGCGGCCCCCTTGCCAGCGTGGACAGCAGTGGCCTGGCCAACGTCTCCGGGCTGGTGCAGAGCGTGCAGGTCGCCGGCGACGGCAACAGTGCGCGCAACGTAAGCTCGCTGACCATCCGCGATGGCGAGGTGCCGGTCGTCGCCGACAGCGGCGTGCGCAGCGCAAGTGCACAGCAGGGGGGCGCCAGTGCCACCGCGTCCTTCGACAACAACCAGGCCCGCCTGGAACTGCAGCTGGAAGGCGTCGGCGCGGTGCAGCAATGGATCCGCAGCGGCAGCGTCGGGCAGACCATCGCGCTGGGCGGCAATGCACAGCAGGTCAGCAACCGCCTGCAGATCGAACTGGTCAGGCAGAGCATGGCGAGCAATACCCCGTTGACCCAGAACATCGCCCAGGCGATGGCGCTGACACGCGGGATCGGGCCGGGCCAGTAACAGCGGCGCGGCAAGGGGGATGGCACTCAACGGAAGAAGGACATGCACACCAATCACCGCATCACCCCGCTGGCGCTGGCGGCGCTGGCCTGGATCGTGTTCGCCGACAACGCGCACGCCCAGCCGGCCACGGCGGCCGGCAACGAGCAAGCCGATGTGCAGGCGTTGATGGCCCAGCTGGAAACGCTGAAGGCCAACTACGCGCAGGAAGTCCGTCGCCTGCGCGAGCTGGACATGCAGGTGCAGGCCATGCAGGCGCGGCTTTCCGGCAAGGCCGGCGGCGTGGCGCAGCAGGGGCCCCCGTTGCCACCGGAACCGGCGCGCGCACCCGCGACGGCGACCGCCGGGGCCGAAGGCGGCTACGCCAGCAGCGCGGCGGAAGCGCAGCAGGCCAAGCAGGCCGCGCGGCGCAGCGTGGACGATGTAAAGCAGCAACAGCAGGCGCTGTTCTCGCGGCGTTTCACCATCGAAAACAGCCTCACCTACGCGCGCTACGACCGCAAGCAGCTCACCCTCAACGGCTTCCTCGCCCTGGATGCGATCTTCCTCGGCAACATCGGCATCGAAAACGTTGAATCCGATTCGCTGACCTACAACCTGGCCGCGCGCTGGGGTGTCAGTCCCAACCTGACCGTCAACATGGACGTGCCGTGGGTTGCACGCCGGACGGTGTACCAGAAGGGGGGCGCGGGTGGGTCCGCCGCAGCGGTGGCGGAGGAAGAAACCAGCGGCAACGGCATCGGCGACATCGGCCTGAGTGCCAACTACCGGCTGTTCGGCGAACGCGGCTGGAGACCGGAAACGGTACTGACCGCAGGCGTCACCGCGCCCACCGGGCGTGAGCCCTACGGCGTGGACTGGACCGTGCTGGAGCGCGACGACGATGACTACATCCGTTTCGCCGTGCCCAAGGAGCAGCCCACCGGCAACGGGGTGTGGCAGGCCAACGTTGGCCTGTCGATCGTCAAGACCGCCGATCCGGCGATCCTGTTCGCCAACGCCGGCTACATCCATTCCTTCGAAGCGAGCTTCGACGACCTCGACGGCAATCCGGATACGGTCAACCCCGGTGACGTGAAGCTCGGCGGCTCCTACTACTTCGGTGCCGGCGTGGCGTTCGCGTTCAACGAGCGCACCAGCCTGAGCATTTCCTTCAGCGACAAGCTGAGCGCGCGGGCGTCCACCCGTTACCGCAACGGGCAGTGGATGAAGGTGATCGGCAGTGATGCCAATGCGGCGACGTTCAACCTGGGCGTCACCTACGCACTGAACCAGAAGACCACGCTGGTGAGCCTGCTCGGCATCGGCCTGACCCCAGATGCGCCGGACTTCACCCTGGCATTCAAGGTGCCGTACATGCTGTAAGCGCCGCGGGGCGCGGACGCGACGCGACGCCTGCAGGGGTCAGCGCAGCGCCGGCAGTTCCACCTGGTGCTTGCGGCACAGCCGGTACACGGTGACCCGCGATACCTGCATGTGGCGTGCGCAGGCGGACACGTTGAACTCGTGTTCGCGCAGTGCCTGCAGCAGCAACTCGCGTTCCACCTGCTCGCGCGCATCCTGCAGCAGGGCGCGGGCGGCGGCGGGCAGGGTGGCGACCAGGTCCAGGTCGGCCGGCTCGATCAGCTCGCCGTCGGCGACGATCGCCGCGCGCTGCACGCGGTTGAGCAGCTCGCGCACGTTGCCTGGCCAATCGAAGCGCTGCATCGCCTGGCGCGCACAGCTGCTGAAGCCACGCGCGCGGCCCTGATGGCGGGCACGGAACTGGCGCAGGAAATGTTCGGCCAGTACCAGCACGTCGCCGCTGCGTTCGCGCAGCGCCGGCATGGCCAGCCGCAGCACGTTGAGGCGATAGAACAGATCACGGCGGAAGCGCCCCTGCGCGACCGCCTGTTCCAGGTCCACGTGGGTAGCGGCCAGCACCCGCACGTCCACCCGCAGTGGCTGGCTGCTGCCGACGCGTTCGATGGTGCCTTCCTGCAGCACGCGCAGCAGGCTGGTCTGCGCATCCAGCGGCAGGTCGCCGACCTCGTCCAGGAACACGGTGCCGCCGTTGGCACTTTCGAACAGCCCCAGCCGCCGTTGCGCGGCACCGGTGAAGGCGCCGCGCTCATGGCCGAACAGCTCCGACTGGACCAGGTTGGCCGGGATGGCGCCGCAGTTGACCGCCATGAAGGGATGCGCCGCACGTGCGGACATCGCATGCAGCGCATGCGCGGCCAGTTCCTTGCCGGTGCCGGTTTCGCCGGTGACCAGCACCGGCAGGTCCACCGGAGCGAACTTGAACAGGGCCGCGCGGGTGGCCAACAGGGCCGGACTGTCACCGATCAGCCGCTGGGCCGGACTGTCCGCCACGCGGGTGGTATCCGGCTGGTCGCGCTGCAGGTGGTCCACCAGCCCGGCCAGGTCCTGCGGCATCACATAACGATGCGGGCAGGCATCCAGCAGCGGCTGCCAGCTGGGCGGGGGGGAGGCGATGCCGCCGGGCAGCGCGGCCAGCAGCGGCAGGTGGTCGTGCTGCTGGATCCAGGCCTGCACCGAAACCAGCGCAGCGGCGGGAATCTGGCGCAGGTCGATCATGCCGACCAACTGGTCGCGGGCACGCAGGCCGACGGCCTGGGCGTTGAGCGGATCCACGCTGCGCACCTGCCAGCCGGCCGCCGCCAATGCCGCCCGCTCGGCGGCCAGTGGGTGGCCAAACCAGATCACACACCTGGACTGAATCTCCGAGACCGCCGCCATGCCTCACCTGTCCTTGTAGAGGGGCGGCAGACCACTCAGGAACACGTGCGTGCCGCCCCCACGCCGCCATCCCGGCCGGACATGGCTGCCCGACCGCCGCCGGATCCATTCCGGGGATACCAATGCAAACGCGGTTGGCGGCCGATAGCGGCCATTCGATCGGAGATCGGCCCATGAAAAAAGCCGCTGCAGGGCAGCGGCTTTCAACATGCGGCGCGGTATGGCTAGGCTTACAGCTCGACCCGGCGCGCCTGCATGAACTTGTTGCCCCAGTAGCCGGTCAGCAGGGTGTCCACGCGGACGTCCTTGCCGGTGCTCGGCGCGTGCAGGAAGCGGCCTTCGCCGACATAGATGCCGACGTGGTCCACTCGGCCCTTGCGGCCGAAGAACACCAGGTCGCCTTCGGTCAGCGCGGTGCGGTCGGCGATCAGCTGGTTGTTGCGGTCGCTGGCCATGTCGCGGGAAACGCGCGGCAGCTCGACGCCCAGGGCGGTGCGGAACACGTAGCCGACCAGGCCGCTGCAGTCGAAGCCGCTGTCCGGGGTGTTGCCGCCCCAGCGGTACGGCGTGCCCAGCAGGGTCATCGCGCGGCGCAGGACGGACTGGATCTTGCCGTTTTCCTCGGCGCCGCCGACCATGATCGAACCCGATGCACTGGTGTCGTAGTTGGCGAGCAGGCGGCTGAGGTCGCCGGCGACCATCGCCGAACGGTCCATCAGGGGGATGCTGTCATTGGCTGCAAGGTGCGGCAGCAGGGCGGCCAGGGTGGCGCTGGCGGCGGCATCGGCGCGGCTGCGCGTGGGAGCCGCTTCGGTCTTGGCTTTTACAACGGCGACGGCGGCTTCGGCAGGGGCCGGGGTGGCTGGTGCGTTCTGTGCCCAGGCCGGCGCGCTGGTGAGCACGAGGGCAAGGGAGAGCAGGGTGGCGCGCTTGATGCGCTGGGTCAGGCGGGGTGAATTCACGGCGCGCTGGCCTTCACACATCAGTTCGTCGGTCGTCACTCGGCGGTCACAGGGTTGGAAGCGATGGGCAATCATGCCCTGCCAACGCGTGGAACAAGTACAAATTTCGTTAAAGTTTCGTTTGTTTCAGTGTGATGTGCATCACGTTTTGGAGCATTTGCCCTGTTCAGGTTAGTGCAGGACGCGTTTCGCTCCTGTGTAGTGGTCCTTCCAGTAGTGCCCGCCCAGGGAATCCAACCTGACGGTTCCACCAGAACTTGGCGCATGCACGAAGCGGCCTTCCCCTACATAAATTCCGACGTGGCTGACGTTGCCACGGCTGCCGAAGAACACCAGGTCGCCGGTCGCCAAGCGCTGTGGGTCGATCTTCGGGCCCTGCACGGCGGCCAGTTCGCGCGAGGTCCGCGGCAGCTTCAGGTCGACCATCTCGCGGTACACATAGGTGACCAGGCCGCTGCAGTCGAAGCCGGATTCCGGCGTGTTGCCCCCGTAGAGGTAGGGCGTACCGACCAGACCGATGGCGCGCATCAATACCGCATTGGCGACCTGCGGGTTGGCCGGCGGGGTGCTGGGCCAGACCTTGGCAGACGGCGGTGGCGGGGCAGGGCGGCTGGTCTTTCCGCCGCCGCAGGCGGCCAGGGCGGCGGTCGCCATCAGCAGCATCAGGGCGGCGGCGCGACGGCGCAGTCCGGTCGAAACTGGCGTCATGTGCGTGATCTCCGGATAATGCGCGACCTCAGATAGGCCGTCATGATGGCGGCGTACCCGTCGGGCGGCAACCCGCCCCCACCGCCTGCCCTTGGCAGTTACCAGACAGAGTTGCGCATGAAGATCGAAAAAGACCGCGTCGTCCGTTTCCACTACACCGTGTCCGAAGTCGGCCAGGAGCCGATCGAGTCCTCCAAGGACCGCGAGCCGCTGGCGATCCTGGTGGGCCACGGCAACATCATTCCGGGCCTGGAAAAGGCCATGGAAGACAAGGAAGCCGGCGCCACCTTCGGCGTGGACGTTGCTTCGGCCGATGCTTACGGCGAGCGCCGCGAAGGCCTGACCCAGCGCGTGCCGAAGAAGCATTTCGGCAAGGAAAAGCTGGTGCCGGGTGCACAGGTCGTGCTGCAGACCAACTTCGGTCCGCGCGCTGTGACGGTGCAGAAGGTCGGCATGAGCGTGGTCGACGTTGACCTGAACCACCCGATGGCGGGCAAGGACCTGCACTTCGACGTGGAGATCATCGACGTGCGCGAAGCGAGCGAAGAAGAGATCCAGCACGGCCACGTGCACGGCGATGGCGGCCACCAGCACTGAGTGCCGAGCACGTTTGAAGTCGTTCGAACGGCCCGCGCGAGCGGGTCGTTTTTTTTTGCGGCAACGGCAATGGCAAAAGCTGCAGGGCTGCGTGTTGGTGGGGCGGGGTGGGTTCGTGGGAATCGCCGCAAGTACGTCCCTGTAGGCTCGCCATCCGCATCCATGCGGATGAGCGTTCCCACGAACCCACCCCGCCCCACCTTCGAC
>NZ_LDJK01000107.1 GCF_001431535.1 Stenotrophomonas chelatiphaga
GTCAGCGTGGTCTTGCCGTGATCGACGTGACCGATGGTGCCGACGTTGACGTGCGGCTTGGTGCGCTCGAACTTACCCTTTGCCATTTCTATCTACCTTTTAGTTTCTAAAGTGGAGTGGAGGACCTGAGCTGGGCTCAGGCCTTCTTCATGACTTCGTCGGCGATGTTGCTCGGTGCCGGCTCGTAGTGGTCGAATTCCATCGTGAACGTGGCACGGCCCTGGGTCTGCGAACGCAGCGAGGTCGCGTAGCCGAACATTTCACCCAGCGGGATCATCGCGTTGATGATCTCGGCGGAACCGTCACCGGTCACGCTCGAACCCTGCAGCATGCCGCGACGACGGCTGACGTCGCCCATCACGTCACCCTGATAGTCGCTCGGGGTCACGATCTCGACCTTCATGATCGGCTCCAGCAGGACCGGCTTGGCCTTGGAGAAGCCCTGCTTGAAGGCCATCGAGGAGGCCAGCTTGAACGCCATTTCCGAGGAGTCCACGTCGTGGTACGAGCCGAACACCAGCTTGACCTTGACGTCGACCACCGGGAAGCCCGCCAGCGGACCGCTGGTGATGGTTTCGCGCAGACCCTTTTCGATCGACGGAATGAATTCCTTCGGAATCACGCCACCGGTGATGTCGTTGATGAACAGGAAGTCGTCCTTGATCATCGGACCGATCTTCGGATCCGCACGGTCTTCAGCGGTGATCGGCGACAGCTCGATCACGACGTGACCGTACTGACCCTTACCACCGGACTGCTTGGCGTGCTTGTAGTCCGACTTCACGTCCGACATCTGGATGGTTTCGCGGTAAGCCACCTGCGGCTTGCCGACGTTGGCTTCAACGTTGAACTCGCGCTTCATGCGGTCAACGATGATGTCCAGGTGCAGCTCACCCATGCCCGAGATGATCGTCTGGCCGGATTCCTGGTCGGTCTTGACGCGGAACGACGGATCTTCCTGGGCCAGACGGCCGAGGGCCAGACCCATCTTTTCCTGGTCGGACTTGGTCTTCGGTTCGACGGCCATCGAGATGACCGGCTCCGGGAACACCATGCGCTCCAGGATGATCGGGTGTTCCTGCGAGCACAGGGTGTCACCGGTGGTGGTGTCCTTCAGACCCACGGCCGCGGCGATGTCACCGGCCAGCACTTCCTTGATCTCTTCGCGATCGTTGGAATGCATCTGCAGGATGCGGCCGATGCGCTCCTTCTTGCCCTTGACCGAGTTCAGCAGCTGGTCGCCGGCGTTCAGGGTGCCCGAGTAGACACGGAAGAAGGTCAGCGCGCCCACGAACGGGTCGGTGATGATCTTGAAGGCCAGCGCCGAGAACGGAGCCTTGTCGTCGGACTTGCGGCTCAGGGCAACGGTTTCGTCGTCCACGTCGGTACCGGTCACGTCCGGCACGTCGATCGGCGACGGCAGCAGCTGCACCACGCCGTCCAGCATGGCCTGCACGCCCTTGTTCTTGAACGCCGAACCGCAGTACATCGGCACGATGTCGGTGGCCAGGGTGCGCACGCGCAGGGCTTCGACGATCTCGGCCTCGGTCAGCTCTTCGCCGCCCAGGTACTTTTCCATCAGCTCTTCGCTGGCTTCAGCCGCGGCTTCGATCATGTAGGTGCGGGCCTCTTCGGCCTCCGCCTGCATGTCCGCCGGGATCTCCAGGTAGTCGAACTTCATGCCCTGCGAGGCTTCATCCCAATGGATGGCCTTCATCTTGATGAGGTCGACCACGCCCTTGAAGTTTTCTTCAGCGCCGATCGGCAGCTGCATCGGCACGGCAACGGCACCGAGCTTGGCCTTCAGCTGGCCAACGACCTTGGTGAAGTTGGCACCGGTACGGTCCATCTTGTTGACGAAGGCAATGCGCGGCACCTTGTACCGGTTGGCCTGGCGCCACACGGTTTCGGACTGCGGCTGGACGCCACCGACGGCGCACAGCACGAACACCGCACCGTCGAGCACGCGCAGCGAGCGCTCCACTTCGATGGTGAAGTCGACGTGCCCGGGGGTGTCGATGATGTTGAAACGGTGCTCCGGCAGGGACTTGTCCATGCCCTTCCAGAACGCGGTGGTGGCAGCGGACTGGATCGTGATGCCACGCTCCTGCTCCTGCTCCATCCAGTCCATGGTGGCGGCGCCGTCATGCACTTCACCGATCTTGTGGCTCTTGCCGGTGTAGAACAGGATGCGCTCGGACGTGGTGGTCTTGCCGGCATCGATGTGAGCCATGATGCCGAAATTGCGGTAACGCTCGATGGGAGTGGTGCGGGCCACGGGGAGCCTCTCGATTTCTTGGATTTCGGATGGCCGAACGCCGCCTTTCGGCGGCCTTCGGATTGGCGCGACCCTTCCGGGGTCGCGGGGCAGCACTCAGATGGTGCTGCCCTGCCTGTTTTGCAAGGCCGTCAAACTCACCAGCGGTAGTGGGCGAATGCCTTGTTGGCTTCGGCCATACGGTGGGTTTCTTCGCGCTTCTTGATGGCGCCGCCACGGTTTTCCGAGGCATCGATCAGTTCAGCAGCCAGCTTCTTCGGCATGGTGTTTTCGCCACGCTTGCGCGCGGAGTCGATCAGCCAACGCATGGCCAGCGCCATCTTGCGCGACGAACGCACTTCGACCGGCACCTGGTAGGTGGCACCACCGACACGGCGGGACTTGACCTCGACCGACGGAGCAACGTTGTCCAGCGCCTTCTGCACCAGCTCGATCGAGTTGGCGTTCTTTTCGCTGATCACGTCCATCGCACCGTAGACGATCTTTTCGGCCACGGACTTCTTGCCGCTCAGCATCACCATGTTGATGAAGCGGGCGATCGTTTCACTTCCGTGCTTCGGATCGGGCAGGACGGAACGCTGGGGAGTATTACCTTTACGCGACATGTGCTCTCTCCTTATGCCTTCGGACGCTTGGCGCCGTACTTCGAACGGGCCTGGCGACGCTTGGCGACACCGGAGGCATCGAGCGAACCGCGAACAGTGTGGTAACGCACACCCGGCAGATCCTTGACGCGACCGCCGCGGATCAGGACCACGGAGTGCTCCTGCAGGTTGTGGCCTTCACCACCGATGTAGCTGATGACCTCTTCCTGGTTGGTCAGGCGGACCTTTGCAACCTTGCGGAGGGCCGAGTTCGGCTTCTTCGGGGTGGTGGTGTAGACGCGCGTGCAGACGCCACGGCGCTGCGGGCACTTCTCGAGCGCCGGCGAGGCACTCTTGTAGGTGGTAGCTTGCCGCGGCTTGCGGACCAGCTGGTTGATCGTCGCCATCAGTAGGTTCTTCTGATTGGGGCCGGCAGATGCCGGCCAGAGATGCGGAAATGTTAAAGCAGACCATTACTGGCCTGCTGAGACAGACGATTGTAGCAACCTGCCAGAAACGCAGTCAAATGCGGTTCTGTCAAGCCCTTCCTTATCCTGGAAGGTTACGGGGGGGCCTCCGTGTACCCCGTTCAGACTGGCGGGAGAGACCGGAGTCTCCCCTGCCCTTTCACTACCACCGGGCGATGGGCCCGGTGCTGCAACCCGGCAGGTCCGGCCTTTCGACCGGACCGCCTTGCTTACTCGTCGCTGCCCGGAGCCTGTTCAGCTTCTGCAGCGGCTTCGATCACCGGCTCGGCGACGACAGCGGCAGCGGCAACCGGGGTGCCGGCCAGCGTCTGCATTTCCGAATCGGTCAGCCCGCTCGCGTTGCGGCGGCGGTTGGCGTGATACGACAGGCCGGTACCGGCCGGGATCAGGCGACCGACGATGACGTTTTCCTTCAGGCCGCGCAGGTTGTCCTTGGTGCCGCGGACGGCAGCTTCGGTCAGCACGCGGGTGGTTTCCTGGAAGGATGCCGCCGAGATGAACGACTCGGTGGCCAGCGAGGCCTTGGTGATGCCCAGCAGGACCGGATCGTACTGGGCCGGCAGTTCGGTACGGGCACCGAGGCGTGCATTCTCCTCGATAACGCGCTGACGTTCCACCTGTTCGCCATTCAGGAACTTGCTGTTGCCCTGGTCGGTGATCTCGACCTTGCGCAGCATCTGGCGGGTGATCACCTCGATGTGCTTGTCGTTGATCTTCACGCCCTGCAGGCGGTACACGTCCTGGATTTCCTTGACCAGGTAAGCCGCCAGCGGTTCGACACCCAGCAGACGCAGGATGTCCTGCGGGCTCGGCTCGCCGTCCACGATGGTCTCACCCTTGGTCACGTGCTCACCTTCGAACACGATCACCTGGCGGTACTTCGGAATCAGCTCTTCGTGCTCCGAACCATCGGTGTCCTTGATGATCAGGCGCTGCTTGCCCTTGGTGTCCTTGCCGAAGCTGATGATGCCCGAACGCTCGGCCAGCACCGCCGGATCCTTCGGCTTGCGCGCTTCGAACAGATCGGCCACGCGCGGCAGACCACCGGTGATGTCGCGGGTCTTGGACGCTTCCTGCGGGATCTTGGCGACCACGTCACCCACGCCGACGGCGGCGCCGTCCTGCAGGTTGACGATGGAGCGCGGCGGCAGCAGGTACTGGGCCGGCATGTCGGTGCCCGGGATCAGCAGGTCGTTGCCCTTGGCATCGACGATGCGGATCAGCGGACGCAGGTCCTTGCCCATCGAACCACGACGCTTCGGATCGGTGATCTCGCGCGAGGCCAGGCCGGTCAGTTCATCGGTCTTCTCGATGACGGTGATGCCGTCGACGAAGTCGATGAAGCGCAGGAAACCAGCGACTTCCGACACGATCGGGTGGTTATGCGGATCCCAGTTGGCCACGGTCTGGCCAGCCTTCACTGCATCGCCGTCCTTGGACGCGATCATCGAGCCGTACGGCAGCTTGTAACGCTCGCGCTCGCGGCCATGGGCATCGAGCACCGAGATTTCGCCCGAACGCGACACCGCCACCAGCGAACCGTTGGCATGCGAGACCGACTTCAGGTTGTTGAACTTCACCGAACCGGTGGTCTTGACGGTGATGTTGTCGACCGCAGCCGCACGCGATGCCGCACCACCGATGTGGAACGTACGCATGGTCAGCTGGGTACCCGGCTCACCGATCGACTGTGCGGCGATGACGCCGACCGCTTCACCGATGTTGACGATGTGGCCACGGGCCAGATCGCGGCCGTAGCAGCGACCGCAGACGCCGAACGCGGAGGCGCAGGAGATCGTCGAACGGACCTTGATGGTCTGCACGCCGGCATCTTCCAGCTTGGCCACCCAGGCTTCGTCGAGCAGCGTGTTGCGGGTCACGATCGGATCTTCGTCGTTGCCCGGCAGGAACACGTCCTCGGCTACGACACGACCCAGCACGCGGTCCTTCAACGGCTCCACGACGTCGCCGCCTTCCACGATCGGGGTCATGGTCAGGCCGTCGGTGGTACCGCAATCCACTTCGGTGATCACCACGTCCTGCGCCACGTCCACCAGACGACGGGTCAGGTAACCCGAGTTGGCGGTCTTCAGCGCGGTATCGGCCAGACCCTTACGGGCACCGTGGGTGGAGTTGAAGTACTCCTGCACGTTCAGGCCTTCACGGAAGTTCGCCTTGATGGGCGTTTCGATGATGGAGCCATCGGGACGGGCCATCAGGCCACGCATGCCGGCCAGCTGGCGGATCTGCGCCTGCGAACCACGTGCACCGGAGTCGGCCATGATGTACAGGGAGTTCATCGACTTCTGGTCGATGGTCTCGCCCTTGGCATTGATGACCTTCTCGGTACCGATGGTGTCCATCATCGCCTTGGCGATGCGCTCATTGGTGCGCGACCAGATGTCGACCACCTTGTTGTAGCGCTCGCCCGCGGTGACCAGGCCCGACTGGTACTGCTCCTGGATTTCCAGCACTTCGGCTTCGGCCTCGGTGAGGATGCCCTTCTTCTCGTCCGGGATCAGCATGTCGTCGATGCCGATCGACACGCCGGCGCGGGTTGCGTAGGCGAAGCCGGTGTACATCAGCTTGTCGGCGAACACGACCGTGTCCTTCAGACCCAGCTGGCGGTAGCTGGAGTTGATCAGGCGGCTGATGTTCTTCTTGGTCAGCTCGGTGTTGGCCAGCGCGAACGGCAGGCCTTCCGGCAGGATTTCAGCCAGCAGGGCGCGACCGATCGTGGTGTCCACGATCGAGGTCTTGTTCTGCTTGTTGCCGTCTTCGTCGGTCACCACTTCGGTGATGCGGACCTTGACGCGTGCGTGCAGTTCCACCACGCGGTTGTCGTAGGCGCGCTTGACTTCGGCGATGTTGGCGAAGGCCATGCCCTCGCCCTTCTTGTTTTCCAGTGAGCGGGTCATGTAGTACAGACCCAGCACGACGTCCTGCGACGGCACGATGATCGGCTCGCCGTTGGCCGGCGACAGGATGTTGTTGGTGGACATCATCAGCGCACGCGCTTCCAGCTGGGCTTCCAGCGAGAGCGGCACGTGGACGGCCATCTGGTCACCGTCGAAGTCGGCGTTGAACGCGGTGCAGACCAGCGGGTGCAGCTGGATGGCCTTGCCTTCGATCAGCACCGGCTCGAACGCCTGGATGCCCAGGCGGTGCAGGGTCGGCGCACGGTTCAGCATCACCGGATGTTCGCGGATGACCTCTTCCAGGATGTCCCAGACTTCGGCTTCTTCGCGCTCGACCAGCTTCTTGGCGGCCTTGATGGTGGTGGCCAGGCCACGACGCTGCAGCTTGGCGAACACGAACGGCTTGAACAGCTCGAGCGCCATCTTCTTCGGCAGGCCGCACTGGTGTAGGCGCAGGTACGGACCGACCACGATGACCGAACGGCCCGAGTAGTCCACGCGCTTGCCCAGCAGGTTCTGGCGGAAGCGGCCCTGCTTGCCCTTGATCATGTCGGCCAGCGACTTCAGCGGGCGCTTGTTGGTGCCGGTGATGGCACGGCCGCGACGACCGTTGTCCAGCAGCGCATCGACCGATTCCTGCAGCATGCGCTTTTCATTGCGCACGATGATGTCCGGCGCGCTCAGTTCCAGCAGGCGACGCAGGCGGTTGTTGCGGTTGATGACGCGGCGGTACAGGTCGTTCAGGTCGGAGGTCGCGAAGCGGCCACCGTCCAGCGGCACCAGCGGACGCAGGTCCGGCGGCAGCACCGGCAGCACGGTCATGACCATCCACTCCGGACGGTTGCCCGATTCCAGGAAGGCTTCGATCAGCTTGATGCGCTTGGTGAGGCGCTTGAGCTTGGTTTCCGAACCGGTGCTGGCGATTTCTTCGCGCAGGCGGGTCATTTCCGACTGCAGGTCGATCGTGCGCAGCAGTTCGTACACGGCCTCGGCGCCCATGGCGGCATCGAAGTCGTCGCCGTGTTCCTGGCGTGCGGTCAGGTACTGCTCTTCGGTCAGCAGCTGGCGGCGCTCCAGGGCGGTCAGGCCCGGCTCGGTCACCACGTAGGCTTCGAAGTACAGCACGCGCTCGATGTCACGCAGGGTCATGTCCAGCATCAGGCCGATGCGCGACGGCAGCGACTTGAGGAACCAGATGTGCGCGACCGGCGAGGCCAGGTCGATGTGGCCCATGCGCTCGCGGCGCACCTTGGCCAGGGTCACTTCGGTGCCGCACTTTTCGCAGACCACGCCGCGGTGCTTCATGCGCTTGTACTTGCCGCACAGGCACTCGTAGTCCTTGACCGGTCCGAAGATGGCGGCGCAGAACAGGCCGTCACGCTCCGGCTTGAAGGTACGGTAGTTGATGGTTTCCGGCTTCTTCACTTCGCCGAACGACCACGAACGGATCAGGTCGGGCGAAGCCAGCGCGATCTTGATCGCGTCGAAATCCAGCGTCTGGCGCTGCTGGTTGAAGAGGTTGAGCAGGTCTTTCATGGTGTTCTCCAGAAGGAGGAATGCGTTGTCGATGGGCTGTCAGAACGGAGCGGCGGCGCTGCTACCCGGGAGCAGCAGCGCCTGCGCGATCAGTTGTCTTCCAGTTCCATGTTGATGGCCAGCGAGCGGATTTCCTTCACCAGCACGTTGAAGGATTCCGGCATGCCGGCCACCATCTCGTGCTCGCCGTCGACGATGTTCTTGTACATCTGGTTGCGGCCCTGCACGTCATCGGACTTCACCGTCAGCATTTCCTGCAGGGTGTAGGCCGCGCCGTAGGCTTCCAGCGCCCAGACTTCCATTTCACCGAAGCGCTGGCCGCCGAACTGCGCCTTGCCGCCCAGCGGCTGCTGGGTGACGAGCGAGTACGGACCGGTCGAACGGGCGTGCATCTTGTCGTCGACCAGGTGGTTCAGCTTCAGGTAGTGCATGTAGCCGACGGTGGTGTGGCGATCGAATGCCTCACCGGTACGGCCGTCATACAGCTGGGTCTGGCCGCTGGCCGGCAGGTCTGCCAGTTCCAGCATGCGCTTGATTTCCGCTTCGGTGGCACCGTCGAAGACCGGCGTTGCCATCGGCACGCCGTCGGTCAGGTTGCCGGCCAGGCGCAGCAGCTCTTCATCGCTGAACTGGGTCAGGTCGACGTGGGTGGCCACGTTGTCGCTGTCGTGGTTGTACACCTCGTCCAGGAACACGCGCAGCTGCGCCACGGCGGCCTGGGCTTCCAGCATGCCCTGGATCTTGCGACCCAGGCCCTTGGCGGCCCAGCCCAGGTGGACCTCCAGGATCTGACCGATGTTCATGCGCGACGGCACGCCCAGCGGGTTCAGCACGATGTCCACGGTCTCGCCCGAGGCCATGTACGGCATGTCTTCGACCGGCACCACGTTGGAGACCACACCCTTGTTGCCGTGGCGGCCTGCCATCTTGTCGCCCGGCTGGATGCGGCGCTTCACGGCCATGAACACCTTGACCATCTTCAGCACGCCCGGGGCGAGGTCGTCGCCGGCGGTGATCTTGCCGCGCTTGTCGGCGAAGCGACGCTCGAACTCCTTCTCGTGCGCCTGGATCTGCTTCTGGGCGCGTTCGATGGCTTCCGAAGCGTCCTCGTCCTTCATGCGCAGCACGAACCAGTCAGCCTTCTTCAGGCCGTCCAGGTAGGCGTCGGTGATGGTGTCGCCCTTCTTCAGGTTGGCACCACCGTTGACCACCTTGCCGACGATCTGCGAACGCAGGCGGGCGTAGATGGCACCTTCCAGGATGCGGTACTGGTCGTCGAAGTCCTTCTTGACGCGCTTGATCTCGGATTCCTCAATCTGGCGCGCACGCTTGTCCTTCTCGATGCCGTCGCGGGTGAAGACCTGCACGTCGATGACGGTGCCGTCCATGCCCGGCGGCACGCGCAGCGAGCTGTCCTTCACGTCCGAAGCCTTCTCGCCGAAGATCGCGCGCAGCAGCTTCTCTTCCGGGGTCAGCTGGCTTTCGCCCTTCGGGGTGACCTTGCCGACCAGGATGTCGCCGGCGCGCACTTCGGCACCGATGTACACCACGCCGGATTCGTCCAGGCGGTTCAGCGCCTGCTCGGACACGTTCGGGATGTCGGCGGAGATTTCCTCCGGCCCCAGCTTCGTATCACGCGCGACGCAGGTCAGCTCTTCGATGTGGATCGTGGTGTAACGATCTTCTTCCACCACGCGCTCGGAGAGCAGGATGGAGTCTTCGAAGTTGTAGCCGTTCCACGGCATGAAGGCGATCAGCATGTTCTGGCCCAGGGCCAGTTCGCCGATGTCGGTGGACGGACCATCGGCCAGCACGTCGCCACGCGCCACCACGTCACCCACGTTCACCAGCGGACGCTGGTTGATGCAGGTGTTCTGGTTGGAACGGGTGTACTTGACCAGGTTGTAGATGTCCACGCCGGCGTCGGTCGCGCCGATGATTTCTTCTTCGACGATCTTGACCACGATGCGTGCGGCATCGACCTGCACCACTTCACCACCACGACGGGCGTTGACGGTGACGCCGGAGTCGCGTGCCACGGCACGTTCGATACCGGTACCCACCAGCGGCTTCTGCGCACGCAGGGTCGGCACGGCCTGGCGCTGCATGTTGGCGCCCATCAGTGCACGGTTGGCGTCATCGTGTTCCAGGAACGGAACCAGCGCCGCGGCGACCGACACGGTCTGCATCGGCGAGACGTCCATGAAGTGCACTTCCGCCGGCGGCTTCAGCAGCGATTCGCCCTGGAAGCGGCACGGCACGAACTGCTCGGTCAGCACGCTGTCGGCATTGGTCAGGGCGTTGGCCTGGGCAATGACGTACTCGTTTTCTTCGATCGCCGACAGGAATTCGACTTCGTCGAACACCTTGCCGTCCACCACCTTGCGGTACGGGGTTTCAAGGAAACCGTACTCATTGGTGCGGGCGTACACGGCCAGCGAGTTGATCAGGCCGATGTTCGGGCCTTCCGGCGTTTCGATGGTGCAGACGCGGCCGTAATGGGTCGGGTGCACGTCGCGCACTTCGAAGCCGGCGCGTTCGCGGGTCAGGCCGCCCGGGCCCAGGGCCGAGACGCGACGCTTGTGCGTGACTTCCGACAGCGGGTTGTTCTGATCCATGAACTGGGACAGCTGCGAGGAGCCGAAGAATTCCTTGATCGCCGCAGCCACCGGCTTGGCGTTGATCAGTTCCTGCGGGGTCAGGCCTTCGGATTCGGCCATCGACAGGCGTTCCTTGACCGCGCGCTCGACGCGGACCAGGCCCACGCGGAACACGTTCTCGGCCATTTCACCGACCGAACGCACGCGACGGTTGCCCAGGTGGTCGATGTCATCGACGACGCCACGGCCGTTGCGGATCTCGGTCAGGACCTTGATCACGTCCAGGATGTCGGACGACTCGCCATGCGCGGCAACCAGGCGCTTGGACTCTTCGTCATTGCGCTCGCCGTAGTACTTGCGGTCGTACAGCACGGCTTCGCCGGTGGTTTCCTTGCGGCCCACGCGACGGTTGAACTTCATCCGGCCGACCGTGGACAGGTCGTAACGCTCGAAGGTGAAGAACAGGTTGTGGAACAGGTTCTGCGCGGCGTCCTTGGTCGGCGGCTCGCCCGGACGCATCATGCGGTAGATCTCGACCAGCGCTTCCAGCTGGGTCTTGGTCGGATCGATGCGCAGGGTGTTGCTCAGGTACGGACCACGATCGAGGTCGTTCACCCACAGGGTGCCCACCGCGTCCACGCCGGCCTTGCGGAAGGCCTGCAGCTGGTCGTCGGTGATCTCGTCGTTGGCCTGCGCCAGCAGTTCGCCGGTGGCCGAATCGACCACGTCGTGCGACAGGATGCGGCCGACGATGTAATCGTCCGGCACGGCCAGGGCGGCGATGCCCGAGGCTTCCAGCTGCTTGACGTGGCGCGCGGTGATGCGCTTGCCGGCTTCCACGATGACCTTGTCACCGTCGGCCAGGTCGAAGCCCAGGGTTTCACCGCGCAGACGCTCGGCGACCAGCTCCAGCTGCACGCCTTCGTCGGGGTTGATGTGGAAGGTGTTGATCTCGAAGAACTCGGCCAGCATCTCTTCGTTGCTGTAGCCAAGCGCGCGCAGCAGGATCGACACCGGCAGCTTGCGACGGCGATCGATACGGGTGAACAGCGCGTCCTTCGGGTCGAACTCGAAGTCCAGCCAGGAACCGCGGTACGGGATGATGCGGGCGCTGTACAGCAGCTTGCCCGAGCTGTGGGTCTTGCCACGGTCGTGGTCGAAGAACACACCCGGCGAGCGGTGCAGCTGCGAGACGATGACGCGCTCGGTGCCGTTGACGATGAAGGTGCCGTTGTCGGTCATCAGCGGGATTTCGCCGAGATAGACCTCCTGCTCCTTCACGTACTTGATGGCCTTGGTCGACGACTCACGGTCGTAGATCACCAGGCGCACGGTCACGCGCAGCGGGGCGCCGTAGCTCATGCCACGCTGGCGGCACTCGCGCTCGTCGAACACCGGTTCGCCCAGCTTGTAGCCGACGTATTCCAGCGCGGCATTGCCGCTGTAGCTGGAGATGGGGAAGACGGACTTCAGTGCGGCGTGCAGGCCGTGGTCCGTGCGCTTGGCCGGATCGACGTTTTCCTGCAGGAACTCGCGGTAGGAATCCACCTGGATGGCGAGCAGGAACGGCACTTCGAGAATAGCGCGCGACTTGGCGAAATCCTTGCGGATGCGCTTCTTCTCGGTGAACGAATAGGACGTCATAAGATCTTCCACCTTGTTGTGCGGGGCGTGCGTCCACGACCCAAAAGGAAACTTGAAATTGTCAGTTGGAAGTCGCTGGTATTGCCGGCACCAGCACGCCTTCTATTGCTACTTCCAACTGCCAACTTGACTGCATCTGCGTGACCGCCGGCGCGCTTGGCGCTGGCCGGACGGGCCTTTTCCTGCAGCCCGTGTTGGGCTTTTTCAAACGATGTTTCGGGGTACCGCGTGAAACGACCAAAGGCCGGGGGCTTTACGCCCCCAGCCTTGGCTGCATCGCCGGAAATCGATGGCGACGCAAGGGATCTGCTTACTTGACTTCGACAGTCGCGCCAGCAGCTTCCAGGTCCTTCTTGATCTTCTCGGCTTCGTCCTTCGACGCGCCTTCCTTCACGACGCCGCCGGCTTCGGTCAGGTCCTTCGCTTCCTTCAGGCCCAGGCCGGTGATGGCGCGGACGGCCTTGATCACTTCGACCTTCTTGTCGCCCGGCGACTTCAGGGTCACGGTGAATTCGGTCTGCTCTTCAACAGCGGCAGCCGGGCCAGCGGCAGCAGCCACGGCGACCGGAGCAGCGGCGGAAACGCCGAACTTCTCTTCGATGGCCTTGACCAGCTCCATCACTTCCATCAGGGACTTCGAGGCGATGGCTTCGACGATCTGTTCGTTGGAAAGGGACATTTTGATTACCTTTGAATGATTTTCTGGATTGAGGTTCCGTCAGGAACCACGGTAGGTCGAAACTCAGGCGGTCTCGGCGACCGGCTCAGCAGCAGCAGCGGCTTCGCCACCACCCAGCTGATCCGCCAGTGCCTTGTTGGCGCGCGCGAACATCGTGACCGGCTCGGTCAGGACGCGTGCCAGCATTGCCAGGGCCTGGTCGAGGGTCGGCAGCGAGGCCAACACGTCAACGTGGCTTGCCGGGAACACTTCGCCACCAATGGCGACGACCTTGGGCTGCAGCTTATCGTTGCCCTTGGCGAATTCCTTGATCAGGCGACCGGCTGCGCCGGGCTCCTCGAGCGAGAACGCATACAGCAGCGGACCGACCAGCTTGTCCTGTGCACATGCGAATTCGGTGCCTTCAACAGCACGCGAGGCCAGGGTGTTCTTGACGACTTTCAAGAAAACGCCGGTTTCACGAGCCTGCTTGCGCATCGCGGTCATCTGGGAGACCGTGGTGCCAGCGTATTCGGCTGCGATCAAGGAGTGGGCCTTGGCGGCGACGTCTGCCAGCTCCGCGACTACTTCTTGCTTCTGGGACAGATTGAGAGCCATTGCACTCCTCCGATTGAACTCCGCTTACGGCTCCTGCCGTTTGCGGTCCTGGGCGGCGTCCTTCCTGGACACCGGGAACATCGGGTTGATGTTCCGGGGGGTGGGCCGTTCCAGACCTGGACTCAACCTGGTATCAAACCAGAATTGCGTAAACCAGAAAAACTCCAGAAGGGCACCATCTACGCAGGGTGATCCGGACGGATCGATTAAGCGTGCGTGACTGCTCCGGCGGCGACTCCCTGCCAAATCGAGCTTCCGTGCCCGTCGCCGGCATGCCACGACCGCACCTGCGGTCTTTGACGGCTGCCACCGGCGATGCGCTGCCGGCGGTTGCCTTCAAATGGGACGGATGCGGAACCCGGGGGCTCCACATCCGCTTCAAACACTTACTTCAGGGTCAGGGTCGACTGGTCGACGGTGACGCCCGGGCCCATCGTCGAGCTGACCGACACCTTCTGCAGGTACAGGCCCTTCGAGGTGGCCGGCTTGGCCTTGATCAGGTCCAGCAGCAGCGCCTGCAGGTTCGACTTCAGCGCTTCGTCTTCGAAGCTGGCCTTGCCGATGGTGCAGTGGATGATGCCGGCCTTGTCGGTGCGGTAACGCACCTGGCCCGACTTGGCGTTCTTGACGGCTTCACCCGGGTTGGCCGAGACGGTGCCGACCTTCGGGTTCGGCATCAGGCCGCGCGGGCCGAGCACGGTGCCCAGCTTACCCACGACGCGCATGGCGTCCGGGGTCGCGATCACGACGTCATAGTTCAGATCACCGGCCTGCATCTTTTCGGCCAGGTCGTCCATGCCGACGGCTTCGGCGCCAGCGGCCAGGGCTTCGTCAGCCTTGGCACCGGCCGGTGCGAACACCGCAACGCGGACCGACTTGCCGGTACCGGCCGGCAGCACGGTGGAACCGCGCACCTGCTGGTCGGACTTCTTGGCGTCCACGCCCAGGCGCACAGCCACGTCGATCGACTCGACGAACTTGGCGCTGGCGGTGGTCTTCAGGATCTTGATCGCGTCTTCGAAGCCATACGACTTGCCCGGGACGACGGCGGCCTTCAGGGCCTTCTCACGCTTGTTCAGTGCCATGTTATTAGCCCTCCACCACGATGCCGATAGAACGGGCCGAGCCGGCGATGGTACGCACGGCGGCGTCCAGGTCAGCGGCGGTCAGGTCGGGTTCCTTCGCCTTGGCGATCTCTTCCAGCTGCTTGCGGGTGACCTTGCCGACCTTCTCGGTGTTCGGGCGCTTGGAGCCCGACGAGATGCCAGCAGCCTTCTTCAGCAGGGTGGTCGCCGGGGTGCTCTTGGTGATGAAGGTGAACGTACGGTCCGAATAGGCCGTGATGATCACCGGAACCGGCAGACCCGGCTCGAGCTTCTGCGTGGCGGCATTGAAGGCCTTGCAGAATTCCATGATGTTCAGGCCGCGCTGACCCAGCGCAGGACCGACCGGCGGCGAGGGGTTGGCCTGACCGGCCTTCACCTGCAGCTTGATGTAACCGACAACTTTCTTTGCCATGAGTATGCTCTCCGGGTGCTAGCGCCTTACGACAACAGGCTCCCCATCGGACCGGGAATCACGCGTCCCGGCATCGCGTTTTTGAATACATGCAGAAGGCCACCTTTCGGCGGCCTTCACTTTTGCCAGATTCCTGGCAGGAAGCCGGGCACTATACCAGCGCTTTGACGAAGCGTCCACACTGGCAACCTGAACGCCAGGCGGGGCCTGGCGCTGCGGCGATCAGCCGGTGGCCTTCTCGACCTGGCCGAACTCGAGTTCGACCGGGGTGGCGCGACCGAAGATCAGCACCGAGACGCGCAGGCGGCTCTTCTCGTAATTGACTTCTTCCACGACGCCATTGAAGTCGTTGAACGGGCCATCGGTAACGCGGACCATCTGGCCCGGCTCGAACAGCACCTTCGGACGCGGCTTCTCGATACCGTCCTGGACCCGGTTCAGGATGGCCTCGGCCTCTGAATCGGCGATCGGCAGCGGACGATCAGCGGTGCCGCCGATGAAGCCCAGCACGCGGGAGGTATCCTTCACCAGGTGCCAGCTTTCGCTGTCGATGCGCGGAATGCCGCCTTCTTCGTGGGTCTCGATCTGGACCAGCACGTAGCCGGGGAAGAACTTGCGTTCGGAGCGGCGCTTCTGGCCAGCGCGCATCTCGACCACTTCTTCGGTCGGGACCAGCACATCACCAAACAGCTCTTGCTTCTCTTCACGAACGATGCGATCGCGCAGGGCCTGCGCAACCGACTTCTCGAAGCCTGAATAGGCGTGAACAACGTACCAGCGCTTCATGGGTATCTCCTTACCGGCTCAGGAACAGCTGAGTCAGTTTCTGAATGACGAAGTCGAACCCACCCAGCAGCAGGCTGAGGATGATTACAACAACGATGACGACCCAGGTCATCCGGATGGCTTCCTGGCGCGTCGGCCAGACCACTTTGCGCAGTTCGAAACGCGACTCGGACAGGAACTCGCGGGTATCGCGGCCCTTCCCGGTCAGCATGAAAACGGCAATACCGCCCGCCAGGCCGGCAATGACGGCAAGCGCGCGGATCTGAGCGGTCCAGGCACCCAGCTGGGTGGCACGACCGGAGTCTGCGGAGAACCAGAACCACACGAACAGTCCGGCCAGCACCAGCAGGGCGGCGGCGACGTACTTGACGAGGTCTCCACCAGAAGTGGACGTATCCTTGGAGTGTTCGATCTTGCTGTTCATCCGGCTCGGGCTGCTTTAGCGGCGGACCGCTGGTTAGGAAGGCAGATGGCACGCCAGGAGGGACTCGAACCCCCAACCTGCGGTTTTGGAGACCGCTGCTCTGCCAATTGAGCTACTGGCGTACGTTATAAACTTTGCCTTGCCTTAGACGGCGAAGGCGGACCGAGGTTCCCGGCCCGCCACTCGCGCGACCGGCAGCTTTAGAAAAACCGCCGGTAGTGCAGATTACTTGATGATCTTCGAGACCACGCCGGCGCCGACGGTACGACCGCCTTCGCGGATGGCGAAGCGCAGGCCTTCGTCCATGGCGACCGGGTTGATCAGGGTGACAACCATCTTCACGTTGTCGCCCGGCATCACCATTTCAACACCTTCCGGTAGCTTGGCTGCACCGGTGATGTCGGTGGTGCGGAAGTAGAACTGCGGACGGTAGCCGTTGAAGAACGGGGTGTGACGGCCGCCCTCATCCTTCGACAGCACGTACACTTCGCCTTCGAACTCGGTGTGCGGCTTGATCGAACCCGGCTTGCACAGGACCTGACCACGCTGCACGTCGTCACGCTTGGTGACTGTCTATTATAAACCTAT
>NZ_LDJK01000108.1 GCF_001431535.1 Stenotrophomonas chelatiphaga
GGCGGGGGCGTTGAGCGCCATGGATGGCGCGAAACGAGGCCCGCAGGATGCGGCTTCTGCCGTCCCCCGCCAACCCATCCCGCCCCGCCAACAAGCAGCCGTGCAGCTGTTGCTCTGGACCTTGACGTTGCTTGGAAAAAAAGCAGGCGCCGGGCGCAGCCCGGCAAACCCCTTTACACCGCGCGGGCAAGCTCGGCTGCCAGGCCGACGTAGCCACCCGGGGTCAGCTCACGCAGGTGCTGCTTGGCATCGGCCGGCAGCTCCAGCGACTCGACGAACGCGCGCATCGACTCGGCCGTGATGCCCTGGCCGCGCGTCAGCGCCTTCAGCTGCTCGTACGGGTTGGGCAGGCCATGGCGGCGCATCACCGTCTGCACGGCCTCGGCCAGCACTTCCCAGGCCGCATCCAGGTCGGCATCCAGGCGCTGCGGGTTCACTTCCAGCTTGCCGATGCCCTTGGCCAGCGAATCCAGCGCCACCTGGGTGTGCCCGAACGCCGTGCCCAGCGCGCGCAGCACCGTCGAGTCGGTCAGGTCACGCTGCCAGCGGCTGATCGGCAGCTTGGCGCTGAAGTGCTCGAACAGCGCATTGGCGATGCCGAAGTTGCCCTCGGCGTTCTCGAAATCGATCGGGTTGACCTTGTGCGGCATGGTCGAGGAACCGACTTCGCCTTCCTTCAGCCGCTGCTTGAAGTAACCCAGCGAGATGTAACCCCAGATGTCGCGCGAGAGGTCGATCAGGATGGTATTGGCGCGGCGCGCCGCATCACCGATCTCGGCGATGTTGTCATGCGGTTCGATCTGCGTGGTGTACGGGTTGAACACCAGCCCCAGGCCTTCGACAAAGCGCTGGGCGAAGGTGGGCCAGTCCACGTCCGGGTAGCTGGATACGTGTGCGTTGTAGTTGCCGACCGCGCCGTTGATCTTGCCGGTCAGCTCCACCGCCGCCAGCTGGCGGCGCTGGCGCTCCAGGCGGGCGACCACGTTGGCCAGTTCCTTGCCCAGGGTGGTCGGCGAGGCGGTCTGGCCGTGCGTGCGCGACAGCATCGGCTGGGCCGCCTGTGCGTGGGCCAGCGAGCGCAGCGAGGCGGCGATGCCATCCAGCGTGGGCAGCAGCACCTCGCGGCGGGCCTGCTCCAGCATCAGCCCGTAGCTGAGGTTGTTGATGTCTTCGCTGGTGCAGGCGAAGTGCACGAACTCCAGCGCCGGGGCCAGTTCGGCATCGTCCTTCAGCTGTTCCTTGATGAAGTACTCCACCGCCTTGACGTCATGGTTGGTGGTGCGTTCGATGTCCTTGACCCGCGCGGCCTGGGCCGGGCTGAAGTCCTTGGCCAGCGCACGCAGGCGCGCGGTGGCGGCAGCAGAGAAGGCCGGCAGCTCGATCACGCCCGGCTCGGCGCCCAGTGCCAGCAGCCACTCCACTTCCACCGTGATGCGGGCCTTGATCAGTCCGTATTCGGAAAAAATCGGGCGCAGCGCATCGACCTTGCCGGCGTAACGGCCATCGAGCGGGGACAGGGCGAGCAGGGCGGATTCGGACATGTCGGCGGGCAGCTGTGAGACGGCGGGGGCCATATTGTAGGGGCGCGCCTGCTCGACTGTCGAAAACAACGGCTGGCGCGCATGCGGTTGCCGTGGCGTGACGGCCGGCGTCCTTCACGACCCTGTATCCTGAAAGCAGACGCCAGCCTGGGGAACCTGCCCGATGCCAGCCGCAGATTCCCTTTCCCCCTGAAAGCATGCGGAGTTGATCGGATGAGCAAGCGTTCCAGCACGACTACCACCCCCGGTTTCCGGACCGAACATGACAGCATGGGCGAGCTGCAGGTACCTGCCGATGCCCTGTGGGGCGCGCAGACCCAGCGCGCGGTGGACAATTTCCCGGTGTCCGGCCAGCGCATGCCGCGTGGATTCATCCGGGCCCTGGGCCTGGTCAAGGGTGCGGCGGCCGGGGTGAATGCAGAGCTCGGCCACCTGCCCAGGAATATCGCAAAGGCGGTACAGGGCGCGGCCGCCGAAGTGGCCGCCGGTGACTGGGATGCGCACTTCCCGATCGACGTCTACCAGACCGGTTCGGGCACGTCTTCGAACATGAACGCCAACGAGGTCATCGCCACGCTGGCCAACCGCGGGGGCAAGGCCGGGCGCACGCCGGTGCATCCCAACGACCACGTCAACCAGGGCCAGAGCTCCAATGATGTGATTCCGACCGCCCTGCGGGTGTCGGCGGCGCTGGCCGCGCAGGAAGACCTGCTGCCGGCGCTGGCGCACCTGCGCAAGGTCATCGACCGCAAGGGCCGCAGCCTGCGCAAGGTGGTCAAGACCGGGCGCACGCACCTGATGGACGCGATGCCGCTGACGTTCGAGCAGGAATTTTCGGCCTGGTCGGCGCAGTTGGCGTCGGCGCAGCAGCGCTTCGACGACAGCCTCAAGCGCCTGCGTCGCCTGCCGCTGGGCGGTACGGCGATCGGTACCGGCATCAATGCCGACCCGCGCTTCGGCGAACGCGTGGCCAAGGCGCTGAAGGCCGGTACCGGGGTCAAGTTCGAAAGTGCCGCCAACAAGTTCGAGGGGTTGGCCGCGCAGGACGATGCAGTGGAGATCTCCGGCCAGCTCAATGCGCTTGCCGTGGCGCTGATCAAGATCGCCAACGACCTGCGCTGGATGAACGCCGGTCCGCTGGCCGGGCTGGGCGAGATCGAGCTGCCGGCGCTGCAGCCGGGCAGCTCGATCATGCCGGGCAAGGTCAATCCGGTGATCCCGGAGGCGACCGTGATGGCCTGCGCGCAGGTGATCGGCCACCACACCGCGATCACGGTGGCCGGGCAGACCGGCAACTTCCAGTTGAACGTCACCCTGCCGCTGATCGCGGTGAACCTGCTGGACAGCATCACCCTGCTGGCCAACGTGTCGCGGCTGCTGGCCGATAGTGCGATCGACGGGCTGAAGGTGCGCGAGGACCGGGTGCGCGAAGCGCTGGACCGCAATCCGATCCTGGTCACGGCGCTGAACCCGATCATCGGCTATGAGAAGGCCGCGGCGATCGCCAAGCGTGCCTACAAGGAACAGCGGCCGGTGCTGGAGATCGCGCTGGAGGACAGCGGGCTGGCAGAGGCAGAGCTGCGCAGGCTGCTGGATCCGAAGGCGCTCACCGCCGGTGGCATCCATGCAGGCGGCGGCGGGGGAGGCTGATCCCTCGCGTCACAGGAACCGCGTGACGACCAACGGTCGTCACTACCGGGCAATGACAGGGTAGCGCCGACCCATGGTCGGCGAGCGCAGCGGCAACGCCGTGACGACCAACGGTCGTCACCCACCAGGGCAAAACGCCGACGGCCAGCGGCCGTCACTACCCACGATCCTCAGCGACGATCAGCCTGCAGGTTGCCGAAGGTTTCGGTGTAATCCTTGAACTCCGGAATCACCTGCACCAGGTCTTCCGGGATCGGGTTGCTGCCGGCCGGCGGCACGATCTTCACCGGCTTCTTGTCCGGGTCGGCCGGGGCGTCGACCAGGGTGTTCTGGCGCAGCACCTGCAGGTGGCCGAACATCTGCTGCAGCATCTGCTGCTGGTCGGCCCGCAGCGGAATCTCGATCTCGTCGACCTTCATGTGGCCGTTGGCCAGGATGATGATGTTGGGCGCGGGTGCGCGACGCACGGTGACCATGCTGTCGCTGACGGTGATCTTCGGCTTGCTGCGTTCGACGCGGTGGTTGCGGTACTCCTGGTCACAGCCGGCAAGCACGAGGCAGGACAGGGCGGCCAGCAGCAGGAACAGCTTCTTCATGGCGGTCCACGGGGAGGGGGAGAGCCGCTCATTGTAGTCCCCGTGGCGCCGGCCGGCCGCCGCCGGGTCGCTGGCGGCGGCCGGGTGCGCTCATTCGTCGCAGCCGTCGATGTCGCTCTGGCTCATCGTGGCATACGGGGCAAACGCAGGCAGCGAGGCGGCCAGCGCCTGCTGGGTCGCCATCATTGCAGGCAGCTTGTCGCACAGGCCCTTGGCCTGGACCTTCAGCTTGTCCGCTTCGGCGTTGATGCGCTGTTCGATGCCTTCAGTCTGGCCCGAGAACACGCCCTTCAGCGCTTCGCCGGCGGCCTTGACGCCCAGGTTCGCACCGGCCACGCCGATATCCATGCCGGCCGACGCAATGCCTTCGACCTGGTGCCGGTACTCCAGCAACTGGGTACGTTGGGCGGGCGTGGTCACCACGTCCTTGCCTTCGATCAGCAGACCGCCCTGCGGGGTGATCTCCGCGACGGGCAGGCCATCGACGTTCAGCTTGAAATTGCCGGTGGCCAATTCCTTGCGGGCCTTGTCGGTGGCTTCCTGCACCGAGCGGCCGATGCTGCTCCCGGTGTCGTCCAGCGCCTTGGCCGTGTCGTTGTCGTGCCCGGTACAGGCTGCCAGCGGCAGGGCCAGCAGCAGGGTGGGCAGCAGGGTGCGCATCTTCATGGTCGAGTCTTCCGTGTGTGTCTGTCGGTTACTTGCCGCGGGGCAGGGTGACGGTGCCGCGCACGCCGCTGTGGCGGACATCGCCGCTGCCGCTGCGCTGCACGGTCAGGTTGCCGCCGACATCGCGCACCTCGAGCTCGCCCGAGCCGAGGCTGCCGACGCAGCACGTCGCCGCCGACGTCGCACACCTTCGACATCGCCGGAGCCGACCACGCCGATCTCCACGT
>NZ_LDJK01000109.1 GCF_001431535.1 Stenotrophomonas chelatiphaga
GGCGGGGTGGGTTGGCGGGACGCTGAGCCGCATGGATGCGGCGACGCAGCCTCCAAGGATGGATTCACGGCGTGTCCCGCCAACCCACCCCGTCCCGCCAACCCATAGCCCTGCAGCCCTTGACGTTGACGTTGACGTTGACGTTGACCTTGCCCACCCTCCGCACGTGACCTGTCGCTTTCAGCGATAATGCCCCCGCAGTCCCCCCACCGAACCGTGCGCAGGCTGCTGCGTGCGGGCGCCGTCCCGCGCTGTCGTTCCCTCCGGCCAGACCGGCTGGACCAGCACCTGAACAGCCCGACCTGCCCGCATGCGCACGCTCTCCAAACGCCTCAACCTGGGCTCGTTGATCCTTGCCCTGGCCCTGCTCAGTACCGTGGTGGCGCTGGCAAATACCCTGCTGGCCAGCTATCGCGTGCAGCGCGACCAGCTGATCAGCAGCACGCTGGAAGCCAATCGCGTCTACGCCAACAAGCTGGCCGAAACCACGCAGAACTTCGTCCTCTCATCGCAGCAGCAGCTCGCTTACACCGCCATGCTGCTCGGTCGCCACGGCATGGACGACCGCCGCGCGCAGGACGAGGCCAGCCGCCTGCAACTGCAGACCAACAGCTTCAACTCGGTGTTGATCGTCAACCAGACCGGCCTGGTCATGGCGACCTCGCCGCAGACGCTGTACCTGAAGGGCGACACGCTGCGCAGCGAAGGCAACCGCATCGCGCTGGAGCGGCGCCAGCCGATGATCAGCGACCCCTACGACTCGGCCACCGGCAAACTGCTGGTGGCGATGTCGCACCCGGTATTCGACGCCCAGGGCATGTATCGCGGCTACGTCAGCGGCACCATCTACCTGCGCCAGCGCAGCATCCTGCAGAGTCTGCTGGGCACCCATTACTACCGCGACGGGTCCTACCTGTACGTGGTGGACCGCAATGGCCGACTGCTCTACCACGCCGATCCCGAGCGGGTCGGTGGGTATGCACCGGGCAACAGGGTGATCGACGCCGTAGTGCGCGGGCAGCGCGGGGCAACGCAGGTCACCAACAGCCGCGGCGTGTCCATGCTGGCCGGATACGCACCGGTACCGGCCACCGGCTGGGGCATCGTGGCCCAGCGCCCCGCTGCATCCACCCTGCAGCCGCTTTCGCAGTTGATGTCGTCGGTGATCTGGCGTGCGATCCCCCTGGGCGTACTGTCGCTGCTGGTGACCTGGTGGTTCGCGCGGCGCATCTCGCTGCCGCTGTGGCAGCTGGCGCGCAACGTGCAGGAAGGTGACACCGGCCGTGCCATTTCCGATGTCGGTGGCATCCGCGCGTGGTACTTCGAAGTGGCGCAGCTCAAGCAGGCCGTGCTGTACAGCTTCAATGCACTGCAGGACCGCATCGGCACCCTCAACCGTGCCAGCCGCACCGATCCGCTGACCGGGCTGCTCAACCGCCGCGGGCTGCAGCAGGCGCTGGAAACGTGGAAGGCGCAGGGCCAGTCCTTCGCCATCCTCGCCCTGGACATCGATCGCTTCAAGGGCATCAACGACCAGCATGGCCACGCAGTCGGCGACCAGGTCATCGGCCACATCGCCGAACAGATGCGGCGCTACTCGCGCGATGGCGATGTGCTGTGCCGCAACGGCGGCGAAGAGTTCCTGATGCTGCTGCCCACCACCGATGCCGACGATGCCCTGCTGATCGCCGAGCGGCTGCGCAAGCAGATCGCGACCCAGCTACTGGATCCGGTCGGCCATGTCAGTGTCTCGGTGGGCGTCGCGCATTACCCGACCTTCGATGCCGATGCCGAGCAGGCCCTGCGCATGGCCGACAAAGCGCTGTACATGGCCAAGGAACAGGGTCGCAACCGCAGCGTGACCTACCCTTACCGCTGACCCCCGGTCGCGCCGAGCCGCGCTCGGCTCAGCGCGACCGTGAGTGGCAGGCCCGTGGTAGCGCCGACCCATGGTCGGCGAGCGCAGCGGTGCGTGCGGCCAAGGACCCCGCCGAGCGAGGCTCGTGCTACCTCAGCCCTGCAGCGGCGTCAGCAGCTTGGGCCCGTTGTCGATCCCGACCATGTAGACCCCACCATCGGGCAGAAGATCGGGCGCCGCATCGGTGTCGCCGTGCCCCACGTCCCACGTGGCGCGTTGCTTCGGGCCCGGAATATACGCCTGCCACTTGCCGTAGCGGTCGCCGTTGCCACCGTAGAAGTAGCGCACCGGCACGCGCACGGTCCAGAACGGATCATCGACGCGGGCACCGGTGGTGGGCGCCACGAAGGTCCATTTGCGTGCCGCACCGACCGCCGCGCGCGCCATGACATCCCGCATCCGCTGCATGGCGCGGGGCGACCCGGCCACGTACCCGTTCACCTGTTCGGCGATCACATCGTCGACCGTGCCATCGCGCGCCACGCGCACCAGCAGCAGCACCTCGCCCGCACCGCGCATATCCAGCAGTTCACGCGGGAACGAGGGGGGCGGCATGCTGTCACTGGCGACCCCGTCGGTCGCCTTGGGATCATAGTTGCGGAAGCTGGCGCTGCTCAGCACGACATCCATGCCGCCACCCTCCACCTGTCGCGCCACCAGACGCAGGTTCACCGGCGTTTTCGCTGCCACCGCCTTGCCATCACGCAGCACCGGCTCGAACCGCCACCGGGCCACGTTCTGCTTCAGGAAGTCCTGGATGTAAGGCTCGATCTTGTGCTCGTCCTTCAGCGTGAAGCCTTCGACCGAGCCATCCGGCGCGATGTCGATGCTGCCGCTGAGGACCATGCTGCCTTCGGCCTGCGCGCGCGCCGCACGTGCGCTCTGCGCGCTGGCATCCAGCGGTACCGCTGCGCTGCCTGCGCCAAGGGCCAGGGCCAATCCAAGAAAGATCGAAGTACGCATGCTGACTGCTCCGTGTCGATGTGCCCCGAGGGTAGCAAAGGCATCGGGCAGCGGCCACCTTACGCCAGGCGGTTTTCACGCGCATAGGGGGGCGTATCGGGATGCTCGCCCGCGGCGAAGCGCTCCTGCAGCGCGCGCCACCATGCCGGCTGGAACAGATGCCCGAAGTGCTCGCGCACCGCCGCCAGCTCAGCGGCAGGCAGGCCCATGAACGGAGCGAAGCGCTCGGGGAAGACATCACGCGGCCCGACATGGAACCAGGGCTCGTCAGCCAGCGCTTCTTCGGCATCGCGTGGCGCAGGCCAGTCGCGGAACACGCAGTCGCTGACCAGGCACAGCTCATCGTCTGACGCTTGTACACAGTTGACGCTGCCGTCGACTCCTTCAGTGGAGTTCTCGTTGGACGGGGAACCACGTACCAAGAACTACTACGACTGAGAGACTGAGTACAGGCTGACAACAGCACACACA
>NZ_LDJK01000011.1 GCF_001431535.1 Stenotrophomonas chelatiphaga
GACGTAGGAGGCCGTCTCGTGGCCTGGGAGATGGGTAGAGAGACAGGTCGAGCACGCGGGGCGCGCGCTGAAGACTGCCGGCGCTACAGCACCACTTCCACCGCGTCCAACTGCTCGATCACCGTCTTCAACGGGGCCGGCCGGCCCAGCAGGTAGCCCTGCACCTGGTCGCAGCCATGCGCGGCCAGCCACTGCAGCTGTCCCGGCGTCTCCACGCCTTCGGCGATGATGGTCAGGCCCATGCTGTGACCCAGCGACAGCAGCGCCCGGCAGATCGAAGCGTTGCGCGGGTTGATCTCCACATCGGCCACGAAGCTGCGGTCGATCTTCAGGATGTCCAGCGGCAGATGCTGCAGGTAGGACATGCTGGAGAACCCCGTGCCGAAGTCGTCCAGCGACACGCAGATGCCCTGTTCGTGCAGGCGCTGCATGGTCTGCATCGCCTGGGCCGGCTTGCGCATCAGGCTGCTTTCGGTGAGCTCGACCTGCAACGCACCGCGTGCCAGTCCGAACTCCTCCATCGCGCGGCCGAACTCGCCGACCAGGTCGCTGTTGAAGAACTGCACTGCAGACACGTTCACCGCGATCGGCAGGTCGGCCCAGCCTGCATCCACCAGTTGCCGCTGGGCCTGCGCGGCCGCGCGGATCACCCAGCGCCCCAGCGCCAGGATCAGGCCGGTGTCTTCGCACAGCTGGATGAAATCGCCCGGCGGGATGAAGCTGCCATCGGCCTGCGGCCAGCGCAGCAGCGCCTCGAGCGCGGCCGGCGTGCCATCGCTGGCATGGCAGATCGGCTGGAAATACAGCTCGAATTCGGCATCGATGGCGTTGTGGATTCGGCCGGCCAGGCGCAACCGCTCGGCCAGGCGTGCGTTGACGCTGGGGTCGAAGCGCGCCAGTACATCGCCTTCGGCACGCGCACTGTGCGCCGCCTGCGCCGCCATGCCGATCACCTGCGCGGCCAGCAGCCCGTCGCCGGGCGCGTGCACGGCCACGCCGATGCTCGGCTCGAACTGGTGCAGCGAATCCTGCCCGCGCACCGGCTCGGACACGATCTGCACCAGTGCATCCAAAGCGTTCTTCGCATCGTGCGCATCGCTGAAGGCGAACACGAAATCTTCCGCCGGCTGGAACGCCAGCCAGCCGAACCGCGCGCCCAGTCCCCCCAGGCGCGTGGCCATCGCCTGCAGCACGGCATCACCGATGTCGCTGCCCAGCGCATCGGAGATCAGCCGCAGGCCCCGCAGCTGGATGAACGCCACCGTGTAGCTGCCGGCACATTCGTCCAGCGCCTCGGCCAACGCGCGCGTATTGAGCAGGCCGGTCTGCGGGTGGTGGCTGGCGTGGTAGGCCAGTTCGCGCTCGTAGGCCAGGCGCTCGCTGACATCCTCGGCCAGCACCAGGCAGGCCGGATGGCCGTCGAAATCCAGCCGCGACAGATGCGCACGCACCTCGAACACCGTTCCATCCTTGCGCTGGTGCAGCCGGATCTTGGCATCCTGGGACTCGCCGACGCGGGCTTCGGCGATCGCCCCGCGGATCTCGTCCCAGCCTTCGCGCGGCCGGATATCGAGGATGCTCATCGCCAGGAATTCTTCGCGTGTGTAGCCGTACTGGCTTATCGCGGCCTGGTTGACCTCCAGGAACTGCAAGGTGTCCGGGTCGAACACCCAGAACGGCGCCGGATTGCGGTCGAACAGCAGGCGGAACTGGCGCTCGGCCTGGTCCGCCCGCTCGCGCGCCAGGTAGCGCTCGCTGATGTCGGTCATCGCACCGATCATCCGCCGCTGGCGATCACCGATCACCACGCGCCGACCGCGCGCGGACACCCAACGGACGTCGCCGCCCGGCAGCACGATGCGGAACACCTCGTCCAGCACGGCATCGCCGGCGAAGGCCCGGTCGAAGGCCGCCTGCATGCGCACGCCGTCCTCGCGGTGCACACGGTGGAAGAACTCGGACAAGGGCAGCGCATCGACGTCAACGCCGAAAATCTCGCGTGCCAGCGGCGACCAGTGCAACTGGCAGGCGTCTTCGTCCACGTGCCAGGTGCAGACATGGCCTACCTGATGGGCCAGCAGCAGTTCGGCGTGGCCCGTGCGCAGTTCTTCGGCCAGCACATGCTGCCGCCGCGCCGCGCGGCCGATGCCCCACACCAGGCCGGCCAGCAGCCCGCAGTACAGCAGGAACATCGCCACCGAGGCGTACACGTAGGGCCACCATGCGGCCAGCACTTCGCGACGGCCCAGCCCGGCATACACCGCAAGCGGATACTGATGCAGCGTGCTCATCGCCGATATGCGCGCGACCCCGTCGACCGGGCTCGTTTCCACGCCCAGCGAACGCACCGCGTCACTGCCCAGCGCCTGTCGGTGGGCCAACGGAAACTGCTGCCCCACCACGTTGCCGTCCATCGGAGATCGCGCCAGCACGTGGCCTTCCACATCGCTGATCGACACCACCCCACGCGTACCGATATCCAGCCCGCCGATGATCCGCTGCAGTTCACTGGTATGCAGGCGCACCAGCAGCCAGCGGTCCTGTTCCAGCTGCAGGGCCAGCGGCAGCACCCAGTTCAGGCCATCGCGTCGCTGCGGCGGCCCCAGGTACAGGTCACTGCCGCGGCCACGTCGTTGCCCGTCCACCCACAGCGGCAGCTGCAGGTCGCCGACGCCACTGGTCAGCGCGCGGCCGTGCTGGTCCACCACCACGATGCTGTCCAGTTCGGCATGCCGGTGCAGCACGCCGGCGATGTTCTGGTCCAGCAGGTCCGGTGCCTGTGCGGGCACGCTGCGGAACAGTTGTGCAGCGTCCGCGCCGACGCCCTGCATCGCCCGTTCCAGGTTGCGCATTTCCAGCCACAGCAGGCGCTGGCTGCCCACCGCCAACGTGCGGCTCTGGCGCTGGGCAACGTCAAGGCGGCGCTGGAAGTCACTGGCCAGCATCGTCGCCAGCCCGGCGGCGAACAGCAGGCCCAGCAGCATTCCCCCCCACAACAGGGCCCGCTGCGGCCGAACCAGCATGCGGCTCAGTGCGGCCATCGATGGCAACGTCGGCGGTGGTGGCCAGGTGCTCTCATGCGCGAACGTTTTCCTGTGATCCACACCTAAGCGGCCGCGGATCGACTTTCTTGACCGTGCTGTCTTCTCGCCGGCGGTTCCGCGTCGAACGCGCTTCCTCCCGGCCCCCTCGTGCAGCATGCATCACGCCGATGACGACAGGAAGAGTGTCCGCCCCTGTTCAGCCACATCCGGCACAGGCGACCCCCGCTTTCGGTACGGTTGCCGTTGCAACCAGCCCCGCCGGCAGGGATTAGACTGACCGTTTCCCGTCGCCCGAGTACTCCATGCCTACGTTGCGTCGCGCTCCCCTGCTGCTGGCGATCACCGCCAGCCTGTCCCTTTCCCTGGCGGCCTGTGGCGGCGATGCTCCCCCGGCCACGCCCGAGGCCCCCCCGCAGGCAGAAGCCGCGCAGGCGCCCAAGCCGCAGCTGGGCAGCTTCGGTTTCGACGCCGACGGCATGGACCGCAGCATCGCCGCCGGTGACAACTTCTTTGATTTCGCCAACGGCAGCTGGGTCAAGAACACCGAAATCCCGGCCGACCGCTCGCGCTTCGGCAGCTTCAACGTGATCGCCGAAAAGACCCAGGCCGACACCCGCGCCATCCTGGAAGGCGCGGCCAACAACGCACAGGCCAGCGGCGAAGACAAGCTGATCGGCGATTACTACGCCGCCTTCATGGACGAAGCCGGGATTGAGCAGCGTGGGCTGGCACCGGTGCAGCCGCAGCTGCAGGCGATCGACGCGCTGGCCGACAAGGCTGCCCTGGCCCGCGCGCTGGGCGCCGACGTGCGCGCCGACGTGGACCTGCTCAACGCCACCAATTTCTATACCGACCGCCTGTTCGGCCTGTGGGTATCGGTGGACCTGCTGCAGCCGGCACGCACCGCGCCCTACCTGGTGCAGGGTGGCCTGGGCCTGCCCGACCGTGACTTCTACCTGGGCGATGGCCGCATGGCCGAGCTGCGCAGGCAGTACCAGGAATACATCGGCCAGGTGCTGACGCTGGCCGGCGTTGCCGATGCCGGCGCCAAGGCGCAGCGCATCGTCGCGCTTGAAACCAAGATCGCCAAGGCGCACGCCACCCAGGAAGAAACCAACGACGTGGCCAAGGGCGCCAACCCGTGGACGCGCGACGACTTCAGCGCCAAGGCACCCGGCATGGACTGGGCGGCCTTCCTGGAGGCCTCGGGACTGTCGCAGCAGCAGGACTTCATCGTCTGGCAGCCCAAGGCCGTCGCCGGCCTGTCGCGGCTGGTCGCCACCGAGCCGCTGGACGCCTGGAAGGACTACCTGACCTTCCACGCCCTCGACCGCGCCGCGCCGTACCTGCCGAAGAAGTTCGCCGATGCGCGCTTCGCCTTCCACGGCACCACGCTGAGCGGCACCCCGCAGCAGAGTGATCGCTGGAAGCGCGCGGTGGACGATGCCAACCATGCCATCGGCGAGGCCATCGGCAAGCGTTACGTGGAAAAGCACTTCGATGCCAGGACAAAGGAGCGCGCCGACGAGATGGCGAAGAACATCATCGCCGCGTTCGGCAAGCGCATCGATGCGCTGGACTGGATGTCGCCGCAGACCAAGGCCAGCGCCAAGGCCAAGGTCGCCGGGCTGAAGGTCGGCATGGGTTACCCGGACAGCTGGCGCGACTACAGCGGCCTGGAGATCAAGCGCGACGACCCGCTGGGCAATGCACAACGCGCCGAACAGTTCGAATACCAGCGCAACCTGGCCAAGCTGGGCAAGGCGCCGGACCATGGTGAGTGGGCGATGCTGCCGCAGACCATCAATGCGATGAACGTGCCGCTGGAAAACCGCCTGGTGTTCCCGGCCGCCATCCTGCAGCCGCCGTTCTTCGACGGTGCGGCCGACGATGCGGTGAACTACGGTGCCATCGGCGCGGTGATCGGCCATGAGATCAGCCACGGCTTCGACAACGCCGGCGCCCTGTTCGATGACACCGGCCGCCTGCACAACTGGTGGACGCCGCAGGACCTGGAGAAGTTCAACGCGGCCGGTGACGCGCTGGCAGCGCAGTTCAGCAGCTACGAGCCGTTCCCCGGCGTGCACGTCAATGGACGCCTGTCGCTGGGCGAGAACATCGCCGACGTGGCCGGCCTCGGCACCGCCTACGATGCCTACCAGCTGTCGCTGCAGGGCAAGCCCGGCCAGACGCTGGAAGGCTTCACGCCGGACCAGCGCTTCTTCCTCGGCTTTGCGCAGGCGTGGCGCAGCAAGAGCCGCGAGCAGGCACTGCGCAATTCGCTGCTGACCGACGTGCACGCACCCGGCCAGTTCCGTGCGCTGACCGTGCGCAACCTCGATGCGTGGTACCCGGCCTTCGAGGTCAAGGAAGGCCAGAAGCTGTACCTGGCACCGGAAAAACGCGTCAAGGTCTGGTAACACGCGGGCGCAGGTCGGTGACGACTGTCAGTCGTCACTGCCCTGCGGCCATGCTTTCAACACCCCCACCCCAACCCCCATCCGCGCACACGCGCGGCTGGCCAGGCCATCCGGCAGCGCACGCCGGAACAGCGGCGCTGCGCCCTGCAGCAGCCGCATCGACGCGCGTGCCTGCAGCCGTTGCCGCGTGCCCTGCTCCAGCATCTCCCCTGCCCACGGCGGCAGCAGTGCCGCCGCCGCGCCCAGGAACACGTCGCGCGACACGCCCGGCACCGGTACCGGCAGCCGCACCGACTGCAGGACCTGCAGCACCTCGCGGGCCCGCCCGTCCAGCCGCAGCTGTGGCTGCTGCCGGGCAAACCACGCATCCACTTCCGCCTCGCTGCGTGGCACGCCGGTGGCACCCAGCGCCTCGGCCACGCGCCGGTATTCATCGTAGTAACGGTCGGCCAGCGGCCCGGGCACCGCACGCCCGTAACGGCGGAAACCCTGCAGGAACCCGTAGGCCTCGGTCACGTGCACCCACGTCAGCAGCTCCGGATCATCCGCCGCATAGGCCACCCCATCCACGCTGCCGCGCACGCTGGCATGGATGCGCCGCACCCGCGCCACCAGCTTTTCCACCTCGGCCGCAGGCGCATAGGTGGTGCCGGCCACGAAGGCGGTGGTGCGGCGCAGCCGGCCGACCAGGTCCTCGCGGAAGTTGGAATGGTCATACACCCCGGCCAGCGCACGCGGATGCAGCAGCTGCAGCATCAACGCACACAGCCCGCCGGCCAGCATCGATGGCAGTTCCGCATGCACCCGCCAGGTCATGCTGTCCGGTCCGAACCAGCCGGGATCGCCGGCCGGGTGGTCATAGTCGATGCCACTCTGGCCGCGCGGAAAGGCGTCCAGCACCCAGCGCCGGATCGGAGCGGTCAGCGGATTCAACGGTGAAGGCATGCGGCGGACCTGGATTCTGGATTGGCGCAGATTGCGCGTTTCCGGCCCATTGTGGGTCATCGGCGATGACCGGGCACCTCACTTGCATCACCGCGATCACGGATGTGCGGCCGCAGCACGATTCACACTGCGACATCTTGTCGCAGGGCGTCCAGCGGATGCTGCGTCGCATCACACGATTCCACCGCCGGCGTATTCATCCCGGGCGCACACGCGGTCTTCGCACCGCCCTTATTGCGCCGCCCGCTGGAAGTGCTAGAACTGAATCCGCCTCACCGGTCCAACGCATCGCCGCACGTTCCAACAGGGAGCCCGCCATGATTGCTTTGTTCAAAGGTCTAGGATTGTTGTTGCGCGACAACGAGCTGTACCACAGCCCGTTCGAAAAACAGGTGGCCCATTGGCGCGGCATGAGCGAGCAGCAGATCCGCGACGAGGTGGCTGTACTGGCGCAGGCGAAGTGCCAATGGCTGATGGCGTCCATCGTCGGCTGGCAGGCCGCCTCGCTGCTGATCCTGGGGCTGATCGCCAACTACCTGTGGCGCGACGACTTCCATATCACCTTCACCCGTGTGGTGATCATCATCGGTTCGTGGGTTTCCATCCTGTTCGTGATCTGGTTCATGGCCAACATGTTCGACCAGCAGGCCGGCTTCGAACGCTGGATGAAAGCCTTCAACAGCCGCGCGCGCATCACCTCCAGTGCCGACAGCGTGGAATGCGTGGCCGATGCGCTGGGCATGGCCGAACACTATCCGGAAGTGCTGGATTACAAGCAGGCCGTCACCGAAAAGCGCGAACTGCGCCACGAAGACATCCGCATCATGACCGAGATCGGGCGCATGCGGCAGCACAGCGAGCTGGTCGGCCGCCTCAACCATGTCGGCGAAACCAGCAGTCACCGCGACCTCACCCTGCAGCCCGCCTTCTGACCAGGAACGGGACGGATCCCCTCCGTCCCTTCCTCACGGTTACTGGCAGGGCGCGGTGGTGCTGTTGCTGACGCAGGTCTTGAAGCCGGTGGGCAGGCCTGCGCGCTTCTGGGTGTGGCCGGCACGGATGTCGAACGCCTGCAGCAGGCCGCGTTCGCAGTGGTGCTGGCCGTCGCAGGTCTCCTTGAAGACCTGGTAATAGCAGCGCCCGCTGGCACTGCGCACGCATTCGAACGACGCACTTTCCGCATGCACCGAGGTGCGGCTGAACAGCTGGTCGATGCCCTGTTCGCTGATGCGGGTGATCGAGGTGCTGGTGACCTTGTCCTGGCAACCGAACAACGACAGCAGGCAGCTGAGCACGGTGGTGAGATAACGCATGGCACGGTCCTTCCTGGTTGGCCCGGCGCGGTGTTACATGCCGCGGAACAGGCTCATGAACGGTTGACTGACGGAGAGCGTTTCAGGCCGGTCGCGCAGGCGCAGTACGCCGCGTCCGGTGTCATCGCGGCTGACCGCCGCCACGGCCTTCATGTTGACGATGGTGGAGCGATGAACCTGCCGGAACTGGCGCGCATCCAGTGCCTCCAGCAGCTCGCGCAACGGCGTGCGCAACAGGCTTTCGCCGGCCGCAGTCACCACCGTGGTGTACTTGTTGTCCGCGCGGAAATACACCACGTCTTCGAGCATGATCAGCACGGTATCGCGTCCATTGCTTGCGGTGATCCAGGCCAGCGGCGGGGTGTCGGCACGCGGTTGCCCGGTGCCCAGTCGCTGCAGCAGGCGCTCCAGCACCGCATCGTCGTTGCGCGCCGCCGGCAGGCGCGCCAGCAGGCGCTCGCGCGTGGCCAGCAGGCGCTCGTCGCTGACCGGCTTCAGCAGGTAGTCCATGGCACCCTGTTCGAAGGCATCGATGGCGTACTGGTCGTAGGCAGTGACGAACACCACCTGGGTGCGTGGGCTCAGCTCGCCCAGCGCGCGTGCCACCTGGATGCCGCTGATGCCGGGCATGCGGATGTCCAGGAAGGCGATGTCCGGTTGTTTCTCGGCCAGCTGCTCCAGCGCGCTGGCGCCGTCCTCGCACTCGGCCACGATGCGCAGCTCCGGCCACAGCCGGCGCAGCTGCTCCACCAACGCGCTGCGCAGCAGCTCTTCGTCTTCGGCGATCAACGCATCAAGCGGCATGACGGGGCTCCTTGGCGGCCTGCGGCAGGGTCATGGTGGCGGCCACGCCGCTGGGGAAATTGGCCACGATCGCTACGCCGGCCTGCTCACCGCAGGTCAGACGCAGACGCTCGCGCAGGTTCTTCAGGCCGATGCCGGTGCCGCTGGTGCCATGGCCGAAGCCCAGGCCGTCATCGGCCACGGTCACGGTGACGTGGTCATCGAAGGCCCGCGCGATGATCCAGATCGTGCCGCCACCGGGCTTGGGTTCCAGGCCATGCTTGACCGCGTTTTCCACCAGCGTCTGCAGCGCCATCGAAGGCAGCCGCACGCCATGGAGTGCATCGGGCACCTGCACTTCCACGCCCAGCCGGGCACCCATGCGGATGCGCAGGATTTCCAGGTAGGCACGGGTGCGCTCCAGCTCCACGCCCAGCGTGGACACCGACTCGTCCATGCTCGGCAGCGAGCTGCGCAGGTACTGGATCAGGTGGCCCAGCATCACGTCGGCACGTGCGGGATCGGTGCGCGTCAGCACCTGCGCATTGGCCAGCGTGTTGTACAGGAAGTGCGGTTCGACCTGCGCGTGCAGCAGGTTCAAGCGTGCGACCGACAGCTCCTTTTCCACGTGGGTCTGTTCGGCGGCGGCCTGTTCGTCGCGACGCTGGTCGGCCACGCGGCGGCTGACGGCACGCGTCACCGCCTCGGCGTTCTCGTAGTTGCTGCCCTCGTCCAGCGCCAGCAGGTCGGCCCACCAGCCGGCATCGGGTTCGAACAACAGGGTCACCGTGCTGGTGCCCTGCCCCGGGGTGATCGTGGCCAGGATGCTGTTGCGCTTGATCGCCAGCCGCGCCGGCAGGTTCCAGCGCGAAGGCTGGCGGCCATTCCAGGGATCCACCCGGCGCACGTAGGCACGCACCTGCAGGCTGCCCGATGCGCTTTCGATATCCTCCACCCGCGGCAGTTCGGCGATGGCCGATTCCAGCAGCGCGAACGCCGGGCCGGCGTCCATCGGCAGCTCGATCTGCCGCCGCTGGCGGCTGGACAGCGTGCTGCCGTCCAGCTTGCCGGCCACCAGCCAGACCCGCCGCACGTGGGTGATCGCACTGCCCAGCGCCGACAGCATCAGGAACATCGCCAGCAGCCCGAACACCCAGCCCGGGCCATCGTTCATGCCGCTGAAGAGCCCGCTCCAGACCATGCCGGCCACGATCAGCGCCGCCGTCCAGGCCAACAGGTGTCGGAAGATCAGGGAGACGCTGGGAAACACGGGAACCGCCTTCACGAAAGGATGGGCCGAGCATAGTGCGCCAGCCCACCACCGCAAGCACCGGGCGACGAAAGCCCTGAATCCGCCGACCAACCCCGCCCCGGCAGTGACGACCGCTGGCCGTCAACCCAGCCCCGGTGGGTGACGACCGTTGGTCGTCACGCCCCGCCTCAGCGACGCTCCGCAGCGCTCTGGTCGCGCACCGCACGAAACGCTTCTTCCGCGTTCCAGTTCGGCCACGCCCGGGAGTTCGCCAGCTCGCTGCCCAAGGTGTACAGCACCTCCAGGTCACGCGCGGCGCCGGCGAATTTCCAGTCCGGCTGCCATTCGTCGCCCTGCTGGTGGTAGCGCTTGGCGGTGTAATCGTCCGATGCCTTCTTGCCCGCCGCGATGCCACCGTCCACCCAATCCTGCCCGGCCGACCAGGACAACGCCGGCACGCCGCGCTTGGCAAACGGGAAGTGGTCGGAGCGGAAGAACAGGCCCGCCTCCGGCTTCGGATCCGGCGTGTAGCGGATGTCCCAACGCTGCGCCACGGCCTTCAGCTGGTCCAGCAGCTCGAAGCGTGCAGTGCCGTAGATGCCGAAATCGCGCGACGGACTGAACGGCGCCATGCCATCCATGTTGATCACCGCCACGGTCTTTTCCAGCGGATACAGCGGATGGGTAGCGTAGTACTCCGAACCCAGCAGCCCCTTCTCTTCGGCAGTCACGGCCAGGAACAGCAGCGAACGCTGCGGCTTCGGCGCCTTGGCGAAGCCACGCGCCAGTTCCACCAGCGACGCCGTGCCGCTGGCGTTGTCCAGCGCGCCGTTGAAGATGCGGTCACCGCGCGCATCCGGCTCACCCACACCGATGTGGTCCCAGTGCGCGCTGTACACCACCGTCTCATCAGCGTGCGTGCTGCCTTCCAAGCGCGCGGCCACGTTGTGCGAGGTGATCACCTCGGTCTTCACTGCGTACTTCGCATCCAGGCTGGCGCCGGTCAGCGGCACCGGCTTGAAATCACGCTGCTGCGCCTGGCGCTTCAACGCCTCGAAATCCAGGCCGGCCGAGCGGAACAGGTCCACGGCCAGGTCGCGCTGGATCCAGCCCTCCAGCAGCGGGTGGCTGTCGGCCGGCCTGTCACGCACCACGTCGAACATGGTGTTGGTATTGGACCCGGCCACGGTGGCCCAGCCATAGGACGCCGGTGCCGTCTCGTGCACGATCAGCACACCGAGCGCGCCCTGGCGTGCGCCTTCTTCGTACTTGTAGGTCCAGCGACCGTAGTAGGTCATGCCCTTGCCATCGAAGTCGCCCTGGCCGGTTTCGAAGTCCGGGTCGTTGATCAGCACCACGGCGATCTTGCCCTTCAGGTCCACGCCCTTGAAGTCATCCCAGTTCTTTTCCGGTGCCTTCACCCCGTAGCCGAGGAACACCAGCGGTGCCTTGCTGATGTCGACCTGGTCGGCACCGTTCATCGCCGCGCGCACCGCGATCTGCTTGCCCTGTTCCAGCGGCAGCGACGTGCCGCCCTGCTGCAGCGCCAACTGCGGGGTGCCGACGATGTCGCCCTTCAGCAGCGGCACGGCCTGGGTCCACAGGCGCTTGCCGTCCTGCACATCACCCCCGGGCTGCAGGCCGGCGGCAGCGAACTGCTGGCTCAGGAAGGCGATGGTCTTCGCTTCGCCGGCGGTGGCCGGGGAACGGCCTTCGTAGGCATCGGAGGCCAGTTCCTTGACGTCGGCGGAGATCCGCGCGCCATCGAACTTCGGCGTTGCCGCCATCACCGCGGTGGACACCGACAGGGCCAACACGCTCATTACCACTCGCTTCATTGCTCTCTCCAGCAGGGACTGCGACAAGACGTCGAGTGTAGCCGCTGCATGCCCCGGTAGTGACGGCCGCTGGCCGTCAGCTCCTGCCCCGCGCACCGGTAGTGACGGCCGCTGGCCGTCAATCATCGCGTCCCCGCAACGCATCCGCCCGCGCCAGCAACGCCTCGCGTTCGCGCGCGTTTCCACTCAACCCAGCGGCGTGCACGAACGCAGCGCGCGCATCCGCTGTGCGCCCCAGCCGCGCCAGTACCTCCCCCTGCACCACCCACAGCGGCGCGTGCGCCTGCAGCCGCGGCTCGAGCAACAGCGGTTGCAACTGTCCCCAGGCCACCAGCGCACCCTCCGCGCGCAGCAACGCCACCACCCGGTTCAAGGCCACCACCGGACCCGGCTGCACCCGCAGCAGGCGGTCGTACAGCGCCGCGATCGCGGCCCAGTCGGTGTCCGTAGCGACGCGCGCTCGTGCATGGCAGGCGGCGATACCGGCCTGAAGCACATAACGGTCGTCGTCGCCGCGCAGTTCCTTCGCACGCTGCAGTGCGGCCAGTCCGCGCTCGATCTGCAGCCAGTCCCAGCGCGCGCGATCCTGCTGCTCCAGCAGCACCGCACGCCCGCCTGCCCCGGTGCGCGCCGCACCGCGCGAGGCCTGCAGTTCCATCAAGGCCAGCAGCCCGTGCACCGCGGCATGCGCGGGCAACCGCACCGCGAGTATCCGCCCCAGCCGCAACGCTTCTTCGCACAGCGCCGGGCGCATCCAGTCTTCGCCATGGCTGGCCGCGTAGCCTTCGTTGAACACCAGGTAGACCACTTCCAGCACCGACTGCAGCCGCGCCGGCAGCTCGGCGCTGCGCGGCACCTCGAACGCCACGTTGCTGCGCTCCAAGGTACGCTTGGCACGCACGATGCGCTGGGCGATGGTCGGCTCGGGCTGCAGGAACGCACGGGCGATTTCCTGCGTGGTCAGCCCGCCCAGCAGGCGCAGGGTCAATGCTACCCGTGCATCGGCCGGCAGCACCGGATGGCAGGCCACGAACACCAACCGCAGCAGGTCATCGCCGATGTCATCGCCCAGTGCCTCGCTGTCGTCCGGCGGCGCCGGCGCGGCCGGATGCAGCACCTCGCCCCATTGCGCATGCTGCCCGGCAATCCGCTGGCGCTGGCGCAGCACATCGATGGCACGGTTGCGCGCAGCGGTCATCAGCCAGGCTCCTGGATTGTCCGGCATGCCCTCCAGCGGCCAGCGCTCCAGCGCGGCCACCCAGCAGTCCTGCACAAGCTCCTCGGCACGGCCGACATCACCGCCCAGCATCCGTGCCAGGCGCGCGATCAATCCCGGCGACTCCATCCGCCACAGTGCGTGCAGCCGCTCCTGCATGCTCAGGGCGACTTCATGCAGTTCACCATCCACGGCTTGCCATAGCGGTCCTGCAGCATGCCCCAGCGATGCGCCCAGAAGGTTTCGCCGATCGGCATGTGCACCACCCCGCCTTCGGCCAGCGCGGCGAACACCCGCTCGGCCTCCTCCGGCGTGTCCACGTCCACATTGATGGTGGTGCTTCCCCCGCCGTCCTCGCCCGGGCCATCCGCGGCCATCAGCACCGCCGTGCCCACTTCCAGCTGCGAATGCGCCACGTGGTCCAGGGTCTCCGGCGGCATCTCATTGCAGCCTGGCGAGCCGTCGGTCGGGGGCATGTCGCGGTAGCGCATTTCCGCAGTGACCTTGCCGCCCAGCGCCTGGGCGTAGAACGCCATCGCGTCGTGTGCCTGGCCTTTGAAGCCAAGGAATGGAATCAGTTTCATCTTCGGTACTCCCGTGCAGAGGTGGTTACGAACGTCCAGCAAGGAGGGGGCAGAATCCGGACTCTGACCCATCAGCGCGCGGCGCTCTGTTCGCGCAGGCGCTGTTCCTTCTCGCGCAGTTCGGCGGTGAAGGCCTCGCCGAAATCTTCTTCGGCCATCAGCGGCCGCAGTTCCAGCACATCGCCCGGTGCGAACGGGGCGCGCTGCGCCCACTCCAGCGCCTCGTCCAGCGAGCGCACCTGCCACAGCCAGAAGCCGGCCACCAGCGATCCGGGATCGGCAAACGGACCGGCTTCGACCTGCGGCGGCGTGGCCTCGCCGAAGTGCACGCGTTTGCCGCGGGCACTGGCATGCAGCCCCTCGCCCGCCAGCAGGATCCCGGCCCGCACCAGTGCTTCGTTGAAGTTGCCCATTGCGATGATGTCATCGGTGCTGGGCAGGGTGCCCGCCTCGATCCTGGCGTTGGATTTGACGAAAACCATCACCTTCATGTCTGCGCTCCCAAAGCGGCCGGTCCTGCCCGGCCTTCATGATGTCGACGAACCACGGGCAGGGAAATCGACAGCTCCTGCAAACGGGGGATCGCCGGCGATCCGGTCACTGGCAGGCACCGCGCAGGGCCGCCTGATGCGGCGCCGCAGCACGGCCCAGCGCCGCGCTGCGCCATCATGGGCACCTGCCGCCAACGGACACTCCCATGCCGCAGTACGCCCTGCTGATCTATATCGACCCCGCCCTGCTCGGCGCGCTGCCCGGCGCGGAGTTCGATGCGCTGATGCGCGCGTGCCTGCAGCATGCCGATGCCCTGCAGGCCGAAGGCACCCTGCTGGCATCGCAGAAACTGCAGCCGATCGAACAGGCCCGCACCTTGCGGGTACGCAGCGGCCAGGAGCGCGTACTGGACGGTCCCTTCGCTGAAACCCGCGAACTGCTGGCCGGGTTCAACCTGATCCAGGCACCCGACCATGACAGCGCCCTGCGCATCGCCCGCGGCTTCCCCTGGGCACGCTTCGGCAGCATCGAAGTGCGGCCCCTGGAAGACCTGGATGCCGAGCGCCTGCGCGTCGGCGCCTGAACCGGCGCCGCCCCACCTGCCGCCTGCAGCGGCTCAGTCGACCAGCAGCACGCGCAGGTCGCGCACGCCCAGGGCTTCATTGCCACTGTGATCGCGCGCGTGCGCACGGATCACATACTCCCCCGGGGGCAAGGCGGCGGGCTGCCAGCGCCCCACCGCCATCAGTCCATCGCGCACGGTGTTGGTCGCCAGGTAACGGAAGCGGGTGACCGCGCTGCCGTGCACGGTGATGCCGCTGTCCGGCGCATACGCCACGCGCACCGCCTGCTGCTGTGGCGGCATGCGGTTGAACACGATGTTCCAGCGCGGCTGCTCGTAGCCGGCCAGCGGCTGCCCGGCCGCATCCTGTATCTGGTAACCCACCTGGTACAGCCCCAGCCGGCGCCGCGGCAGGTTGCCGTCCACCTGGTCCCAGGCCTCCACCACGATCTGCACGCCGCGCCCGCTACGTGATACCGGCACGCGCCCTTGGGCATCGGCGCGCAGCGGCTGGTCGGCATCATCCAGCAGCGCCACGTCGGTGATGCGCGGAGCCACGGTATCCACGAAACCGTTGAACCCAAGCAGCGCGGCGTTGCGCTGGAAGCCGCTGCTGCCCACGCTCAGGTGCACGTGCGCCTGGCTGTTGATGCTGCCCAGCCGGTCGCCGGCCTGGATCCGCGTTCCGCGGCGCAGGCGGATGCGCTCCAGCTTGCCATCCGCATCGAACAGCTGCTGCCAGCGTTCGTCGAAGGCTACCCCGCGCGGATCGCGGCCCACCCGCATGTGCAGGTAACGCAGCGGCCCGACCTCCAGGCCTTCGGCCTGTCCGCCCACGGTCCAACTGGACAACGGGCTGTCGATCTTGCCATCGGCGATCGCCAGCACGGTCTGGCCGACATCGCCGCGCACGTCGAACCCATCATGCAGGTGGTGCCGACTCTCGCCCTTGAAGTTGCCGCGCACCTCGCCCAGCGTGCCCACCACCTCGTGCCAGCCCAACTGCGGCGCCAGCGGCCAGCGGCCTTCCGTGCGCGGCAGCGGCGCATCCACGGCCGGTCCCACCAGCGCCGGTGCCGGTGCCTGGCCCGGATCCAGCGCAACCACCCGGTGCAGGCGCCACGCCGCGGCATCGGCCACGCGCAGGCTGCCATCGGCGGCCACCGCCACGCCGCTGGGGCGGGCAAGCCGCGGTACCTGCCCGGTGCCAACCAGGGCGATCTGGTGGCCCTGCGCGGACACCTGCACGATGCGCCCGCTGCGGTCGCCCACGTACAGCACGCCGTCATGACTGCGCGCCAGCGACAGCGGACCGTTGATCACGCTGGAAGACGGCACCGGCGTATCCACCTGCCCGTCCATGCCCACCCGGCGGATCGCATTGTTATGGAAGTCCGCCACCAGCAGCGCGCCGTCGCCGTCCCACGCCAGCGCCACCGGCGTATCGAAGCGGGCCACGCCGGCGAAACCATCGATGTGCGCCGGCTCGCCGCCGCCGGCCAGGGTGCGCACCGTGCCATCCGGGCTGATCACCCGGATGCGGTCGTTCCAGGTATCGGCCACGTAGACACGCCCCTGCGCATCCACCGCCACGCCCATCGGGCCGTCGAAGCGCGCCTGCGCGGCAGGGCCATCGGCGAAGCCGCGGGTTCCGCCCGCCAGCGTGGTGACCTGGCCGTCCAGCCCTATGCGGCGGATCGCATGGTTGCCGGTGTCGGCCACGTACACCACCCCGGCCGCATCGCGCGCCAACCCGGAAGGCGTATGGAAGCGGGCCTGCAGCGCCGGCCCATCGGCCAGTCCTTCAGCGCTGCCGGCCAGCGTGGACACACGGCCATCGGCGGCCACGCGGCGGATGCGGTTGTTTTCCCCGGCGTCGGCCACCAGCAGGCTGCCATCGTCCAGCGCAAGCAGGGCGTACGGATCGGAGAAACGCGCCTGTGCTGCGGCCCCATCACGCAGGCCCGGCACGCCATCGCCGGCCAGCGGCTGCAGCTGCGCGGTCCAGCCCAGCGTGGTCGGTGCCGGTCCTGCAGGTACGGCCTCGGTGACCGTTCGTGGCAGGAAGGTCGCTGCCACCGCCAACCCCGTTGCCACGGCCACCCCGATGATCCATCGCACACGCACCATCTGCATCCCTTCGTTCTTTTCGCAGCGAGGACGATAGCCGTTGCCGCAACGCGCGCCAAGGCAGCGCGCCGCGGCAGGCTCAGCGCGCGGGCACTTCGCTGCGGATGCCCATCGCCTCGCGGTAACGCGCGTACAAGGCCATCACTTTCTCCACGTAGGCCAGCGTTTCGGCATACGGCGGCACGCCGTTGTAGCGGCTCACCGCGCCGATGCCCGCGTTGTAGGCGGCTGCCGCCAGCACGTGGTCGCCCTTGTAGCGCCGCAGCAGGGCGCGCATGTGGCGGGCGCCGCCGTCAATGGACTGCGCGGCCGACAGCGGGTCCTGCACGCCGTAGTCGCTGGCGGTATCGGGCATCAGCTGCATCACCCCCTGCGCGCCCTTCGGCGACACCGCGGCCGCATCGAAGCCGCTCTCTGCATGGGCGATCGCGCGCAGCCAGGCGTCTTCCACGCCGGTGGCCTTGGCCGCCGCCTTGAACTGTTTCGCATGCGGTGCCAGCTGCGCGGCGCCGACGCGGCCCAGCCCGGCATGCGCAGGCTCCCCCGGCGGGGTGGCCACGGTGAACTTCAGGTACACCCGCGATCCGGGCAGGTTGCGGGTGGAATAGACCAGCCTGCCGTCCTGCTCGCGTTCGTACAGGGTGCCGCTGAACACCCCCATGTTCCCCCACAGGTTGGGCGCCTGCACCGCGCTGTCATCGATTTCCTTTGCCGTGCAGCGCGATCCCGGCTCCGGCGCGGTCGCCATGCTGACCGTGTTGCCCTGCACGCAGCGGTACACCGTGCGCGCCTGCGCCGACCCCCAGGCCACGGCCAGCAACAGTACACAGAAGCAGGCGGGCACGCGCATCGGCAGGAGCATCGGCAGGGAGGTCGGCGGCATGGTGTGCCGCGGGCGCGGAATCCCCGGTGAAGACGCCGGCTGACGTTTCTGGCCGCCTGCGCCGCTGCCCTGCGTAGCAGGCGGTCCACGCGTGGGGCGCCCGCGCCGGCCGCGCCCCCATCCAGCACAGCGTTCAGCTACGCTGTTGGGCAAGGCACGCCGGCAGGCAGCGCGCGGCCGAACGCCTTGCCCCCGGACACGGAGCCGTCGATGAATCGCATCCGCATGCAGCTGCTGATGGCCCTGGTGGGCCTGCTCGCCGCTGCGTTGCCGTTGGCGATGATGACCTGGCTCAGCTGGCACCACGCCGCCAACACCGCACAGGCCCAGCTGCGCGAGACCGCAGAACGCGCCCTGGAGCGCGCCGACCGCTCCTACCAGCAGGCGTTGTCCGCGCTGCAGGCCATGCAGCACAGCCCGCTGGCGCCCTGCAGCCCCGAGCACATCCAGCTGATGCAGACCCGGGTGGTCACCACCTCGTCGGTGGACCAGATCAGCTACTTCCAGCAGGGCCGCGTGCGCTGCACCTCGTGGGGCCGTCCGGTCGACGTGCCCGCGCCCAGCCAGCCCGACCACACCACCGCCGATGGCGCCATCCTGCAGCTGGACCTTGAACCGCGCGCACCGTACGGGCGATGCATGTTGTCCCTGCGGTTGGACGATTACGAAGCGTTGACGGACCCATACCACTTCGTCGACCTGATCGGCGCGCGCGACATCCGCATCGCCATCGCCACCCCGGATGGCCGGCTGATCGCCCAGCAGTCGCTGCCCGACCAGGCGCTGCTGCAATCGCTGCTGCGCGACCCACGCACCGGTGATGACGGCACGCTGCTGTTCGCCAGTGCACGCAGCGAAGCGTGGCTGGCGGTGGTGACCACGCCACGCACCGGCATCAGCGGGATCTTCCTGCAGCAGGCCTGGCTGCTGGTGCCGGTCAGCCTGCTGCTGGGCGCGGCGGCGATGGCCGGCACCCTGGGGCTGTCGCGGCGGCGTTATTCGCTGAAGGGCGAACTGAGCCATGCGATCCGCCGCAACGAACTGTACGTGGTCTACCAGCCGATCATCGAACTGGAAACCGGGATCTGCGTGGGTGCCGAAGCACTGGTGCGCTGGCGTCGTGCCGATGGCAGCGAGGTGCGGCCGGACCTGTTCATTCCCCTGGCCGAAGCCAGCGGACTGATCGGGGCGATCACCGATGAAGTGATCGAACGGGTGATCGTGGACATGCGCGACCTGCTGGTCGGCGACCGCAGCGCGCATATCGCCATCAACCTTGCACCGGAAGACATGATCAGCGGCCGCGCGCTGAAGGTGATCGCCGCCAAGCTGGCCGGCACCGGCATCGCCAACCAGCAGATCTGGCTGGAGGCCACCGAACGCGGCTTCATGGACATCGAAAAGGCCCGCGCCGTGATCTCGGCCGCGCGGCATTCCGGGCACGCGGTGGCCATCGATGATTTCGGCGTGGGGTATTCCAACCTGCAGTACCTGCAGCAGCTGCCGCTGGATGCACTGAAGATCGACAAGTCGTTCATCGATGCGATCGGCACCGACAGCGCCACCAGCCCGGTTACCGGCCACATCATCGACATGGCCAAGACCCTGGGGCTGTTCGTGGTGGCCGAAGGGGTGGAAACCGAAGACCAGCTGGCCTACCTGCACAGCCGCCACGTGGAGTTCGGCCAGGGCTGGCTGTTCGCCAAGGCGCTGCCACGCGAAGAATTCATCGCCTTCCATCGGCGCCGCCAGGAACTGTACGGCGCGGCACGCGAAGACATGCAGAACACGCGGCGGCAGGCGGGCCATTGATCGTCGTCGTGCGGTTCATGCGGCCCGCTTATACTGGGCCCATCCACCTGGAGGCTTACGCCAATGCGCCACTGATGCCGCCGTCTTCGTCGACGGCCTGATTCTTCTCCCGCCCCTGCGCGCAGGGGGAGTCGATGGCATCTGTTGGAGGTCTGCATGACCACGCATCCGCTCACGCTTGAACGCGTGACCTTCCGCCTGCCCGATGGGCGCGCGCTGTTTTCCGATCTGTCCTTCACCTTCGACCCCATCGCCACCGGACTGGTGGGCGCCAACGGGGTCGGCAAGAGCGTGCTCGCGCGGCTGCTGGCCGGCACGCTGCCGCCCACGTCCGGGCGCTGCCACGGCGGCGGACGGGTGTTCCTGCTGCCCGCGCTGAGTGGCCTGCCACAGGGCCGCGTGGCCGACCTGGCCGGCGTAGGCGAGGTGCTGGATGCGCTGGACCGGATTGCCGCAGGGCAGGTCCACGACGAGGATTTCAACTGCGTCGGGGAGCGCTGGGACCTGCGCGAACAGTTGCGCCTGCAGTGGCAGCACAGCGGACTGCCCGCCGACCTGCAACCGGAAGATCCGGCCGCGCGCCTGAGTGGTGGGCAGGCGATGCAGGTGGCGTTGTCCGGCGCGTGGGCCAGTGGCGCGGACTGGCTGATCCTGGACGAACCCAGCAACCACCTGGACGCACGACGGCGTGCCCAGCTGCGCGACGCCCTGCAGCGCTGGCGCGGCGGGCTGCTGGTGATCAGCCATGACCGCGAGCTGCTGGGCCAGATGGCCTGCATCGTGGAACTGGACGCACAGGGGCTGCAGCGCTTCGGCGGCGGCTACACGGATTACGTCCACGCCAAGGCGGTGCACGAATCCGCCGCGCAGGCGCAGCTGGACCATGCGCGGCAGCAGCACCGGCAGCAGCAACGGCACGCGCGCGAACTGCACGAACGCGCCCAGCAACGGCAGTCGCGCGGTGCCCGCAGCGCACGCGATGCCAACCAGGCACCGATCCTGCTGGGACTGCAGAAACAGCGCGCACAAGCCAGCGCCGGTCGCACTGCGCAGCTGCAGGCGCAGCGCCTTGCCGACAGTGCGGGCCGCCTGCGCGATGCCAGCGCCGGCGTCACCGCCAGCGCCCAGCTGGTGGCCTTCGCACCACCCAGCCCGCACGCCAGCCAGCGGGTCGTGCGGCTGCAGGGCCTGCAGCTGCCGCACGGCTGCCGTGCACCGCTGGACCTCATCCTGCAGCGCGGCCAGCGGCTGGCCGTGATGGGCGACAACGGCAGCGGCAAATCGACCCTGCTGCGGGTGCTGGCCGGTCAGCTGGCGCCGCGTGCCGGCAGCTGTGACATCGGCGTACCGGCCGCCCTGCTGGACCAGGCGCTGGCCACGCTGCACGCGGGCAGCAGCGCGCTGGCGACGCTGCAGGCGGCCTGCCCGGCCATACCGGTGGCCGACCTGCGCACCCGGCTGGCCCTGCTGGGCCTGGATGCCGCGCGCATCGAACGGCCCAGCGCCACGTTGAGCGCCGGCGAACGGCTGAAGGCAGCGCTGGCGTGCACCCTGTATGCCGACCCCGCCCCGGGCCTGCTGCTGCTGGACGAACCCGGCAACGCGCTGGACCTGGACGCGCTGCATGCACTGGAAACCCTGCTCGGCCAGTTCACCGGCACGCTGGTCATGGCCAGCCATGACCCGGCACTGCTGCAGGCCATGCAGCCCACCCACGTGCTGCTGATGAACGAAACCGACTGGACGCTGCGGCCGTGGTGAAAGGACGCCCACGCGCATAGTGTTACTATGTAACACCACGTTCCTGATCCGCATTCGATGAAATCCAGCCAAGCCGCCCTGCTCGACGCCAGCGCCGTCGCCCTGTCCAGCCTGTGCCTGCTGCATTGCCTGGCCCTGCCGCTGCTGGCCGCTGCGCTTCCGCTGTTCGGCGCCTGGGCCGAAGCGGAGTGGGTGCACGCCGTGTTCGTGGCCATCGCGCTGCCGATCACCGGCTTCGCGCTGTGGCGCGCCCACCGCCAGCACCCGCTGCCGGCGCCGACCTGGCTGGCCGCTGCAGCCGGGTTGGCCCTGCTGCTGGCGGGCGCGCTGGAGCTCCCCAGCCACGACAGCGAAACGGTGGTTACGGTGGCCGGCAGCCTGCTGCTGGCGGCCACCCACCTGTGGAACGCGCGCCGTCGTCACCGCCAGTGCTGAGCAAGCGGTTACTGTAGGCGGCGGCCATCTGGCCGTGCAGGCAACGGAGCGCAGGCAATGTCAGCAAGAGGACGTGCGATCAAACGCGGCGTGGTGCCCTGGTTCGGGCTGTGCAGCTGGCTGGGCATGGTGATCGGCGTGCTGGTCGAACAGGCGGCCCGCGCGCTGGGTGCCAGCGGCAACAGCGCAACCGCCGTGGGCGTGTTGGCCGCGGCCATGTGTGGATTCTGCGCGGTGCTGGCCTCGCGCGTGCGCGATGAGCGCTGGCCGTGGCTGGCACTGGCCGGTGCGGCCTTTTCCGCAGTGCCGCTGGCGCTGTTCCTGGTGTCGATGATCCTGCACTGAGCCCCGCACCGGTAACGCGATCCGCCGCTGCGTCCTACACTAGCGGCCCCTGATTGCCACGCGACCGCACCCGTGCCCCATTATTCCGGCCCCCTGTTGACCCGCGAATCCGCCACTGCCCTGCAGCGCGCGGCCGCTGCCGGCGTATCCAGCTGGACCGGTTCGCTGGACCTGGGACGCAGCGAAGAAGCCGTCGGCCTGTCTACGGATGGCTTCGTCTTCCGCGGCCAGTCCTACCCGTGGCCGGGCAAGGTCAAGGACCGCACGTTGTACTACTGGGATGGCGAGGAGTTCCTGCCGATCTCGCGCTTCAGCGCATCACTGATCAAGCTGGTGCCCACCGAATGGGGCGCGCCGACCTTCGAAATAGACGGTATCAAGATGCTGCCCAGCGCCAAGCTGTCGCCGTTCGACGATGCGCGCCGCAAGGTGGACCTGATCGCCCCGGCGGGCAAGACCGTACTCGATACCTGCGGCGGACTGGGGTACTTCGCTGCCTGCTGCCTGGATGCCGGCGTGGCGCAGGTTCGCTCGTTCGAAAAGAACCCGGACGTGCTGTGGCTGCGCACGCTCAACCCGTGGTCACCGGATCCGGACGCGGACAGTGCCGGTGGCCGGCTGCAGTTGGCGCAGGGCGACGTGTCCGAAGAAATCGCTGCGCTGCCGGGCAACAGCGTGGACGCCATCCTGCACGACCCACCGCGCTTCGGCATCGCCGGCGAACTGTATTCGCAGGTGTTCTACGACCAGCTTGCACGGGTGATCCGCAGCGGTGGCAAGCTGTTCCATTACACCGGCGCGCCGAACAAGCTGACCAGCGGCCGCGATGTGCCGCGCGAAGTCGCCAAGCGGCTGGAAAAAGCAGGTTTCAAGGCCGAACTCGCGCTGGACGGCGTGCTGGCGACCTATCGCGGCTGAGCCGGTTGCTGCCACGGCACAGGTGCCGGCGCTTGGCCAACACCTGTCCGCATGGCCTTACATCGCCTGCGACACCGCGTTGGATGCGCCGGCCGCCACCGCGCCGGCTGCCGGTGCCAGCCCCATTCCGGTGGTGATCGCCGCGCCGGCGATATCGGCCCCCACCACCGCCAGCACCTTGCCCCAGCCCCAGCGTGCGGTGGTCACCAGGCCATTGCCGGCAGCGCCACTCTCGCCCTCCACCTTGGTCCAATAGGCCAGCGAATGGCGGCCCACGCTCAGGCTGGCCAGCACGTTGGCCGCACCCTTCGAACGCGGGTCGAGGGTGGCCACCGCTTCCTGCTCCAGCCGCTCGTACAGCGCCGCCGCGTTCTCCAGGCTGCCGGCCTTGGCGTTCACTTCGTCGATGCGCTGGAAGAAGCGGTACTCGCGTTCGCTGAACTGCGTGCGGTACGGGTCCATGTGCTTGGCCAGCGGCAGCGTCGGATCCAGATCGTAGGTCCATTCGAAGGTCTTGCGGAACTGCTCCATCGACATCTCCGGCTTGTAGCCGCACTGGCCGACCAGGTAGTCCAGCATGTCTTCGATCGGTACGCGGTTGCTGCGCAGGCAGTCCAGGTACATGTTGTGCTGCACGCCGACGCGGTCCTGCGGGTTGCCGGCGGCGAATGCACTGCCGCCGCAGCCAGCGGCCAGCAGCAGGGCGGACGCGATCAGGGTCTTGTAACGCATGGTGGATCCTTCAGTCAGTGGTTGGAAGGTGCAGGAACCACGCCAGGCCTTGGCTGCCACGCCATGTCCGCTGCACCGTCTCCACGCTAGGCAGCGCCCTGCCGCCGCTCAAGGGTCGAACCGGGCCACGCCGGGACGCTTTCGCAGACGTTGCCTGCAGGCTCCTGCGGCGCAGGGCCCGGCGCTGCAACGGACTCACCCTGGCACGGGCCGGCTTCGAAGAATCAACGGGTTGGCGCGATTCGTTCCCGGTTTGTTCCCGGCCGCGTCCTGTCCTGCTGCGGCCACCAGCGCCAGCATGGACGTCCATCCCATCCCCGCAGGTTCCTGCCATGTCACCCATCCGCTGCTTCCTGCTGTGCCTTGCCCTCACCGCCTGCGCCCGCACTGCCGTCGCCCACGACATCGTCCCCGCGGACTGGTGCGTGGATGAAAACGCAAAGCCCGAACGCGTGGCCTCGTTCAAGTTCGATGGCGGCCAGATCCGCGATGTCATGGCCAAGTGCGGCATCCTCGAAGGCGAGGACCACTTCCACACCGTCGCCAACGCAATGGGCGAATGGTGCAGGATCGTGGCGCCGCGCCAGGACGCCATGCCCTTTATTTCAGGGCCGTCCAGCTTCATCGACAAGGACCACCATGCGCGCTACCGCATCGACGACGGCATCACGGGCATCTGCGCGGTCTGCGTGCGCCCGTCGCGCTGATCACGCACCGGCTTCCGCCTGCAGCGCCGTACTGCGCGCATGGGCCAGCACCCCGTCCACGCCAGCCTGCAGCTGCTGCCGGCTGGCCGCGTCCAGGGCCGGACACTGCGCCAGCACGTAGTAGGCCGTGCGCACCACGCTGCGCCATCGCGGCTGCCGCGGCAACCGCGCCACGGACAGGTAGCGTTCCAGCGCGCGTGCGCGCAGGCGCCCGTCATCCACGTTCACCCGCCACAGCCGGCTGCGCTCTGCCAGCTCCAGCCGGCTGCTGCCGGTACAACGCTCCCAGGCCTCCACCGATGCCAGCATCAACGCCACCAGCTCGCTGCGGAACGCCTGCGGATCGGCCTGCCTTGGCACGCCCACAGGCGCTTCGGGTGGCGGCGGCGGTGCGACCGCCGGCCGGGGCGCAGCTGGCAGCGGCGGTTTCACCGGCGTCGGGCACGTTGGCGCACGCCGGCGACGCAGGCGACGCCGCAGCACGAACGCGACCAGCACCGCCAGCGTGATCGCCAGCAGCGCAGCAACGGGGCCAACTGCGCGCCCTTGCGAGGGCGGCGCAGCTGCCTGCAGCCGACGCTCCTCTTCCGCTTCGAAGCGCACGCGCATCCAGTCCAGTCGTTGGTCGTGCTGGGCACGCGCCTGCGCCAGCGCACGTTCGTTGGCACGCTCCAACGTCGCGTTCGCCGCCGTTACCTCGCCGCTGGCGCCCTGCACCGCAGCCAGTTCCTTGAGCAGATCCACTTCCACCGGGTCGCGGTCAGCCAGCGCCGCCAATGCCGATTCCAGCTGCATCCTGGCCTGCGCAAGCCGACCGTCTGCCCGCTGCACGCGGGCCACCTGCAACTGCAGGGCCGCCGGCAGTGGCAGCGACCAGGAATGGGCCAGCGCCAGCGCCGCTTCCTGCCAATCGCGCGCGGCGCCCACATCCCCCTGCGCCAGGGCCACCCGGATCAGCCCATCGTGCACGCGCAATGCATACACCCGGTTGCCCGCCTGCTGGTAATCGTGCAGCGCCTGGCGCAGCCAGGCCGCGGCCTGTACGGGATGCCCGGCGTCCAGCGTCACCTCCGCCATCGATTCCAGCACGTGTGCTGCTTCGACGCCGTCGCCGGTCGCACGGCTTGCCTGCAACGCCTGCTGGTAGTAACGCAGCGCGGTCTCGCGTTCACCCAGCGCCCGGTACACATCGGCGATGTTGTTGAGCACCGCGTTGCTCGACCCTCCCTGCGCACGCCGCAACGCAAGGCTTTCGGTCAGGCTGCCCAGCGCCCCACGGAAGTCACCGATCCGACGCTGCGCCGAGCCCAGGTTGTTGAGCGCGCGGGCGGTACCGTCCGTGTCCTGGGCCGCCCGCGACCACGCGGCGGCACATTCAAACCGACGCATTGCCTGCGGCAACCGCTCGCGACGATAGTCCAGCACACCGCGCTGGCGGGACACCGCTGCACGCAATACCTCCGCGCCGCTCCCCATGTCGTCGACGACCGCGTCGGCACAGTCCAGCAGCCGCTCGGCCTCCGCATCGCGCGCGCCCTGCATCGCCTCGCCGGCGCTTGCCAGCAATGCCGCCACGCCCTCCGCCGGCGTGCCGCTGGTGGCGGGCAACAGGCGGCTGCGGCACAGCCGCGCATCCGGCAACATGCGGTTCGTGGAAAGTCCGCTGCAGGCCGATGGATGCGCCGCGCCGACCAGCACCGGCCAGGCAAGCGCCAGCAGCACCCAGCCGCCCTTCACGATGGATCGCCACAGCGTCCGGTGCAGCATCCCGACTCCGCCGTCGTGCGCCAACAGCCGCCTACTCTAGGATCGCGGTGCGTCTGCACGCCGAAAACCGATCAGCACGTGCCACCTGCGTCAGCCGGCGTCGCTGTCCATCAAGGCTTCCGCGGTCCCTGCGGCCGATCACGAACACGCTTGCGCCGCATCCCGCTTGGGCCGCGTTAACCTCGCTGTCGGATCCTGCCGTAATCTTGGCAGGACACCATCGCTACAGAGCACGCCATGACCGACGCCCATGCCCAGCCCGCCGATGAAGCCGAACGCCAGCGCGCGCTGGACGCGCTGCACATCGTCGGCAGCCTGCCCGAACCGGCCTACGAAGACATCGTCAAGGTCGCGGCGGCGGTGTGCGGCACGCCGATGGCGCTGGTTACCCTGATCGATCGCGACCGCCAGTGGTTCAAGGCGCGCACCGGCGTGGAGGGCCACCAGACCGAGCGCAACGTCGCCGTCTGCGACCATGCCATCCGCCAGCCCGAACACCTGATGGAGATCGGCGACCTGCAGCAGGACGCGCGCTTCGCCGACAACCCCGTGCTGAAGGAAATGGGTGCGCGGTTCTACGCGGGCATGCCGCTGGTCACCGACGACGGCGCTGCGGTGGGCAGCGTGTGCGTGGTCGACCTGAACCCGCGCGAGCTCAACGAAACCCAGCGCGAGGCGTTGAAGGCGCTGGCGCGGCTGACGATGGCGCTGATGGAAGCGCGCAGCCGCGAGCGCGAACAGGCAGTGGCGGAAATCCTCAACCAGGGCCTGGAGATCGAAGCGGGCTCGGCACCGGAAACGGCGGGCCGGTATTCGGTGGTGATCCTGGAGCTGCAGGATCTGGATGCGCTGTCGGCGCGGCTGGGCGAACGCGCACTGGAACGCCAGCTGCAGCAGTTGGATCAGCAGCTGGAGCAGTGCCTGCAGCCCGCACGCGGCGACAGCATCAACCGGGTCACCGGCAGTGGCGAGTTCATCGCGGTGCTGGGCGTGGAGCAGGACGCCGATACGCTGGCCGCGCTGCAGAAGGTGGCCCAGGACCTGCGCCACACGCTGGGCGCATCGCTGCTGATGGGCAGCGCGGGCACCGACAGCGGCGAGCCTACGTCGGCGGTGTTCCTGCGCGCGGACAAGGCGCTGAGCGCGGCGAAGGACAGCGTGGCGGTGGCGTCCTGATGCTGCATCCCGGTAGCGCCGCGCCATGCGCGGCGGCTCTTCGTGCCGTCAACGCGATGCCTGACACATGCCGCGCTGCGCGCTCGCCGAGCGTGGCTCGGCGCTACCAGAGCCACGCTGCCCGGCTCGGCGGTTACTCGTAATTTACCTTCGCCAACGTCTTCACCCACGCCGGCACTTCCGGCTCACCCGCGTAGAAGGTCTTCGGCTGCTTCTCGGCCATCGCCCAGCGGTGCAGCCAGCTCGGCCCGTAGCGGCCGTCATACCCGGTGGTGCCGCGCGCGTACGCAGCATCCTGCATCGCCTCGTCCAGGCTGACGAAGCGATAACCACGCCGCTGCGTCGCCGCCACCAGCTCGGCGAAGGTCGCCGCGTTGAGCTCGTTGGCATGCATCAGCCATACCTGCGGCAGCGCATAGCCCAGCAGCGCCACCGACTGCGCCTCGTAGTAATCCAGCTTGTTCAACATGTACGGCACGTAGCCGCGGCGCAGCTGCCGCAGCAGGGCCTCGCGCGCCGGCGTGTCGGCCTGCTCGTTGAGCACATTGGCATAGGCGAAGGCCCATACCCATTCTCCGTTGTCCACCGTGACCGGCGCGATGCGGTAGCCATGTTCGGCCAAGAACACGTCCATGCGCGCACGGTCTTCCGCCGTGCGGCCGGCGCGCAGGTACGGGTGGCGCATCCACGTCGGCACCTGCCCGCGCTCGGCCAGCAGCGGGCGCAGCACCCGCTCACCGCGCAGGAAATCCTGCTGGAACGCCTCCACGCCCTCGGCATTCAAATCCATGTGTGACCACGTATGGTTGCCCAGCGCATAGCCCGCATCCAGCCAGTCGCGCAGCATCTGCACCCGCTGCGGCTGCACCACGCCGTCCACTTCCAGCTTGTTCTCGTTGACGAAGCCGACCACTGGCACGTTCGCCTGCTTCAACTGGCCCAGCAACGCCTGATGGCGCGCCTGCAGGTCCGCCGGCTGGATCTCGTCCAGCCGCGCCCATGGCAGGTCATCGATGGTGACCGCGATACGGCGGTCGATCCCGGCCGCATGGCCGACACCGGCGATGGCAAGCAACAGCAACGCAAAGAAACGTGAGGTCATCAAGGTCATCGGGGCCACGGCGCACGGGTAGTCGAGCAGCCCGTGACTCTACCGCTGTTTGGCCGCCCACATGTTGTCCACCAGGTTCGGATACGGTCGCCCGTTCTCCTCCGCCCGCTGCCGCGCGTCCGCCTTCTGCGCGTCAGTCAGCGGGCGCGATGCCTGCCCCTTGGGATTGGGCTTTTTCCAGGGCGGCGTGGTCGACTTGCGCATGAAAGATTCCCGTAGCGTGGACGCAACAACGCCCGGCAGGGCAGCCGGGCGTCGTTGCAGGCAACTGGCGCAGCTTACTTCTTGAGGAAGTTCAGCAGGGTCAGGTTGAAATCATCGGCATGGCTGACATTGCAGCCGTGCGGCGCATCCTTCAGCACCACTACTTCGCTGCCCGCGATCGCCTCGTGGGTACGCTTGCCGGAGCCTTCGAACGGCACCGTGCCATCGCTGTCACCGTGCAGCACCAACGTCGGCACGGTGACCTTCTTCAGGTCCTCGCGGAAGTCCGTGGTACCGAAGGCCTTCTGGCAACCCAGTGCAGCAGTCTGGTCGGACTGGTGGGCCAGCGCCACCGCTTCCAGACGCTGTGCCTCGGTCACCTTCAGCTTGCCATTGGCACTGAAGAACTTCTTGGTGAAGTCATCGAAGAAGGCTTCACGGTCCTTGGCCAAGGCGCCGGCCATCTCATCGGCGGCTTCCTGGGTCAGCGGGCCGTCCGGGTTGTCACTGGTCTTCAGCAAGTACGGCGGCACCGCAGCGGCGAACACCACGCTGTGCAGGCGCTCCTCACCGTGGTTGGCGATGTAACGCGCCACCTCGCCACCGCCCATCGAAAAGCCGACCAGCGAGACATCCTTCAGGTCCAGGTCTTCGATGACACCGGCCAGGTCAGCGGCCAACGTGTCGTACTCGTAGCCGTCAGCCGGCTTGTCCGAACGGCCGAAGCCGCGACGGTCATAGGCGATCACCCGGTAGCCGGCATCGCGCAGCACCGGCACCTGGGCCTTCCAGGATTCAGCCGACAACGGCCAGCCGTGGATCAGGACAACCGGGCGGCCAGTGCCACCGGAATCTTCAACGTGCAGACGGACGCGGGACGCAGTCATGGCAACTCCATGGAAGGGGAAGGAGGGTCAACGCTAAGGGGCCGGGGCTTGGCTCGTCGTGAAAGATCGCGGCGCGGTCGTGACATGGCCTGCACGGCGCGGTTCGGCGCCCCGGATGGCCCGCATCGCGCGCATGCCCCCACGCTGCCCTATCATGACAACACCGTTGAAACACCGATCCCGCAGGACCGCAGTACGCATGACGCAGCACTGGACACCTTCGCGCCTGGCCCTCGCCCTGCCCCGCTCTGCCGCATGGGAACTGCACCTGGACGGCGAGGACGTGGTGATCCACCTCGGCGACGCCATCCACCGGCTCACCCTCGGCTTCGATGCGCGATTGACCGTGAAGCGCGGCCTGCTGTGGGCCAGCGTGGTGGTACAGCGCCGCGAAGGCCCGACCATCACCCTGGACGGCCTGTCCCACGCCGACGCCAGCACCCTCACCAAGGCCCTGCACACGGCCGAACAGGCGCAGGACCAGCGCGAGCGCGGCCCCGTCTTCCTGCATATCCTTGACCTGATGCGCCAATGGAATGGCGAAGCGGAGGAACTGCTGACTGAACGCCGCGCGCAACGGCACTGGATCAGCCACGACGACCTGCAGGCGCTGCTGGATGCGCGCCCCGCGCTGGACATGGCGTCCGCTGCCCTGCACGCCCTGTTCCATGACACCGGCCTGCCGCTGGATGAAGACGAACGCGAATCGGCGCTGATCGAACTGGAGCTGTGGGAACAGGACTGGAGCGCCGCCTGCGACGCCGTCAACGCGCAGATCCTCGCCGCCGAACGCAGCGCATCGCGCGCCCTGCTGGACCGCGTGGAAAGCCGCCCGCTCACCGACGAACAGGCGCACGCGGTGATCTGCTTCGACAACCGCGTGCAGGTCGTCGCCGCTGCCGGATCCGGCAAGACCTCCACCATGGTGGCCAAGGCCGCCTATGCCATCCAGCGCGGTTACGCCGATCCCCGCCAGATCGTCATGCTGGCCTTCAACAAGGAAGCGGCCGGCGAACTGCAGCAGCGCACCGATCGCGCGTTCGCCCGCCTCGGCATGGGCGAGGGCGTGGTGCAGGCGCGCACGTTCCACGCGCTAGGCCTGGCGATCATCGCCAGCGTCACCGGACGCCGTCCGCAGGTGCCCGACTGGGCGGTGGATGCCAGCCTCGGCCTGCATCGGCTGGCCGACCTGATCGACCAGCTGAAGGACCGCTCGCACGCCTTCCGCACGCGCTGGGACATGTTCCGGCTGGTGTTCGGCCGCGACCTGCCGGCGCAGGGCGGCGCGATGGATGCCGACGGCTGGGACAAGGACGGCAGCGGCTACGTGCGCACCCTGCAGGGCGAGCGCGTGCGCAGCGTGGAAGACTGCATCCTGGCCGATTGGCTGTTCTACAACGGCGTGCGCTATGCGTACGACCGCAGCCAGCGCTTCGACGCCGGCGAGGACGCCTTCCACGCACAGTCCACGCAGTTCCATTACCCCGATGCCGGACTGCATCATCGGCATGGCGGCGCGGACACCGATCCGCTCCCGCACAAGGACGGCCGCCATCTGCATACCAGCTCGTACGACCTGCGCATGGGCTGGGCGTTCGAAGACCTCGAGCAGGCACTCGCCGCCGGTGGCGTGGCGGTGGATCCCAATCCGGACCGCGACATCCCGGACGACGGCCAGAAGCCGATGCCCGACGCCGAGCTGATCAGCCTGATGCGCACCTTCATCAGCCATGCCAAGAGCAACTGCCTGGGCCTGGATGACATGGCCGCGCGGCTGCGCGACCTGCCCGAGGACCAGTTCAAGGAGCGCTACCGTCGCTTCCTGGAGATCGCCGGACCGGTACTACAGGCCTGGGACGATGCACTGGATGCCGAGCACGCCATCGACTTCGAGGACATGCTCAACCAGGCCGCCGAGCATCTGGAACAAGGCCGCCATGCAGCGCCTTATACGCTGGTGATGGCGGACGAATTCCAGGATGCATCACGGGCACGGGCACGCCTGTGCCGTGCGCTGGTGCAGCAGCCGGGCACGTACTTCTTCGCGGTGGGTGACGACTGGCAGTCGATCAACCGCTTCGCCGGTGCCGACGTCTCGGTGATGACCCGCTTCAACGAATGGTTTGGTCATGGACAGGTGCTGCGACTGGAGCAGACCTTCCGCTGCCCGCAGGCCCTGTGCGATGTCTCCAGCCGCTTCATCAGCGCCAACCCGGCGCAGATCCGCAAGCGCGTATGGTCCAGCACCCCGAGCCATGGGCCGGTGCTGCAGGGGTTCCAGGTCGCCGCGCGTGATCAGCTCACCGATGCCGTAAGCCAGTACCTGCAGCAGCTGCACGAAGCGAAGCTGTGCGGTGCGATGCCGGCGGGCCGCGACGGCAAGCTCAGCGTGTTCGTGCTGGGCCGCTACAACGCCGACCGCGCCTACCTGCCCGGCAACTGGCGCGCACGCTTCGGCGCGACACTGGAGGTCAGCTTTCTAACCGCCCACCGCAGCAAGGGCATGGAGGCGGACGTGGTGATCCTGCCGGCGCTGCTGGACCGCGCCTTCCCCAACCTGCGCGCGGACGATGACGTGCTGTCGCTGGCGATGCCCGATGGCGATACGTATCCGCTGGGAGAAGAGCGCCGACTGTTCTATGTGGCACTCACCCGTGCCCGGCGGTCGGTGGCGATGTTCACCGTTTCCGGAAAGCGCTCGGCGTTCCTGGATGAGCTGGAGCGGGACGGCGCGGTGCAGGTCACCACGCTGGATGGACAGCCGGTAAAGGAGCGTCGGTGCCCGGCGTGCGGGACGGGCGTCATCGTGAAGAAGACCGGGAAGTACGGTGACTTCCATTCGTGCTCGGGGTATCCGCGGTGCGAGCACAAGCCGCGGGTGATGGCTTAGCAGCCCATTGTCCGGGAACGGTAGTGACGGCCGCTGGCCGTCATGCGGGACAGGAGCGGCTGCGGGTTCGCACGTTCCCAGCCGAGCCGACCTGAAGTCGGCTCTACCCAACCTGATAGCTCCTTCCGGTATTAAGTGGACAACTGAAGCCTTAGATCAGAGGCGGAAGAGTTGGCAGATTTCACTCATACGCAAGCGCGACCGTTCCATGTGTCGCTTTTGACGCTGCTCACGACCTTCAAAGCTAGACAAACTGACACGGGGTTGGAGTTCGCCAGAAGTTCACATAATATTCAGGCACTCAACAGCGCAGGGAAGGCGCAGTACGCGCCATGCGTATCACTCGGGGGACGAGACGAATGGAGTCTGGAAAGAGAGCGTGGATGTCCGCGCGCGTGACCGTGCCAGGACCAATGTTGTCATTGGCACGCCAAGCCTTGGGCGCATCGCCTGATATGGATACTGCAAAGGGAATTCGAACGCGCTCACGGCTTGACGGAAATGGCGGAAGAAATCCGACGGCCCCAAGACTGACAGTGAACGGACTTCGCCTGACTCGCGGCGACGTTTTCCTCGTGGGAGCGAAGTCCTACCGCAGGGCGGGTACTCTGTCGATTACACATTGAGAGACTTTGATGGAGAAATCATCTCTGAAGACTCCATTCAAAAATGCGAATAAGCATTTTATGATGAATACAAAATTTGCCAAGAATTTTCAATTTCTAGCTCGCGCACTTGGGCTGGCCTGTGCACTGGGCTCATGCAGCGCCGCCTCAAGAAGCTACACGCACCTGAGAACATGCGTCGAGAAGGCAAGCAGAGAATCAGTAGCCGAAGTGTGCAAGCAATTAGACGCATCTATAGACGGCGAACTTAGAATGATTATGTTTGGGTTCTTCCTGGTTTTTCTAGGTCAAGTCAACTTAAAAGTTTGCGCTCGCTCCGTTAGATCCTGGCTCGCAAGAAGTTGATCATCCTCCACACCATCAGACTACGATCGACCGACCCGTGGATGGCGCTTGAGTTGGAATCATCCATGCTTACAGCCCGACAAAAGGCGCGAGCAGGACGAGCGCCTACCTGCTGTATCTCGACTAATTGAACGGCAGCATCCCCTGCCACCGTGAGCACCCATTGGAGGCGCGCCGAAGCAGGTTTGGATTGACGCCTTCTGTAGCGTGGAAGGCAGTGCGCGTCAGGCGTATCACTCGGGGGACGAGACGAATGGAACTAATCGGCTTTCAATGCAGGGGCGCGGCGAACGAGCAATCGAAGCTTGGTAGCTTCTGCTGGGGCACACAATCTGCCTCGTGCCACTCATTCTGCAAGGATACGCAATGCGGCCGGCCCTGATACGCACGTTGTCTGCCTGTGGCGTCGGCATGCTCATCCACGGGAAGCTGTCCGCGGCGGCGAACTATCGTCTATCGCGGCAGTGCTACGAACTGGCCGGATCAGGGGAGGTGGTATCGAGTTGCGCCACCTTGCCCGGGTCCATTGACGCAGATCTGTACTGGATGATGTCTGGGTTCCTGGTGCTCCTCCTTTCGGCAGATGCTCCCGGACTTCTGTTGAAGTTGAAGAAATGGAACTGGAAAGAGGAATGCGTCGACGTACGTTCCCCTCGTCTCAGTGCGGGCGGGCGTAGAAGGCTCACATTCTCCCTGCTGACGCTTGCATGGCTGGGGGTGCTGACCCTGGGAATCATCGGCTTCTTCATCGTACCCGAGCACAGCTATCCAGACGCCGCAAGGAGCTTCCCATATCCGTACCTCACCGATCTTGAGTTCCGCGTCATAGCGCCGGGTCTCTTTGTCGGGTTGAACCTGCTATCTGCTTTTGCGCCGAGACGGGTTCCCATAATCCTTGCCATCCTCTCCTGTGCGCTGCAGTCGATGCTTCTCGTGCTCATCGTTTTCCTCACAAGCGGCGGCGTCTGAGGATGTCTTACGTGATCGACGCTACGAAGCGCAGTGACCGAGCAACACTCTGGACACGTGCGTGGGGCGCACTGGATCTCGTCGCCGTTGTGCTGCTCATGATGGCCAGCGTGGTGAACGGCAGGTTTCCGCTCTGGGATGACGTTGCAGACGCCCTGACGACATTCCAGTGGTACGGAAGTTCGCTACCACTGGTCGTCTCCTGCATCCACACTGCCATCGTGCTTTCGTTGTTGGCAACAGGCTATCTGCTTGTATGCAACCGACCTGCAGGGCGCTACCTGGCCATTGCACAGGCACCGTTCCGGATTGCACTGGTCATTCCTTCGGTGCCGCTCCTCGGTTACCTCGGGTCCACGACAGGCTCCGTCCAGATCATGGTCGCGGCGCTAGTCCTGACCGAACTGGGCAAGCTGTGGACCTTGAGGAAAGAGCGGTGGCACAGGTCGGGAACTCCCGAATGGGCTGGAGCCTCTCAAGCGCAGACACCTATCCTTCCGGTGAAAGAACTAGATGAAAGACGAAAAGATCACACTGACAGCTGAGGCAACCGTATTTTATTCTCCAGGCGACGAGTCAGCGTTTTTCACTTGGCTGAAAGCCATGACCTTTGTTCATTCGGTACGTGGGAGCGGCAGATGCCTAGATATTGTGATGAATCCCGCAGCCATGAACGAGTATGACCTGCGTGAACTTCTCGCCCTGTTCTACAGGTATGGGATAGATATGAAGCAGCTCAGCGTTTTTTCCGATGGATCTCAGTTCGAGTTCCTTCGCGACAGGCGGGGATATTGGTACAAGCATATCTTCGAGTAGAGCAGCGCAACACTGGCGGGCGATAGAGGCCGTAAGCACGGCCAAGGGACGCGACATACGCACCTAGGGGCGAGGGAACGCACGCAACTGGAGTGCACATGAATGACCGGACTGGAGAACACCAATGCGTGATTTGCACGATCACCGCATCACGGGGCTGCACTTGAACGAATCAAGTAACACGCTGACAGTGAGCCTGACCGACGCTGAAGGCCAGCGGGGTGCTGACCTCGTGCTGGTGAACATTGTCGACCTGTATGTGGACGGCTTCTCTCTACAGAACATCATCCTCGACGCATCCGTTTTCCATGAAAAGAGCACGTCATTTGAGTATCAGCGCGCCTGCCAGCTCCTTGACATCGACAGCGCAAATGCTTCAACTTTTGCAGATTCCAGGACGGTGATCCTGATTCAGGTATCGGCAGGAGCCGAGATTGCGTGCCTTGCCAGCGGCCGTATTGCTATCTAATTGGAGCCCTAGAGCAATGCCTACCATATGATCAGGAGACGCTTTCTAAAAATTGTATTTTGGATGGCAATAGTTGGAATGAGCTTACTTCCCATCAACGTCGCTCTCAGCTTTGCTTACAAATTGGCTTACGACGTTCCTCTGGTGGCCGAAGACGCCATGGGCATTGCTGCCGCGCTGTTTGGGCTCGTAGCGGCTACTACCATCTACCGCACCTTTTTTGGCCAAGTGATCTTGAGAGGCCACCCTGCACGCGCTCCCCAGCTTGACGGCCAGCGGCCGTCACTACCGGGCTCATCAACTTGCTGACGATAGGGCCGCAGCGGCAACCAATGATCTCTGATGCACCTTGAGGAAACCCACTCGATCTCTTTGCCCACTTGGCATCCAGTGATGACTGCCCAGGAGCTGATCGAAGCAATAGGCCTGGAAGCGCAAGCCGTACATAGCGTCAGCGCAAGACGGGTGACTCCAGAGTTCTATCCGTAGGTGGCTGGATCGACAGCTTCAACTTCACACAGCCCCAGACCTGCACATGAAGGTGATAGCAGTGAATAAGAACAGCATTCATCTCGTAAACGCGATGGTGACTTTCGCAATCTTCGCCGTATGCGCCGCAGTGATGGCCGTCAAGGTTGTGGAAGGAGAGGAACTGTTCTTCCGGCACTACTTACTAGGCTATCTGGGCTTCTTTTCCCTTCTTCTCTCGGTTCTCTCTCTGGTTAACTTTCTCAATAGGCGTGGGGGCTAGACCACCATGGTGCAGCGCCCAGCGGTGCACGCAGCATGACCGTTAGCTGCCAGTCGACCGCCAGATGCAATTACTCCTGCAGTGTTGTCGGTGAGGATATCTGCCAATGAGTTCGCTTTTCAAAACCACCTGCCCGTCGTGCGGAACACGTAAGCAGCGGTTCGGCGTATTGTTGGCGATCAATCGATCCCAGGTCACGAGTTGCTCGGCCTGCGGTGAGAAAATTGTTTCGGAAGTGTACTACGGGAGATACGTTTTACTCATAGTTTACGTCCACATTTCAGTTGCCGTCTTAGGCGTTCCGATAGTTCTAGGTACAGTCGCGAAGGACTGGCTTGTCGTCGCATTCTCACTGGCAGCTTTCCTTTCGCTATGCTGGCCGGTTGCCGCTCACCTGCATGCGAACTATTCAGAGATCAGATGCGGCGATTCACGCAGTTGATCCATCAAGGATCAATGAGGGCCCCTCTATGGTGAGGGTGAGGTGTACAAGCTGCTGAACGGGCGCCGGAGGGATCAGTGACGACCAACGGTCGTCACCCACCCGTTGTGACCGTTGATACCGGGTGCGCAACGGCAACGTGATCAACATCCGCAACGACCATCTGGGGCGGCCCATTCGCGCTGGTGCTAGGACTTGGACTGGGATTGACCCGGATGGGAGTGTCTGGACCGGCGGCATTGGTGGAGAAGACGAAAATCACGGCCACTATGGCCCTTACTTACCGGGTGGACGATGAATAATGAATCTTTCTCAATTTCTCTACGTACATGGCATCCCGCCATGTCCGCCGACGCCCTTATTCAGAAAATTGGATTGCAGCCGGAAATAGCTTGCAGCGTAGGATCAAGGAGAGCGAATCCATCAGGAGAGCTTCTCGACGGATTCTATCCAACAAGCTATTGCTGTTTTGACATGGTAAGGGAGGGCTTCGGCGATTTCACGGAAGCACTCGCGCCGCTACTCGATCAGCTGGATGGGAAAGAGGACGCATTCCGCCAGATCGCTAGTACAGGCGGACGCAGCGAACTCTACGTGGGTGTTTTTGTTGAAGGATCAAGCGGTTTCACGCTCACAGGGGCCGATATTAAGCGTCTGGCCGAGCTGTCACTTGAGCTGTCCGTTGAAGTCTACCCGTAGCTGGCTTTCTTTTTCGGACACTTCGCGCGAAGTATGATGCGGCCGTTGCCGTTGTGGGATCCGGAATAAGTGACGACCAACGGTCGTCACCCACCCCTCTTCGAGCATCACGCGCGGAAGCCTGACGGCCAACGGCCGTCACTACCGGGTTACAGGGCGATGCGCGCTACGCTTTCCTGCGCGCCTTTTTCTTCCTTGTCGCCGTTCTTGATGCTTACGTACAGCACGTTGTTCCTGGCATCCAGTGCCAGGCTGTTCGGGTGCGTGGGCACCGACCACTCGCCGATCTTCTGGTAGCTGTCACTGTCGTAGCCGGTCACGGTGCCGGCTTCGCGGTTGGTCACGTACAGGCGCTTGCGCGGTGCGTCCAGCAGGATGCCCAGGGTGCCGGCGTCGGCCGGGATGCTGGCCAGTTCCTTGCCGGTGCTGCGGTCCAGTACCAGCACGCGCTTGCCGGGGTGCGTGGACGCGAAGCCTTCGATGCTGCTGCCCTGGTACTTGCGGATCATCTCCGATCCCTGGTCGGTGATGAAAAGGCGCGGGCCAGCCGGATCCAGTGCGATGTTCATCGGCTGCTCGGCGGTGACCTTGTAGCGCTGTTCCACCTTGCCGGTATCGGTGCCCACCACTACCACTTCGCCGAGCAGGTTGCTGGTGTAAACGCGCTTGCTGGCCGCGTCCAGCGCCAGGCCCGGGGCCTTTGCATTGCCCAGGCCGGGAATGGTATCCAGCAGCTTCAACGACTGCGTATCCACCGCGAACAACACGCTGCCCTCGCCGGAGTGCCCGGTGACGTACAGGCGATGGTTGGCGCCGTCCACCACGAGCTCGCGCAGGTCATGGGTGTAGCTGGCCTTGCCGTCCTTGCCGACCTTCTTTTCCATCAGCTGCACGATGCCGATCGCCTTGCCCTGCGCGGTGTCGACCACCGTCACCGACGTGTCCACGGTGTTGCCCACATACAGGCGGTCGTTGGCATCGTCCAGCACCACGCCGAAGCCCTTGCGCTCGAGCGGGATGGTGGCCTGCACGGCCAGCGTGTCCGGCTCCAGCTTCAGCACCTGGGCCGGGCCGGCGCCATCACCAAAGCCACCGGAGGAGGCCACATACACCGCGTTCTGCCTGGCGCTGTAGGCCAGCTCGTAGAGGCCCTGCGCCACGGCATTGCGCTGTACGGCGGCGGCACTGCTGGCGGTCGGCGTGGCGGCGTAGGCGGCGGGTGCGGCCATGCCGATGGCAATCGCCACGGCCAGAGCAGCGACGGTGCAGCGCCGGGCCATGCCCGGAGTCTTGGAGAAGGTCGAATTCATTCCAGCGTCCTTGTGTGAGTCAGGAGAGATCCTTGGCTCGCGCGGCCGCGTATGCAGTGCAGAAACACCGAAGCGGCCGGCCACACGACGACGGCGTGGGCAGGCTGGCTGAGGATGACATGGTAACCCAGCTCCCTGCTCGCGGCATCCGCACAGCCGCTCGCGCAAGGCCAATGGCGACTGCGACGCTCCCCACCCGCTTCCGGCTCGCCAGACGATCAGTCAGGTTCCCGTCCATGCAGGGATGACCATAGTCCGACCGCCCAACCTGAGCGGAGATTCTTCATGGCTACACCATCGGTCAGTTCCTGCCTGCTGCTCGCCCCGATCCTGGTGGCTGGATTGAGTCCCATGACCTATGCGGCAAGCCCGCCTGGCACCGCCGAGGTAACCCTCGGCGCGCACGTCTACCGCTGGCCATTGATCGAGCTTGATGGACCCGACGGGCCGCCCCCACGCGGACCGGTGGAGTTGAGCCTGCTGGCACCCTCTATGACGCCGCGCACCGAAGGCATTCGCACGCGGGGCGAGTCAAGCATGCAGGCGATGCTGCACGATGTGCCCATCACCATCGAATCACCCGAGGCCATCACGGTGAACGCGATGCTGGAACGCAAGCTGGTCAATGACGATCGCAGTGTGGTCGGATCGCTGGAGCGCCGTGATCCTCGCGAGCGCCTGGAGCTGCGGGTGCAACAGCCCGAACAGTGGGGGCTTTCACCGTCCACCATCGATGAGCAGCTGATGGACGCTTATGCGCGCGACTACCTTACCCGCTACGGAAAAGCGCTGCCGCGCTTGCCGGCCTTCGAGCCCGACTGGTACATCGCGCGTGCCGCCAATGGTCGGGTTGGCACGTTCATTTCCTGCGACCGAACGCGTACCGCCCTGCCAGTATCCGGCGGTCAGCCCGCTGGCGATCCTGCACCGAGCGATGCCGCCCAGCTCGCCAACTGCATCCACTATTTCATCGATCCAGGCCGCAAGCTGTTCATCCAGATGAGCTACCAGCGGTCGTGGCTCAAAGATTGGAAGCACATGGAAGATGGGGTGCATGCACTGATCGAGCGGTATGAGGTGCGATAGAACGCGTAGCGACAGCCGAAAGGCGCGGCCCGCTCACCCCATCCGCTGCACGGCCGCCTGCTGTTGCTGCACCTGGCTCTGTTCCTGCACGGCCACCTGCTGCTGCGAATGGCTGATCTGCTGCGCCTGCTCCATCGATTCACTTACCGGCGTCTGCGCAGCGACCGCCGTGGGCATGCTGGCACGCAGGTGGGCAGGATCTGATGGATCGCCCTGGACCACGAACACATTGGTGCCGGCGTGGCCCTGCTCATTGGCTTGGCTGAGCAGCACGTGGTCCACGCGGGACAGGCCATTCTCCTTGGCCAGGCAGAACAGGCTGCCGCACATGCGCTCACTGGTTTCGTCCGCAGCGCGCCCGTGGGCAGCATCCAGAGACGCCACGCTGCGGTTCACCTGGTCCATCATTGCGCGGTCATTGTCGGACAGCAGGAACTGCTTCCAGTTGCGTTCGGGCATCGGGTTGCGCTCGACCTTGTTCAGATCGCTCTCCGGGAACGGCGCCTTGATGCTTTCGATGGCGGGGATGTTGTTCAAGGGCTTCAGTGCGCCCTCGTGTCGCTCGATCGGGATCGGCCCGACCTGCATGTGCAGTCCGGCATGGTTCAACGCACCCCAGGTGAAATCGGTGCAGCCGTTGGAGAAGGCGTCGTATTTCGGGTCGAAGCCGAAGCGGGTAGGCGCCCTGCCAAACGCCTGAAGCTTCTCGTACTGCTCCTGCGTGATCTCGATGGTGCGTGCGTAATAAGGATCTGCGTAGCTCGCCACGTCGTCAGGAGAGACCTTCCCGAGGTAACCGTCCGGCGTACGGAGACCCGGCTGCCAGCCCATGCTGCGAGCCTCTTCGCCGTGGGACACCTCAAGGTACATGTGGCCCGTCAACGACGTCTCGCGCGGCGCATCCGGACGCTCGGGATTAATCAGCGGCGTACCGGGCGCGGCAGCGTAGATGGTTACGGTGTAGCGATCGCTCTGGTCCATTACTCACTTCGCTCTTGCGTTGTAGCCGATGATCAACTCGGCAGGTTTCCCCTGCAACAGGGGTCTCGGCTCCAGAAGTTCCACGCGCAGGTGATACCTGCCGGGTGCGGGCGCCGAAGCACGGGCAAACGAAAGGACGTCAGATAGCATCCCCTCGCGCTCCAAACCCGCCTCGTACAGCATCGTCCCGTCCAGACCCGCCGCCCTGACACCGGGCGTGAATCCGTCTTCGCCAATGGCGATGCGCTCCCGCAGATCAGGCCCAATACGCAGCAGTGGAACATCATTCCTCTGCTCACCCTCGATACGCTGAAGATGGACCCGAGCCGGCAGACCGCCGCGGACGATCAGGTCAGAGTAGGCAATGAAGGATTTCACCTCCGTTCCCTCGATTCGTACCCCGATAATCAGCGACGACCACGCCAGTTCCCCCGGCGGCGGCAGATCAAACTCCAGATCCGCGATCACACCCGGCTTGTCCAGCGCCACGGGCCGCGTCAGCGGCACCTGCGTGCGTGCGGCGGCCTGCGCGGCATCAAGCGGCGCCACATCAGGTGCATCGGGCGCTGATCCACTGCAGGCAGCAAGGGCGGCCAGTGCGACAAAGAGCGCCGTAGTTCGAAGGCGGCCTGGTGCCGATGTCAGCATGATGCATACCTATACGTGGTGTGCCGTCGCTGTAGGACGGGCGGGGTAGGTGTCCTGTCTTGCCGAGCATAAGGGAAGCGACTCAGCGGAGGGTGATGAGCGTCGCGCTTCATGCCACAGCGCTGAGGCGCAGCCGTGATGAAAGTCGATTCATGGCTTACATTAGGCCCATCAGTTCCCTTGGAGATACGCCTTGGCTTCCGGAAACCGCCGAACATCACCGGCTGGATTGTTCGCCGTCCTGATCATCTCGATGATCGCGGTCGGTATCGGTGCCACGTGGGCCTCTCGCGCTCCCCAGCTCCAACCGTACGCGCCGTACCTATACGGCCTACTGATCCTGCTGACGTTGGCCGCGCTGGTGTGCGTCCCATGGGTCTCCGGGCGCTTCAGCAAGACCGGCAAGGGCGAAAAATAGAGCTATCGGAACTGGCTTCTGCAGGGCTGTCCCCGACAGGGCAAACGTTGTCGCTTCCAGTTGGCTCTACAGGATCACCCCATCCGCTGCACTACCGCCTGCTGTTCCTGCACCTGGCTCTGTTCCTGCACGGCCACCTGCTGCTGTGACTGGCTGATCTGCTGCGCCTGCTCCATCGATTCACTTACCGGCGTCTGCGCAGCGACCGCCGTGGGCATGCTGGCACGCAGGTGGGCAGGGTCTGATGGATCGCCCTGAACCACGAACACATTGGTGCCGGCATGACCCTGCTCATTGGCTTGGCTGAGCAGCACGTGGTCCACGCGGGACAGGCCATTCTCCTTGGCCAGGCAGAAAAGGCTGCCGCACATGCGCTCGCTGGTTTCGTCGGGGGTGCGCCCGTGGGCAGCATCCAGAGACGCCACGCCGCGGCTCACCTGGTCCATCATTGCGCGGTCGTTGTCGGACAGCAGGAACTGCTTCCAGTCGCGTTCCGGCATCGGGTTGCGCTCGACCTTGTTCAGGTCGCTCTCCGGGAACGGCGCCTTGATGCTTTCGATGGCGGGGATGTTCTTCGTGGGCTGCATGACGCCCTCGAATTTTTCGAAGGAAACAGGACCCACATTTGCGTGAAGTCCTGCGTGGTTCAGAGCGCCCCATGCGAAATCGGCGCAGCTGTTCGTGAAAGCGTTATACGAAGGATCGAATCCATGCTCCTGAGGGGAAGCCGAGAACTCCCGTATCTTGTCGAACTGCTCCTGTGTCACCTCGATCGTTCGGGCGTAGTAGGGATCGGCGTAGGTACGCACATCGCTTGTGACAGGAGCCCCAGAGAAGCCGCCACCCGGGATGGGGCCGTCCGGCTGCCAGCCGGCACTTGCTCGATCATTGCCGTGCGCCGTCTCCAGGTACATGTGGCCTGTCATCGAAGTTCCTCGAACGACATCCGGCTGCTTCGGATCGAGCAGCTTTGTTCCTGGGGCAGCTACGTAGATGGTCACGGTATAGGGCTGGTTCTTGTCCATGACTATTTCGACTTCCCGTTATAGGCGATGACCAGTTCGGCCTGCTGGCCCTTCAGCTGGGGTCGCTTCTCCAGCAACTCAACACTCAGCTGATATCTCCCGGGCGGAGGAGCTACCGCGAATCCGAATGCAAGGACGTTGTAGATGGTCCCCGGCTTGATCAGTCCAACGTCCCGCAACATTGCGCCATTTACGCTCTCCTGCCGCACACCGGGCGTAAGACCGTCGGGACCTAAAGGGACTCGTTCGTTCAGATCATCGCCAATCCGCGTAAGCATGATGTCCGATAGATGCGTGCCGCTCAGATTCTGCAGCCTGATCCTTGCGGGAAGCCCGCCTTTCGCGATCATGCCAGAACGAGCGAGCATGGCCTTGGCCTTCTGCTCTTCGATCCTGACCCCTACGATCAGCGTCGAATCCGCAGAGGGTCCCGGCGGTGGCAGATCAAACTCCAGATCCGCGATCACACCCGGTTTGTCCAGCGCCACGGGCCGTGTCAGCGGCACCTGCGTACGTGCGGCGGCCTGCGCGGCATCAAGCGGCGCCACGGTCGGCGGCGCAGGGGCAGGATCGCTGCAGCCAGCGAGCGCTGCCAATGCCACAGCCAGCGCGGCATTTCGGAGACGTCCCGGTGTCGGATTCAGCATGATGCATCCCTGTTCGAGGCATACCCGCAAGGGCTGGCGGGCGGTCTGGTTTCCTTGCTGAGCCGAGCATAAGGGAAGTGGCTCAGGGGAAGGTGAGGAACGCAGCCTTCCCTCACCAAGGCGCGCTGTGAATCCACGATGCTAGGATTCCCACAGGCTCCTCATCCAGGGAATGGCGTGAAGTTCAACCTGTTCGAAGGCGGGCGACGCATCGCACTGCTGGTCACGGCAGTAGCCGTCGTGGTTGCGGTGGCAAGCGTGCTGTCCAGCAAGCCCTACGTGGCCACGCATTATCGCCTCGCCGGACCCGGCGAGCCGTTCGTGCGCACCACGGCGGACTGCCCGATCAAGGATGCTGTGTCCACGTACTTCAACACGCAGACCCCCAAAGGTCGCACCACGCATGTGCATGTCTGTCTGATGCCGGTCAACATCGTCAATGCGAATGGCACCAACGAAGCCGCGGTCCCGTTCAAGCGCGACCCTGATGGACGCGTGCGTAGCGCGACCAACTACCGTGCAGAGATCAGCGCCTACAAGAAGGCGATCCACGCAGACTTCAAGCTGCCCGCTGCCGACGGTGCCGAAATCGACAGGATCTACGACGCGGCACGCCTGACTGCGCTAAAGCGCCAAGGCCTCCGTCTCGTCTCATACCTGGCTGCATTCTGGGCCTTCGTCTTCGGCTTGGGCTGGGTGCTGAGGGGCGTGTTGGGTATCCCGCGTGGCCACGATTTCCAACCGGACAACCGCTTGTGAGGCGTCGCCCCCCTGCCCAGGTGGGGCAGCGGCTGATCACACCGAAGATTCGCACGAAAACGCCAGGAGGCTGTTTCATGACCGCTATCTCACCCTCACCATTTGACGCCGACACACGCGATTTCCGCGGTGAAGGAGCCCTCGATAGCCTGCTCGCCGGTCACCGCGCTTCCGGCATCCTGCTGCAGCGCCCCTACCCTCCCAGCGCCTTCCCCAAGGTGCGAAGCCGATTAGGCGGAAGGCCACAATTACCAGCGACATTGGACTGGCCGTGGGGCATGCATTACGGCGAGCAGACGCCCATGCACTTCCTTGCGCAGATCGATTGCGCTGAACTGCCGCGCGTGGATGACGCAATGCCTGACAGAGGCATGCTGTTCTTCTTCGCCGTCAACGCAGAGGAGCAGATCTGGGACAGCGACGAGGCTGGAGCCAGCGTGCGGGTGCTTTACGCGGAAGATGTGCCGGACGACACCCCGCTGACGGACCACCCCACCGCACTGCAGCCCATCCTGTCGGCCGTGGCCAGCGACAGGTCGTCGACCTATCCGCGGCCGCAACTGGCAGGCGAGGACGGACCACGCCTGCACACCGAGTGGCCGCTCGTCGCGCATCGTCTGGACACCTGGCCAGAGTGGGACATGATTCCAGAGGACGACAACGACCCGGACTACGACGCGTACAGCCGCAGGGTCAACGCGCTCAGGCTGGGGGCCGCTGCCGCAGCACTCGGGCAGGTGCCCGGCGCTCAGTCAGCCAAGCCGTGGGAGCGCCCCGCGCTCATGCCTTGGATCTTTCCCGTGGGCTGGCTTCGCAGACAGGAGGATTTCCCGTACGCAGGCATCATGATGGAAGAAATCGCCCGCACTCTGGCGTGTCGCTGCAAGCATGTGGATGATGGCGGGATGCTGATCCGCGAGGCGACGCAATGGGTGCAACGCGGCGCAGAGATTGGAGCGGACCAACCTTGCCCTGCCGACGAGGCGCTGGCCTTCCGCGAATGGATCGTGGGGCTGGTCGGAGAGGACGGCGAAGGGCCCGTGATGGGCGACGTCGCGGCGTCTGCATTCACCCGAGGCGCCCTGTCGATCGTGGCACTTGCAGCGAGTTCAGACGCGCTCGCCGAGCGGGTTCCACGAGAGCTCTACCAGGCGATGGAATCGAATCATCTGCCCTTCGAACAGGATACCCGACATCGCGCCGCAGGCTATGGATCGCGCAGCAGGGCTACGATTCACCAGATGCTGGGCCATGCAGTGCTTCTGCAGAATACCGGCGCGATGATCGACGAAGAACCGGTGTGCCTGCTGCAGCTGGCCAACGACGACGCGATTGATCTCAAGCTGGGCGATTGCGGGCAAGCGACGTTCTGGATCCGCCGCAGCGACTTGGCTGAGCGGCGGTTTGACCGTGTGGAAGCGGTGGTGGAGTCACTCTGATCGGAACGGCGCGCTAACGCATTCCCATCGCGCGCGCCTGCGCGTCCTGATGCTGTGCCTGGCCCTGCTGTATCTGCAGGGTTTCCTGTAGCGCAAGCCCTCCCTGTTTCAAAGCTGATCCGCATACCTGTATCACCTGGCAAAGCGCGCCGGGATGGAGACATCGAAGACATGCTCACGCCAACCATCTGACTCTATGATTTCATCAGGACCTGAGAAGCCCAGCTCGCCTATGCGCTCGCCATTTTGATAGAGCCCGAACTGGTACTCAGTTCCTTGCGTACCGTCTGGCAGCTCGACCGGTAGAGTCCGAGGCTCAGGGATGCTTATCCCGCTGCCAGGGTCATATGAAGACCCTTCACGCGCTTGAAAATTAAGTGCCATGCATCCTTCACTAGTTGGCATTTTTCGTCATCGCACTCACTGGATACCCATTGATGACTCCATTGGGAAGCGTCAGCAGGGTAACCAGCTCAAACTTGGGTACTCAGTGCCTACGGGGAGTTCAGCAGGCGAGGCTTGCATAGCCTTGGATAAATAGACCTCGATGCTGGTGACAGCGTCTGGCCCGAACCGGAAGACCTCAAGTAAGCGGCCACGTCACTCGTCTGCTGCAGCGACAGCGGACTGCCATCCGCGGAGTTCCTTGCGCGGCTTAAAGTCGTGAATACATAATCGCCGAAGGCCGGACTGCTCATGGCGCTTATTCCTCAGGCACGTGCGCTGGAATGGACGCTTCCGCAAGAATCAACACGCCATCAGCGGCTATCGCCTTTTGATCAGAAATGAGGACGCCTGCGTTTGCCAGCGCTTCCGCAGTCGTCGTGGCGGCGTACTTCATGCCTTCGTCGTTATCTGTTCGGCCGGCGTAAGCGAGCACCAATCCCCAAGCAAATTCACACAGGAAGGCGTAGTCATCCTCAGCTTCATCTACAAACAGCTTTTTGAATCCGACGACGGTTTTGATCAGGCGCTCATGCCCCAGATCAATGGTGTATGCCCATTCGCGATCCACACCTTCCCCAAGCATCGTCTCAGAGCCATAACAACCCAGGCCAACAAGAAGCTCTCCATCCCGAATGAGAGAGTATTGGTATTCCCTACCCGGACGACCGTCTTCGAGGTCCGCAGGGAGTACGCGTGGCCGAGGTATTGATATCCTGCTGATTGGATCATATGAAGAGTTTGAAAGCGCCCGAAAGAAGACGGGCATTTCGGCCTCCTATTTCCATTATCGTTAGCGAGCACCTTGAGGCAATTTCAGACTTCTTACGTTCACCAAGACACTTCACCCGCGAGTACTGTCATTGCCTCCATCAGCCAGGAGAGGCGGCCGCAATGGCGCTGACAGGATAGCCAGTGATCACGCCCTGCGGATATTCCAGCAGCGTCACCAGCTCAAACCTGTTGAAGCTTCCGTCACGCGGAGCGTTCTCAACCAATGCCAGCAGTGATCCCCCGGCAGCCACGGCGTTGATGAAGTACTCCGCACACCCGGCGTTCCACATCATGTCATGGAGCGCACCGGCGTACTTTTCATGGAAGGGCGCGACCCCCTGCTCTTCCATGAAGGCTTCAAGAGCCTGCACCATCAGCAGAAAATCAGGATGCTGGTCTGCATTGATACCTCAACGCAGCTTGTAAAGCACCGCCGCGCCCGGCCTGGCTTCAAATGCCGGCAAGGTCTGCTGGCTCAACGCGTTGCCCTTGGCATCCCATACCAGCGTCTGGACCGGGTAGTCGTCCTTACGCGTCATCTCATCGATCTTGCTGACGATCACTGCCGCTGCGTCAGCGGCCTCCGGGTTCCAGGCGAACACGCCCACGCGGCCATAGAACACGGCCGGGGCGGAGGCATCCAGGCGGCGGTCCGGGCACATCACCAGGCCGCGGTCGATCATGACGCGCAGTGCGCCAACCGGCACCTTCTTCACTGTCGGCGTGGTGCGCTCAGCGCTGTGGCCGGGGCAGACGTTGGCGGCACGGGTGACCATGTTAGCGGCCACCTCGCGGTCGGCCTGGGCGAAGGCCAAGGCGGGGCTGAGGCAAGGGGCGATCAGGGCAAGAGGGGACGTCCGGGTCATGGCAGGTTCCTTGGGGGTTTATCAGGCGAACTTAGCAATGGCCGGGGGATGAGTTGCAAAAATAGTGTGAGGCCGGGTGTCGCGAAGGGCCGCGTTCACGGTCGCTGCAGGCCTTCGCAGTGGGCGCGTGGCGCCCGTGTCGGTGACGGGATCGCCACACGCCTGCATATTTGTCGCGGGTCGATGCCGTGTCACTTTTGCAGATTCGCCCATGTACGCAATGGCCTATGGCTGATGGTATGGACGCGCTGGCGACGAAGAGCGCCAGCCGGGATTGGCATCCTGTTGCTATTTGGACTATTTGCTCTGTTTTGCCCTCTGGGCACGGCGGAGAATGCACTGCATCGCTTATCGATCTTACGGTGGGCGGTGCGTGGGGATCCCTGATCCGCCGGTTTTTGGTTCAGTAGCCCGGTATGCCAACCCGCATCGCCCGCCACCTTGCGCCTTGGCGCAGGTGGCCTCAAGCCTTGCGAGGTACGCCGATGGATTCGCACTACCCTCTTAGCGCAAAGCGTCTGTACGCCCTGATGGGCGATCGGATGATCGACTTCCCGCCCTACTTCATCGAGCGCCTTGAGCGGAGGCTTGAAGCGTTTGAAACCTCACGCACGAACGAGCACCGCGTGATGCACCTGCGCGTGGAGCCAGAACCCGCAGCGGATGCACCTAAAGAAGGCAGCGGTTGCCACCAGGAGCCTCAGCGCACCGCGGACGTCGCCGTGCCGATCCGCACCCTGCAGGCGCTGGCCTCGATCTTCGAAGTGCTGCACTCGGTGCATGTCGGCCGGCAGCAGGGCCAGCCCGATAATGGCTTCGGCGAATACCTCGTCGAAGGGCTGATCATCACCGGACGGGAACTGGTGCGGTCATCGGCGGATGCCATGTGGAGCCGGTCTTGAGCGGGCCGGACGGCGGCTTCGCCAATGCGCGTGTCAGCAACCTGCGTGCAGCCGAGATGGCCGAGTACCTGGATGCCCGCTTGAACATGGCCAACTACGATGAAACCACGTTCGCGCGCTCCCTTCTGCTGGTGTCCGAACTGCATGGCATGAGCCATATCGCGCGCGAATGCGGGCACAGCAGCGAAGTCATGCGCCGGCAGTTGAGCGGCAACCGGCCGCTGTACCTGGACAGCGTGCTGGGCGCGATGCGGGCGCTGGGTATCCGGTTGCGGATAGAGGTGATTTGAGTGTCTGTCACGGCGCCCACGCAGCCGGCGTGGGCGGCTGCGTCTGAGGCCACGCAGGTGCGCCAGCTCGCCGGCTGCCGGTGGGTGGCCACTTTGGGAATCCAGCCCTGACTACGCTCCAAGGAGTTTGATGAGATCATCAGGCAGTCCTCTCTGGCAAAAATATCCATGCCCACCTATTTCAAACCGCGATGCCTGCGCGAGCCGGCTGATGGTCAAGGCATCGGGATTCATCTGATGAGGGTGCAGGGTCCGTTGCCGGACGGCAGTGATCCGGCGCAGTACGAGCTCCTCCTCTACCGCGGAGAAGACAGGTTCGGTGCCATGGGATTGAGCGGCGGCTCCAACCGACTTGCGCAGGAGAACGGCAAGCGCGAGTGGATCGATACCATCGATATGTCCCATGCAGTGACGCTGAAGCACGTGCTCAAATTCAAGAAGGATCTGCACAGCGACGAAGACGATCTCTCCTTCCTGCGTAGGTTCTCGCTGGCTGTACTCCATACGATCACTGAAGGATCCCGCCGCCTTGATGACATGTGCGTGATCATCTTTACCTCTCAGGCTGCACTCAACGAGATTGGCATATCGCCGTCTGATCAAGCCCTATTGCCCGGGGGTGACACGCCGATATTGGCCGAGCTGTTTATCCCCGGACGCCCCGATGGACCTCGGCCAGACACGGCTGGGCGTTGATCGTTTAATCAGATATCAAGTGCGTCCACGAAGGATATGCCACTGACTCCTGCGTTCTTCGAGATGCCAGCGGCTTGGACAGCATTTCGGAAGCTCCTGTCGCAGAACGCGGACGGATTGAAGGGCGTCAAGAACACATGCGCACCCGCCAGCATGTCGCGCTTGAACACCAGCCTCGCACCACCTCCCAGGGAGTAGAACTTCCCCCGGACGTAGTCATCATCAACCTTGATCCTGAGATGAGATGCGTCTTCGTCGAGTGCGTCCACTTCGCGCACGACATCGCACATGAAACGTGGCGGTCCGGCTGATCCGTCAGCCAGGCGAACTTCACATTCAACAAAAGCGAACGCTTCAGGATCCACGGCTGACATCGCCCGCTGAAGTCGCTCGGACACCAGCCAGTAGCCGCTGAAGCCACCTTCCAAGTCTCGCGGCGCAGGGCCCGCAGATGGATCAAACACCACACGCGGTACTTCACTGAGCGGCGGAAATCCCCCCGCGTCTGGACGCAGGATCAGCCGTGGGGATGTCAGTAGTTGCTGGATGTTCTCAAGGTACGCACCACGAAAGCGTCTATTGCTCTCTGATTCTGGGCCAAACATGAAGAACTCGCTGTCAGCCCGCGGGGGCGTTGCTTTTCGCTTCATGCGGTCGACCTCCTCTAGTAGCGCCTGAACCATGCTGCAGCTTGGACTTTGTGACTTCAGATGTCCGCCGCATCGGTAAACCACACCCCATGTGTTTGCTTTGCTGTCCCCATGCCTGCGTCCATGATGGCATCGCGCAGATGGCGATCAACCGTCGCGGGTTGTGTCCGGTTGCAGCAGGAAGAACTCCCCGCGTCGCGGCTGATTCCGTTTCATTATCGATTGTCTATCGGGGCCGGGGGGCCGGGGGGCCGGGGGCCGGGAGAAAGAGCTCCGGCGCAACTCGCGATTGCCAACGCGGGAATATCTTT
>NZ_LDJK01000110.1 GCF_001431535.1 Stenotrophomonas chelatiphaga
TTTTTTTTTTTAAGTATACATGGACCACCTGAGTCAGAACGTAAGGAGTCGGCGGCAGGTTCGTAGTGAGTATAAGAGACAGGGTACTGCAGCTGGTACAGCGCATCCGGGAAGCCGCCGAAATCATGGATCGTCGGTGGCAGCGGATGCGCCCCCACCAGCGGTTGCGCACTCAGCCAGTGCGCGCTGGCCATGACGATGGCGCGCGGGCGTGGCAGGTCGGCCGCCAACTCGGCCAGCCGCTGGCCAACCAGCCCGGGCTGCAGCGCGGTCATCGGCGAACCATGCGAGATGTACAGGCTGGGCAGGCGGCTCATGGCGGACTCCTCGAAGGACTCATCGCAGCTTATGGCCAGCAGCCCGCGCGAAAAATACGGCGCATCGAGTCGGTTTGTTGCAGGAACAGGAACAATGGCCCCACTGCCGGCGCGGCGTGCTGCCCGGCAGCGCCGAGGCCGTGCTCGGCGGGAGGTCTGGCACGCGGGGCGCGCGCTGAAGACTGCCGGCGCTACAGCACCACTTCCACCGCGTCCAACTGCTCGATCACCGTCTTCAACGGGGCCGGCCGGCC
>NZ_LDJK01000111.1 GCF_001431535.1 Stenotrophomonas chelatiphaga
AATTCAAGATGGGCGAAGACTGTGCGACCAGCTGCCGCCAGGACTCACTGCGCAGCCTGCGGCAGGCATTCGCCCCAGGCTGAGGAAGGCGCGCTGGTGTCAGCGCTCCTGCTCATCGAAGTACTTGAAGGTGTAGCCGATCAGGCTCCAGCTGCCACCGCCCTTCGAGCCAGCCCGCCATTTGTAGGTCCAGGTTTCCAGACCACCATTGCGCTGGCTGCTGACGCTGATCACGTCGCCTGGTTTACCGCTTGCCGGAAGGGGAACGGGCGGGCTGTCTCCCGGCGCGCGTTGCATGCTGTCCGGCCCGAAAACCACCGTCCTGCTTATTTCAAGCTGCTCCGCCTGAAGCCGCGGAGGGAACCCGGGCGAATGCCGTTTGATCCAGGCTCGCGTGGCAGCGCCGTCCGCAGATCGTGCGTCCACCACGACCGTTCTGGTGCTGGTGATCAGTTCGTCGTCTGCCCTCGCGCCCTGGGTCATCGCCAGCATCGCACCGGCAAGCAGGATCGTCATCGTCGTCTTGTTCAAACAAGCCATTGGTTTCTCCCTCGCCGGCAGGCCCGGCCACCTGATTCCAGGACAGCGGACGTGGCCATGCAAGGTAACGGCCGTAATCCTGCGTGCAGCGCCAAGGGCAGACGCCACCGCTGGGTCAGGTGCGGCTTCACCAGTGCGGATCAGGACTTCGCTGCGGACCAGGAATCCTGCAGGCCCGCCATGCTTCCGGCAGTGGCTACGCGTTGTCGCTGACGCTGGTCGGCCTGCGCCTGCAGGAATTCAAGATGGGCGAAGAC
>NZ_LDJK01000112.1 GCF_001431535.1 Stenotrophomonas chelatiphaga
GCTTCCAGGCTGTCGAGCAACGGCCTGCCGCGCGGCACGCTCAACGTGCGGCCACTGCGGGCCAAGGTCAGCTGGACCTCGCCCTGGTCACCGGCAGGCACCGGTGGCGGGGTGAAGGCTTCAGCCTGGAAGCCTGCCACGTGATGCAGCAGGCGGTTGCGCGCGGCAGCCACGAAGCCGTCCGGACCACAGGCCAGCACGTGGCGCTGGGCCAGCGGCACATCGCCGAGGCTGTCGAAGACCACGTTGTCGATGCGTGCCGCCGGCGCCTGCGCATCGCGCGTGGCCAGCAGGCGCACCTGCAGTTGCGGATCGGCAGCCGCCATGGCCAGCAGCTCCTCGCGGAAGCTGAAGCCGGCGTGGCTGCGTTCCCAGTAATAAAGATCCACCGGTGCACCGAGCGGACGGCTGGCCAGGGCGCGCAGCAGGCTGCGCATCGGGGTGATGCCACTGCCCGCGGCCAGCAGCAGCAGCGGGGCTGCGGTCGGCACGGAAAAATCACCGAACGCTTCACCGATGTGGAAGACGCTGCCCTGCGGGGCCTGCGAAACCAGGTATCGGCTTACGCGGCCGCCGTCGACGGCCTTGACCGTGATCGACAGCAGGTTGCGACCGAGCACGGTCGGGCTGTAACTGCGCTGCAGCAGCCGGCCGTCGATCTCCACACCGAGCGTAACGTGCTGGCCGGGCTGCATGCCACGCCAGTGGCGATTGGTGCGCAGCACCAGGGTGCAGGCGCCCTCGCCGGCCGGCTCGCGCCGGACCAGGCGGGCCAGCGGCTGGCGCAGCGTCCACAGGCGGTTGACCTGCCCCGCCCAGTAGTCGAACAGCACCGGCGACAGCCAGCGATGGAGGGAGAGCGGCGACTTGCGATCGATCTGGGCGCGGGCGGCAGCGTTCATGGGTGAACTATACGTGCGCGCACACAGCTGTGTATACAGGTGTATATCAAACCGGATCAGGTATGATTCACGCTTGGTCCACCCGGTTACCCCATGCCCCCCATCGTCACGCCTCCGCCCGAAGACGCCACCCCGGTCCGCCGTACGGTGACCCGAGAGGATCTGATCATCGCGGCACTGGCACTGATCGGGCCGCACCGCAGCCTGTCCACCCTCAGCCTGCGTGAAGTGGCCCGCGAGGCAGGGATCGCACCGAACAGCTTCTACCGCCAGTTCCGCGACATGGATGAACTGTCCATCGCGCTGATCGACCTGGCCGGGCGTTCGCTGCGCACCATCATCGGCCAGGCCCGCCGACGTGCCACGGTATCGGCCACCAGCGTGGTCTGGGTGTCGGTGGAAACCTTCATGGAGCAGCTGCGCGCCGACGACAAGCTGCTGCACGTGCTGCTGCGCGAAGGCGCGGTCGGGTCGGATGACTTCAAGCACGCGGTGGAACGCGAACTGCAGTACTTCGAAGACGAGCTGCAGGTCGACCTGGTGCGGCTGGCCGCGATGGACGGGGTGCGTCTGCATGCCCCCCAGCTGGCAGCCAAGGCGATCACCCGGCTGGTGTTCGCGATGGGTGCCAGCGCCATGGACCTGCCGCCGGAAAAGGATGCCGAGCTGATCGAAGAGATCTCCACCATGGTGCGCATGATCATCGTCGGCGCCCGCACCCCGGCCGCCTTCCGCCGCAAGCGCTGACCCGGTAGTGACGGCCGCTGGCCGTCATGGGGCTCTCCCTCATTCTCTGACGGACGCTGGCCGTCATGACGCTCTCCCTCTGACGGCCAGCGGCCGTCACTACCCCCATCACTGTTGCCGTTGACCTGCCGTTACCGCGCGCGGTGGCACCCTGTGGCGCTCCCTCGAACACCAAGGAACCTGCATGCGCGCCGCCCTCCACGCCAGCTTCGGCGACCCCGCCTCCGTCCTTTCCGAAGGCCAGGCCGAGCTGCCCGAACCCGGTCCCGGCGAGGTGCGCATCCGCACCGTGCTGGCGCCGATCCACAACCACGACCTGTGGACCGTGCGCGGCCAGTACGGCTACAAGCCGACCCTGCCGGCGGTCGGCGGCAGCGAAGGGCTGGGCACCATCGATGCCCTGGGTGAGGATGTGGAAGGCTTCACGCTGGGACAGCGCGTGGCTGCCGCTTCGGTCCACGGCACCTGGGCCGAAGCATTCATCGCGCCGGTGCGGATGGTGATCCCGATGCCGGATGCGATTGCCGATGAAACCGCGGCACAGCTGATCGCGATGCCGCTCAGCGCGTTGATGCTGCTCGAATTCCTGAAGGTCGAACGCGGCCAGTGGATCGTGCAGAACACCGCCAATGGTGCGGTCGGCAAGACCCTGGCGATGCTGGCCAGCGCCCGCGGAGTGAACGTGGCCAACCTGGTCCGTCGCGATGACGGCGTGGCCGAACTGGAAGCACTGGGCATCGGCAACGTGTTTTCCACCGCATCGGAAGGCTGGCAGGACGCGGTGCGCGCACGGCTCGGCGACACGCTGGCGACGGCGGCGGTGGACTCGATCGGTGGCGCCGCCAGCGGAGCACTGATGGGGCTGCTCGGCGAAGGCGGCACGCTGGTGTCGTTCGGCTCGATGACCGGCGAACCGATGCAGATTCCTTCTGGCGATGTGATCTTCAAGCAGGCCACGGTGAAGGGCTTCTGGGGCAGCAAGGTCAGCCAGGCGATGGCGGTGCAGGACAAGCGCCGGCTGGTCGGCGAGCTGCTGCAGCGTGCTTCGGCAGGCGAACTGCAGTTGCCGGTGCAGGCGGTCTACCCGCTCGGGCAGATCGCCGAAGCCGCCGCAGCCAGCCTGGCGGGCGGACGCACCGGCAAGGTGCTGCTGCGCCCGTAAGCGCGGCCGCTGGCCGTCCGCTCCCCGCTTCGGTCGGGACGGCCGCTGGCCGTCCGCTCCACGCTCTGGTGGGTGACGACCGTTGGTCGTCCGCTCCCCGATTCGGTAGGGACGGCCGCTGGCCGTCCGCTCCCTGCTCTGGTGGGTGACGACCGTTGGTCGTCACGCGTGGGCCGTTGCCGCTGCGCTCGCCGGGCATGGCCCGGCGCTACCGAAGCAGTGCTCCGCACCACCGGTAGGGACGGCCGCTGGCCGTCCGCTCCGCGCCCTGGTGGGTGACGACCGTTGGTCGTCACGCCTGGGCCGTTGCCGCTGCGCTCTCCGGGCATGGCCCGGCGCTACCAAAACCATTGATCGGCACCGTCGGTAGGGACGGCCGCTGGCCGTCCGCTCCCCACTCTGGTGGGTGACGACCGTTGGTCGTCACGCCTGGGCCGTTGCCGCTGCGCTCGCCGGGCATGGCCCGGCGCTACCGAAGCAGTACTCCGCACCACCGGTAGGGACGGCCGCTGGCCGTCCGCTCCGCGCCCTGGTGGGTGACGACCGTTGGTCGTCACGCCTGGGCCGTTGCCGCTGCGCTCGCCGGGCATGGCCCGGCGCTACCGAAGCAGTACTCCGCACCACCGGTAGGGACGGCCGCTAGCCGTCCGCTCCACGCTCTGGTGGGTGACGACCGTTGGTCGTCACGCCTGGGCCGTTGCCGCCGCGCTCGCCGGGCATGACCCGGCGCTACCAAAGCAGTGCTCCGCACCACCGGTAGGGACGGCCGCTGGCCGTCCGCTCCGCGCTCTGGTGGGTGACGACCGTTGGTCGTCACGCGTGGGCCGTTGCCGCTGCGCTCGCCGGGCATGGCCCGGCGCTACCACAACCATTGATCGGCACCGTCGGTAGGGACGGCCGCTGGCCGTCCGCTCCCCGCTCTCATGGGCGCGCTCAGGCCGTTTCGGCGACCGCGGCACGCTGCGTGCGGCTTGATGCCTCGCGCAGGCGGAAGATCGCCACCGCCTGCTGCAGTTCGTGTGACTGCTCTTCCAGCGAACGCGCCGCGGCATTGGCTTCTTCCACCAGCGCGGCATTCTGCTGGGTCGCCTCGTCCATCTGCACCACGGTCTGGCTGACCTGCTCGATGCCCGCGCTCTGTTCCTGCGATGCCGCCGAAATCTCGGCCATGATGTCGGTCACCCGGTGCACCGAGCTGACGATGTCCTGCATCGTGCTGCCGGCCTGGCGCACCAGCTGCGCGCCCTGCTCCACCTGGCCGACCGAATCATCGATCAGGCCCTTGATCTCGCGCGCGGCGGTGGCCGAACGCTGGGCCAGGGCGCGCACTTCGGTGGCCACCACGGCGAAGCCGCGGCCCTGCTCGCCGGCACGCGCGGCTTCCACCGCGGCATTCAGCGCCAGGATGTTGGTCTGGAACGCGATGCCATCGATGACCGTGATGATCTCGGCGATGCGCCGCGACGATCCCTCGATGCCGGTCATGGTCTGCACCACCTGCTCCACCACGTCCCCACCCTGCGACGCCACCGCGGCGGTGCCCTGCACCAGCTGGTTGGCCTGGCGCGCATGGTCGGCATTCTGTCGCACGGTGGAGGTCAGCTCTTCCATCGACGCGGCGGTTTCTTCCAGGCTGGCCGCCTGCTGCTCGGTACGCCGCGACAGGTCCTCATTGCCCGCGGCGATTTCGCCTGCCGCGCTGTTGATCATCGCACTGGCCTGCTGGATGCCGCCGACGATGCGGGTCAGCTGCTCCACCGTGGTATCGGCATCGCGCCGCATCTGCGCGAACACGCCGTGGAAATCACCCTGCATGCGCGCGGTGAGGTCGCCACGGGCGATCGCCTGCAGCAGCCGCGACAGCTCGGCCAGGTTGCCATCGGTGGTGTGCATCAAGGTGTTCAGGCCCTCCACCATGCCGCGGAAATCGTGGGTGAAGCGCGCCGCATCACCGCGCTGGGTGAAATCGCCGGCCGCGGCAGCGTGTGCCAGTTGCAGGATCTGCGCGTTGATCGCCTGCAGGTTGGCCTTGGTGTCGCGCATCGCCGCGCTGATCATCGCCTTCTCGCCGGGCAGCTCCTCCATGTCCGCGCTCATGTCACCCACCGCGTAGCAGGCCATCACCTCCACCAGCCGGCGCTGCACGTCCACGTGCCCGGCCACCAGCATGTTGGTGCCGGCCACCATGCGCCCGTACTCGCCCGGGAACGCCTGCGCATCCAGCCGATGGCTGATCTGCCCTTGGTCATGCCGGTGGGCCATGTCGGCCTGCGCGGCGATCACCGCGCGCAGCTGGTCCTGCATCGCCCCCATCGAGGTCAACAAGCGTCCCACTTCGTCATTGCGCGCCACTGCGATGCGGCTGTCCAGGCGCCCCTCGGCCACCGCTGCGGATACCCGTTCGGCCTCGGCCAGCGGTTTGAGCACCAGCGCCCGCAGCAGCACGAACAACGCCGCGCTCAGCAGCACGGCCGAGAACAGGCCCACCGCCACGATCACCCACAGCAGCGTGCGCGCCTGCGCCATCACGTGGGCCTTGGGCACCGCGATACCCAGCGCGAACACCTGTGGCGCCGAGCCAACCCGCAGCGGCACGAACACCTGCAGCTGCTGCTCGCCGTTGAAGCGCTCCTCGCTGCTGACCGTCTCGCCCTTGGCCACGGCGGCCAGCATCGCCTGGGTACCGGCATCGTCACGCAGCTTGCCGACCTCGGCCGCATCCCGGCTGGCCATCACCGAACCGGCCGGCGACAGCAGCGTCGCGTGGCCGACCTCCATCGGACGCATCGCCGCGATGCGCGCCTGCAGGGTCGCCAGGGTGAAGTCCACCGTGATCACGCCCTGGTAGCGCCCCTCTTCGAGGATCGGGGTCGCCACGGTGGTCATCAGGGTGTCCTTGCCGGCCACCGGGTAGTAATACGGTTCCACCACCGCCTGGGCGATGGTCTGGCGGGGCTTGAGGTTCCAGTCGCCATCCCCGGGCTTTTCGTAATCGCGCAGTGGCTCGCGTACCAGCGTGCCGTCCTGCCAGGCCCACCAGGTCATGAAACGGCCGCTGCCGTCGTGGCCCTCGCTGTCCACGAACGCAGCGTCCTTGCCATCGAACGCATCGGGCTCCCACAAGGTGCCCATGCCGAGCCACTGCGGATGTGCCTGCAGCTGGGCGCGGATGATCTCGTTGGCGGCCGTGCGGTCCAGGCTGCCCAGCGATCGCTGCACGCTGAAGCTGTTGGCCAACGCCGTGCCGGTGTCGGCGGCCACCGCGATCTCCGCCGCGATGCGCTGGGCTTCCTGCCCGGCCAGGTCCTGCAGCCGCGCCTGCGCGCTTTCCAGCAGCGCGTCGCTGCTGCGCCAGTAGCTGATCACAGCGGTGAAACCGAAGCAGGCCAGGGCCAGCAGGCCGGTGCCGAGCATCAGGCGCCGGGCCACGCTGGGCGGGCGCCTGGAGCGGGAAGAGAGGGAAACGGCGCGCATCACGGAACTCGGAAGGGGGGCGGACAGCCTCTCTATCGACCTGTGTGACAGTTTCTTGACCGTCGCCCCGGCGCCAGGAACGCCCGCGGGCCGCCCGCTTCTGCGGTTGCCGCTGCGCTCGCCGAGCATGGCTCGGCGCTACCGTGGGTGACGTCCGTTGGTCGTCACGCCGTTGCCGCTGCCGCTGCACTCGCCGGGCATCGCCCGGCGCCAGCGGAAAATCAGCGGCTCAGGTGCAGGAACTGCACGTGGCGCTCGTACTGGCTGATGATGTCGTTGATGATCTGCTCGCGGCTGTAATCCACCAGGTCATAGTCCTGGCTGCCTTCGTAAAGATGCACCTCGGCCCGGTAGTAACGGCTGTTGCGCGCCTGGTGCGAGGCGAACGACGGTACCCGGTAGCCGGTCAGGATCACCCGGTACAGGAAATCCTGCTGGTCGCCATGGTTGACCGACAGCTCCATGTCACCCGCCTCGAGCCGCGTGGACACCTCCCAGCCATCCCCGCGCAGCTGCTCGGCGACCGCTTCCATGGCCGGCTTCACGTCGGCATCCATGAACCGGTACACCTGGTCGCGGACCGGGAAATTGACTGCCTGGCCCAGGCGCTGGCGCCAGCCCTGATGGTGCCGGCTGGCCCCCACCAACGGCGAGGCACGGTACTGCAGCGCCCGCTTGCGATGCGATTCATCGGCGAAGGACCGCATCAGTCCCCACGCCATCAGCAGCAGCACCGCGGAAAACGGCAGCGACGCCAGGACGACAGCCGACTTCAACGCATCCATGTTGCCGGCCAGCAGCAGGCCGGCGGTGACCACGGCGGTGACCGTGCCCCAGAAGACCCGCAGCCAGCGCGGACCGTCGTCTTCGGGCGCCCCGCCGTGCGAAGAAAGCGTGGACAGCACCACCGCACCGGAATCGGCCGAGGTCACGAAGAACACGAAACTCACCAGCACCGTCACCGCGATCACCGCCCGGCTCCACGGATAGCTTTCCAGCAAGGCGTACAGCACGGTGGGCGGGTCGTCGATGGCCAGCTGCGCCAGCTGCGACTGCCCATGGTGCAGCACCTGGTCCAGCGCACTGTTGCCGAAGATCGACAACCACGCCAGGGTGAAGCCGAGCGGAATCAGCAGCACGCCGAACACGAACTGACGAATGGTGCGGCCGCGCGAGATGCGCGCGATGAACAACCCCACGAACGGCGACCAGCCGATCCACCAGGCCCAGTAGAACACCGTCCAGCTGCCCATCCAGCCCGGCTTGCCGCCGTAGGCATACACATCGAAACTCTTGCCCACCACGCTGCCCAGGTAGTCACCGGCGTTCTGCATCAGCGTGCCCAGCAGGTACTGGGTGGGGCCGGCGAACAGCATGAACAGCACCAGCGCGATGGCCAGCAGCATGTTGATGTTGGACATCCAGCGCACGCCCTTTTCCACGCCGGTGACCGCCACCGCGACCGCCGCGCCCATCATCAGCACGATCAGGGTGATCTGCACGCCGTGGGTGTGCGGCACATCGAACAGATGGGCCAGGCCGGCGTTGAGGTGCAGCACGCCGAAGCCCATGTCCGCGCCGAGCCCGAACACGGTGGCGACAATGCCCAGCGCATCCACGGTGTAGCCGATCGGTCCGTTGATGCGGTTGCCGATCAGCGGATACAGGGCCGAACGCAGGGCCAGCGGCAGGTTGTGCCGGTAGGCGAAGTAGGCCATCGCCATCGCCGCCAGCGCGAACACGCCCCAGCCGTGCAGGCCCCAATGCAGGAACAGCAGCTGCATGGCCTGGCGCGCCCCGGCTTCGCCTGCCGCCGGATCACCCTGCGGCGGCTGCATGAAGTGGGTCAGCGGTTCAGACACGCAGAAGAAGAACAGGGTGATGCTGATGCCGGCCGCGAACAGCATGCCGGCCCAGGACAGATAGCTGAACTCCGGCTCGTCATGGTCGGCGCCCAGCTTGATGCTGCCATACGGCGACAGCGCGGCTACCACCACGAATACCAGGTACAGCGTCATCGCCAGCAGGTAGTACCAGCCCACGTTGGACGAGGCCCAGTCCTGCGCCTGCATCAGCATCCGCCCGGCCCCGAGCGGGAACAAGCTGACGAAAACCGCGAACGCCACGACGATCACCGAGGCAACGGCGAAGACAGGTCGCAGGGTACGCACCGGGGGGATGCCAGGCTCCAGTGCTTCCATGGACGGCCTACTCCAGATCAGTGATATATCCGTGCAAGTGTGGACGAAATCACATGGAGAACGAATGAAGAGCCGGCAAATTGCCCGCCAAGCCCGGTAGAACCGACGTCAGTCGGCTGCCGGGCCGGGCCCTGCGAGTGCTGGAAACGTCAGATCACGCGCGATCGGCATGCGCCAGCGCATGATCCAGCGCCGCCCGGATCGCCACCACCTGGGCCTGGTTGCACTGCGCCGGCGTAGCCCGCGGGCTGTCCGGATAGACTTCGGTGGTGGTGGTGTAACGGGCACCGGTGATGCCGGCACACAGGCCCAGCGCCACCAGTGGATACTCGATCACCCCGTGCGAGACCACCTTGGAGCCGATGATCTCCCCGGCCTCGTCGGCCGGCGCGATGTGGGTCACCTGCTCCACCGCCGCCACCACCGCCCGCTGGAACGCCGGCTGCGGGTTTTCGGTGTCATCCACCAGGTAGAAGCCATCCGGGATCAGGCCCGGCTCGAACGGCTTGCCGTCGCGCGCAGCCACTGCCGGGCGGAACTCGCTTTCGTCGCTGTCGGTGGTCTCGTGCAGGTCGATGTGCAGCACGAACTGCGACTTCAGCGGGGCCACCAGCTCGATCAGCGCCGTCGATTCGCGCGCTGGACCGCCTGCGCGGAAGTTCCGGTTCGGGTCGATGGCATCGAAATTCCAGCGGTTGATACGCTCGTAGCCCCATGGATTCACGCAGGGCACCACCAGCAGGTTGATGCGCCCGGCGTAGGCGGCGGCATGCTGCTCGAGAAACTCTAGCGCGCCCAGCACGCCGCTGGTTTCATAGCCATGCACGCCACCGGTCACCAGCGCCGCTGGCAGTGACCGGTCCCAGTCGGGGCTGCGCAGGGCCAGCAGCGGATAGGTCTCGCCGGCGTAGTCCAGCGCACCGTACTGCAGCCGTTCGAAGGTGCGCGACAACGCATCGATGCGCGGCAGCACGTCCTGGTCGAAACGGCGCAGGCGCTGCTGCCGGGCACGCCACTGCGTGCGCTCGGCCTCGCCCCAGGGCTGGCCGGGGGTTCCCACGGGATAGAAGGCAACAGGGGTCATGGTGCGCTCGCGGCAGCGGAAATCAGCACGCATTTTAGCACTGCACCCGCCACCGCCCGGTGTCAGCCCATCGCCTCGCCGGCATCGGCCAAGCGCTCTTCGATCTGCGCATACCAGTCCTGCAGTACTTCGATCAGCAGGTCCATCTCGGCATCGGCCCGGGGCAGCCGCCCGGCACGCAGCGATACCTGCGCCTCCTGCAGCTGCGCGATGAATCCGGCCACGGTGTCGGACTGCACGATCAGGCCGGGATGGCGGCGCCCGGGAAGGCGCACCACGGCATGGTTGCCGAGCTGTCCGTACAGGCTGATCGTGGTGTAGGTCTTCATGGCCAGTTGGGCGTTCATACGATCCTGCCTGGAAAGAACTGGTTCACCGGCACGCGCGGGCTGGACGGGGGAGACGCTGCCGCGCGTGCCGGGGAACCAGGGGGACACGGGATGTGGGCCGGCCCGCAGGCCGCCCACGAAAAGGAAAGGTCAGTCGATCCGGGCACGCCCGGATATCTGCACCCGGCGGTTCGGCGCAAGGCAGGCGATCAATGCCGGCTGGCTGCGCTGGTCGCACTGCACCAGCGGCTCGGCATCGCCGCGACCTTCGGCACGGATCGCCTCGGCAGCCACCCCGCCATCCACCAGCGCACGGCGCACGGCCTCGGCGCGACGCTGTGACAGCGCCTGGTTGTAGGACGCGCTGCCGATGCGATCGGTGTAACCGACCACCTCGATCCGCTGTACCTCGCTGGCACGTTGCACCTGGCCAAGTACCGCGTCCACCGCGCGGTGGCCGGCGGCACTCAGTTCGTCACTGTCGAAATCGAACAACGCATCGGCGGCCAGCCGCAGCGGCTCGCGCGGCAGCGCGGCCGGTAGTTCGGCGCGGGGCGGCGGCGGCGGTTCGACCAGCGCCGCGCACGACTGCGGCTTCCAGTAACCCCCCTGGGCAATCCCCTTGCCATCGAACCGCACCTGGAACTGGCAGGTGAAGTACTCACCGCGCTGCGGCGTGCGGAAGTTGAACAGGTAATTCCACTCGCGCACGCCCCACATGCCCTCGTTGAAGTGCGGCGTGCCCAGCAAGGCGTACAGCTGGCGCTTGCTCATGCCCGGCGCGAAGCGCCGCAGGTCGGCCGGGTCGGCGAACACGCCTTCCTTCAGCGAGGCCTTGCCGGGGTCCGGGAAGCTCACGGCTTCGTCGGCGCTGCTGCTGGCAAGCGGTGCCTCGCCCGCCGCGCCATGGCTGCGGCAGCCGGCCAGCGTGAGGCAAGCCAGCAGCGCAGGCAGCAGCACCGCGCGCAGCGCCTTGTCATGTGTGATCGTCGTGTCCATCAGGTTCCCCCTGTCATTGCTGGAGCCTGGACGGGCCGGCATCGCGCCAGCCCGTCCGGCGTGCTTACCACTGGATGCCGGCACCTACGGCCACCCCGCCATCACCGCGGGTGTTGGTTGAACCGCTGAACTTGTAGATCCAGCGCCCGCCATCGGAGACGCCGGAAAGACCGACCGCCATGCCCGATTCGCCGTTGAAACTGCCCGCCGCGAACGAGGCCATGCTGCGGCCCGCCTCGCTGGGCTGCGGCAGCGAGGCCACCGCCATCGCCGAGGCGATACCGGCCGATGCACGGTCGTCGGTGCGCTTCAGGTTGCGGTCGAAGCTGTCCATGCGCTCGTCGGTATAGGCCTTGGACCAGTCCAGCGTCTGCGCCATGCCGCTGCGCAGCTGGTCGACGTTGACCGCATCGGTATCGGCGGTGCCGGCAGCGACGTTGCGCACCTGGGTCGGTCCGCTGCCGGCCTGCCCCAGGGTGACGCTGCTGAAGTTGGTGGTGCCATTGGTGTTGTTGTCATAACGCAGCGTGCCCTGCTGCGAGGCCTGCAGCTGGCGGACGTTTACCGCATCGGTGGCCTGGCTGCCATCGGCCACGTTGGCGATCTGCCGCTCCGCGCCTGCGCTGCCCACCGACACCGTGTTGGCACGGTCGGCGACCGAGCCCGCACCCAGTGCAACGGTGTTGTCGGCCCGGGCCTGCGCACCGTTGCCCAGCGCGGTGGCATTGGCACCGGCGGCGCTTGCACCGGCGCCGCCGGCCGCCGCGTTCGCCCCGCTGGCCGACGGATTGGCCAGCCCCTGCGAGTTGTTCACCTGGAACATGCCCGAGGTGCCGTTGTTGATGTTGTTGATCTGCTGATCGGTGTAGCTCTTGGATTCGTCGATCGCGTAGTTGACCCCGTTCTGCAGTTGGCCGACGTTGACTGCGTCATAGCGTTCGGAGCCGTCCGCAACATGGGTGACCTTGCGCTCGCCCCCGCTGCTGCCCACCGACACTTCGCCCGCCGAATTGCTGGCCCCTGCCTGGCCGTAGGCGCCGGTGTAAGCCGCCTGTGCGCCGGTGTCGGCGACCGAGCCTGCGCCCAGCGCCACGCTGTTGCCGGCAGATGCATCGGCACCATCGCCGATCGCCACGCTGGCCGCCCCGGCTGCGCTGGCTTCGGGCCCGACCGCCACCGCGTCGACGCCGCTGGCGGTAGCGCCGGCCTTGGCCGAATTCACTGCCAGGAACGGGTTGCCACCGGCGATGGTGTCGATGCGCTGGTTGATGTTGAGCAGCGAGGAATCCACCGCCGAGAAGGCGACCGTCACGTTGCCGTAGTCATTGCCGGTCACCGTGCCATCGGTGGCGATGGACGATATCCGGAAGGTCGGCGCGGTCCAGATGTTGCTTCCGCCGTCATACATCGTGGTACCTCCGAAATAGTTCGCCACGGCCTGGTTGGTCGCCGACAGCTGGTTGCCGGTGACCGCCTGGCGGCTGCCCGCGGTCACGCTGCCATCGGCCAGGTTGTCCAGCAGCACCGCACTTCCGCTGCCATCACCGGCCAGGGTGATGCGGTTGCTCGCATTGCCCGCCCCATCGGCGTCGTACTTCACCGCCAGGCGGTCGACCGTATCGGTCTTGTCGGCAACGTTGGCCAGCGAACTGCTGACCGCGTCGAAGGCGCTGCCAACATCGTTGTAGTCGCCACTGCTGACGCTCCCATCGGCGGCGACGTTGTTGAGGGTGTAGGTCGGTGCGGTGACCGCCCCGCTGGCATCCACGCCGGCACCGCCACCCAGCCGGGTGGCCACGGACTGGCTGCTGGCGAACAGCTGGGCGCCGTTGATCGCTTCGCTGCTGCTGGCCGATACCTCGCCTGCACCCAGGTTGCTCAGCGTGGTCGCGGTGGCGCCGTTGCCCAGCGTGGCGCTGCTGTAATCCACGCTGCCATCGGCGGCGATGTCATAGCGCAGCGCACCCTGTTCGGACGCCTGCAGCTGGCCCAGGTTCACTGCATCGGTGGCCGCCGTCGCATCGGCGACGTTGACCAGCTGGCGCTCGGCGCCGGCAGCACCGATGGACACCGTGCCGTCGCGGTCGGCGATGCTGCCCGAGCCGATCGCCACCGCGTTGGCCGCCGCAGCGCTGGCGCCGCCACCGATGGCGACCGATTCCAGGCCGCCGGCCGCAGCATCCACGCCCGCCGAATTGACCTTGAAGAAGCGCGATGCCTCGCCGTTGCGGATGTCATTGATCTGCGTGTTGAGGTTGACCAGCGAACCGTCCACCGCCGCAAAGGCATCGCTGGCGTTGTCATACACCGCCGGGGCGAGCACGCCGTCGGCTGCCACCGAGGTGATCGCAAAGGCCGGAGCGATGAACAGCGCGGTGGCCGGATCGAACGCGGTGGTACCGCCGAAATAGGCCACCAGCGCTTCATTGGTGGACAGCAACTGGGCGCCGGTGATCGCTTCGGTGCTGCCTGCCGCGACCAGGCCGTTGCTCAGGTTGCCGAGCCGGGTGGTGCCGCTGCCGTTGCCCAGCGTCGCGTTGCGGTAATCGACGCTGCCGTCGGCGGCCGCGTCGTAGCGGACCGCGCCCTGCTCCACCGCCTGCAGCTGGCTGACGTTGACGGCATCGTTGGCATCCACGCCCTCGGCCAGGTTGGCCAGCGTGGTGGTGCCGGTACCGCCGCCGAGGGTGGCGCGGCGGAAGTTGGGCGCGCCGGTGCCATCGTCGTCGTAGGTGATCGCCATCACGCCGGCGGCATTGATCAGGTCGACCGCACCCTGCAGCTGCGCGACGTTGACCGCATCGGTCGCCAGGCTGCCGGCCGCCACGTTGCTGATCTGCCGCTCGCCACCCGCAAAGCCCACCGACACTTCGCCACTGGACACCTGCGCGGTGTCCAGGCCGTAGGCGTTGTAACTGGCCTGTGCGCCCCGCAACGCGCTGGAACGGTAGCCCAGCGCCACGCTGTTGGCCTGGTTGGAGGTGGCTTCGGCGCCCAGCAGCACCTGGCCGTTGGCGGTGCCGCTGGCGCTG
>NZ_LDJK01000113.1 GCF_001431535.1 Stenotrophomonas chelatiphaga
CCGCCGCGTAAAAAAAAAAGGAAAAGCGGTAGCGCCGCGCCATGCTCGGCGGCTTTTGCTTTTGCTTTTGCTTTTGCTTCTGCTCTTCTCCCCCCAACCCCGGCGGGGCACGTCCACTGTCCGGAGGCGGGGGAGGGTGATGCGCGGGACGCTGAGCCGCATGGATGCGGCGACGCAGCCTACACGGATGTACTTGCGGCGTGTCCCGCGCATCACCTTCCCCCGCCTCACCCCCATCAACTGAACCCACGTCCCGCCGAAGCCTAGAAATCAACCCCCACCGTCATGAACACCTGCCGCGGTGCGCTGGCATGGATCGCGTAGCGGGTGCCGGTCGGGTCGGTCGGCGCGAACGAGCTCAACTGCCCCGCGTAGCGCTTGTTGGTCAGGTTGGTGGCGTTGAGCGATACCTTGATGTCACGCAGGCCCATGCCCGGTCCGAAGGAATAGCCCAGCCCGGCGTCGAAGGTGGTCACGCCCGGTACCGACTGGTCGTTGGTATAGGTGTAATAGCGCTTGCCGGTGTACTTGGCGCGCAGGCTGGCGAAGAAACCGTCGCGGTTCCAGCTCAGTTCGCTGGAGGCCATGCGCTGCGGCGTGTCGACGGTGATCTTTCCGGCCACCGGTACGATGGCACCGCCCGAGGTGTAGTCGTCCTCGTAGGTGGTCTTGTTCCACGACAACGCGTTGTACCACTGCAGGCCGTCGATCGGCTTGAGGATGAAGGTCAGTTCGGCGCCCTGGCTCTTCACCGAGCCGACGTTGATGAAGCGGGTGATGCACTCCGGCCGCGTGCCGACTTCGATGCTGGTGCATGGATTGAGTGACAGCAGGCGGTTGTCGAACATCACGTGGTAGGCCGCCAGCGAGGCCTGGTACGTTTCGCCGAAGCGACGGAAGCCGGCTTCGAAGGTCCGCGACTTCTCTGGCTCCAGGTCATCCACGCTGGCTGCGAAGGACTCCGGCGATACCTGCAGCGGGCCACCGCTGCCGCCGCCGACGAACGCGGCGATGTTCTCCGCATACGAGGCGAACACTTCCTGCTGGGGGCTGAGCTTGAAGCTGATGCCGGCCTGCGGCAGCACCGATTCCTTTGCGGTCAACGTGCCGGAGGCGTAGCTGGATTCGGTACCCGGCTTCGCGCGGGCGGTCATGCGCGTGTTGGGGCTCTTGATGCCCACGTCCACCGTCATCCGATCCTCCATGAAACGCATGCGGTCCTGCACGTAGAACTGCCGCGTGCGGATATCGAAGTCCTGGTCGAACAGGCGGCGGTCCGGGTGGTTGAGGTAGGTGTCATCCAGGAACGGGCCGTCGATGTAGTAGAAGTTGCGTTCGACGTTGTGGTCGTTCTTCTCGTACCACAGCCCGGCCTCCAGTTCGTGGATACCCACGCTCCAGGTGAACGCCGCAGTCAGGCCCTGGCGGTTGATGGTGTAGTTGGTGCTGCGGATTGAAATCGGAAGCTCGCGGTCGGTGCCCGGATGGGACGGCTGGCCCGGGGCCCACCAATGGCCTTGCCCGCGGTTGTCGTGGTGGTAGGCCAGCAGCTTCAGTCCTGCGCTGTCGCCAAGCTTCAGGTCAGCATCCAGCGAGTACAGGTTGTCGTCGCGCAACGCGCGGCTCTGGTAGTACGCATCGTCGATGCTGTTGACGCCACCGCTGAACGCGCAGCGCGCCGGATCACGCGTGGCGGGGGCGCAATAAGCGGCCGCGAGGGCGCGGTCCCAGTCCGGGGCGTAGATGTTCCAGTCATACCCCAGGCCGCGGTCCAGCATGCTCTTGGACAGATAGGCATAGTTGGCCTGGCTGGCGCGCGAGGTGGCGGCAAACGCGCCGAAGCGGTTGTCGCCCACGTGCCATACCGCCTTCGCGTTGAACTGGCGCGTGGTCTGGTTCTGGTAGGGGGCGGCCCACATGTCCGCGTCCTGGTGCACGCCGGACACATAGGCGGAAAACCCGTTGATGTCGCCGGTATCCACGCGCAGGTAGCCGCGGCGCTGGTTGTCATCACCGGCGGTGATGCTGGCGCGCCCACCGAATTCAGTGGCAGGGTCCATCGAGAAATACTGGATCGCTCCGCCGAGGTTGCTGGTGGACGCCACGCCCAGCGAACCGATGCCCTGCGACAGCTCGGCACCGGCCAGGTTTTCGGCGATCAAGGCGCGCGCGATGCTCAGGCCGTTGTAGTTGCCGTAGCTGTTGTCACCCAGCGGGATGCCGTCCAGCGTATAGCCGAGGCGACTCTTGTCGAAGCCGCGCAGGCTGATGGTCTGTGACTCTTCGTTGGCACCGAAGGCATCGTTGGATTGCACGGAAACGCCGGGCAGGCGATCGAGGATCTTCTGCCCGCTGGTGCCGGGCGGAAGCACCTGCTTGTCCACGGCAGTGATGCGTTGTACCTGGCGGGTTTCACCCTGGCCGATCACCGACACCGCATCGAGCGTCTGCGCGGTGAGGGCGGTATCGGCGTTGGGTTCGCCGGCGGCGTGGGCGTTGGCGGCGCAAAGCGCGATCGCCACGGCAATCGTCAGGTGTCGGGTCTGCATGTCGTTCCGTTGCATGAGGGGGAAGGCCTGCGTGCTGCAGGTCACCGACCACTATGCAAAGCGGAAATGACGGGTTTTTGACCGGAAAACGCAGAATGCGTGTAACTGGGACGGCGTTCGCTTAATGCTCGGCGAGCGCGGCGGCAGGGATGTGACGACCAACGGTCGTCACCCACCAGCCCGTCACCGCTTGCAGGATGTGACGGCCAGCGGCCGGCACTACCGGGTCGTCCGCCGGCGGTCAGAAGGTGTAGCGCACGCGGCCGTCGAAGTACGCGCCGTTGCTGCCGATCGGAGACTACACGTCGTACGGCAGGTTGCCGTAGGCGTAGATGTCTTCGTTGGACAGGTCCGGGTAGTTGTCGGTCAGGTTCTGGCCGCCGATCGCCACGCTCCACTGCGGGGTGATGAGGTATTCGGCTTCCGCATC
>NZ_LDJK01000114.1 GCF_001431535.1 Stenotrophomonas chelatiphaga
CGTGCCTACTCTTGCCCCCACCCGGGACTTCTACGCGCCCCGCCCGCCCCCACGCCCGACCCTCCGACAGGTTCCGGGGGCCGCCACCCGCGCAAAAAAGACCATAAAAAGCGTTAGCGCCGACCCATGGTCGTCGGGATCCATCAGCCCCCCATCCCCCAACCATCCGCCGACCATGGGTCGGCGCTACCGAAGGTTCCAGGGCCACCATGGACCTGTCGAAGGTGGGGCGGGGTGGCTGTGCAGGACCGTCTTTTCGCATGGATGCGAAAAGCGAGCCCCCAAGGATGGGTTCACGGCGTGTCCTGCCAATGCCCCCTATCCCGCCCCAGCACACAGAACCCGTGGCCGAAAGCCGCTCCAAGCGGCCAACCCTCAACGTTCGAGAATGAACGCCGCGGCGACCTTGCGGCCTTCGCCGGCCAGGATGTTGAAGGTGCGTGCCGCTGCCGGGTTGTTCATCACTTCCAGCCCGATGCCGCGTGACAGGCACGCCGCCATCAGCTGCTGCGACGGGAATACCTGCGTGGCGCCGGTGCCGAGGATGATCAGCACCGGTTCCAGCGCCAGGATCGCCTCCAGATGGGCCGGCTGCAGATCGGCCACCGACGCGACAGGCCAGTCTTCCACCAGCACCTGCGGGGTGACGATGAAGCTGGCCGCCAGTTCGCGGTCGTTGATCCGCGCCGAACGACCATCCGCACCGCGCAGGGTGTAGGCGTAATCAGGGGCTTCGTGGCTCAATTGCATGGCAGGACCGGGTGATCAGCCGCGCGGAAGCACGATCTGGCGGTTTTCCTTGCTCGGCCGGTACAGCACGGCAACGTGGCCGATGCGCTGGACCAGCGCGGCGCCGGTGGTGGTGACCAGTTCGGAGACCATGGCGTCGCGGGCTTCGCGATCCTCTGCCGCCACCTTCACCTTGATCAGTTCATGGCGCTCCAGCACCTCTTCCAGCTCGGCCAGGAAGGCCGGGGTCACGCCCTTGCCGCCAATCTGGAGCAGGGCTTTGAGGTCGTGGGCTTGGCCGCGAAGAAAACGGGTCTGGGATGCGGTCAGGGCAGTGGACATGCAGGAAAGCGCTGTGACTTGGGGGGTTCAGGGTATCATGGCCACCCCATCCGGCTGTATTTACCATGGTTTCCCGCAGCAAGAGCAGCCAGCGCTGGCTGAAAGAACACTTTTCCGACCCCTACGTGAAGAAGGCGCAGGCTGAAGGCATGCGCTCGCGCGCGGCCTACAAGCTGGAAGAGCTGCTCGAACGTGACCGGCTGCTGAAGCCGCACATGCTGGTGGTCGACCTCGGTGCCGCCCCCGGGGGCTGGTCACAGCAGGTCCGACGGCAGATGGGCGACACCGGCCGGGTGTTCGCATTGGACATCCTGGAGATGCCGGCACTGGCGGGTGTGGACTTCCTTCACGGAGACTTCAGGGAAGAAGCCGTCCTATCACAGTTCGAGGCCATGGTCGGGGACCAGCCGGTAGACCTTGTACTGTCCGATATGGCCCCCAATAAGAGTGGAATGGACGCGGTGGACCAGCCGCGGATGATGCACCTGGCAGAGCTGGCCATGGATTTCGCCGACAACCACCTCAAGACCGGTGGGGCATTCCTGATCAAGCTGTTCCAAGGTGTGGGTTTTGACGACTACGTGCGTGAAATGCGCAGGCGGTACGACAAGGTCTCCATCCGCAAGCCGGACGCCTCGCGCAAGCGCTCCCCCGAGGTCTATGCCCTCGGACAGGGCAAGCGCGCCGTGATGAAGTAAGCTCGTCAAGCAAGCCCGACCCATGCACCAGCCAGCACAAGAGGAATACCGGAGCCAATGAGGATGAACGACTTGACCAAGAACCTCCTGCTATGGGTGGTCGTCGCCGTCGTGCTGATGGTGGTATTCCAGAGCTTCTCGCCAAAAACGAGCGGCGCCGGTGCGCCAGGCGCGACCTATTCGCAGTTCCTGGACCAGGTGGACAGCGGCGCGGTGCAGAAGGTGACGTTCGCCGGCGACATGCGCGGCGGCACCAACGAAATCACCTACACCACCCGTGGCGGCCAGACCTCCACCATCACCGCACCGTTTGATCGCGACCTGATCAACGTGCTGCGCACCAAGAACGTGGAAATCGTCCAGCAGGAGCCGTCCAGCGGCATCTCGCTGGGCGCTATCCTGATGAACTTCCTGCCGGTCATCCTGATCATCGGCTTCTGGCTGTTCATCATGCGCCAGATGCAGGGCGGCGGCGGCGGGGCCAAGGGCGCGATGTCCTTCGGCAAGTCGCGGGCCAAGCTGCAGGGCGAAGACCAGGTCAAGGTGACTTTCGCCGACGTGGCCGGCTGTGACGAGGCCAAGGAAGAGGTCGGCGAACTGGTCGATTTCCTGCGCGACCCGTCCAAGTTCACCAAGCTCGGCGGCAAGATCCCGCGCGGCGTGCTGATGGTGGGTCCGCCGGGTACCGGCAAGACCCTGCTGGCCAAGGCCATCGCTGGCGAGGCCAAGGTGCCGTTCTTCTCGATCTCCGGTTCGGACTTCGTGGAAATGTTCGTCGGCGTCGGCGCCAGCCGCGTGCGCGACATGTTCGAACAGGCCAAGAAGCACGCGCCGTGCATCATCTTCATCGACGAAATCGACGCCGTCGGCCGCCACCGTGGTGCTGGCCTGGGCGGCGGTCATGACGAACGCGAGCAGACCCTCAACCAGCTGCTGGTGGAGATGGACGGTTTCGAAGGCGGCGAAGGCGTGATTGTCATCGCCGCGACCAACCGTCCGGACGTGCTGGATCCGGCGCTGCTGCGCCCGGGTCGTTTCGACCGCCAGGTGGTGGTCGGCCTGCCGGACGTGAAGGGCCGCGAGCACATCCTGAAGGTGCATATGCGCAAGCTGCCGCTGGCCGACGATGTCGAGCCGATGGTGATCGCGCGCGGTACCCCGGGCTTCTCCGGTGCCGACCTGGCCAACCTGTGCAACGAGGCGGCGCTGTTCGCCGCGCGCAGCAACGAGAAGGAAGTCCGCATGGACCACTTCGACCGGGCGCGCGACAAGATCCTGATGGGTGCCGAGCGCCGCTCGATGGCCATGAGCGAAGAAGAGAAGACCCTCACCGCGTACCACGAAGCCGGCCATGCCATCGTCGGCCGCCTGGTGCCCGAGCATGACCCGGTCTACAAGGTCACCATCATCCCGCGCGGCCGTGCGCTGGGTGTGACCATGTACCTGCCGGAAGGCGACAAGTACTCGATCAACCGCGTGGCGATCAATTCGCAGCTGTGCTCGCTGTACGGTGGCCGCGTCGCCGAAGAGCTGATCTTCGGTGCCGACAAGGTCACCACCGGCGCCTCCAACGACATCGAGCGTGCGACGAAGATGGCGCGCAACATGGTCACCAAGTGGGGCCTGTCCGAAACGCTCGGCCCGATCGCCTATGGCGAAGAGGACGATGAGGTGTTCCTCGGCCGTTCGGTGACCCAGCACAAGAGCGTGTCCAACGACACCGCGCGCCGCATCGACGAGGAAGTCCGCAGCATCCTGGACAAGGCCTATGCCCGTACCACCGAGCTGCTGACCGCCAACGTCGACAAGCTGCACGCGATGACCCAGCTGCTGCTGCAGTACGAGACCATCGATGCGCCGCAGATCGACGCGATCATGGAAGGCCGTGATCCGCCGCCGCCGATGGGCTGGGGCAAGTCGAACAACAACGATGGCAAGAACGGCGGTGGCAACGACAAGGGCGGCGACGCCCGTCCGGTGCCGCCGATCAGCGGCCCGGCCGAGCAGATCTGACCACCGACTGCTGGGTGTAGAAGGAAAAGGCCGGGGAAACCCGGCCTTTCCCGTTCAGCCCGGCCGTGCACGCAGGAGGCAGCTGCGGGACAATGGGGGCCACATTACCTACTGACCGGATGCTGCATGTCGACGCCCCCGCCCGAGCCGATTTCCCATACCGCCGAAATGGTCATTGCCACGGTGGTCGGCGTGGCCGTCGGGCTGGGCCTGGACAACCTGCTGCTCGGATGCGTGGTGGGTATCGCGCTGGGCATCGTGCTCAGCATCGGCAAGACGCTGTATCTGGATCGCAAGCGCCGCAGGCGCTGACCATCACGGCGGGTCGCGCCGCGGCATGCCCGGCGGACCCGTTGCATTTCCGGTTGACGGCCAGCGGCCGTCACTACCTTCGAGGGACCGCCATGTTCGACATTTCTCCGCAGCTCGATTGTGCCGGCCGAATGCTGCGCCTTGATCGTGCGCGGGTGATGGGCATCGTCAACGTCACCCCGGATTCGTTTTCCGATGGCGGCCAGCACGACACGGCCGAGGCCGCCGTCGCCCACGGCCTGAAGCTGGTGGAGGAGGGCGCCGACCTGCTGGACATCGGCGGCGAATCCACCCGCCCCGGCAGCGAGCCGGTGCCGCTGGACGAAGAGCTGCGCCGCGTCCTGCCGGTCATCGAGCAGCTCGCCGCCCGCACCACGGTTCCGATCAGCATCGATACCTTCAAGCCGGAAGTGATGCGTGCGGCGGTGGCGGCCGGCGCCGGGATGATCAATGACATCCACGCGCTGCGGCAGCCCGGCGCACTGGAGGCCGCTGCGGACACCGGCGTGCCGGTGGTGCTGATGCACATGCAGGGCGAGCCCGGCAGCATGCAGGCCGATCCGCAGTACGACGACGTGGTGGCCGAGGTACATCGTTTCCTGGTCCAGCGTCTGTTCGCCGCTGAAATGGCCGGCATCGCGAAGAAGAACCTGGTGGTTGACCTGGGCTTCGGTTTCGGAAAGAGCGTGGAGCACAACATGACCCTGCTGGCGCGTTCGGAACGCTTCCTCGAACTGGGCGTGCCGATGCTCGCCGGGCTGTCGCGCAAGCGCACGCTGGGTGAGTTGACCGGCCGCCAGCTGCCTGCCGAACGCGTGGCTGCGTCGGTCGCCGCGCACCTGGTGGCCGTGCAGCGCGGCGCGCGGATCGTGCGCGTGCACGACGTGGCCGCCACCGTGGATGCCTTGAAGGTGTGGGCCGCCGTGGATGCCGTGCCGGCGCCGCGCAAAGACGCCGCGCCTGCGATCCGCTGGCCGGACGAAGGCTGATGGCAGAGGACCGTCGGCCACTGGCGATCGCGGTCATGGGACCGACCGCCAGCGGCAAGACCGCGCTGGCGATCGACCTGGCCCGGCGGCTGGACGGGGAGATCGTCAGCGTCGATTCGGCGCTGGTGTATCGCCATCTGGACATTGGATCGGCCAAGCCGGATGCCGCCGAACGCGCGCAGGCGCCGCACCATCTGCTGGACCTGTGCGATCCATGGCAGTCGTTTTCCGCTGCCGAGTTCGCGCGTGCCGCACGCGCTGCCGTGGATGACATCATCGCCCGCGGCAAGCGGCCGATCCTGGCGGGGGGAACCGGCCTGTATTTCCGCGCCCTGCTGGAAGGGCTGTCGCCGATGCCACCGGCCGACGAATCCACCCGCCTGCAGCTGTCGGCCGAGGCCGCCGAGCGCGGCTGGCCGGCGCTGCACGCCGAACTGTCTGCGGTGGATCCGGAGGCGGGCGAGCGCATCCATGCCACCGATCCACAGCGCATACAGCGGGCGCTGGAGGTGTACCGGCTGACCGGCCGGCCGATCAGCGCCTGGCAACGGCTGCCAGGCGAGGGTCGACTGCCGGTACGCGCCCTGAAGCTGGTGCTCGCACCGCGCGACCGCAGCGTGCTGCACCAGCGCATCGAACAGCGCTTCGACGCAATGCTGGAACATGGCTTCCTGGAGGAAGTGCGGGCGCTGCGGGCGCTGCCCGCGATGGCCGCGGTGGCGTCGCCACTGGACCTGCCGGCGGTGCGTGCGGTGGGCTACCGGCAGGCCTGGGAGTACCTGGACGGCCACCACGATGCCGCCGCGTTCCGTGACAAGGCGATCTTCGCCACCCGCCAGCTGGCCAAGCGGCAACTCACCTGGCTGCGCGGCGAACTTGATGCGCGCTGGTTCGACCCCCATGTAGAGGGGCAGCGGTTGATGGCGGCGGTGTCCGCCTTCGTCCCGTCCTGAAAGCGTGCCGGGCGCCTGCCGTGTACCATCGACCTGTCGGTGGGCGGCTGGGGGGCCGTGGCATCTGCCGACACCCATAAAAACAATAATCAGGAGTTAGCAATGTCCAAGGGGCAATCGCTGCAGGATCCGTTTCTGAATGCACTTCGGCGCGAGCGCGTGCCGGTTTCGGTGTATCTGGTCAACGGCATCAAGCTGCAGGGCACGATCGAGTCGTTCGACCAGTTCGTGGTGCTGCTGCGCAATACCGTCAGCCAGATGGTCTACAAGCACGCCATCTCCACCGTGGTGCCGGCGCGCAACGTCAAGCTCGGTCCGGGCGGTGGTTTCGTGCAGGCCAATGAAGATGGCCAACCGGCGGGTGATGAATCCATTGAATAATCCTGGAGTGGTACGTGTTTGATCGCTCGAAAAAGGGTGAAAACGCCCTGTTGATCCAGCCCCATTTCGGCAAGCTGGAAGAGGACGTGCTCGAAGAGTTCGGCGACCTGGCACGCTCGGCCGGTGCCAGCATCGCCGCTACCATCACCGCGCGCATCGACCGCCCCAACCCCTCCACGCTGATCGGCAGTGGCAAGCTGGAAGAGGTCAAGGCCGCTGCCGATGCAACCGGCGCCGACCTGATCCTGGTCAACCATGCCTTGTCGCCGGGCCAGGAGCGCAACCTGGAAAAAATCCTGGAACGGCGGGTGATCGACCGTACCGGGCTGATCCTGGACATCTTCGCCCAGCGTGCGCACAGCCACGACGGCAAGCTGCAGGTCGAGCTGGCGCAGCTGCGCCACATGTCGACCCGGCTGATCCGTGGCTGGACCCACCTGGAGCGCCAGCGCGGTGGTTCCATCGGCCTGCGCGGACCGGGTGAAACCCAGCTGGAAACCGATCGCCGGCTGCTGCAGAAGCGCGTTGAGCAGCTGCAGAAGCGGCTGGAAAAAGTCGAAGTGCAGCGTACCCAGATGCGCCGCGCGCGCCTGCGCAGCGAGCTGCCGCGCGTGGCCCTGGTGGGCTACACCAATGCCGGCAAGTCCACGCTGTTCAATTCGCTGACCGGTGCGGAGGCGTACGCCGCCGACCAGCTGTTCGCCACGCTGGACCCGACCGTGCGCCGCATCGCGCTGCCTGGCGGCAACGTCGTGCTGGCCGACACGGTGGGCTTCGTGCGCGACCTGCCGCATGACCTGGTGGCTGCATTCCGCTCCACGCTGTCTGAAGCACGCGAAGCGGATTTCCTGCTGCACATCGTTGATGCCGCCGATCCGCACCGCGAAGAACGCATCGCCCAGGTCGACGAAGTACTGACCGCCATCGGCGCCGGCGACCTGCCGCAGCTGCTGGTGTTCAACAAGATCGACCGCATCGAAGGGGCCGAGGTGCGCCACGACGGCCACGATGGCGTGCCCGATGCATCGCGTCGCGAGCGGGTCTGGATTTCCGCGCGCGACGGGCGCGGGCTGGACGTGCTCGAGGCGGCGCTGGGCAAGCGCCTGGGCCTGCAGCACGTGACCGGCGAACTGCGCCTGCCGCCGTCGCAGGGCCGCCTGCGTGCACGTCTGCACCAGCTGGAAGTGGTCCGCGCGGAAACCGCGGACGAAGACGGCTGGCTGCTGCAGGTGGAAATCCCGATCGCCGAAGCGGAGAAGCTGGCCGCCGGCGACGACGGTGGCCCCATCCAGGCGCTGCTGCCGGAAAAGCTGCCGGAGTGGTAATCCCTCGGGGCCGGCCCTGCTGCACGGCAGGAAGGTGCTGGCTCCCCAACCGCAGGAACGCCCCATGACCCTTCCCACTGACGACCTGCTGGCCGGCCTGGCCAGCGAACTGGGCCGCACGCTGCAGGCATCGAGCCTGCAGCTGGTCACCGCTGAAAGCTGCAGTGGCGGCTGGATCGCCAAGGTGATGACCGACATCGCCGGCTCGTCGGCGTTCTTCGACTGCGGCATGGTGGTGTACAGCTACGAAGCAAAGCAGCGGTTGCTCGGCGTGCGCGCGCAGACACTGGAGGCATTCGGCGCGGTCAGCCGCGAGACGGTGCTGGAGATGGTCTCCGGCGCACTGGTCAACTCCGGTGCGGGCATCGCCGTGGCGGTGACCGGCATCGCCGGCCCCGGTGGCGGCAGCGACGACAAGCCGGTGGGCAGTGTATGGATCGGCTGGAAGCGCCGCGGTGGGTATGCGCACGCACAGCTGTTCCACTTCCACGGCGACCGCGACGCGATCCGCCGCCAGACGGTTTCGGCCGCGTTGAACGGACTGCTCGCGCAGCTGTGAGATGCTGCGCGCTCCCCCCGCCTGGAGCATGCACCGATGTGGGAAACCCTCGGCACCGTCCGTGACCTCGGCCGCCTGCAGGAAATCGCCTCGGTCCTGATCCGCAACGGCTTCGGCGACCTGGTGCGTCGGATCGGCCTGGCCGACGTGCTGGAGCGGGCAGGGCGGCTGCTGCACTGGGGTGATGACACCCAGCGCACGCCGCTGACCGCCCCGATGCGCGTGCGCCGGGCGATGGAAGAACTGGGCCCCACCTTCGTCAAGCTCGGCCAGGTGCTGGCCACCCGCGTGGACCTGTTCCCGGCGGAATGGATCGCCGAGTTCTCCGAGCTGCAGAACGCGGTGCCGGCGCTGCCCTACGCGCAGATCCGCGAGCAGCTGGAGCGCGACGTCGGCGGCGATCCAGCGCAGGTCTTCGCCTGGCTGGACGAGGTGCCGATGGCGGCCGCATCACTGGCCCAAGCGCATCGCGCGCGCCTGCACGATGGCCGCGAGGTCGTGCTGAAAGTGCGCCGCCCCGGTATCCGCGACGTGGTGGAAGCCGACCTGCGGCTGCTGGCACGGCTGGCGGAAATCATCGAGGCGCGGCTGCCCGACCTGCGTCGTTATCGGCCGGCCGACGTGGTGCAGCAGTTCACCACCTCGTTGCGGCGCGAACTGGATTTCGCCGCCGAGTGCCGTAACGCCGAGCGCATCGCCCGTGATTTCAGCGGCCGCACCGACATCCTGATTCCGTCGGTGCACTGGCAATGGACCTGCGAAAGCCTGAACGTGCAGGATTTTGTCGACGGCATCGCCGGGCGGGACCTGGCTGCGGTGGATGCGGCCGGGCTGGATCGACGCCAGCTGGCCCAGCGCGGCGCCGACATCGTGTTGAAGATGGTGCTGCAGGACGGCTGTTTCCACGCCGATCCGCATCCGGGCAACATCATCTACCTGCGCGATGGCCGGATCGGGGTCATCGATTTCGGCATGATCGGCACGCTGTCCGAGTCGCGCCGCTTCCAGGTGGCCCAGCTGTTGCACGGACTGGTCGAGCAGGAGCCGGAACAGGTTGCCGACATCCTGCTGGACTGGGCCGGCGGCGTGGCGGTGGATGAGGGACGCCTTCAGCAGGACATCAGCCAGTTCGTCGACCGGTATCGCGGCGTGCCACTGAAGGACCTGCGCATCGGCCTGATGCTGACTGACATCACCCTGTTGCTGCGCAGCTACAACCTGATGCTGCCGGCCGACCTGGCGTTGATGATCAAGGCCTTCCTGACGCTGGAAGGCATGGGCCGCCAGCTCGATCCTGAGTTCGACATGGCCAGTGCGGCACGCCCGTTCCTCGAACAGGTTGTGCTGCAGCGCTACGCTCCGCGCGCCCTGCTCAAGCGTGGCCGGCGCAGCCTGCTGGGGATGCTCGACCTGGCCGGTGAACTGCCGCGCGACCTGCGTCGCCTGGTGCAGGCCGCGCGCCGTGGGCGCCTGCAGATCAAGGTGGAAACCAATGCGCTGAAGGGCTTCGGCGACCAGGTGAACCAGGCTGCCAACCGGCTGGTGGTGGGCATCGTGACCGCCGCCCTGATCATCGGCTCATCGATCGTGATGCACAGCGTGGGCGGGCTTTCCAGCCGCTGGCTGCTGGTGTTGGGCGTTGGTGGTTTCATCGGTGCCGGGTTGTGCGGGGTGTGGATCCTGTTCTCCATCTGGCGCAGCGGCCGCAGGCGCTGACGCAGCGAACGGCGACGCCCCTCGTGGTGGGCGCTGGAGGCTGGCTGCTGGGG
>NZ_LDJK01000115.1 GCF_001431535.1 Stenotrophomonas chelatiphaga
GAGGCCCGCAGGAGCGGCTTCTGCCGTCCCCCGCCAACCCACCCCGCCCCGCCAACGCAACAGCCCTGCAGCTGTTGACGTTGACGTTGACGTCGCGTTTTACAGCGAAGGATTCAACGTATAAGTGCCATGCAGTGATGCTTCGGCCAGCACGTGGCCCTGCATCGCGCGATGCACGTCGCCGGCGTTGAACGGCGTTGGCAGCTCCAGCGTCGCCACGTCCAGCGCGAACACGCGGAAGAAGTAGCGATGCACGCGTTCGTCGTTGAACGGCGGATACGGGCCGTCGTAGCCCAGGTAGGCACCGGCCATGTCCGGGTTGCCGGCAAACCAGCCGGTGAAATCATTCAGTCCCTGGCGGCTGCCCGCCGGACCGGCCGGCGCGGTCTTGCCCTTGGCCACGAAACCATCGCTGCAGCTGCCGGCAGCGAGCTCGCGCACGTCGGCGGCGATGTCGGCCATCACCCAGTGCACGAAATCACACCGCGGCTGGTCGCGCGGGATGGTCATGTCGGTGCGGCCGACGGTGTCGGCGACCGTCGGGACATCCGGGTCCACGCAGATCAGCGCGAAGGAACGGGTGCCCTCAGGCACCCCGCTCCACGCCAGCTGCGGATTGCGGTCCGGGGCGAAGCCATCGGCATCGCCGGCAGCGAATTCGCGCGCGATCGCCGCGCCGTTGCCCAGGCTGGTGCTGGTCAGTTGCATGTGGCTCATTCCTCCGGGTACCCGAGGCGCACCGCGACCGGGGTCAGCAGGTCGATCGCCGCCCCCATGACCTCGCGGTAGTTGCGCCAATGGCCGCTCGGCAGGCGCGGCGGTCCGATGTTCGGTGCCACTGGCAACTGCACGCCCATCACCTCGCTGAGCAGCAGCGCCATCGCCTGCGGATCGTTGCCGGCCGCATCCACGCGCACCAGCACGTGCGGGTACAGATCCTGCTCGTTCAGCACCGCGACCTGGGTCAGCGCGCGGGCCAGCCATTCGGCAGCTTCCTGCAGGCTGGTGATCGCCAGCTGTGCGCCGGAGCCGTAGGCGATCCAGTCCAGCAGCATGTCGCGCGGATCACGCAGCACCACCAGCAGGCGGCCCTGCGGCAGCGCCGGGCGCAGCGCCCACAACAAGGCGTTGTCCCAGAACAGCAGCCAATCGATCACGGTGTCGTTGGACAGGCCGCGCGACGGCAGGCGTGCGCGCCAGCCATCGACCAGCCCCTGCGGCGACAGCTTGCCCGAGGCCAGGTCCTGCAGCGTGTTGTAGTTCTGGAAGGCGTCGTCCGGCGGCGTGGCACCGAAGCGGTCGACGCGCACCAGTGGACTGGCCGCGCTGAGCGCGCTCATCACTTTTTCGACGTTCGAACCGGGAGCGCCCCACAGGAACATCGGGCGCGATGCCAGCTCCGGATCGACCTCGCCAAGTGCCGGCCAGCTGGCCGGCGCCTTGGCCTGCGGCGGCAGCGGCAGGCGGTTGGCCACGTTGTCGGCATGCAGCTCAAGCCAGGTGCGCAGTGCTTCGCGCGGCTGGCCGCCACGGTCATGCACTTCGCCCAGCCAGGTGCGCAGGTCTTCCCGGGCACGTCCTTCGGCGGCGTCCACCATCTGCTGCACGCGGGCCGCTGCGGCAGCCGGATCGCGCTGCACCAGGCCGTCCACCAGCCGCGTTGCACCGCTGACGCGGCCCGGCTCCAGCGCCAGGATGCGTTCGGCCATCGCTTCGGCTGCGTCGTGCTCGCCGGTCATGTCGTGCAGGCGCATGCGGGTTTCCAGCGCCGGCAAGTGCGCCGGCATCGCCGCCAGCCAGCGCTCGCCCACTGCCACGGCGCCTTCGCTGCCCACGCCTTCCACCGACAGGCGCGCCAGCCACAGGTTGTGCAGCTGGTCGTGGTCGGCCAGCACCGCATCCAGTTCGCTGCGCGCTTCGTCGTCGCGGCCCAGGCGCTGCCACGCCATCAGCAGCAGCTGCAGCAACTGCGGGTCACCCGCATTGGCGGCCAGCAGCGGGCGCAGGTGGTCACGCGCCTGCAGCGGCTGGCCGGACTGCAACGCCAGCTGCGCGGCGAAACGGCGCATCGCCACGCTGTCCTGGCCGGGCTGCTGCAGGGCCTGCTCGATCAGCTCGGCGGCCGCGGCGGGGTTGTCCTGGCGCAGCGCCAGCTGCACCAGCAGCCCGTGCAGCGCGGTCATCTTCGGGTTGAGCACCAGCACGCGGCGGAACGCCTGTTCGGCGAAGGCCAGCATGTCCTTGCGCAGGTACGCCGTGCCCAGCGCGTAGACGATGCGCGGGTCGTCCGGCAGCGCGCGCACGGCGCTGGACAGCTGGGCCAAGGCCTCGTCCAGCGCGCCACGACGCAGCGCCACCATGCCCGACAGCGCCACCACTTCCGGGTTCTCCGCATCCACGCGCGCGGCCAGCTTGAGCTGCTTTTCGGCCTCGTCCACGTCATTGCGGGCCAGCGCCAGGTGCGCCTGCATCAGGTAGGCCGACAGCTCGTTCGGATTGAAGCCGGTGGTGCGCCCGAGCGCCGCTTCGGCGGCCTCGAACTGGTGCAGCGCCAGCAACAGGCCGGCGTGCTGCAGGTGCAGGTCGGCATCGTCCGGGGAGAGCGCAAGCGCACGCTGCAGGCTTTCGACCGCGGCCGGCAGCTGGCCCTGCTGCTGCAGCGCCAGCGCATGCCAGCGATGCGCCTGCGGCAGCTGGGGCTCATCGGCGATCCAGCGGGTGGCCAACTGCACGGCCTGGTCGGCGTCATGGCGACGCAGGGCTTGGAGTATCTGTTCTTGCATGACGGGTCCGGCTGGAGTGCAAACCCGCATTGTAACGACCCTGACCCCGCGTGCCGCCGGCGCCGGGTTCAGCCGCCCCGGGCCGCCTGTCCAAGGTGCTGGGCGACCCAGCGCTCGGAAAACCCATCACCCCGCCAGTTTTCCAGGAAGCCACAGTGGCCACCCCATTCGGCGGTCTGCAGGCTGGCCGACAGCGGCAGCTGCCAGTCATTGAAGGTGACATAGGGAATGACGGGGTCATCCTTGGCCATCAGGATGTCCGCCGGCACCTGCAGGCCCGCCAGCCGCTCGCCGGCGATGGAATAGCCATCGAAATAGGCCTGCAGCGAACCGTAGTCGGTGTGGTGCTCGACCAGCCAGGCGGTCAGCGCGCGGATATCCAGCCGCAGCACGCGCTCATCCCAATCACTCAGCTCGGGATAGACCGCCTGTTTGCGCCGCAGCGATCCAGCCCACTTGCGGCGGAAGTACCAGTCGTACATCGCCGGGCCGTTTTCGATGCTGTCCATGGTCAGGCCGGGATCCAGCACCGGGCACACCGACGCCACCCGTTGCAGCGGCACGCCGGCGCTGCGCGCGCCCACCG
>NZ_LDJK01000116.1 GCF_001431535.1 Stenotrophomonas chelatiphaga
GCCCCGCTCCGCCCCCCGCGCCCGCTGCAGCGGCGCCGAGCGCGCCCGCTGCCGAAGCACCCGCCGCCCACGGCGGTGACGGCAACGAAGGCCGCGAATCCGGCCAGGGACGCCCGCAGCAGAACAACAACAACAACCAGGCAGGTGGCCAGCAGAACACCGCAGGCGGCCAGAACCAGGGCCCCTACCAGGGCAACCAGCAGAACAATGGCCAGGGCCAGGGCAACCGCCGCGACCGCTTCCGCAACCGACGCGACCGTGACCGCCCGGCACGTGGCGGTGGCCGCGACGATGGCCTGCCGCAGGACAACAACGAACAGCAGCCGTTCGTGCGCACCCAGCAGGCCAACGTGCCTGAGGGCTTCCCGGTGTATTCGCTGAGCGACCTCAAGCGCATGCCGGCGCAGAAGCTGCTGGAAATCGCCGAGCAGCTGCAGATCTCCGAAGGTGTCGCCCGCGCCCGCAAGCAGGACGTGATCTTCGCGCTGCTGAAGGTGCTGACCCGCCACGGTGACGGTGTCGCCGCCGACGGCGTGCTGGAAATCCTGCCCGACGGGTTCGGCTTCCTGCGCGCGGCCGAAGCCAGCTACCTGGCCGGTCCGGACGACACCTACATTTCGCCCAGCCAGATCCGCCGCTTCAACCTGCGCACCGGCGACCACCTGTCCGGCCGCATCCGCTTCCCCAAGGACGGCGAGCGCTACTTCGCGCTGTCCATCGTGGACACCATCAACGGTGAGCCGCTGGAAGCGTCCAAGAACAAGGTGCTGTTCGAGAACCTGACCGCCCTGTTCCCGCGCAAGCGCTTCACCCTGGAACGTGGCAACGGCTCGTCCGAAGACATCACCGGCCGCATCCTCGATCTGATGGCACCGCAGGGCAAGGGCCAGCGTTCGCTGATCGTCTCCCAGCCGAAGGCCGGCAAGACGATGATGATGCAGCAGGTGGCGACGGCCATCACCACCAATCATCCGGACGTGCACCTGATCGTGCTGCTGATCGATGAGCGCCCGGAAGAAGTGACCGAAATGCAGCGCACCGTGCGCGGCGAGGTCATCAGCTCGACGTTCGACGAGCCGGCTGCGCGCCACGTGCAGGTTGCCGAAATGGTGATCGAGCGGGCCAAGCGCCTGGTCGAGCACAAGAAGGACGTGGTGATCCTGCTGGACTCGATCACCCGCCTGGCACGTGCCTACAACAACGTGGTGCCGAGCTCGGGCAAGGTGCTGACCGGTGGTGTGGATGCCAACGCGCTGCACCGTCCGAAGCGCTTCTTCGGTGCGGCACGCAACGTGGAAGAGGGCGGCAGCCTGACCATCATCGCCACTGCGCTGGTCGACACCGGCAGCAAGATGGACGAGGTGATCTACGAAGAGTTCAAGGGCACCGGCAACAGCGAAGTGCACCTGAGCCGTCGCATCTCTGAAAAGCGTGTGTTCCCGGCGATCGACATCAACCGTTCGGGTACCCGCCGCGAAGACCTGCTGATCGAGCCGGAGCTGCTGCAGAAGATCTGGATCCTGCGCAAGCTGCTGCATCCGATGGATGAAATGGCTGCGATGGAGTTCCTGCTGGACAAGATGAAGAACACCAAGTCCAACGACGAGTTCTTCGGTTCGATGAAGCGCTGAGTTCCCGGCGCCGGACGATCCACGACAAGGCCCCGCATTGCGGGGCCTTTGTTGTTTCGGGGGCGCGTGCCTTGCGACGGGTGGGCGGGCTGTCCGGGACACGCCGCAAGTACGTCCTTGCAGGCTACGGTTCGGCTCCTGCCTCACAGTGTCCCGGACAGCCCGCCCACCCGTCGCCCTGACAGTATTCGTCCGCCGCCAGAAAGCGATGCCTCGGTAGCGCCGAGCCATGCTCGGCGAGCGCAGCGGGCTTGGCAGGGACAGGGGCCCCGGCAACCGTGCTGCGCTGCGCCGTGGCAATATCGGCCCGAGGCTGCACCATCGCTCGGCGCGCACCGGCCGCCGCTGGCACATGGAGGATCACCTGCACCATGCGTAGTCGAATCGAGGACGTCGCTGCGGCGGCAGGGGTCTCCATCAAGACCGTGTCGCGCGTGCTCAACAACGAACCCAACGTGCGCGAGCAGACCCGGTCGCGGGTGCGCGAGGCGGTCGCGCGGCTGGGCTACAAGCCCAATCTCTACGCGCGCAGCCTGGCCGGCCAACGCTCCTATTCGTTGGCGCTGGCCTACAACAATCCCTCGCGCAACTACCTGATGGAGATCCAGAGCGGCATGCTGGATGCCTGCCACGGCAACCACTACAACCTGCTGCTCGGCCCGGTGGGGATCGGGCGGCATGCCCTGCCCGACCTCAGCGCGCTGTTCGACAACTCACGCCCCGACGGCGTCGTGCTGATTCCACCGCTCAGCGATGATCCGGTCGTGCTGTCCTACCTGCAGCAGCATGACATTCCGTTTGCCAGCATCGCCCCGCGCGATCCCACCGGCGCCATCGGCGTGCGCATGGACGAGACCACCGCGGTGGTGGAACTGATGCGCCACCTGATCGCGCTGGGCCATCGGCGCATTGGCCACATCAAGGGGCCGCGGGCGCACGGTGCCTGCCAGTGGCGCCACGCGGGTTATCGTGCGGCGTTGCGCGAAGCCGGCATCGCCTACGACCCGGCGCTGGTGGTCGGCGGGCAGTTCTCCTTCGAATCCGGCATTCCCGCAGCCCATCGCCTGCTCGACCTGGCCGATCCGCCCACGGCGATCTTCGCTGCGAACGACGACATGGCCGCGGCCGTGTACCGGGTGGCCGGTGGCCGCGGCCTGCAGGTCCCACGCGACCTGTCCGTCTGCGGTTTCGATGACACCCCGATCGCCAGCCACATCTTTCCCGCGCTGACCACCGTGCGCCAGCCCACTGCGGAAATGGGACGGCTGGCGACGCTGCAGCTGTTGGACCGCATCCGTTCGCCGGGTGCCGGCAGGATGATCACGCTGGAGCATGCCGTGCTGGTGCGCGAATCCACGGCTGCACCGGGCCAGCGCCGGCGCTGACGGCATCGCCGGCGCTGGCCGTTGTCCAGCGCTGTCAGCGTTGCCCCCATCGGCGCTGCGCAGAACCATTCTGCATCGCAGCACGGGCAAGTCCCCCTGCTGACGCGTGGCAGGCCGCCCCGTTTTTCCCCATGACACTGCAATTACAAGGCTTCGCGCAGGCGCGCCCGGCCTGCCCCTGCATTCAGCCGGCGCAGGCAAAACGACAAGCCGAGGCGCACCGAAGGCGCTTTGTTGACAACGCTGTCAACGCATCCCCAAATCGCTCCCGTCATGTAGTTGCCGCGTTCCAGCCGAAATCAAACCCGCTGTTTCCGCACTCCCTGGGGAGGGATCCGCAATGAAGAAGTACAAGGCCGTACCTCGCAAGACACTGCTCGCCTCCGCCCTGCTGGTGGCCGTCGCCGGCCCCGCCTGGGCGCAGGACGCCACCGGGACCGCAGCGCCCGATCCAGCCACCCTGGACACCGTGCAGGTGACCGGTATCCGCGGCAGCCTCACCTCGTCGATGAACCTCAAGCGCGACAGCCAGGGCGTGGTGGACGGCATCGTGGCCGAGGACATCGGCAAGTTCCCGGACACCAACCTGGCCGAGTCACTGCAGCGCATCAGCGGCGTGTCGATCGACCGCACCTCCAGCGGCGAAGGTTCCAAGGTGACCGTGCGCGGCATAGGTCCGGACTACAACCTGGTGCTGCTCAACGGCCGCCAGATGCCCGCCTCCAATCTCGGCAACGGCGGCGGCGGACTCTCCGGTTCGCGCTCGTTCGATTTCGCCAACATCGCCTCCGAATCGATCTCCGCGGTGGAGGTGTTCAAGACCACGCGCGCCGACAATCCGACCGGTGGCATCGGCGCGACCATCAACATCAAGACACTGCGCCCACTGGAAGCGGCGCCGGTGGTCAGCCTTGGCATGAAGGCGGTGCATGACACCTCCAACGACAACGTGCCGCGCACCCTGCAGGGATCCAACGTCACCGGCGAGCTGTCCGGTATCTTCAGCCAGACCTATGCTGACGGACGCTTCGGCGTAGCCCTCAGCGCCAGCCACCAGGAGCGCGATTCGGGCTTCAACCAGGCCACCGTCGCCGAAGGCTGGGCCACGCTGCGCGGCGATGACACCAGTGACTGGCGCGCATTGCCGCAGCCCGGCACGGGCTACTCGGACCGGATCACCAACCGGCCTGGTGCCGATGACATCTACGGCCGTCCGCAGAACACCGCGTACAACGTCAATGCCGTGCAGCGCCAGCGCACCAACGGCCAGGCCACGCTGCAGTGGAAGCCGCTGGACAATGTCACCACCACGCTGGATTACACCTATGTCGAGAACAAGGTGCAGCAGCAGCGCAGCGAGCTGTCGGTGTGGTTCAACTACGGGCCCGGGGACAGCACCTGGACCGATGGCCCGGTTGCCGCGCCCATCGTGTACAGCGAAGACGTGGTCAACGGTGACGTGGCCATGGGCGGCATGAAGCTGGCCACCCGCAACCGCATGGACTCGCTGGGCTTCAACGTGGACTGGGAAGTCAACGACGCGCTGGACATGTCCTTCGACTACCACCGCGCCAGCGCCGAGTCGCAGCCGGATGGTCCGTATGGTTCGGCCGGCGTGCTCGGCGTGGCCGCGTACGTGCGCGGCAGGACCACGGTGGATTACAGCGGCGACCTGCCGATCATCAACATCGCCCTGCCACCGGGCGGCGTGCAGGCGTCCGATGCGCTGGTCACCGGTTCGGTATTCCAGAACAGCTACAACAAGTCCGAAGTGGAGCAACTGCAGGCCAAGGGCGTGTTCCGTTTCGCCGATTATTCGGCACTCGATTTCGGCGTCGGCCACACCCAGGTGGACAACCGTTCGGCGGCGGCGATCGAGCAGCGTGACAGCTGGGGCGGCGTCGGCACGCCGGCCGACTACGCCGACGATATCTGGTACGCCGATGACATGGGCAAGTACTTCAAGGCCTTTTCCGGGCACAACGACCCACGCCTGACCGGCCAGTTCCTGGTGTTCGACTTCGACCGCCTGCGGGAGCGTGCGGCGCAGGTCGCCAACGGCGCCGAGCCGGCCTGTCCAACGTGCTATCTCGCCCCGACCGAGTACTCCGAAGACATCCGCACCACCGAAAAATCAAAGAGCGCCTACCTGCAGTACCGCACCACCTTCGACTGGAACATGCCGCTGCATGTCGCGGCCGGCGTGCGCTATGAGCAGACCGAAGTGGAATCGCTGGCGCTGGTGCGCGTGCCGACCTCGATCAGCTGGAACTCGCTCAACGAGTTCAACATCACCTATGCCGACGACGGCGCCTTCATCGGCGGCACGGGCAAGTACGATTACGTGCTGCCCAACGTCGACCTCAAGCTGGACATCAACGAGTCGCTGGCGCTGCGCGGCAGCTACAGCCGAAGCCTGGGTCGCCCGGGCTGGACGCAGATCGAGAGCGGACAGCGCCTGGACAACATCGTGCGCACCCAGGGCGGCACCGGCTCGCGTGGCAATCCGGCGCTGGAGCCGCTGTTGTCGGACAACTTCGACCTGTCGCTGGAGTGGTATTACGGCGATGCCAGCTACGCCTCGGTCGGTTTCTTCCGCAAGAACATCAAGAACTTCATCAGCAACACCATCGCGCGCGAAGATGCCGGCAGCCTGCACACGCCGGTGGGCGGCGCGTACTGGAATGAAGCGCTGGCGTCGGGCTGCGTCACCACCGATACCGTGTGCATCCGCAACTACATCTTCACCAACCACGCCGGCGATCCGGGCGTGATCTCCACCGGCGTCAACTCGGCCGGCCAGCAGACCGGCAGCATCGTCGGCCAGCCGGGCGACCCGATCGCCGGGTTCGACATCACCCTGCCGGCCAACCAGCGTTCGGATCATCTGGACGGCTGGGAAGTCGCGGTGCAGCACCTGTTCGGCCAGTCCGGTTTCGGCGTGGCGGCGAACTACACCAAGGTGAGGTCCGGGCTGACCTTCGACAACCTGAGCCTGGGCGACCAGTACCCGATGATCGGCCTGAGCGATTCGGCCAACGCAGTGCTGTTCTATGACAAGAACGCGTGGCAGATCCGCGCGGCGTACAACTGGCGCGACAAGTTCCTCAACGGCATCGGCGGCCAGGGACCAAACCCCAACTACACCGAAGCCTACGGTCAGCTCGATCTGAACATCAGTTACGCGGTGAGCGAACAGCTGACGCTGAGCGTGGAGGCGATCAACCTGACCGACGAAACGATGCGCACCTACGCACGCCACAGCAACATGCTGCGCTATGCCACCCAGACCGGCCCGCGCTACATGTTCGGCATGCGTTACAAGTTCTGAGCGACGATGCGCCTGCCCCCGCCCCGCCCCATCGAGGAAGTCCAGCTCGCCGATCCTGCGGCACTGCCTGCCGCACTGCGTAGCTGGACCACGCCGAAGGTGGTGCGGGGGCTGGCCGCCGGCTGGCCGCTGGTTCGGGCCGCACGGCAGTCAGACACCGCCGCGGCGGACTATCTCAAGCAGTTCGACCACGGGAGCATGCCGGTCACCGCCACCACCGCCGCGCCCGGCACGCAGGGCCGGGTGTTCTACAACGAGGACCTGACCGGCTTCAATTTCCGACGCGAACAGGTGCCGCTGCGCGTGGTCCTCGATACCCTGATCAAGTACCGCAGCGATCCGCACGCGCCGACCATCTACGTGGCGTCCACCACCCTGGATACCTACCTGCCGGGACTGCGGCAGGCGAATCCGCTGCCGCTCGGACAGGCTGATCCGCTGGCCAGCATCTGGATCGGCAACCGCTCGCGCATCGCCGCCCATCACGATGCACCGGACAACCTCGCCTGCGTGGCGGCAGGACGCCGGCGGGTCATGCTGTTTCCTCCTGCGCAGATCGGCAATCTGTACATCGGCCCGCTGGACTTCACTCCTGCCGGCCAGGCCGTCAGCCTGGTCGATTTCGCCGCGCCGGACCTGCAGCGCTTCCCGCGTTTTGAACAGGCGATGCAACAGGCACAGGGCGCCGTGCTGGAACCCGGCGATGCGCTGTTCATTCCCGCCCTGTGGTGGCACCACATGGAGGGACTGGAGGCGTTCAACATTCTGGTCAATTACTGGTGGCGCCCGGTTGAGGCATGGCGCGATGCGCCGATGAATGCCCTGATGCTCGCTTTGCTCGCGGTGCGTGATCTGCCTGCAGCGCAGCGCGCGGCCTGGCAGGCCGTGTTCGAACACTACGTGTTCAACGCCGATGACCAGGTTGCCGCGCACGTGCCGGCGCATGCACGTGGCGTACTGGGCGAGATGGATGAATCATCCGCCGCGCGGCTGCGCGAGGTGCTGCGCACGCGGTTGTCGCGGGGATCGAACGGGTAACCCCCTCGCGGGTGGCTTG
>NZ_LDJK01000117.1 GCF_001431535.1 Stenotrophomonas chelatiphaga
CGGCACCTGCACGCCAGCCACGCCGGCATCCACCAGGATGTGCGGGGTCAGCTGGTTGTCATTGATCCATTCCACCAAGGCGCGCAACAGGTACGGGCGGTGGCTGGTCATCCGGAAGAATTCGTCAGTCATGCGTGAAGTGTACGCGCCCGCCCCCCCTGCGTGGCAGGGGAGCGGGCGAAGTGTTGGGCAAACAGTCGGAAAGTGCAGGTCAACCCGGCAGGTCGCGCAGCTTCTTTTCCTGCTCGGTCAGGCTGCGGATGAAGCCGGGATGGCGGAAGATCCGGTTGCCGTAATCCTCGATCGCCTTGCCGTCCTTCGGCAGCGGCACATCCAGCGCCTGCAGGCGCCAGATGATCGGCGCGACCGCACAGTCGGCCAGGGTCATTTCAGGATTCAGGAAGAACTTGCTGGCCTTGAACAGCGGCACCGCGCTGGTCAGCAGTTCCTTCAGGCGCTTGCGGCCGGCTTCGGCCTGGGTCTTGTTGCCCAGCTGGATGGCCTGCACCTGCGGCACCCAGTCATGTTCGATGCGCAGCATCGCAAGGCGGATGCGCGCACGCGACAGCGGATCGACCGGCATCAACGGCGGATGCGGGTAGCGCTCATCAAGGTATTCGCTGACCACCGACGCCGCGTACAGCACCAGTTCGCGCTCCACCAGGGTGGGCACGGAATGGTAGGGATTGAGGTCGATCAGGTCTTCCGGCGGATTCTGCGGATCCACCGGCACAAAA
>NZ_LDJK01000118.1 GCF_001431535.1 Stenotrophomonas chelatiphaga
TTGTGTCGTAGATGGGTTGCATCGTGTGAGTTTCGTCTAGTTCCATACACTGATGATTGCGCGAGATTCTTATTGTTTGTTGATGACAGGGGAACGTCCGAATGATACAGGTAAGGGGTGCTCGACAGCGTCAGATGTGTATAAGAGACACACGTAGTGGAGAAGGCAAAGACTGTGAAACCACACCACGCTCAGCGCAGCGACAGCTCTCAGCCACTGAACGGTGATCACCTTTTCCAAACAGCCCCTCCCTTGGTCAGCCTCGCTCAAGCAGACTCAACCCCGCCATAATGTCTCACTCAGGCTACCGCCTTTTCCTCATGGTATTCGTCATCGACATTGATCGCCCAGATACGCGACTTGTCAATCACACCAGAGATAATCTGATCCGCTGCCTCCTTAGCCGTAAGCATGGAATGATCCTGATTGTTATAGCGATGCATTCCGTTACGCCCGACCAGAAAGAGATTTTCAACCTCATCCAGCGCGGCTCGAAGCTCATCGAAGCGCGTGTATGCCGCGCCGAAATAACCTGGATAGGCTTTAGGAACACGAATCACGACAGCATCCTCCGCAGCATCTACAGAGACCAGCCCGATTTGTTTCATTTCGCTCTGGGCCAACTTCTGCAACGCCTCGTCACTCATTTTCCAGAGATCGTCAGTTTCGCGGCAGAAGAATTCCAAGCCCATCCAGACTTTAGATGAATCGCATACCATGTGCGGACTCCAGTTATTGAAGACCTGAACACGACCGACGTTAACACCAGGCTCCTGAATGTATATCCAGTTATCCTCAAGCTGCCGCGGCAGCT
>NZ_LDJK01000119.1 GCF_001431535.1 Stenotrophomonas chelatiphaga
GGTTCACGGCGTCCCCCGCAATCCCCTGCCCCCCACCCGGCAACCATCCCAGCCGCAGTTGCCTTTGACGTTGCAGTTGCAGTGCAGTTGCCTGCAAGGCAGGGTGCCGGGCCGCAGGCCCGGCGTCTTCCCTCAGCTGCGCAGGCCGACGCCACGGCGCAGCAGCCACAGTGCCACGAAGGTCAGCGCCACCACGAAGCCCAGCATCAGCGCATAGGCCACCCACAGCGGTACGTCGCTGGTGCCCAGCAGGCCGTAGCGGAAGGCGTTGACCATGTAGAAGATCGGGTTGGCGTGGGTTGCGGCTTCAGCCCAGCCCGGCAGCAGCTTCACCGAATAGAACACACCGCCCAGGTAGGTCAGCGGGGTCAGGATGAAGGTCGGCACGATCGCCACGTCATCGAACTTCTTCGCGTAGACCGCGTTGATGAAGCCGGCCAGCGAGAAGATCGTCGCGCCCAGCAGCACCGTGGTCAGCGTCACCAGCGGATGCGGGATGCGCACCGGGGTGAAGAACATGGCGATGATCAGCACGATCACGCCCACCATCAGGCCACGCAGCACCGCGCCGGCCACGTAGCCCCACAGGATCACCCAGTTCGGCATCGGGCTGACCAGCAGTTCCTCCACGTGGCGCCCGAACTTGGCGCCGAAGAACGAGGAACTGATGTTGCCGTAGCTGTTCTGGATCACGCTCATCATCACCAGGCCCGGCACGATGAACTGCATGTAGCTGTAGCCGCCCATCTCACCGACGCGCGAACCGATCAGGCCGCCGAAGATCAGGAAGTACAGGGTCATGGTGATCGCCGGCGGCACCAGGGTCTGGCCCCAGATGCGCAGGATGCGCGCCACTTCGCGGCGCACCACGGTCGCCAGGGCGATGCGGTTGCGCTGGCCATCGGTCAGGACGGGGGTCGGGGTGCTGCTCATGCCACGTTCTCCGGGGTGCCGGTGAGGCGCACGAACAGCTCCTCCAGGCGGTTGCTCTTGGTCCGCATCGAACGCACGCGGATACCCGAGGCGTTGAGTGCGGCGAATACACGGTTGAGGTCCATCGCGCGCGGCATGTCCACGTCCAGCGTGTGCCCGTCGGTGGCGATCAGCGTGGCGCCCTCGATCTGCGGCAGCTCGGCGGGCAGGGTGCCGTCGATGTCGAACAGGAAGCCCTCTACGTCCAGCTTGGCCAGCAGTTCACGCATCGGGCCCTGGGTGACGATCTGGCCGTGGTTGATGATGGCCAGGTTGCGGCACAGGTGTTCGGCCTCTTCCAGGTAATGCGTGGTGAGGATGATGGTGGTGCCGGCGGTGTTGATCTCCTTCAGCACCCGCCACATGTCGCGGCGGATCTCGATGTCCACGCCGGCGGTCGGTTCATCCAGGATCAGCAGGCGCGGCCGGGTCATCATCGCCCGGGCGATCATCAGCCGGCGCTTCATGCCGCCGGACAGGGTGCGGCTCATCACCTGCGCCTTCTCCCACAGGTGGGCGCGCTTGAGCTCTTCCTCGGCGCGCTTTTCCGCCTCGGCGCGGTCCACGCCATAGAAACCGGCGTAGTTGACCAGGATGTCGAAGGGCTTTTCGAACAGGTTGAAGTTGATCTCCTGCGGCACCAGGCCGATCAGCCGCATGGAGGCGCTGCGCTCGCCCACCAGATCGGTGCCGAACACCTCCACCTGGCCGTCGCTGAGGTTCACCAGCGAGCTGACGATGCCGATCAGGGTCGACTTGCCCGCGCCGTTGGGGCCCAGCAGGGCGAAGAAATCGCCCGGGGCGACTTCCAGCGACACGCCCTTCAGGGCAACGGTGCCGTTGTCATAGGTCTTGCGCAGGTCGCGCACGCGCAGGGCGGGCGCGCTGTTGTTCAGGGAAGCCAAGCGGAAAGCCTTTGCGCCTGCGGGTGGCGCATGGAGGAGTGCAGGGAGGGCTATTATAGATCCCCCCACGGGCTTGCCCCGGCTACACACTGTTCCCACTGCCGTGCCAGTCCAATTTCCCATGAAGCTGGTCGACCGCCGCATGCTGGCGCCGACCGTAGGCCATTACCAGTTCCTCCGCGACGACGGCCAGCCGCTGGATTTCCAGCCCGGCCAGTTCATCCAGGTCCATTTCCAGTACGCCGACGGCACCGAAACCAAGCGCAGCTACTCGCTGGCGACCCTCCACGACCATGCGCTGGGGCCGGGCGAGGCGGTGGATATCGCGGTCAGTTTCGTGCCCGGCGGTGCCGCCACGGCGCTGTTCGAAGGCCTGGACATCGGCGGCCAGCTCAGCGCCAGCGGCCCGTATGGCCGGTTCTGCCTGCAGCCGGGCGACCACAATGGCCGCTACCTGCTGATCGCTACCGGCACCGGGGTTACCCCGTACCGCTCGATGCTGCCCCTGCTGGCCACCGCCATGGCCGAACGCGGCGTCCAGGTGGTCCTGCTGCAGGGCGCCCGGAGCCCGGCCGAGCTGCTGTACAGCGAAGATTTCGAAGCGTTTTCCGCGTCGCAGCCGAACTTCCGCTATATCCCGTGCCTGTCGCGCGAGCTGCCGGCCGACCCGGGCCCGGACGTCCGCCATGGTTACGTGCAGCAGCAGCTGGCCGATCTTGCGCCGGATGCCGCTACGGACATCGCCTACCTGTGCGGCAACCCGGAAATGGTGGATGCCTGCGTGGATGCGTTGAAGCTGGCAGGGCTCGGCAATCCGCAGATCCGCCGCGAGAAGTACGTTTCCAGCAAGTAGGCTGGTCGAACGGGTGGGACCCCCTCGCGGGTGGCTCTTGTTTCTGTCTCTGGGGGTGGGCCAGGCGGGGAGGCTGTGCGGGGGACGGCAAAAACCGCATCCATGCGGGCCTCGTTTCGTGCCATCCATGGCACGGGTCCACGCCATCGCATTCGCGCTGCCGCTCCCACGCTTTGCTGCGCAAACCGTGGGCCCCGTCTCACCATCACCCACACCCCGCCGCTTCGCGGCCGCCCCTGACTCAGGGGCTCCCTTCACCTGTCAGCGCTGGGGACGGGGTCAGGGTCCTTTCGCGCAGCGAAAGGACCCTGACCCCTGCCTTTGTTCTCTCTTTTTTCCGGGGTGGGCGCACGCGCGGACTGTCAGGGCCGGGCGGTGGGGCTGGGCGGGGGCGTTGAGCGCCATGGATGGCGCGAAACGAGGCCCGCA
>NZ_LDJK01000012.1 GCF_001431535.1 Stenotrophomonas chelatiphaga
TCGCGATGCATATGATCTAATATATGCTAACAATTGTGTACGGTAGTAAACACTCATGAACATAGCACCCGAAATGCGAACGCTGTAAGGCTTGGGCGCAGGCCTCTCGCAACCGAGGCTGCAGCAACTACGTCCGACATAACAAGTACGCCCACACCGGCCAGTCTGTCGTAAACATAAGCGCGCGAAGCCCCCCCCCCCGCTCCCACCCCCGCGACCGCTGCAGCGAGCGCGGGGGGCGGAGCGGGGCGGGGAGCTTCGGGCGCATTGGCCAGCGGCAGCCCAGCCTGTGCCGGAGCACTGGTTTCGGCGGACGCCGGTGCGGCAGCCTTGGTCACGCGCGGCTTGCGCACACGCTTTTCGGCGGGCGCATCAGCGCTGCCGGTTTCAGAAGTGGTATCGGACAAGAGCGTTATTCCTCGCTTGAAGGTGCGAGCGCCCGGCTGGGGCGGCGAACGAAGGGATGGGGTCTGGAGTGAACTGCATCCAGCGGGTGCGGCACGCGAACGCGGACCGGATGTGCCGACACTATCACCGGCGCGCGGCGCCTTGCAAGCACCGCGATGCCACGACATTCAGGCAGCGCAGGGGCTGCAGGCAGCCGGCGTCACCGGCTGCCGGGAAACACAGGCCTCAGGCCAATGCCTTGTCGAGCAGGCCGGCCAGCTGGGCCTTGCCCACTGCACCCACCTGTTCACCGACCTTCTCGCCATCCTTGAAGACGACCAGGTAGGGGATGGAACGGACGTGGTACTTCACGGCCAGGTCGCGCTCGTGGTCGACGTTGACCTTGACGATCTTGGCGCGGCCACCGTAGGCAACGGCCAGTTCGTCCAGCGCCGGGGCGATCATCTTGCACGGGCCACACCATTCGGCCCAGAAATCAACCAGGACCGGCTCTTTGGAGTTCAGTACGGTGCTTTCGAAATCAGCGGTGCTGACATGTACAACGTTGTCGCTCATCTTGGTTTCTCGTCTTGTGGGGCACCTGGCTGGGGCCGGAGGTGGGTGAACTGGGCTGGGCCAGACTGGCGCAACCCTCGTCGTTGCCTGGTGGAGCAGGCTCCACGGTGCGCTGGGCGGGATGCCTGGACGCTCACGGCCGGCAGTTTACCCCTATCGGCGCGGGCGGACAGTGGGCGGCTGGAACCCAGCGTATCGCGATCGATATGACCGACGGAATGTGCCGCATTTCACTGTCCGCACCTATGGAATAGGGAACCGGTGTCGGTCGCTCAAGGCGCCACCGGGGTCGGATTCAGCGGGCAGTGGCGTGGATGAAGGCGCCGTGCGGTTCCATCTCCCGGTCTGGTGAGACGCTCGGGCCCGGTTGCTGGCCCGATTACGCTAAACTGCTCCATTGAGCGGCAAGGGACCCGAAGGTCCAAGGCCCGCCGACCCGCCGCAGGGGCCGCAGTTTGCGACGGAGCCCCCAGATGACGCCGAGCCGCCCGATTGCAGGTGGCGGCCAGACCAAGACGGACACATGAGCGACAAACCGCTGACCGATTTGACCTTTTCCTCCTTCGATCTGCATCCGGCATTGCACGCCGGTCTTGAAGGAGCCGGATTCACCCGCTGCACCCCGATCCAGGCGCTGACGCTGCCGGTCGCACTCGCCGGTGGCGATGTCGCAGGCCAGGCACAGACCGGTACCGGCAAGACGCTGGCTTTCCTGGTCGCGGTGGTGAACCGCCTGCTGACCCGCCCGGCACTGGCCGACCGCAAGCCGGAAGACCCGCGCGCGCTGATCCTGGCGCCCACCCGCGAACTGGCGATCCAGATCCACAAGGACGCGGTGAAGCTGGGTTCGGACCTGGGTCTGCGCTTCGCGCTGGTGTACGGCGGCGTGGACTATGACAAGCAGCGCGAGCTGCTGCAGCAGGGCGTGGACGTGATCATCGCCACCCCCGGCCGCCTGATCGACTACGTCAAGCAGCACAAGGTGGTATCGCTGCACGCCTGCGAAATCTGCGTGCTCGACGAAGCCGACCGCATGTTCGACCTGGGCTTCATCAAGGACATTCGCTTCCTGCTGCGCCGCATGCCCGAGCGCACCATCCGGCAGACCCTGCTGTTCAGCGCCACGCTCAGCCACCGCGTGCTGGAACTGGCGTACGACCACATGAACGAGCCGCAGAAGATGGTGGTGGAAAGCGAATCCATCACCGCCGCCCGCGTGCGCCAGCGCATGTACTTCCCGGCCGACGAAGAAAAGATCCCGCTGCTGCTCGGCCTGCTGTCGCGCAGCGAAGGCGCGCGCACGATGGTGTTCGTCAACACCAAGGTGTTCGTCGAGCGCGTCGCGCGCGCGCTGGAACGTTCCGGCTACCGCGTCGGCGTGCTGTCCGGTGACGTGCCGCAGAAGAAGCGCGAAAGCCTGCTGAACCGCTTCCAGAAGGGCCAGCTGGAAATCCTGGTGGTCACCGACGTGGCGGCCCGCGGCCTGCACATCGACGGCATCAAGTACGTCTACAACTACGATCTGCCGTTCGACGCCGAAGACTACGTGCACCGCATCGGCCGCACCGCGCGCCTGGGCGAGGAAGGCGATGCCATCAGCTTCGCCTGCGAACGCTATGCGATGGGCCTGCCGGATATCGAGGCCTATATCGACCAGAAGATCCCGGTCGAAGCGGTGACCGCCGAACTGCTGACCTCGCTGCCGCGTCCGGAACGTGCGCCGCCTGCGCCGGGCGAGGAAGGCGACGAGAACGAAAGCGTCAGCCAGATCTTCCGCGAAGCGCGCGAAGCGCGTGCCGCCGAAGAGGAGCGTCGTGGTGGTGGTCGTGGTGGCAAGCCGTCTGCCGGCCGTGGCGAACGCAGTGGTGAGCGCAGCGGCGAACGCCGTCCGCGTCCGCCGCGCAAGCCGCGCGTGGAAGGTGATGCCGCAGCCGTGGCGCCGTCGCAGGCTGCTGCAGCGGCGGCCGGCAGCGCCGATGCTGCCGTGGCGGCCCCCGTCGACGCCGTGCAGGCCCCGCGCCCGCCGCGTGCCGACACCGGCGCCGTGCAGGACCCCGCGCTGCAGGATGGCGAGCGCAAGCCGCGCAAGCGCCGTCGTCGCCGCAACGGCCGCCCGCTGGAAGGTGCTGAAGGGGCGAACCCCCAGGGCGCAACCGCCGCGCACGGTGCGCCGGTGCAGGTAGTGGCCAAGCCGGTCCGCAGTGCCGACCCGGGCGATTCCTTCCTGACCCGCATCGGCCGCAAGATCCGCCGGATGCTGGCGGGCGGGTAAGCAGGTAAGCGGCAGCGCATTCGCGCTGTCGCTCCCCGGTTCGCTGTGCGAACCGCGGACCCCGCATCAGCAGCATCCACACCCCCGCGCCTGCGGCGCTGCCCCCGGACGCCGGGGGCGGCGGTGTCTCCGTCCTTCCTCGCTGCGGGGCCTGACCCTGCCGCGATGCCGGAAGGTTTTCGCCGGGTATGGCCCGGCGCTACCGATCCGCCGCGCCGCTCCTGCATAATCAGGGGATGAGCGTCCTGCGGTTCGACAACGTAAGCAAACAGTATGCCGGTGGACACGAGGCGCTGACCGATGTCAGCTTCGACGTGGCGCCCGGCGAGATGGTGTTCGTCACCGGCCATTCCGGCGCGGGCAAGAGCACCCTGCTGAAACTGATCCACCTTGACGAGCGGCCCAGCCGCGGCGCGGTGGTGTTCAATGAGCGCAACCTGCTGAAGGTGCGCGGTGGCGACGTGCCACGGCATCGGCGCGAGGTGGGCGCGGTCTACCAGGACCACCGCCTGCTGATGGACCGCAGCATCGCCGAGAACGTGGCGCTGCCGCTGATCCTGCGCGGCACCCGGCGTGCCGACATCGGCAAGCGCGTGCGTTCGGTGCTGGAGCGCATGGGCCTGGGGCACCGCGAAAAGGCCCTGCCGTCGCAGCTGTCTGCCGGTGAACAGCAGCGCGTGGGGATCGCCCGTGCGATCGTCGGTGAACCGCGCCTGCTGGTGGCCGACGAACCGACCGGCAACCTCGACCCGACCCTGGCCGCTGAAATCATGGCGCTGTTCGCCGAGCTGCCCGCGCGCGGCACCAGCGTGCTGGTGGTCAGCCATGACCTGGCCCTGCTGCGGCGCATGCGCAAGCGCGTGCTGATCCTGGACCATGGTCGGCTGGTGGACGACATCTCGCCGCAGGATCTTGCCGAATGAGCACCGAATCCGCTCCTGCGCCCGAGCGCAACGCCAACACCACGGCGACGGCACCGTCCGGACTGGGCATCTGGTGGCAGCACAACATGCACAGCGTGGTGTTCAGCCTGGGTCGCGCGTTCCGCAAGCCGTGGGCGACGCTGCTGACGGTGATGGTCATGGCGCTTGCACTGGCACTGCCGCTGGGCCTGTCGATCGCGCTGGACAACCTCAAGCACTTCACCGGCAGCGTGCAGCAGTCGCGTGACATCAACCTGTTCCTGAAGGCCGAGCTGGATGCGGCCAGCGCGGCCTCTTTGGCCACCGAGCTGCGGGCGCGCGACGACGTTGCCGCGGTGGCCCTGCGCACACCGGAACAGGGCCTGGAAGAACTCCGCGAAAACGCCGGCCTCGGCGAGGCGATCGATGCCCTGCAGTCCAATCCGCTGCCCAGCCTGCTGGTGGTGACACCGGCCCAGAAGGCTGACGATGCGCGCCTGGCGCGCGCACTGGGCACCCTGCCGCAGGCCGACCTGGTGCAGCACGATGCGCTGTGGCGCACCCGCCTGGACGGCTGGCTGGCGTTCGGCGCGCGGCTGGTGCAGGTGCTGTCGGTGCTGCTCGGCCTCGGCGCGGTGCTGGTGGTCGGCAACACGGTGCGGCTGGACATCCAGGCGCGCCGCGAAGAGATCGGCGTGCTGCAGCTGCTGGGCGCCAGCGATGGCTTCATCCGGCGCCCGTTCCTGTACCTGGGCGCGTGGTACGGCCTGGGGGCGGGACTGGTCGCGCTGGGCCTGCTCGCCGGCGCCGGCGCCGCACTCGCCGGGCCGCTGGCACAGCTGTCGCAAAGCTACGCCAGTCCGTTCGCGCTGAAGGGACTGGACCTGCTGCATTCGTCGGTCGTGCTGCTGGCCATCGTGCTGGTGGGCTGGCTGGGTGCATGGCTGGTCACCGGACACTTCCTGCGCCAGACGCGCCCCACCGAGACCTGAGTCCTCCGCATGCAGCCGCAAGCACTGAAGCACCTGCACGACGATGCCACCCGGGTCATGGTCGTCGACGGCTCGCGGCTGGTCCGCAAGCTGATCGCCGACGTGCTGCAGCGCGACCTGCCCGGCGTCCAGGTGGTTGGCTGCGCCAGCATCGAAGAGGCACGCCAGGCCTTGGCGGATGGGCCGGTCAACCTGGTCACCACCTCGCTGTCGCTGCCCGATGGTGACGGGCTGGCACTGGCCAAGACCGTGCGCGAATCGGCGGGGCAGGCCTATGTGCCGGTGATCGTGGTGTCCGGCGATGCGCAGTCGCATCTTGAACAGCGCCGCTTCACCGACTACGTCACCGATTACTTCGACAAGTCGCTGGGCCACGAAGCACTGGCCGCCTTCATCCGCGGCTACGTGCAGCCGGCGATCATTCCCGGTGCCACGCTGCTGTACGTGGAAGACAGCCGGGTGGTGGCCGAAGCCACCAAGCGGATGCTCGAGCGCCAGCAGCTCAACGTGCTGCACGTGATGACCGCCGAAGAGGCCGTGACCCTGCTCACCGCCGAGTCGCTGGGCCGCAACCAGCACCGGATCGACCTGGTGCTCACCGACGTGACCCTGAAGGGCGAGCTCAGCGGACGCGACCTGGTGGAGCGGGTGCGGGTGGATTTCGGCTATGGCAAGCGTCGCCTGCCGGTGCTGGTGATGACCGGCGACGGCAATCCGCTCAACCAGACGGCGCTGCTGCAGGCCGGTGCCAACGACCTGGTGCTCAAGCCGATCGAAGAGCGCCTGCTGGTGACCAAGGTCCTGTTCCAGTTGCGACTGTCCCGATTGAATCCAAGATCCGTGGTGTGATGAACGAAGCAGTACCCCCCTCCATCCAGCTCGAACCGAGCTGGAAAGCACAGGTCGGCGATTGGCTGCTGCAGCCGCAGATGCGCGAGCTCGGCAACTTCCTGCGCCAGCGCAAGGCCAGCGGCGTGAACGTGTTCCCGCCCGGCCCGCAGATCTTCGCCGCCTTCGACGCCACCCCGTTCGATGCCACCAAGCTGGTGATCCTGGGCCAGGATCCCTATCACGGGCGAGGGCAGGCGCATGGCCTGAGTTTTTCGGTGCAGCCCGGCGTGCCGGTGCCGCCGTCGCTGTTGAACATCTACAAGGAAATCGAGCGCGACCTCGGCATTCCGCGGCCGGACCATGGCTGCCTGCTGCCCTGGGCGCGGCAGGGCGTGTTGCTGCTCAATGCCGTGCTGACGGTGGAAGAGGGCAACGCCGGGTCGCACCAGAAGCGCGGCTGGGAAGGCTTCACCGACCACGTGGTGGAAGCGCTCAACCGCGAACGCGAGGGCCTGGTGTTCCTGCTGTGGGGCAGCTATGCGCAGCAGAAGGGCAAGGTCATCGACACCCAGCGCCATCGGGTATTGAAGGCACCGCATCCCTCACCGCTGTCCGCCCACCGCGGCTTCCTCGGCTGCAGCCATTTCTCCGCGACCAACGAGTACCTGCAGCGCCGCGGACAGACACCGATCGACTGGTCGCTGCCACAGGCAGGATGACGGTGGGTGACGACCGCCCCGGTGACGGCCGCACCCGGTAGTGACGGCCGCTGGCCGTCAGACCACGCCCGGTAGTGACGGCCGCTGGCCGTCACGCCTTTCCCGCTGCGCCCGCCGGGCCTGGCCCGGCGCTACCGTCACCCACCCCGAATCAATCCTCCAGCATTTCGATGATCGCCCGCGCCACCTGGCGTTTGCGCGGCGTCATTCGACGCAGCAGGCAGAGAATCTCGGTTTCATGCGGATGGCGACCGACATCGGGTTTTGTTTCGGGCAATGGCAGATCGATTCCGTCTTCCGGGCGACCAGGTCCACGTCCTGTCGCCAGCCATTCAAAATAAACCTGGGTCACAATCGCGATTTGTGCCAAATGCGTCACACTCGGCGAGGTTCCGCCCTCGCGTTCCCACTGGGCCACTGCGCTGCGGCGTACGCCGGTTTCCTGCGCCAATTGTGATTGAGATAGTCCGGCGGTCAATCGCGAGCGTCGGATTCTGTCGCACATGTCCTTCATTGGGCACCCCTCTCCATGTCTTGGCAAGCACTGCTTACCGGGAAGTGATTCTTTTTGCGGCTGTACAGAAACGCTGTCCTGCGTATCCGTAGCAACCGTGCCGGCCTTCCCCTGGACTACAGGCCAGCAATACTGCCCTCCATATTCACGCCGTCCTGTTTGACGGTTTTCCCGCGCCCCGTATTAATCACCTCGAACCGGGCTTAAACGTAAACCCGGGATTCAACCGGCCAGTATCGAGTTTGTTCAGGTGACGGATGCATTCCGCCGCCGGGGCGTGGTGCTGCCGCTGGAAACTGCACGGAGCACGGGAATGGTTGATGTGAATGGCGTGAAGATATCGTCATTATGGCGGCAGATAACCGTGATCGCCGTCATGTTGATTGCGCTTGCCTGTGCGGGCAGGGCACATGCGCAGGGCACATCAGCGTGTACCGCGGGTGCCTGCGTCAGTGCCGGGCCGCGATTGGCTTCGGTCGATTCCACCCAGAGCCCGGTCCTCAACCTGCTGTTCGGTGCACTGCTGCCGGGCACCACGATCAATCTCACCGCGGTCGACTGGAACAGCCTGGCCGGCGCCAACCTCAACCTCAACGCCCTGATCACCCAGCTCAACGGCGGGGTGGAGGTCAGCGATCCGAGCCAGGTGCTCAACACCGCGATCAGCCTGGGCACGCTGCGCGCGGCGATGGTGGCGGTACTGCAGGCCGACAACCAGACCGTGGCGGCCAACATCCTCAACGCACTGCCACTGGGCGTGGCCGGCGCCACCGGCAGCATCCGCCTCGGTGATCTGCTGCAGATCGCCCTGCCAACCGGCTCGCTCACCACGGTGCGGCTCAACGTGCTGGACCTGCTGACCGGCAGCGTGCAGCTGTACAACTTCAGCAACGTGTTGACCACGCCGACGCCGATCACGGTCAACACCGCAGCGCTCGGCCTGACCGGCGTGGCCAATGTCCGTCTGTGGCTGCAGGTGGTGGAGCGTCCGGTGTACACCTGCGGACCGCTCGGCAGCGCGTTCCACAGTTCGGCGATCCGGGTGAAGCTGGATCTGGACCTCGCGCAGGGACTCAACGTCGCCGCGCTGACCGGCCTGCTCAACAATCTCAACGTGCTCGGCCTGGTGAAGGTGTCCAACGCCAACATCAGCGCCAGCGTGCTGCACCTGCAGGTGTATGCGGACATCGCCCGCGCCGAAGGCACGATCTCGGCGGTCAACCTGGTCGGCAACGCGGTCACCCTGCAGGCGCGGCCCGGGCTGGTGAACCTGTACGTCGGCCAGATCAGCGACGCGACCTTCTTCAACCGCTCGCTGGTACTCACCGAGAGTGCGCTGACACCCGCCACGCTGACCTCGCTCAACGTCACCGTGCGGGTCACCACGCTGCTGAACATTCCCGTCGCCGATGTCTCGGTGCCGTTGGCGGTCAGCATCCGCGGCTTCGCCACGGCAACGCCGGGGCTGCAGTCGGCCAGTTTCACCGGGCCGTATCCACAGACACGCACCTTGTCGGCCGGCACCGTCAGCGCCGCCACGATGGTGTCCACGCTGGTCAACTCGCTCAACATCCAGGTCACCAGCGGCAATCCCACGGTGACCCTGTTGGGTGCGCTGCCGTTGCCGCTGCCGGTGGCCGACCTGGTGAACACGCTGGTCAGCACGCTGCTGCAGCCGATCCGCACGGCGGTCAATACGCTGGTCACCCCCGTGCTGACCGCGCTGCTGGGCGGGGTGGTCGACAACCTGCTCGGGCTGCTCGGCATCCGCATCGGCCAGGCGGTGTTCACCGTTGAAGGCGTGACCCAGGCCTGCGCGGCCACCCTGCAGCTGGTCAAGGAACTGCAGCCGAGCAGCGATACCGGCCGCTTCAACCTGGCCATCAACTACAACGGCAGCGTGGTCGGTTCGGCGGCGAATGTCGGCAACAACGGTGCCACCGCTGCGGTGGTGACGGTGGCCGGCGGCACCTACGCAATGGCGGAAACCGCCGCTGCCGGCACGGTGCTGGAGCGCTACGCCAGTACCTGGCAATGCGCGAACCAGGACGGCACGGTCGTCAGTTTCGGCACCGGCAACAGCTTCACCCTGCAGGCGCCGGCGGTCACCGCCACGCCGGTGGCGCTGGTCTGCCGCATCGTCAACCGCACCCGCCAGGCCGATCTTTCGATCACCAAGACCGACGGCAGCGGCAGCTACACGCCCGGTGGTGCCGCCACGTACACGCTGGTGGTCAGCAATGGCGGTCCAGACGCGGTCACCGCCGCGGTGGTCAACGACACCTTGCCCAATGGCGCCACGCTGAGCGCGGCCTGGACCTGCAGTGCCAGTGCAGGCAGCGCCTGCGCGGTGGCCAGCGGCGGAGCGGTGGGCGGCAACAGCATCAGCGTGGGCGTGGACCTGCTCAACGGCGGCAGCGCCACGATCAGCGTGCCGGTGGTGTTCAGCAGCAATCCCGCCGCGTACTAGCGGCGGGCAGCAGCAATGGAACGGGCGCGCAGCGGACCGCGCGCCACCCGCAACAAGGACGGATCGGCACGACGCGTACCCAACGCAGTGGCGGCCGCAGCAGGCGAAGAAGAGGGCATGGCCATGGTTGACCAGCACGGCACACGACGCACGGCACGCCACGCCCACGCAGGGTGGGGTGCCTGCCTGCTGGCGCTGCTGATGCCGGCCACGCTGCTGGCGCAGACCTATCCCAGCCCGCTGAGCAACACCGCCAACGTGGCCCCTCCGGCCGACATCGGCGACATCGCGCCGGGCAACAACAGCGCCACCGACAGCAACGTGCTGGCCCTGCAGGCCCAGCTGAGCGTGTCCAAGAGCATCCTGGGGCCGACCACGGTCGCCGCCGGCGGGCAGGTGCAGTACCAGATCCAGGTCGGCAACCAGGGGCCGTCCAGCGCGCTGGGTGTCACCGTCAGCGACGCCGTGCCTGCGCTGCTGGCCAATGTCAGCTGGACCTGTACGCCGGCCTCGCCGTTGTCTTCGTGCGCGGTGGCCAATGGCACCGGCAACAGCATCAATGCACTGGTCAACGTTGGCGTGGGCGACAGCGTGTCGGTGGTGGTCACCGCCACCGCGCCGGCCGCTACGCCGGCCACCATCCCGGCCAACACCGCCGCGCTGATCCTGCCGCCCGGCACCACCGATCCGACCCCGGGCGACAACAGCGCCAGTACCCCCGCGATCACCGTGCAGCCCGCCGCGCTGCTGGCGGTGGCCGACAGTTTCGCCGCCGCGCTGCCGGCCACCGGCGGTACCACCCCCAGCGTGCTGACCAATGACACGCTGGCCGGCGTGGCCGTGGTGGCGGCCGACCTCATCGTGACCCTGCAGAACGCGCCTACCGGTTTCAGCATCGATGGCAACGGCGTGATCAGCGTGCCCAGCGGCGCACCCGCTGGCCGCAACGCACTCACCTACCAGATCTGCGAACGGATTTCGCCGAGCAACTGTTCCACCGCCACCGCCACGTTCGCGGTGGCACCGTCGGCAGTGAACGACAGCTACAGCGTGGCCGCCAGCACGCCGAGCTACGCGCAGACGGTGGCGACCAACGACAACGCAACGGCCACCTCGGTGTTCTCGCTGCTGGGCGCGCCGCCGGCAGGGCTGACGTTCAATGCCGATGGCAGCTTCGTGCTGGCGCCCGCTGGCGGCATCACCGCACCGGTATCGTTCCAGTACCAGGTGTGCCTGCCTGCACCGGATGCGACCGCCTGCGCCACGGCCACTGCCAGCATTTTGGTGAATGCCAATCCGCTGGTCGCCGTCGACGATGTCGTCGCCGCGCCGTTCGCGCCCGGTACCGGTGGCAGCACGCCGTCGGTGATCGGCAACGACACCCTGGGCGGGCAGCCGATCAGCGTGCCGGCCACGGTGCAGCTGAGCCTGGTCGGTGCGCCGGCCGGTTACAGCATCGCCCCGAACGGGGTGATCACGGTTGCGCCCACCGCTGCGGCGGGCGCGGTCGATCTCACCTACCAGGTCTGCGAAACGGCAGTACCGGCGAACTGTGCCACCGCCAACGTGTCGCTGGTGGTCAGTCCGGATGCGGCCAACGACAGCGTCACCACGCCCGGGGCCGGGCAAGCGGTGGGCGGCAGCGTCGCCGGCAACGACAACGCCCCCAGCGGCGCGCTGTTCAGCGTGCCGACCCAGCCAACGCGGGGCACGGTGGTGATGGATGCCTCCGGTGCGTTCACCTACACGCCCACCGGGGGCAACACCGGCGCGGATACCTTCGCCTACCAGGTCTGCCTGCCTGCACCGAACGCGACGGTCTGCGATACCGCGACGGTGAGCGTGCAGGTCGCGGCCAATACGATCGATGCACTGGACGACATCGTCAGCACGGCGCTGCCATCCAGCGGCGGCACTACGCCCAGCGTGCTGGCCAATGACCTGCTCAATGGCGTGCTGGTGACGCCGGCCCAGGTGGTGGTGTCGCTGCAGGGCGCACCGGGCGCCTACAGTATCGCCACCAACGGCCAGATCACCGTCGCCGCGGGCGCGGCGGCCGGCGCGCAGACCCTCGACTACCAGCTGTGCGAAGCGGCGGTGCCGACCAACTGCGACCTGGCCAGCGTGCAGCTGGTGATCGCGCCGGACGCGGTGGGCGACACCTTTACCGCCACCGCCGGCGTGCCGCTGCCGGGCGTGCTGACCACCGGCGACAACGCGCCGGCCGGCAGCACCTACAGCCTGCTGGTCGGCCCGGCCAACGGCACCGCCACGGTCGATGCCGATGGCGGCTTCAGCTATACCGCACTGGCTGCCTACACGGGGCAGGACAGTTTCCAGTACCAGCTGTGCCTGCCGGCGCCGAATGCGGCGGTATGCGATACCGCCACGGCGACCTTCAACGTGGCTGCAGCCGTGGTGGCGGCCAGTGACGATGATTTCAGTGCCGCCCCGGCCGGCGCGGCCGGCGGCCTGACCGCTGCGGTCACCGCCAACGACACGGTCAACGGCGTGCCCGTGGTACCAGCGCAGGTGACCCTGGCGCTGACGGGCGCGGCGCCGGTGGGCTTCACCCTGCAGCCGACCGGCGAACTCAGCGTGCCGGCCGGCGCGCAGGCGGGCATCGTCACCCTGGCCTACCAACTGTGCGAAGCGGGCACCAGCAACTGCGATGCCGCCACCATCACCGTGGTGATCACCCCGGATGCGGTGGATGACGTGCTGTCGACCAATGCCGGCCGTGCGGTCAGCGGTAACGTTGCGATCAACGACAACGCCCCGGCGGGCTCGACCTTCAGCGTGCAGGGCACCGCGCCGGTCGGCCTGGTGTTCAGCGCCGACGGTGCGTTCACCTATACGCCGCCGGCGTTGTTCACCGGCGCGGCCACCTTCGATTACCAGGTCTGCCTGCCGGCGCCGGAAACCGCCGTGTGCGCCACCGCGACGGTGACGATCAACGTCAACGCCGGCACGCTGCAAGCCAACGACGATGACTTCCGTTCGCTGGTCCTGGACGCCAATGCAGGCGGCACCACCAACAGCGTGCTGGCCAATGACACCCACAACGGCGCCATTCCGCCGGATCCGTCCGAGGTCGTGCTGAGCCTGGTCGGCGCACCGAGCGGCTACGTGGTCAATCCCAACGGCACGATCTCCGTGCCCGGTGGCGCGGCGGCGGGGCAGGTGGAACTCAATTATCAGATGTGCGAAGTCGCGCTGCCCGGCAACTGCAGTTCGGCGGCGGTGCTGCTGCTGCTGAGCCCGGTCGCCAACAACGACAACTTCAGCACCCAGGTCGGCGTGCCGCTGGCCAACAGCGTGGCCGGCAATGACAACGTGCCGGCGGGCAGTGCCTTCGAGGTCAGCGGCACGGCACCTGCCGGGCTGGTGTTCAACCCCGATGGCAGCTTCGTCTACACCCCGCCGGTGGGCACCCAGGGGGCGGTCACGTTCGCCTACCAGGTGTGCCTGCCTGCGCCGAATACCCTGGTGTGCACCACCGCCACGGTGACGTTGAACGTCAACGCCGGCACGCTGGTGGCCAACGACGATGATTTCCGTGCGACGCCGGTGGATCCGACGCTGGGCGGCAGCACTGCCAGCGTGCTGGGCAACGACAGCCTGGACGGCAGCACGCCGCCGGCATCGACGGCGGTGCAGCTGAGCCTGCTCAATGCGCCGGCCGGCTACACCCTGGCCGCCGATGGCACGCTGTCGGTGGCCGCGGGCGCCATGGCGGGTGCGGTGGCGCTGACCTACCAGCTGTGCGAGGCCGCACTGCCGAGCAACTGCGACAGCGCGCAGATTTCCCTGCTGGTGGCGCCGCAGGCGCAGGCCGATGTGTTCTCCACGCCGGCCGGACAGCTGCTGGCCGGCAACGTAGGCACCAATGACAATGCGCCGATCGGCGCCGTTTACACGGTCAACGGCACCGCGCCGGATGGTCTGTCGTTCAGCCCGGACGGCAGCTTCCTGTTCTCGCCCACCGACGGCTTCACCGGGCCGGTGAGCTTCAGCTACCAGGTGTGCCTGCCGGCGCCGGACACCGGCCTGTGCAGCACCGCCGCAGCGACGATCAACGTCAACGCCGGCAACCTCATCGCGCTGGCCGACGACTTCAGCGGCGCGCCACTGGCGCCCGGTGGCATCACCACGGTCAGCGTGCTGGCCAATGACACCTTGAACGGCGCGTCGCCGCCTGCGGCAGCCAGCGTCAGCGTGAGCCTGGTCGGTGCCCCCAGCGGCTATGCACTTACCGCCGACGGCCTGCTGCAGGTGCCGGCGTCGGCCACCGCCGGGGTCAACGTGTTGACTTACCAGCTGTGCGAAAACGCCGCCAGCGGCAACTGCGCCAGCGCGCAGGTCACCGTGGTGGTGACCCCGCAGGCACAGGACGATGCGCTGTCCACGCCGGCCGGGCAGGTGCTCAACGGCAGCGTCGGCGACAACGACAACGCGCCGATGGGCTCGCAGTTCAGCGTGACCGGCGCCACGCCGGACGGGCTGCTGTTCAACGGCAACGGCACCTTCAGCTACACCCCGCCGGCCGGCGTGCCGAGCCCGGTCGGTTTCAGCTACCAGGTGTGCCTGCCGGCCCCGTATGCAGCGCTGTGCTCCACCGCCAACGTCAGCATCAACATCAATGCCGGCACCTTGCTGGCAGTGGACGATGACTTCACTGCCACGCCGATCAACCCGGTCAGCGGTGGCAGCACGACCTCGGTGTTGGCCAACGACGCACTGAGCGGCGTGAGCCCGCCCGATCCGGCCAGCGTGCTGCTGTCGCTGCCCGCTGCGCCGGCAGGTTTCAGCATCACAAGCGACGGCGTGATCAGCATCGCCGCCCGCACCCAGGCCGGCGCGGTCAGCCTGACCTACCAGCTGTGCGAAGCGGCGCTGCCGTCCAACTGCGATACCGCCAGCGTCGTGCTGCTGGTGTCGCCGCAGGCCGTGGCCGATGCGGTATCCACCCAGGTCGGCCAGCCGGTTTCCGGCAACGTCGGCAGCAACGACAACATCGCGCCCAGCTCGACCTTCGTGCTGACCAGTGCCGGACCCGCCGGGCTGGTGTTCAATGCCGATGGCAGCTTCACCTACACCCCGCCGCTGGGCGTGGTCAGCCCGGTGACGTTCGATTACCAGGTCTGTCTGCCGGCGCCGAACGGCGGTATCTGTTCCATCGCCACCGTCACCCTCAACGTCAACAACGGCGCGCTGGTTGCAGCGGACGATGACTTCAGCGGCACGGCATTGCTGCCGGGTGGCGTGACCACCAGCGTGCTGGTGAACGACAGCCTCGATACCGTCAGCCCGCCGGCACCGGCGGACGTGGTGCTGTCCCTGGTCGGCGCGCCGGCCGGCTACGCCATTGCCGGCGATGGCGCGATCAGCCTGCCCACCGGCACCGCGACCGGCCGCGTGCAGCTGACCTACCAGCTGTGCGAAGCCGCCGCACCGACCAACTGCGATACCGCCACGGTGTCCCTGCTGCTGACCCCGCAGCCGGCAGACGACATCGCCTCCACGCCTGCGGGACAGGCTGTCAGTGGCGCGGTGGGCATCAATGACAACGTACCGGCCGGCTCTGCCTACACGCTGGTAGGCGCTGCACCGGGCGGGCTGGTGTTCAACCCCGATGGCAGCTTCACCTACACCCCGCCAGCGGGAGTCATCAGTCCGGTGACCTTCGACTACCAGGTCTGCCTGCCGGCGCCGGATGCAACGGTATGCGGCACCGCCTCGGTGACCATCAACGTCAACAACGGCGCACTGTCAGCGCTGGGCGATGACTTCAGTGCCACACCGTTGCTGCCCGGCGGCACCACCGCCGGCAGCGTGCTGGCCAACGACACCTTGAACAACACCACCCCGCCGGCCGCCGCCAGCGTGGTGCTGAGCCTGGTGGGTGCGCCCGCAGGCTATGTGATCAACGCCGATGGCACGCTCACCACGCCGACCGGCGCGGTGGCAGGTGCGGTGAACCTGACCTACCAGGTCTGCGAAGCCGTCGCACCGACCAACTGCGACACCGCGCCGGTATCGCTGGTGCTGACCCCCGTACCGGGCGCCGACGCCTTTACCGTGCTGGCCGGGCAGAGCGTGCTGGGCAACGTCGGCGGCAATGACAACGTGCCGGCCGGCGCGGTCTTCAGCGTGATCGGCACGGCGCCGGCCGGGCTGTCGTTCAATGCCGATGGCAGCTTCAGCTACACCCCGCCGGTGGCCGCGCCCAGTCCGGTCAGTTTCGACTACCAGGTCTGCCTGCCCGCGCCGAATGCCGGCGTATGCGGCATCGCCACGGTGACGCTGACCGTCAACAACGGCGCCCTGCTGGCCGCCGACGATGACTTCAGCGGCGCGCCGCTGCCGGGCGGTGCCACCACCGCGGGCAGCGTGCTGGCCAACGATGCGTTGAATGGCGTCAGCCCGCCGGCCGCGGCCGACGTGACCCTGCGCCTGGTCGGCGCGCCGGCCGGCTATGCCATCAATGCCGATGGCACGATTTCCACCCCGCTGGTCACCCCGTCGGGCGCGGTCACGTTGGTCTATGAGCTGTGCGAAGCGGCCGCGCCGGGCAACTGCGCCACCGCCAACGTCGGGCTGGTGCTGGTTCCGCAGCCGGTCGCCGATGTGGTGTCCACGCTGGCAGGCCAGCCGGTCAGCGGCAATGTCGGCAGCAACGACAACCTGCCCGCTGGCGCATTGTTCAGCGTCGTCGGCACCGCGCCGAGCGGGCTGGTGTTCAACGCCGATGGCAGCTTCACCTTCACTCCGCCGGCCGGCGTCGTCAGTCCGGTCAGCTTCAGCTACCAGGTGTGCCTGCCGGCGCCGAACGGCACGGTGTGCGGCACCGCGGCGGTGACGATCAACGTCAACAACGGTGCGCTGGAAGCGGTGGCCGATGATTTCAGCGGCACTGCGCTGCTGCCCGGTGGCAGCACGCCCAGCGTGCTGGTCAACGACGTGTTGAACGGCGCCACGCCGCCCGCTGCGGCTGCCGTGCAGCTGTCGCTGGTCGGTGCGCCGGCCGGTTACGCGATCAACGCAGACGGCACGATCAGCATCCCCAGCGGCACGCTGTCGGGCGCGCTGACCCTGACCTACCAGCTGTGCGAAGTGGCCGTGCCCGGCAACTGCGACAGCGCCGAGGTGTCGCTGCTGCTGACGCCGGTGCCGCAGGATGACGTGGTGTCGACGTCGGCGGGCCAGGCGGTCGCCGGCAGTGTCGGCGGCAACGACAACGTGCCGGTCGGGGCGGTGTTCTCACTGCTCGGCACGCCGCCGGCCGGGCTGCTGTTCAACGCCGATGGCAGCTTCAGCTACAACCCGCCGGTGGGCGTGACCAGCCCGGTGCAGTTCGATTACCAGGTCTGCCTGCCTGCTCCGGACGCGGCGGTGTGCGGCACCGCGTCGGTCACCGTCAATGTCAACAATGGCGCGCTGACGGCGCTCGCCGACGATTTCACCGGCACGCCGCTGCTGGCCGGTGCGAGCACGCCGAGCGTGCTGCTCAACGACACCCTCAATACCGTCACCCCGCCGGCTGCGGGCACGGTGAACCTGAGCCTGGTGGGTGCCCCGGTTGGGTATCTGATCAGCGCAGCCGGCGTCATCAGCACGCCGATCGGCGCGCAGTCCGGTGCGGTCACGTTGACCTACCAGCTGTGCGAAGCCGCAGCGCCGACCAACTGCGATACCGCCACGGTGTCGCTGGTGCTGCAGCCGCAGCCGGTTGCCGATACGGTTTCCGTTGCAGTTGGCCAGGCGGTCAACGGCAACGTCGGCAGCAATGACAACGTGCCGGCAGGCGCAGTGTTCAGCGTGGTCGGCAGCACCCCGGCCGGCCTGCTGTTCAACCCCGATGGCAGCTTCAGCTACAGCCCGCCGGTGGGCGTGGTCGGTCCGGTGAGCGTCGATTACCAGGTCTGCCTGCCGGCGCCGAACGCGGCGGTGTGCGGCAACGCCTCGGTCACCTTCAACGTCAATACCGGCACCCTGGCGGCGGCCGACGATGACTTCAGCGGCACCCCGCTGGTGCCCGGTGGCAGCACGCCCAGCGTGCTGGCCAACGATGCCCTGAACGGCACGACGCCGCCGCTGGCCAGCGATGTGCTGCTGAGCCTGGTCGGTGCACCGGCCGGTTATGCGATCAACGCCGATGGCACGATCTCCACGCTGGGCAGCACGCCGTCCGGTGCAGCCACCCTGACCTACCAGCTCTGCGAAGCGGCGGCGCCGACCAACTGCGATACCGCAACGGTCGCACTGCTGGTGACGCCGGTGCCGGTGGCGGACGTGGTCTCCACGCTGGCGGGCCAGCCGCTCAGCGGCAATGTCGGCGGCAATGACAACGTGCCGCCGGGCGCGCTGTTCAGCGTGGTCGGCACGCCGCCGACCGGCCTGCTCTTCAACGCCGATGGCAGCTTCAGCTACACCCCGCCGGCCGGCGTGGCCAGCCCGGTCACCTTCAGCTACCAGGTCTGCCTGCCTGCACCGAACGGCACCACCTGCGGCATCGCCACCGTCACCATCAACGTCAACAACGGCGCACTGAGCGCGGTGGACGATGACTTCAGCAGCATCGCGGTGGTGCCCGGCGGCACCACGCCGAGCGTGCTGGCCAACGACACCCTCAACGGTGCGACGCCGCCAGCGGCCGCGGCGGTGGCCCTCAGCCTGGTCGGCGCGCCGGCCGGCTATGCGATCAATCCCGATGGCACCCTCAGCGTGCCTACCGGCACGCTGTCCGGCGTGGTCACGCTGACGTACCAGGTCTGCGAAGTCGCCGCGCCGAGCAACTGCGACAGTGCCGCGATCACGCTGCTGGTGACCCCGGCACCGGCCAACGATGTGGTCTCCACCCCCGCCGGCCAGGCAGTCGTGGGCGAGGTTGGCAGCAACGACAACGTGCCGGCGGGCGCGCTGTTCTCGGTGCTCGGCACCCCGCCGGGTGGGCTGGTGTTCAATGCCGATGGCAGCTTCAGCTACACGCCCCCGTTGGGCACCACCGGGCCGGTCAGCATCGGTTACCAGGTGTGCCTGCCGGCGCCGAACGGCAGCGTCTGCGGCAACGCGATCCTGGTGATCAACGTCAACAACGGCGCCCTTGCCGCGGTGGCGGATGATTTCAGCGGCACGCCGTTGCTGCCCGGCAGCACCACCGCGTCCAGCGTGCTGGCCAACGACACCTTGAACGGTGCCACGCCGCCTGCGCCGGGTACGGTCACGCTGTCGCTGGTCGGCGCACCGGCCGGTTATGCCATCAACGCCGATGGCACGATCGTCACCGGGAGCGCCTCCGGTGCGGTGACCCTGACCTACCAGGTCTGTGAAGTGGCCGCACCGACCAACTGCGATACCGCCACGGTGTCGCTGGTGCTGCAGCCGCAGCCGCTGGCGGATTCGGTATCCGTTGCTGCGGGCCAGACCGTCACCGGTAATGTCGGCAGCAACGACAACGTGCCGACCGGGTCCTCCTTCAGCGTGCAGGGCGCCACCCCTGCGGGGCTGTCGTTCAACGCCGATGGCAGCTTCAGTTACACCCCGCCGCTGGGCACCGTGGGGCCGCTAAGCTTCAGCTACCAGGTGTGCCTGCCGGCGCCGAACGGCAGCGTGTGCGGCACGGCAAGCGTGACCGTCAGCGTCGGCAGCGGTTCGCTGCTGGCCGGCAATGATGACTTCAGCGCCACGCCGCTGCTGCCCGGTGGCACCACGCCCAGCGTGCTGGGCAATGACGCGTTGAACGGAGTCAGCCCGCCGGCTTCCTCGACCATCGTGCTGAGCCTGGTCGGTGCGCCGTCCGGCTTCGTGATCAATCCCGATGGCAGTATCGCCACCCCGGCCACGGCGGCGTCCGGCCCCGTGCTGCTGACCTACCAGATCTGCGAAGCTGCCGCGGCGGGCAACTGCACTACCGCATCGGTGTCGCTGCTGCTGGCGCCGGTGGCGGTGGCCGACGTGGTGTCCACACTGGCCGGTCAGCCGGTGAGCGGCAACGTCGGCAGCAATGACAACGTGCCGCCGGGTTCGCTGTTCAGCGTGGTGGGCACGCCGCCCGCTGGCCTGCTGTTCAACGCAGATGGCAGCTTCACCTATACCCCGCCGGTGGGCACCACCGGTGCGGTGGTCTTCAGTTACCAGGTCTGCCTGCCAGCACCGAACGGCACGGTATGCGGCACCGCATCGGTCACCCTCAACGTCAACAACGGCACGCTGGTGGCGACCGCCGATGACTTCAGTGGCACCGCTGTCGTGCCGGGTGGCCCCACGCCCAGCGTGCTCGCCAACGACACCTTGAATGGCGCTACGCCACCGGCGGCTGCAGCGGTGTCGCTGTCGCTGGTCGGTGCACCGGCCGGCTATGTGATCAATGCCGATGGCACGATCAGCGTGCCGGGCGGGACGCTGTCCGGACCGGTCACGCTGACGTACCAGGTCTGCGAAGTGGCAGCACCTGGCAACTGCGACAGCGCGACGGTCACGCTGGTGGTCAGCCCGGCACCGGTCAACGACGTGGTCTCCACGCCGGCCGGGCAGCCGGTGGCCGGCAACGTCGGCAGCAATGACAACGTGCCGGTGGGCTCGCTGTTCTCGGTGGTGGGCACTGCGCCTGCCGGCCTGGTGTTCAATGCCGATGGCAGCTTCACCTACAGCCCACCGCTGGGCACCACCGGCGCGGTCACCTTCACCTACCAGGTGTGCCTGCCCGCGCCGAACGCGGCGGTGTGCGGCACTGCCTCGGTGACCATCAACGTCAACAACGGGGCGCTTGCCGCGCTGGCCGATGACTTCAGCGCCACGCCGCTGCTGCCCGGTGCCACCACTGCCGCAAGCGTGCTGGCCAACGACACCTTGAACGGTGCCAGCCCCCCGGCCGCCGGCAGCGTCACGCTGTCGTTGGTCGGTGCGCCAGCGGGCTATGCGATCAATCCCGATGGCACCGTCATCACGCCGGCCGGCACGCTGTCCGGTGCGGTGACGCTGACCTACCAGGTGTGTGAAGTGGCGGCGCCGGCCAACTGCGACACCGCGACGGTGTCGCTGCTGCTGACCCCTGTCCCGGTGGCCGACAGCCTTGCCGTGGCCGCGGGCCAGACCCTCGGTGGCACTGTCGGTGGCAATGACAACGTACCCGCCGGTTCGACCTTCAGCGTGGTCGGCACGCCGCCTGCGGGGCTGTCGTTCAACGCCGATGGCAGCTTCAGCTACACGCCGCCGGCCGGCACCAGTGGCCCGGTCGGCTTCACCTACCAGGTGTGCCTGCCGGCGCCAAACGGCAGCGTCTGCGGCACGGCCAGCGTGACCTTCAACGTGGGTATCGGCTCGCTGGTTGCCGGCAACGATGATTTCAGCAACGCGCCCTTCGCGCCTGGCGGCAGTACGCCCAGCGTGCTGGCCAACGATGCCTTGAATGGCGTCACGCCGCCGCCGGCTGCCAGCGTGGTGCTGAGCCTGGTGGGGGCACCTGCAGGCTTCGTGATCAATCCGGATGGCAGCATCGCCACCGCTGCGGGCACGCTCTCCGGTGCGGTCACCCTGACCTATCAGGTGTGCGAGGCCGCGGCACCGACCAACTGCACCACCGCCAGCGTGGCGCTGGTGCTGTCGCCGGTGGCAGTGGCCGACGTGGTGTCCACGCCGGTCGGCCAGCCGGTCAGCGGCAACGTCGGCAGCAACGACAACGTGCCGCCGGGTTCCACCTTCAGCGTGGTCGGCAGTACGCCGGCCGGGCTGGTGCTGAATGCCGATGGCAGCTTCAGCTACACCCCGCCGGTCGGCGTCAGCGGCCCGGTGGGCTTCACCTACCAGGTCTGCCTGCCGGCACCGTACGCATCGACCTGCGCTACGGCCAGCGTGACCGTCAACGTCAACACCGGCACGCTGCTGGCGGCAGACGATGACTTCAGTGGCGCCCCGGTACTGCCCGGTGGCCCCACGCCCAGCGTGCTGGCCAATGATGCGCTCAATGGCGTATCGCCCCCGGCCGCATCCAGCGTGGTACTGACCCTGGTCGGCGCCCCGGCCGGTTTTGCGATCAATGCCGATGGCACGCTGGTGGTGCCGTCCGGTGGCATCAGCGGTCCGGTCACGCTCACTTACCAGGTCTGCGAAGCGGCAGCGCCGGGCAACTGCGCCAGTGCCTCGATCACCCTGGTGCTGACGCCGGTACCGGTGGCTGACGTGGTGTCCACGCCGGCCGGCCAGCCGGTCAGCGGCAATGTCGGCAACAATGACAACCTGCCGCCCGGTTCCACTTTCAGCGTGGTGGGCAGCACGCCGCCGGGGCTGGTGTTCAACACCGATGGCAGCTTCACCTACACCCCGCCGGTGGGTACCAGCGGGCAGGTCGGTTTCACCTACCAGGTGTGCCTGCCCGCCCCGAATGGTGCGGTGTGCGCGACCGCGGCGGTGACGCTCAACGTCAACAACGGCGCGCTGTCGGCGCTGGCCGATGACTTCAGCGCCACGCCGCTGCTGCCGGGCAGCACCACGCCCAGCGTGCTGGACAACGACACGCTGAACGGTGCGACGCCGCCGGCATCGGGGACCGTCGTGCTCAGTCTGGTCGGCGCTCCCGCCGGCTATGCGATCAACGCCAACGGTACGATCGTCATCCCGGCCGGCACGCCGTCCGGTGCGGTCACGCTGACCTATCAGGTGTGCGAGGCGGCAGCGCCGACCAACTGCGATTCGGCACAGGTGTCGCTGCTGTTGACCCCTGCACCGGCTGCCGACAGCGTGTCCGCGGCCGCAGGGCAGACCACCAGTGGCAATGTCGGCAACAACGACAACGTGCCACCCGGGTCTACCTACAGCGTAGTGGGCGGCACACCGGCCGGGCTGGTGTTCAACCCCGATGGCAGTTTCAGCTACACCCCGCCGGCCGGTACCAGCGGCACGATCAGCTTCACCTACCAGGTCTGCCTGCCGGCGCCGAATGCGGCGGTGTGCGGAACTGCCACGGTGAACATGACGGTGGCGACCAACGTGGTGCTGGCGGTCAACGACGACTTCACTGCGACACCGGTGGATCCGTCGGTAGGCGGCACCATCGCCCGCTCGGTGCTGGAGAACGACACCTGGAACGGGGCCGCACCACCGCCGGTGGGCAGCGTCACCGCGACCCTGGTCGGCAGCACGCCGGGCTACACGATGAACAACCAGGGCCAGCTGATGGTGGCGCCGGGCGTGCAGCCGGGCCAGGTGCAGCTGAGCTACCAGCTGTGCGAAAACGGCGTGCCCGGCAACTGCTCCACGGCGATCATCAGCGTACTGGTACAGGGGCCGGTAGGCGCCCTGCTGGCGGTGGATGACAGCGGCGGACCGCTGCCGGCCGGGCAGGCCGCACCGAACCTGTTGAATGTGTTCAGCAACGACACCTTCAACAGTGCGCCGCTGGATCCGGCGCAGGTCGACTTCGCGCCGGTGAACACCGCCGAACTCAGCTTCGCCGCCGATGGCGCGTTGAGCGTGGCCGGCGGCCTGTCGCCGGGCAGCTACAGCACCACCTACACGCTGTGCCTGGTGGGCCAGCCGACCGTGTGCGACACCGGCACGGTCACCGTCACCGTGGTCGCCAGCATCGACCGGGTGGTGGCGCAGGACGATGCGATCGACATGCCGCAGAACGGCGTGGTGGAGATCGACGTGCTGGGCAACGACCGCATGGATGGCAATCCGATCGATCCGGATGGCGTAGTGCTGACCATCACCTCGCCGCCGCCGTTCGGTACGGCGGAAGTGATGGCCCGCGCACGTATCCGCTTCGCCGTGCTGGCCAACTTCGCCGGCCAGCAGAGCTTCGATTACCAGGTCTGCGAGGCGGCCGATCCCACCCTGTGCGCCAGTGCCACGGTCAGCGTCACGGTCGCGGAGAACGTGCTGGTGCTGTCCGACGATGCCATCACCACCGAAACCAGCGGTCCGTTGGTGATCGACGTGCTGGCCAACGACAGCACACGCACGGCGGCGCTGGATCCTGCATCGCTGCAGGTGGTGGTCGCCCCGACCCGCGGCAGCGTGCAGTGCGCCAATGGCCGCTGCACCTACACGCCTTCCGGTGGCTTCTTCGGCACCGACAGCTTCCGTTACCGGATCTGCGACGTGTCGATCCCCACCCCGGTGTGCGCCGAAGCCAACGTGTCGGTGACGGTGGCCGGGGAGCAGGCCACGCTGCGGCTGACCAAGACCGCCGCCAAGCGCAGTGCGCAGATCGGCGACCTGGTGCGCTACACGGTCACCATCGACAACGTGGGCGAGGTGGACGCCAACGGCGCCACCCTGCTGGATACGCTGCCGCCGGGCTTCAGCTTCGTCAGCGGCGGGTTCTCGGTGAGCGATGCCGACAATGCCGCGCGCACCAGCGGCGTGCAGCCGCTGCGCATCGACGGCATCGACATCGCCGTCGGTGAGAGTGCCACGGTGGTGTACTACCTGCGGGTCGGTGCCGGCACCGGCACCGGCGTGCACACCAACCGCATCACCGCCATCGACGGGCAGAACCGCAGCATCGGCAACATCGCCTCGGCCGACGTCGACATCAGCGCCGATCCGCTGCTGGACGAGAGCCTGGTGGTCGGCACGGTATTCGATGACCGCAACGGCAACGGCGTGCAGGAACCGGGCGAACGCGGTATCCCGGGCGTGCGCGTGGCGGCCGTGGAAGGCCTGCTGATGGAGACCGATGCCTTCGGGCGCTTCCACCTGGTCGGCATCCAGGGCGGCGGTGCACGCGGCCGCAACTTCATCCTGAAAGTGGATCCGTCCACGCTGCCGTCCGGGGCCCGCTTCACCACGCCCAATCCGCTGGTGCGGCGGATCACGCCGGGGCTGCCGGTGCGCTTCGACTTCGGCGTGGTGATGCCGGCGGGCGAGATCGTCGCCCCGGCGGACGCCCCGCGCGGGGCCGCCATCGAACTCGGGCAAGGCCTGTTCGAGCGCGACTCGGCGCGCCTGGCCGAGGGCACCGCGGCGGTGCTGGAAAAAGCGGCCCAGGCGCTGACCGCACGCAACGGCGGCCGGCTGCTGTTGGCGACGGACGAGGCCCGGCAGGCGATTGCGCTGCAGCGTGCAGCCAGCCTGCGCGCGGCCCTGGCCGGGCGGCTACGCCCTGACGTGGCGGCCGCCACGCGCATCGACGTGGTGCGCAACGGCGACGAGCAGGTGCTGCACAGCCTGCGTATCGATGATCCACCCGCTGTACCGCCTGTCACCGGCGGGGAGGGGCGCTGAGCCATGGACAACACCCGCAAACCCTATCGCCCGATCATGCCGCTGCTGATGCTGGCGGCCTTCGTTCCGTCGTGGCCGGCAGCCGCCCAACCGGTGCTGCCGCCGGCCACGCCGGCACCGATCCGCTGCGAAGCGGACAGTTGCCGCAACGACGAGGGCCTGCTGCTGCGCATCCGCGACGATGGCCCGGCCGCGGCCGCGGCTGCACCCTTGCCCGCTGCCGGCAGCGTCGATGCGGTGCCGCAGGCGCCGGCCACGCTGGCCGGTGGCTTCATGTCCGAACTGCCGAACGGCGGCGTGGTCTGGGCGACGGAAGATCCATCGATGGTGCCGCCGAGCCTGAGCGTGCAGTCGGCCGCTACCGTACCGTTCGAGAACGGCCGGTTGGTGCGTCCGCTGCGCTTCCACAGCTACAACAACTACGCCTCCTTCATCGAGAAGCTGGACGTCACCTTGTACCGCGGCACCGATACCGACCTGGTCACCCCGTTGGCGCGCATCGAACTGCCGGTGGGCTACGTGTCCGAAGCCGAGTGGGACGCGCAGCTGCCGGAGCAGATCAAGCTGCGTACCGGTGATGACCTGATCTACGTGGCACGCGCCTACGGTGCCGGCAATTCCTTCGACGAAACACAGGTGCAGCGCATCCAGCTGGTCACCCCGGCCGACTTCGATCGTGGCCTGCAGGTGACCCGTGACAACGTGCAGAAGACCCTGGGCCAATCGCTGGATGGCGAGAACGCGCAGGCGTTGCAGGTCAGCAACGGCATCTACGGGCAGAGCCAGCTGCGGCTGCAGAACATCCCCATCCACGGTTCGCGCGTGCGGGTATACGGGCGCGGGCTGGAACCGAACAGCCGGGTGACCATCAACGGCCAGAGCTTCCCGGTGGACCTGGAGCAGAAGTTCGCCGCGGAGTTCCTGGAACCGGTCGGCGCGCACCGCTACGAGGTCAAGGTGGACGCCAAGGACATGCCCAGCGCCGAACGGCAGCTGGACGTGGACGTGACCGGCCGCTACCTGTTCGCGGTGGCCATCGCCGATGTCACCGTGTCGAAGAACAGTGCCAGCGGCAACCTGCAGCCATTGGCCGCCGATGACCGCGACGACGACAGCTTCCTGAGCGAAGGGCGGCTGGCGTTCTACCTGAAGGGCAAGATGCGCGGCAAGTACCTGCTGACCGCGCAGGCCGACACCCAGGATCGCGAGTTGAAGCACCTGTTCCGCGATTTCTGGGAAGCCGATCCGACCGATGTGTTCCGTCGCCTTGATCCGGACCTGTACTACCCGGTGTACGGCGATGATTCGACCACCTGGCGCGACGTGGACACGCAGGGGCGGCTGTACCTGCGCGTGGACTGGGACCAGAGCCAGGCGATCTGGGGCAACTATGCGACCGGCATCACCGGCACCGAATATGGCCAGTACGTGCGTTCGCTGTACGGCGGCGCGTTGAACTGGCGTTCGCTGGAAGCCACGCCGCTGGGCGAGGCACGCTCGCAGCTGAAGGTGTTCGGTTCCGAAGCGCAGTCCGCGCCCGGGCACAGTGAATTCCTCGGCACCGGTGGCAGCCTGTACTACCTGCGCCACACCGATGTGCTGCCCGGTTCGGAACAGGTGGTGCTGGAAGTGCGTGACCGCACCACCGGCCGTAGCGAAACCCGCGTCACCCTGCAGGAAGGCGTGGACTACGAGATCGATGACCTGCAGGGCCGCCTGATCCTGACCCGCCCGCTGGCGATGCTGACCCGTGAGAACGTGCGCAGCATCACCCGTGACATGCCGCTGGACGGCTACGACCAGCTGCTGCTGGTGGACTACGAATACGTGCCGCTGGGCTTCAGCAGCGATGACGTGACGATGGGCGCGCGTGGCCGCCAGTGGATCGGTGACCACGTGGCCATCGGTGGCACCTGGGTGGAAGAAAACCGCAGCGGCGAGAACTACACGCTGAAGGGCGCCGATCTCACCCTGCAGGCCGGGCGCGGTACCTATGTAAAGGTGGAGCACACCGAGACCGATGCCACCGCCGCGCCGGTGTTCTATTCGGACAACGGCGGCCTCAGCTTCATCCGCCGCAACCCGTATGAAGTCCAGCGCTCGGGCAGTGCCACGGCGGTGGAAGCGCGTGCGAACCTGCGCGAGCTCGGCTGGACCGCGCAGGACTGGAGCGTCGGCGCGTGGTGGCGCGACGTGGATGCCGGTTTCTCGGTCGCGCGCCAGGACACCGGGCTGGCGGTGGAAGAGTACGGCGCCGAGTTCCTCGGCTACCTCACCGACGACTTCAGCCTGTATGGACGCCACACCCGCACCGAACAGGGCGAACTGGCGCTGGAACAGACCCAGCTGACCGCGGACTGGCGGCTGGGCAACGACGGCCAGTGGACCGGTGAACTGCGCCGCGTGCGCGAAGAACAGCGCCTGCAGACGGTGGATGCGCTGCTGGCGGCGATCGGCTACCGGCAGCGCTTCGGCTCATCCTGGGAGCTGTACAGCACCGGCCAGGTCACGGTGGATGACGACGGTGGCGCGTACGAGAAGAACGACCTGCTGACCCTGGGGGCGCGCTACCTGTTCGGTGACCGCAGCAGCGTCGGCGCCGAAGTCAGCGGCGGCAGTCGCGGGCATGGCGGCAAGGTCGATGCGGAATACCGCATGGCACCGGACCACAGCCTGTACGGCAGCTACAGCTACAGCAGCGACCGCACCGGCACCGATCCCCTGTTCGACACCGGCCTGCAGTCCGGCTGGACGCTGGGCCAGCGCTGGCGCCTGAGCAACCAGGTCAATGTCTACAACGAAAGCCAGTACCTGAAGGACCGCCGGCAGGACAATGCCGGGCTGGTGCATACCTTCGGCATGGACTTCTACCCGGCGCAGGGCTGGAACCTCGGCTTCACGGTGATGGATGGCGAACTGGAATCGACCCTCGGACGCATTGATCGTCGTGCCTACAGTGTCAGCGGCGGACGCACCGATGCGGTGGCGCAGTGGAACAGCAAGCTGGAATACCGGCACGACTCCGGCGCCGAACAGCGCGAGCAGTGGGTGACCACCAACCGCCTGCTGTACAAGGTCAACGAGGACTGGCGCCTGGCCCTGCGCGCGAACTATGCCGATACCCAGGACCGGATCAACCCGGTGGCCGATGCCAAGCTGGTGGAAACCAACATGGGTTTTGCCTGGCGCCCGCATGACAACACCCGCTGGGCCGCCTTCGGCAAGTTTACTTACCTCTATGACGTGGCCTCGCTGGGGCAGGAAGGCGGCAACCTGTATGACCAGCGCTCGCAGGTGCTGTCGCTGGAAGGCATCCGCCAGTTCGGCGCGCGCTGGGAAGTGGCCGGCAAACTGGCCTCGCGCTGGGGCGATTACCGCACCGGGCGTGGCGAAGGCGCCTGGCTGGACAGCCGCGCCGACTTCGCCGCGCTGCAGCTGCGCTACCGCCTGTTCGAGAAGTGGGAAGGGCTCGCCGAGCACCGCTGGTTGAAGGTGCGCGACGGCGGCGTGCGCAAGGGCTGGCTGGTCGGCGTCGACCGCCGGGTGGGCGAGAACTTCAAGATCGGCGGCGGCTACAACTTCACCGAGTTCAGCGATGACATGACCGAGCTGCGTTATGACCAGAAGGGCTTCTTCCTGAACCTGGCGGGGTATTACTGAGGGCGGACGGGAGCGCGGAGCCGTGCCTGGCGAGCGTTTCCGGGGATCGGCCGGGCATCGCTCGGCGCTCCCGGTCTGCAGGCGCTGAACGCCTGACAACTTTTTGCGGCTGAATGCGGAGATTCCGCTGTCCGTTCAGCCAATCTGCACGGAATTATCAGCCTGTAGATCAACTATCTCATTGATTTATGGATAGTTTTAAATGATCTGCGGCCCTGTCGCCACTGTCGCCAAATCGCGGTAGGGTAGACGGGTACTCAGCGCCATTGTTCTGTCACCGGAACACTGGAACTTTTTTGACCTTTAGCAGTCGAAGTATCGGACTGCTAAGATGAGACCCATGAGCCAGAACACCTCTACTGCCCTTGTGGCAAACAATCTCCCGATTCCCAGTGCGCTCGGTTCGCTGGACGCCTACATCGGTGCCGTGCACCAGATCCCGGTGCTGTCGGTCGATGATGAGCAGGACCTGGCGCGTCGTTTCCGTGATCAGACCGATCTGGACGCGGCCCGCGAGCTGGTGCATTCGCACCTGCGCTTCGTGGTGCACGTGGCCCGCGGCTACAACGGCTACGGCCTCGCCCTGGGCGACCTCATCCAGGAAGGCAACATCGGCCTGATGAAGGCGGTCAAGCGCTTCGACCCGGACATGGGCGTGCGCCTGGTGTCCTTCGCGGTGCATTGGATCCGTGCGGAAATGCACGAGTTCATCCTGAAGAACTGGCGCATCGTCAAGGTCGCCACGACCAAGGCGCAGCGCAAGCTGTTCTTCAACCTGCGTCGTTCGAAAAAGCGCCTGGGCTGGATGAACGCTGCCGAGGTCACCGCGGTGGCCAAGGACCTCAACGTGTCCGAGCGCGAAGTGCTGGAAATGGAGTCGCGCCTGTCCGGTCGCGATATCGGTTTCGACGCGCCGAGCGACGAAGACGACGACCACGCCCCGCCGTCGCCGGCGGCGTACCTGATGGCCAATGAAGAAGATCCTTCGATGGCCTACGAGCGCGCCGACAGCGAAGACAACCAGCTGCAGCTGCTGCGCGAAGGCATGGCCGAACTGGATGCGCGTTCGCGCGACATCATCGCCCGCCGCTGGCTGGATGCCGACAGCAAGGTCACGCTGCAGGAGCTGGCCGATGAGTACGGCGTGTCCGCCGAGCGCATCCGCCAGGTCGAAGCCAACGCGCTGAAGAAGATGAAGGCGTTGTTTACCGCGTAAGCGCAGGCATTCGTTGCATACAGAAACGCCGGGCAGTGCCCGGCGTTTTTTTCTGCGCGCTCGGCGGTGGTAGTGACGGCCGCTGGCCGTCAAACCGTCACTGGTTCTCGCGGGCGATCGCGCGCCAGCCGATGTCATTGCGGTGGAACTCGTTTGCCCAGGTCACCTTCGCAACACCTGCGTAGGCGTTGGCCTGCGCATCGCGCACGCTGTCGCCGAGTGCGGCCACGCACAGCACCCGCCCACCGGCGCTGACCACGTTGCCTTGGGCATCCAACGCGGTGCCTGCGTGGAACACCTTGGCGGTGTCGGGCACGCGGTCCAGGCCGGAAATCACATCGCCGGTGATCGGCGCTTCCGGATACGGCGCCGCGGCCAGCACCACGCCCAGCGACGGACGTGGATCCCACTGCGCCTGCACCTGGTCCAGCGTGCCGTCGATCGCCGCCTGTACCAGGTCAAGCAGGTCCGACTGCAGGCGCAGCATCACCGGCTGGGTTTCCGGGTCGCCGAAGCGCACGTTGAACTCGATCACCTTCGGCGCGCCGCTGGCATCGATCATCAGGCCGGCATACAGGAAGCCGGTGAACGGCACGCCATCGGCGATCATGCCCTGCACGGTCGGTTCCACCACCTCACGCATCACCCGCGCGTGCACCTCCGGGGTCACCACCGGGGCCGGCGAATACGCGCCCATGCCGCCGGTGTTGGGGCCGGTATCGCCATCGCCGACGCGCTTGTGATCCTGCGAGGTGGCCATCGGCAGCGCATGCACGCCATCGACCATCGAGATGAAACTGGCCTCTTCGCCATCGAGGAATTCTTCGATCACCACGCGTGCGCCGGCATCGCCGAAGGCGTTGCCGGACAGCATGTCACGCACCGCGGATTCGGCCTCTTCCAGCGACATCGCCACGATCACGCCCTTGCCGGCGGCCAGGCCATCGGCCTTGACCACGATCGGTGCGCCCTTTTCGCGGATGTAGGCCAGCGCCGCGTCGACGTCGGTGTGCACGGCGTAGTACGCGGTCGGGATGCCATGCCGGGCCAGGAAATCCTTCGCGTAGGCCTTGCTGCCTTCCAGCTGCGCAGCAGCGGCGGTGGGCCCGAAGATGCGCAGGCCGGCTTCGCGGAACTCATCGACCACGCCGGCCACCAGCGGCACTTCCGGGCCGACCACGGTGACGGCGACGCCTTCGGAGCGTGCCAGTGCCAGCAGGCCATCCAGGTCAGTGACCTTGATGTCCACGTTGCGGCACTTCGCTTCGGTGGCGGTGCCTGCATTGCCGGGCGCGACCAGCACCTCGGTGACCTGCGGGGACTGGGCCAGCTTCCAGGCCAGGGCGTGTTCGCGGCCGCCGGAGCCGATGACGAGGATCTTCATGCGAGGGATTTCCGATACGCGGGGAAAGAAGACGCGGGGTGACGAACGGGTCGGCACCCCCAAGGATCCGGTTTCCGTCAGTGACGGAAGTGACGCACGCCGGTGAACACCATCGCCAGGCCGTGTTCGTCGGCGGCGGCGATGACTTCGGCGTCGCGCATCGAACCGCCCGGCTGGATCACCGCCCTGATGCCGGCAGCAGCGGCGGCATCGATGCCGTCGCGGAACGGGAAGAACGCATCGGAGGCCATCACCGAACCCTCGACCACCAGGTTGGCGTCGGCGGCCTTGATGCCGGCGATGCGCGCCGAGTAGACGCGGCTCATCTGGCCAGCACCGACGCCGATGGTGCGGTTGTCCTTGGCGTACACGATGGCGTTGGACTTCACGAACTTGGCGACCTTCCAGGCGAACAGCAGGTCGGTGAACTGCTTGTCGGTCGGGGCCAGCCTGCTGACCACCTTCAGTTCGTCGCGGGTCATGCCGCGGTTGTCGGACGACTGCAGCAGCAGGCCCGATCCGATCCGCTTGCTGTCGTAGTTGTTCAGGCCTTCACCGTGCGGGATGCGCAGCACGCGCACGTTGGCCTTCTTCGTGGCGTATTCCAGCGCGGCCGGTTCGTAGTCCGGGGCGATCAGCACTTCAACGAACTGACGGTCCAGGATCACCTGCGCGGTGGCCAGGTCCAGCGGCTTGTTGAAGGCGATGATGCCGCCGAAGGCACTGGTCGGATCGGTGGCATAGGCCAGTTCATAGGCATCGCCGTTGCCGGCACCCACGGCCACGCCGCACGGGTTGGCGTGCTTGACGATCACGCAGGCCGGCGCCTCGAACTGGCGCACGCATTCCCATGCCGCATCGGCATCGGCCAGGTTGTTGTAGCTCAGTTCCTTGCCCTGCAGCTGCTGGAAGGTGGCCAGCGTGCCCGGCACCGGATACAGGTCACGATAGAACGCGCCGCTCTGGTGCGGATTCTCGCCGTAGCGCAGGTCCATCACCTTCACGAAGGAGGAGTTCATCTGCGCCGGGAACTCACTGCGTACCGGCACGGCGGTCTCGCGCGAGGCGACGGCGGACAGGTAGTTGCTGATCGCCGCGTCGTACTGGGCGACGCGGTTGAACGCCGCCACCGACAGCGCGAAGCGCTTGGCGCTCGACAGCTGGCCATCGTGTGCAGCCAGTTCGGCCAGCAGTTCGTCGTACTGCGACGGATCGGTCGCCACCGCGACACGGGCGAAGTTCTTCGCCGCCGAACGCAGCATCGCCGGGCCGCCGATGTCGATGTTCTCCACGGCGTCGTCGAGCGCGCAGTCGGCCTTGGCGGTAACCGATTCGAACGGATACAGGTTCAGCACCAGCAGGTCGATCGCGCCGATGCCGTGCTCGGCCATCACCGCATCATCGGTACCGGCGCGGCCCAGCAGGCCGCCGTGCACCATCGGGTGCAGGGTCTTGACCCGGCCGTCCATCATTTCCGGGAAACCGGTGACGTCGGAGACATCCTTGACCGCCAGGCCGGCCTCGCGGATCGCCTTGGCGGTGCCGCCGGTGGACAGCAGTTCCACGCCGCGTGCGGACAGGGCGGTGGCCAGCGCGATCAGGCCGGTCTTGTCGGAAACGGAAAGCAGGGCCCGACGGACGGGCAGCAGGTCAGCACTCATGGGGGCAGGGCAACGGCAGCAGGCGGGGCCGATATTGTAGGCCTTGGGGCGCCCTCACACGTAATGCGGTGCCGGGTCAGGCGCTGATGCCGTATTCCTTCAGCTTCTTGCGCAGGGTGGCACGGTGGATGCCGAGCATCGCCGCGGCGCGGCTCTGGTTGCCCTCGCAATGGTTCAGCACTTCCACGAACAGCGGAATTTCCATCTCGCGCAGCACGATCTCGTAGACGTCATCGGCATCGCAGCCATCCAGGTCGCGCAGGTAGCGGCGCACGGACTGGGCGACATGTTCGCGGAGCGGAGGACGCGCAGCGCCACGACTGGTGTCAGGACGAGAGAGTACAGCGTTCAATGGGAATCCCGATCTGGTGGCCGCGCCGGAGCGGATGCTGGCGCTGGCGAGAAGGTGGTGGCGGCCAGTCTAGCGCGAGCCGCCGTCCCCTGCACGGGCCGCTGGCCTGCCTGGGTCACAGAAATTCGAAGTTGAACGCGACCGTGGACGCCGCAGGTTCCCTGACCTGGAAGGCGATCTGCGCGCTCTGGCCGGGTTCGAGCAGCCCCGCCGTTTCTGCCCCGGCACCGAGATAGTCCGACGCATCAAAGACGCCGCTGCCGATCACCCGGCCATCGGCATCGGACAGCGACAGCCGCAGCACCGGCCAGTCCTGCGCCCACTGCGCGTCATTGCGGATGCTTGCCTGTACCTGCAGTGCGCCGGCCTGTTGCGGCACCGGCCGCACGTCGCGGCTGATCATGCTGAAGGCCGCCGGTTCGCGCCACGCGGGCAGGTCGCAGCGCAGCACGCTGCACAGGCCTGCGACCCACGGACGGGTGCTGGCCTCTGCCGCCAGGCGGGCGCGGTCGGCCAGCGCGATCTGCAGCAGCAACAACAGCGACAGCGCGGCCACGATGGCCCATTGCCAGCGGGGCGCGCGCAATCGATGCCCACCGCCGCGCAGGAACACCGGCTCTGCCTGGGCCAGTGGGGTCCCGCTGGCCGCCGCACGGACCGGCTCGGACATCGTCGGCTCTACCTGCGACGGTACCTCGCCGGCGATCGCGACGGGCTCCGCGACCGGCTCCGGGGCTGCATCGGCCGGGCTGTCTTCGATGTCCGGCGCTGCGCTGGCCGGCGGCGCCGACGGCTCCGCCAACGGGGTCGCATCCGTGTCGGCCTGCGATCCGGCGTGCGGTCGCAGGAAGGTGGCCAGCGGTCGACGGGGCGGGTTCGGTTCGGACATGCAGGTACCGTCTCGGGTCCAGCCTCTATTCAATCACGTCTTGCCGCGATCAGGCGCGGCGCACGCCGGTGATGCGCATCCAGTCGCCGTCCTGGGTCGCCTGCAGGTCATCGAACCAGGCCGCGTAACGCTGCAGCAGTTCGTCTTCCTGGCCGTGCAGGATGCCCGACAGCGCGATGCGGCCGCCGGCGGCCACGCGTGCCGCCAGCAGGTCGGCCAGCGCATCCAGCGCGGAGGCCAGGATGTTGGCGACCACCACCGGGTAGGTGGCCACCGGTTCGTCCTGCGGCAGGTAGACATGCATGCGCGGCAGTTCGCCATTGCGCTCGGCGTTGTCGGCGGTGGCGATCAGCGCCTGCGGATCGTTGTCCACGCCGATCGACTCGGCCGCGCCCAGCTTCAACGCGGCCAGTGCCAGGATGCCCGAGCCGCAACCGAAATCGAGCACGCGCTGTCCCTGCAGCAGGCCCGCCTTGGCCAGGCCATCCAGCCAGCGCAGGCACAGCGCGGTGGTCGGGTGGGTGCCGGAGCCGAACGCCAGGCCCGGGTCCAGCCGCACCACGGCGGCATCGGCTGTCTGTGCGGCCTCGGGCAGCTCATGGTTCCACGGCACGATCCAGGTCCGTTCACCGAAGGAAAGCGGCTCGAACTGGTCCAGCCAGACGCGTTCCCAGTCCTGGTCTTCCACCGCACGGAAGCTCACCGTCGACCAGTCCAGGCCATCGTCGAAGGCTTCCAGCGCGGCCAGCAGCAGCAGTCCATCGGCGTCATGCGGGAACAATGCGCTCAGAACCAGCGTGTCCCACATCGGCGTCTCGCCGACGCCGGGCTCCAGGATGGCCTGCTCGTTGCTGGTGTCAGCCTCGGCATCGAGCAGGGTCACCGCCAGCGCGCCAACATCCTCCAGCGCGTTTTCGTAGCGGGGCTGGGTGGCTTCGGTGCAGCGCAGGGTCAGTTCCAGGAACGGCATGGTGGCAGGCGGGATCCGGCAAAGAAGGGAATGCTAGTCGATCCAGGGCGGTGGCAGCCATCTCACTGCACGCGGAGACTGAATAGGCTCGACCAGACACGTGGCAATCCCCTTGGTAGAATCGCGCTCCTGCCTTGCCTGTCAACGGCTTATCCCCTGATGGCGTTTGCTCCGGCCCTGAAAACCTGGTTGCTCGTGGTGCCGGCCGTGGCATTGCTCGGCGCAGCGGGCATGCGCATGGGCGGGCACCTGCTGCATGCGCAGGAATCCGGCCCTGCCGCGATGGACGCTGGTGTGTCGCAACCAGCAGACACCCTGACTGCGCAGACGACGCTGCCCGCGGCGCTGGCACGTCGAATGGGCAGCAACGAAAATCCGCTCAACGCCGTGCCTTCGGGTCTGCCGCTGGACATCCGTGCGGACATGGAAGGCGATACGGATCTGTTTGCGTTCGCCCAGCGCCTGCGCGCACAGGCCGACAGCGGCAACGTCGAGGCGCGCTGGATGCTGAGCCGGGTCTACGATTACTGCAGCCAGTATGCCAACGATCCCGGTGGCTACCAGTTGGACAACAGCGTACTGACCGGGATGGGTGAGCGTGCATCGACCGCGATGGCTGACGCGCGACAGCGTGTTGCCGCGCGATGCGGCGGCTTCGTGGCCAGTGATGGCCTGGGCTACCCGCTGGTTTTCGCGCAGCGCCGGCAGGCGGCGCAGGGCGGCAACCTGGCCGCCGAAGCCTCGTTGCTGGCCGACGGCCAGCCGCTGCAGACCGACGAAGACTACCGGCGCGGCCTGGTCGAGCGCGTGCGCGATTCACATGATCCGGAAGCCTACATGGCGCTTGCCCCGGCGATGGGACTGCGTGCGTCCGGCGACCGTGCGATGACCGGCATGGTGGCCGGCGAGGCACTGAGCGAACTGGCCTGGCGCGTGGCGGCCTGCGAACTGGGCATGCCCTGCGGCAGCGACAGCGTGCTGATGAACAGCTTCTGCGCCAACGGTGGCATCTGCAGCCAGGAAGACGGGCAGGACTTCACTGATTTTGTATACGACGCTGCGGTTTCGCGGCAGGGTGCCGAAAAAATGACCGAATGGGTCGAAGAACTGATTGGAAAGAGGAAAGGGCGATGAAGTACCGTCGAATCCTGCACGGGGCAAAGTTCTGGTTCTGGGTGGCATTGTTCGTCGCCTATTCGGCCGGTGCGGTCGGCCTGCTGATGATCGATACCCAGGAAGACCGTTACCGACGACTGTCCACCGTGGAGCTGACCAAGGTGCAGTCCACGCCGGAGGTGCGCCGTGCCGGCGCCAGCCAGGTCGCCGCGGTATACCGTGCGCAGAGCGGCATGCCGTTCACCTCGTTGCCGGCGGGCAGTACCTTCCAGGTGGTATGGCCGGATGGCTCCACCGAAACCATGGTGATCGTCGACCCGTCCTCGCCCAATGGCGTGCGTCCGTTGGCGGGCAGCCAGGTCCCGGCCGAAGCAGCGGAGCGGCGCTGATCCGGCGTTGTGAGGGGCCGGCCAAGGGGCCGCCAGTTCATCGGTCGCGTCCTATTCCACGCAATGGCGCGACAGGAGTTTAATGGCGACATCCTGCAGTGTCGGCCCGCGTGGTGAACCGACGGCACTGCCCCCTCGGAGAACGCCATGCTTACCGTCGTCAAGCGATCGCTATCGGCCGTTGGCCTTGCAGCCGTCCTGCTCTGTCCGCTGGCCGCCGAAGCCGGCGTGGTCATTGCCGGTACCCGGCTGGTCTTTCCCGCGCAGGAGAGCGAAGTCACCCTGGGGCTGAACAACGATTCACAACGCCCGGCGCTGGTGCAGGTGTGGATCGATGACGGTGACCAGGACACGCCGCCGGAAGCCGCCAAGGCCCCGTTCGTCATGACCCCGCCCCTGCTGCGCATGGACGCAGGAACCCAGCAGGCCGTGCGTATCCGCTTCACCGGCCCGGCGCAGCCTGTCGACCGCGAATCGTTGTACTGGGTGAACGTGCTGGACATCCCGCCGTCCAGCGGTGAGCAGGACAAGCTGGAGCTGGCCTTCCGCAGCCGCATCAAGCTGTTCTATCGCCCCGCCGGACTACCCGGCGAGGCGGACGGTGCCCACCGCCAGCTGCGCTGGTCGCTGCAGCAGCGCGCCGACGGCCTGGCCGTGCAGGTCGACAACCCGACACCATGGCACGTCAGCTTCGCCGCGATCTCGCTCACCGTCGATGGCAAGGTATTGGCTGATACAGGCAGCGGCATGGTCGCGCCGCGCGCCACCCAGGTGTTTCCGCTCGACGGGCTTGCTGCGCGGCCGAAGGGCGTGATCAGCATCGAGTACAGCACCATCACCGATGTCGGTGGCGTGCAGCCGACCAGCGCAGCGCTGTCCAACTGAAGCGTCGCCATTGCATTTCGGACGCATCTGATGGGACGGCGCACGGCAGCGGCTGACACTGCGCAAGCACGGGGTGACAGCGCGCTACGAGCAGCGCGGAATCAGACCCATCCGATGTCGTGTATGCCGAGGGGGAGGGAAACTTCTGATGAGCCCGTCCAGTCGACGCCCGGCCTACTTTCCCAATTGGTGATGACATGAAGCAGATTCGTTTCTACCGGCTGCTGACCGCGCTGGCGTTGTGCAACGCAGGCTCTGCCTTGGCGCAGAGCTGCGAACATCCCCCTGAATGGCCCACCGCGTTCCAGATAATCCTGCCCCTGCAGGGCACGATCACCGTCGGCGCCGATGTACCGGACGGGACGGAGATCTATACCTCGCGCCATAGCAGTGCCTCAGGTGCTTTCGTCAGGTGCTCGGGAGGGCCAGGGACAGTGTCCAGGACCGATGACTACATCGGTTCGCCGGGCCGCCCCTCGGCATTCGACCGCGTATATGAAACGTCGATACCGGGGGTGGGTATCGCCATGTGGTACGCGGGAACGAAGTTCCCCTACAACGCTGGCAACATCAACGTGGGCACTGGGACACTCACCTACAACTTCAACAAAAGCCTCGATTTCAGCCTTTACAAGATCGGACCGATCAGCGCTGGCGTACTGCAGGGCAGTTCGCTCCCGCGCGCACGCCAGTACACCGGGGGGTCGGGCAGCATAAACCTCTGGGAAGCGCAGGTGGTCGGGCAGTTGAGCATCGTCACCGGCACCTGTCGGGTGGGTGACGTCCGCGTGCCGATGGGAGATATACCGCAAAGCACCTTCACCGGCATCGGCAGTCACACCGCATGGCAGCGGTATGAGGTCCCGCTGACCGGCTGCCCGGCATTCTTCGGCCGCAGGGCAGCATACGCGCGCAGCGACAGCGGCACGGTCGAGCGGGCAGACCTGCGGGTGGCCAACCGGATTGGCGTACGTCTGGATCCGTCCACGGCGATTCTTGATGAGGCACGGTCCATCATCGCGCTGCAGCCGGGCGCCCCCGGCGCCCCCGCAGCACGCGGCATCGGCATCCAGGTCGCGTGGGACGATGAATCACCGGTGGCCTTCCGCGCGTTCCGCGACAGCGGATTGCCACTGACCGCTACCGCCAATGGCAGTTACCGCATCCCGCTGCGCGCCCGCTACTACCAGGTGGAGGACCTCGTGCGCGGAGGTCCGGCCAATGCCGCGATGGTGATGACGCTGCGTTACGAGTGATCGGACAACGCCGGCCCGGAGGCCGGCGCTGATGGGTGCGATCAGGTCAGCGCGATCGACTTGGTCTTGCGCTCTGCCAGGCGCTTTTCCAGGTAGTGGATGTTCTGTCCACCGGCCTGGAAGCCCTTGTCGCGCATGATCCGCTGCTGCAGGGCGACGTTGGTCTTGATGCCGTCCACCACCATCTCGCTCAGTGCCACCCGCATGCGGGCGATGGCGGTCTCGCGGTCCGGCCCGTGCACGATCAGCTTGCCGATCATCGAATCGTAGTTCGACGGCACGCGGTAGCCGGCGTAGATGTGCGTATCCACGCGCACGCCGGGGCCGCCGGGTGCATGGAACGCGCTGATCTGGCCCGGGCTCGGCACGAAGGTTTCCGAATCTTCCGCGTTGATGCGGCATTCGATGGCATGGCCGGTCAGCACGATGTCGCTCTGCTTGATCGACAGCTTCTGGCCGGCAGCGATCTTCAGCTGCTCCACCACCAGGTCGATGCCGGTGACCATTTCGGTGACCGGATGCTCCACCTGGATGCGGGTGTTCATTTCGATGAAGTAGAAGCGGCCGTCTTCGTAGAGGAACTCGAAGGTGCCGGCGCCGCGGTAACCGATGCGGATGCAGGCTTCCACGCAGACCTTGCCGATCTGCTCGCGGGCTTCGTCGGTGATGCCCGGTGCCGGTGCTTCTTCGACCACTTTCTGGTGGCGGCGCTGCATCGAGCAGTCGCGTTCACCGAGGTGGATCGCGTTGCCCTGGCCATCGGCCAGCACCTGGATTTCCACGTGGCGCGGATTTTCCAGGTACTTCTCCATGTAGACCTCACCGTTGCCGAACGCCGCCTTGGCTTCGCTCTTGGTGGTTTCGATGGAGGTCTTCAGCGACGCTTCGGCATGCACCACGCGCATGCCGCGGCCGCCGCCGCCGCCGGAGGCCTTGATGATGACCGGGTAACCGATCTCACGCGCGATCTTGGTGTTGGCGACGATGTCATCGCCCAGCGGACCGCCCGAGCCCGGCACGCACGGCACGCCGGCGGCCTTCATCGCGCGGATCGCTTCCACCTTGTCGCCCATCAGGCGGATGGTGTCGGCCTTGGGGCCGATGAAGATGAAGCCGGATTCTTCCACGCGTTCGGCGAAGTTCGCGTTTTCCGACAGGAAGCCGTAACCGGGATGGATCGCCTGGGCGTCGGTCACTTCAGCGGCGGCGATCAACGCCGGGATGTTGAGGTAGCTGTCGGTCGACGCGGCCGGGCCGATGCAGACGGATTCGTCGGCCATGGCCACGTGCTTGAGGTTGCGGTCAACGGTGGAATGCACGGCCACCGTGCGGATGCCCAGGGTGTGGCACGCGCGCAGGATGCGCAGCGCGATTTCCCCTCGGTTGGCAATGACGATTTTATCGAGCATGGCCGGCCCCTCAGCCGATCACGAACAGCGGCTGGTCGAACTCAACCGGCTGGCCGTTCTCGCCGAGGATGGCGACGATGGTGCCCGACGCATCGGCTTCGATCGGGTTGAACATCTTCATCGCTTCGATGATCGCCAGGGTCTCGCCTTCCTTGACCTGCTGGCCGATGCTGACGAAGGCCGGCTTGTCCGGCGACGCCGATGCGTAGAAGGTGCCGACCATCGGCGAACGCAGCACGTGGCCTTCCGGCAGCGCGTTGCCCGGCTTGGCGGTGCCACCGGTGGAGGCCTCGGTCGGCGACTGCATCGGCATGGCCGGGGCGGCAGCGGCGGCTGGCGCGGCGATCATCTGCGGCTGCACGGCCATCTGCGCGAAGGTGCCGACCGGAGCGCGCGACAGGCGCACCGACTCTTCGCCTTCCTTGATCTCGATCTCGGCCAGGTTGGATTCTTCCAGCAGGTCGATCAGTTTCTTGATTTTGCGCAGATCCATGGGGGCCTCTTTTTTTTGGGTTTTATCTGGAGTGGGAAGGGCGCAGGCGCCCGTTCGACGATCAGGCGTTGGACAGCCGCTGCAGGGCGGCATCCATTGCGTAACGGTAACTGTCGGCACCGAAACCGCAGATGACACCGACCGCCTTGTCGCTGAAATAGCTGTGCTGGCGGAAGGGTTCGCGCGAATGCGGGTTGGACAGGTGGATTTCGATGAACGGCACGTCCACCGCGGCCAGCGCATCGCGCAGGGCCACCGAGGTATGGGTGAATGCCGCCGGGTTGATCAGGATGAAGGCAGTGCCGTCAAGGCGCGCGGCCTGGATGCGGTCCACCAGCACGTGTTCGGCATTGGACTGCAGGCTTTCCACCGCGTGTCCGGCCGCGGCGCCCTGCGCGTGCAGCGCCTGGTCGATCTGGGGCAGGGTGGTGTGGCCATAGACCCCCGGCTCGCGCGTGCCGAGCAGGTTGAGGTTGGGGCCATGCAGTACCAGCAGTTTCGCCATGGGAGCCGAACGACGGGAAAGGGCGGCAGTCTGGCGGAAGCTGGAGTTGATGTCCAGTTCGGCGAAGTTATGCGCGTTTCAAGCGTTTGTTTGAAATAGTGCCGCTCATGCCCCACAACCGGATGCGCCGGCCGTGAATCATCTTGTCCAGGCAATCCCGGCTTCGCGCACGGCGGACTCGAACTGCGGCCGGGCAAACCAATAGCCCTGCATCAGGCGGATACCGATATCTTCCAGACAGTGCGCCTCATCACCGGTCTCGATGCCTTCGGCAATGACATCGATCGCCAACTCCTCGCACATGGACACCACGCCGGCCACGATCGCACGTCGTGCAGGGCTCCGGTCGATGCCGCGGATCAGTGCCATATCCAGCTTGACGATGTCGGGCTGGAAGTCGGCCAGCAGGTTCAGGCCGGCAAACCCGGCACCAAAGTCATCGATTGCTGTCTTGAAGCCGATACGTTTGTACTCGCTCAGGATTTCGGCCAGCCATCTGCCGTCGCTGACCTGCTCCCCCTCTACGGTTTCAAAGATGATCCGCTCAACCGGAAAGCCATGCCGTTCGGCCGCCTGCAGCGTGGAGCGGATGCAGACCTCCGGCCGGTAGATTGCATTGGGCAGGAAATTGATTGAGAGATGCGACTGCAGATTCAACGTCGCCGCGATCCGGATGGCCTTCTCGCGACAGGCCTGATCGAACGAATAGCGGTTGTCGGCGGTGATGCGTGACAGTACCGAACTGGCGGGTTCGCCCGCCGGCCCGCGCACCAGGGCTTCATGCGCGAACACCTCGCGCGCCTGCACATCCACGATGGGCTGGAATGCGTAACTGAAGTCGAACGGCAGTGGATCCGCATCGCGGCATAGTGCACATCCAGCGCCCCTGTCGATGGAAGGCATTCGGTGTATTCCGGCGTCGGGTCAAGGCCTTCAGGATAGCCGAGGCTGATCATGGGCATGTGGACGTGGCCGTGATCATCGGCAGCCCGACGATCTGCGGAAGGGGCCAGCCGCCGAGCCGGTGAGCAACCCGTGAGCGGACCGGCGCGCAGTGCGTTCGGCCCGTCGGCGGCGGCGCCTGGATGTGCGCCGCCGCCGGTCCCTCTGTGCACTCAGATCAGAACTTCCAACCCAGGCGGGCGTAGTAGAAGCCGCCGTTGAAGCCATACGGCGAATGCACCGGGTATTCCGCGCCAGCCACGCCGGCCCACGGGTTCTTCGACGGCACCCGGTCGAACAGGTTCTGCGCGCCCACGCTGAAGTACAGCCCGGACACGAACTTCCAGCCCACTTCGGCATCCACGATCAACGCGCTGCCGGCGTGGATCGGCAGGCCACCGTCAGCGGCGGAGATCACCCCGCTGTCCAGGTGGTCTTCGTACCAGCTGCTGTAGTAGTTGAAGCGCAGGTTGGCGTGGAAGATCTGCCGCTGGTGGTTGACGCTGAAGTAGCCCTTGGTGCGCGGCAGCGACTTTTCCAGCTTGTACACACGCGCCGCATCGATGAAATCGGTGTCGTAGCGATCCACTTCGGTGCGGTTCCAGTTGGCCGCCAGCGCATAGGTGGTGGTGCCACCGAAATGATCGCTGCGGTAGCTGGTGACCACGTCCACGCCGGTGGTGGTGGTGTCGAAGGCGTTGCCGAAATAGGTCACCTGCGAGATCGACGCCGCTTCCGGATTGCCGCCGGCCACCAGCGCGGCCCGCTCGGCCGGGGTCACCGCGAAGCTGGTGCTCAGCGCGATGCGGTCTTCGACCTTGATCTGGTAGCCGTCCACGGTGAACAGCCAGTCACCCTGGGTCCACACCGCACCCAGCGATACGTTCCTGGATTCTTCCGGGGTCAGCGGCTGGGCGCCCTTGAGCTGGGCGATCGGATCGGTCGGGGGCAGGGTGGCGATGTCTTCCAGCGCCGTTCCACCGAACACGGTGCTGATCTGGCTGATGTTGGCCTGGCCGGGCGTGGGGGCACGGAAGCCGGTGTTGTAGGCACCGCGCACGGCGAAGGTTTCAGTGAAGTCGAAGCGGCCGGTGAGCTTGCCGGTGGTGGTGCTGCCGAACGAATCGTAGTCTTCGTAGCGCAGCGCGCCGGCCAGCAGGAAGCGTTCGGTGAGCTGTGCTTCCAGGTCGGCATAGGCGGCCCAGTTGCGCCGGTCGAAGGTGCCGGCGGTGCGCGCGCTGAAGCCGTTGAAGCCGTTGGAGCCCAGCGCGAAGCCCTGCTCGGTGAGCGGGCCGATCGCCGTGGACGGGCCGTCACCCGGGCTGATGGTGAAGCTTTCCTCGCGCCATTCCGCACCCATCGCCAGACGCAGCGGCTGGCTGCTGAAGCCGACGGCGATATCGCGGCTGACATCCACGTTGAGGTTCTTTTCGGTCTGGGTGTTGCCGCCCGGCTTGAAGGACAGGCCGGCCGGCTGCACCGGGCCCATCGAGGCATTGACGGTGTTGTAGATGGTGAAGTCGATCTCGTTGCGGCCCCATGAGCCGCTCACGTCCCAGTACCAGTCCTCCCAGGTGCCCTTGGCCCCGGCGAACACCGAGGTGTCTTCGAGCGACCCGCCAAAGCGCGGGGTGAAGCCGCCCGGCAGGCTGGACAGGAAGGTGTAGCAGTTCGCCGGCAGCGCGGCGACCGCTGCACTGACGCCGGCATACGGCAGCAGGTTGCCGCCGCCGTCACGCAGCGCGATGGACGGACAGGCGCCGGCGCCGGTCAGGTTGCCGACCAGCAGCGTGTCGCCGCCGTCGTTGGAGTACACGCCAGAGCGCGAGGTGGGATCGCGGAAGTAGAAGCCACCGTCCACGTCGCGTTTGGCATGGTTGCCGAACAGGTAGAAGTCCACGCTGTCGGTGGACAGGCCCAGGTTGTAGACCAGCTTGAAATCGTCATCGACCTTCGGCGAGCCCCACACCTGCGCCGGCTGGCCAACGCCAGGGTAGCCGGCGGCGATTGCCGCGGCGGCATCGTCGCGCTGCACGCTGCGCGAGGTGTCATCGGCATTGCGCCATTCGGCGGTCAGCGTGGCAAAACCGCGTTCGGTCAGCGGCAGGCCGATCTGCGCGGAGTACTGCGTGGTCAGGCCGTCGCCTTCGTAGTACTTGCCGGTGAACACTTCGGCAGTGCCGCCTTCGCGCAGTTTCTTCAGCCCGAAGTTGATGACACCGGCGATGGCGTCCGAACCGTACTGGGCGGCGGCGCCGTCGCGCAGCACCTCCACCTGTTCCAGCGCCAGCGATGGAAACACCGACAGGTCCGGACCCTGCGCACCGTCGGACAGGCCATGGCCGAGGAAGGTGATGACCGCCGCACGGTGGAAGCGTTTGCCGTTGACCAGCAACAGGGTGTTGTCCGGTGGCAGGCCGCGCAGGTTGGCCGGGCGCACCAGGCTGGCGGCGTCATCGATGGGAATGGTGCTGACGTTGAAGGAAGGCACCAACACCTTCAGCTGGTCCAGCGCATCGGTGGCGCCCTGGTTGCGGAATTCTTCGCCGCTGATGATGTCGATCGGTACCGCGGAAGAGGACACGGTACGCGGTTTGGTGCGGCTGCCCAGCACCGACACGGTGTCCAGGTTGGTGGCCGCTTCGGGCGTGGCCGGGCTTTCCTGTGCCAGCGCCCCCGCGCTGGTCACCAGCAGGGCCGTTGCGAGCGCCACGTGTACTGCAGATGCCAATGGCGAAAAGGCTTTCGGAGCGTGAACACACTTGCCAATGCGGTCGTTCATGCATGCACCTTGCAGTCGGATTGTTGAGTTGTCGTTCGGTTAGTGGTTCATCCCGTTGGTTCTCCCTGCGCGTCAGTAGGTCTGTTGCGCTGCATCAATAATTAACAGAAGATTAACCGTACTGCAACGAATGTATGCCGACTTTGGCGGTTCGTTGACGCAATCGTCGGTTGACTGACGCCCCGGACCCGCCGCAACCGGGCCTGTCGCGGCGTATCCTTGACGCATGGGGACTCTTTTTCCGACGCACCGACGGTCGCGCCTTCGGGCATGCGCCTGGGTGGCCTGCGGCCTGCTGGTCGGCGCCGCGGTGCTGCCAGCGGCCGCCGCCACCCAGGCCAGCGTGCTGCTGGATCCGGCCGAACAGGCCTGGGTCGCCGCCCATCCGGTGATCCGGGTGACCTCCGATGCCACCCTTCCACCACTGGAATACGTCCGCGATGGCCAGCTGAAAGGCCTGTCGGGGGATTACCTGCGGCTGATCAGCGCCCGCACCGGGCTGCAGTTCGAGTTCGTGCAGGCGGCCGACTGGCCCGCTGCGCAGCGGGCGCTGCAGACGCGCGAGGCGGACATGCTGCTCAATGCCATGGACGAGCGCCTGTCACCGGCCACCCGCGCGGCGGTGCAGCTGGGCCGGCCTTATCTGTCGGCCTACAGCGTGGTGTTCACGCGCCCGGATTCGCCGGCCGTGTGGGACCTGCAGGAGCTGGCCGGGCGTCGGGTCGCCGCGCGCGCCGCAGGCGACTACGCCCGGATCCTGCAGGCACGTTACCCGCAGTTGATCGTCGTGCCGACCGCCACCCCGCAGGCTTCCATGCAGCTGGTGCTGGATGGCCGGGCCGACGCCGCGATGGGTACCAGCGCGACCTTCCAGCCGTTCGTCGCCCGCCGGCACGTCGATGAGCTGCACATCTCCCGCCCGCGCATCGACCTGGTGATGCAGGCGCAGTTCGCGGTACGCAGCGATTGGCCGCAGCTGGAGGCGATCATCGGCAAGGCCATGGCATCGGTCAGCACCCAGGAGGAATCGCAGATCCGCCAGCAATGGCTGCGCGAAGAGGACTACGGTGCGCCCAGCGTGGCCACCGTGCTGCGCTACAACTGGGCCTGGCTGCTGGCGATCGCCGTGCTGGTGCTGGCGCTGGGCGTGGTCGCGCGCTGGGCCTGGCGCGCGCGCGCGGCAGCGATCGAAAGCGAACGGGTCAAGGCGCGTTTCCTGGCGACCATGAGCCATGAGATACGCACGCCGATCAACGCCGTGCTGGGCGCGATCGAAGTGCTGGCCGACCACGTTCCCGCTGGCCGTCCGCGCGCGCTGGTGCGGGCCGCCGAGGAGGCGGCTGAATCGCTGACCGGCCTGCTGGACAACGTGCTGGACCTGTCCAAGCTGGACGAGGGCCGCATGCAGCTGGAAAAGATCCCGGTGGACATACGCGCGCTGGGGCGCAGTGTCGCTGCGGTGTTCCAGGGCGAACTGGAAAAGCGCGGCATCGCGCTGGTGGTAGAGGTCCCCGCGCACGACACCTGGCTGATGCTCGACCCGACCCGGCTGCGCCAGGTGCTGCTCAACCTGCTCGGCAACGCGCGCAAGTTCACCGAGCACGGCCGTATCCAGTTGACGCTGCAGGTGCAGGAAACACCGGTCGGAACCTGGCTGCATGCAGCGGTGGCCGACACCGGCTGCGGGATTCCCGCGGCGCTGCAGGGCCGACTGTTCGACCCCTACACGCAGGCCGACGGCAGCATCTCGCGCCAGTACGGCGGCACCGGCCTGGGGTTGTCGATCAGCCACGACCTGGTGCAGCTGATGGGTGGGCAGATCGACCTGCGCAGCGTGGAAGGCGAAGGCACCACGGTGTCGCTGCGGATCCCGGCCGCGCGTGCCGATGCGGTGACCGCGCCCGCCGCCGCCATGCCGGGCAGCGTGCTGCGGGGAGTGCGCGTGCTGGTGGTCGATGACCATGCGCCCAACCGCATGGTGCTGGAGGAACAGCTCGGCGGCCTGGGCGCGGTGGCGTCGCTGGCCGACAGCGCCGCGCAGGCGTTGGCAGCGCTCACCGCCGACCTGCCGGACATCGTGCTGCTGGACTGCTTCATGCCGGACGTCGACGGCTACCAGGCAAGCCGGATGATCCGCGCGACGGCGGTGCCGGGCGTGGCCGAACTGCCGATCATCGCCATTTCCGCCGCCACCGACGCCGCCCACCTGGCGCGCTGCCAGCAGGCCGGCATGAACGGCGTACTGAAAAAGCCGATCCGCCTGGCCGAACTGCAGGGCATGCTGGCGCTGTGGACCGGCCGCGCTGGCGCAGCGGGATCCGCCGACAAGGCGGGGCAGGCCGCCGCGCTGGAGGCCATCGAGCGGGACGCCGTCGACCGGCTGGGCCCAGACCTGCGCCTGCTGCTGGCCGACGACCTGCGCAAACTGCGCGAGGCGGTGGATGCCAGCGATATCGGGCGCCTCACGTTTTACGCGCACCGCCTGCATGGGGCGGCCGGCCTGGTCGGGCGGCCGGCGCTGGCGGCGTTGGCCGCCAGGCTGGAAGCCGATCCGGAAATGGATCCCGACCAGGCGTTGGACGAGATCGACGAACAGCTGGCGAGCCTGTCGCGGGCGGCGCCGATCCGGGTATGAGCGGGGCATGGCTGCCGCCGGGTACTAGACGACTGGTCTAATCGGATGTACAGTCGCCCCATGAACACCGTTCCCGCCACCGCCAATGTCCGCGACAAGATCCTGGCCACCGGCCAGCGGATCATGGGCGGCAAGGGTTTTTCGGCCGTCGGCCTGAACGAAGTGCTGGCCGCGGCCGGGGTGCCCAAGGGCTCCTTCTACCACTACTTCGGCTCCAAGGATGCGTTCGGCGAGGCATTGCTGGAAGCGTATTTCGACGCCTACCTGGATGACATGGAGCGCATCTTCCGCAAGCCCGGCAAGAACAAGGCCGTGCAGATGGAAGACTATTTCGCCGCCTGGCAGGACAACCAGTCCTTCGAAGACTGCCAGGGCAAGTGCCTGGCGGTGAAGCTGGGCGCCGAGGTGGCGGACCTGTCCGACAGCATGCGTGCGGCCCTGGATCGCGGCACGGCGGCGATCATCGCCGGCATGGCGGATGCGATCAAGGCAGGCCAGGCGGACGGCGTTTTCCCGAACCAGGAGGATGCCGCGCAACTGGCGCAGAGCCTGTACCAGCTGTGGCTGGGCGCCAGCGTCATGGTCAAGATCGTGCGCACTCCCCAGCCGTTTGACACCGCGCTGCTCACCAGCCGTCAACTGCTGGGCCTTTCCCGCTAACCCCGCCGCCCCTTGAACCCGGGGACGGCGCGTTGTCCCGCTTCACACGCAATTACCTAGACGACCGGTCTAATTCAAGCTGTATCGCACCCCACAGGAGCACACCCATGAAAGTCCTCATCGTTCTGACCTCGCACGACCAGCTTGGCGACACCGGCAAGAAGACCGGCTTCTGGCTGGAAGAGCTGGCCGCGCCTTATTACACCTTCAAGGATGCCGGCGCGGAGATCGTGCTGGCCTCGCCGAAGGGCGGGCAGCCACCGCTGGACCCGAAGAGCAACGAGCCCGATTTCCAGACCGCACTGACCCGGCGCTTCGAAGCCGACGCCGAGGCCAATGCACAGCTGGCCAGCACCGTGCGCCTGGACAGCGTGTCGCAGGCCGATTTCGACACCGTGTTCTATCCCGGTGGCCACGGGCCGCTGTGGGACCTCGCCGAAGACCGTGATTCCATCGGCCTGATCGAATCGTTCATCGAAGCGGGCAAGCCGGTCGCCCTGGTCTGCCACGCCCCCGGCGTGCTGCGCCACGTCAAGGCGGCCACCGGTCGTCCGCTGGTGGAAGGCCTGCAGGTGACCGGCTTCACCAACACCGAAGAGGAAGGCGTGGGCTTGACCCAGGTGGTGCCGTTCCTGGTCGAAGACGAACTCAAGGCCAACGGTGGGCAGTACTCCAAGGGACCGGACTGGGGGTCGTACGTGGTCCGCGATGGCCTGCTGATCACCGGGCAGAATCCGGCCTCCTCCACCGAAGCCGCCGAAGTGTTGATCGCGCAGCTCGCCCGGGGCTGAGCAGGCTCGCAGGGGCGTGGCTTCAGTCCTTGGCCGGCGCTGCTGCCGGAGCAATGCTCCGCAGCAGCGCCTTGTCGATCTTCGCGGCCACGCCCACGCTGCGGCCGGCAAGCGCTGCTTCACCCGCTGCACCTGCAGCACCACGTGCAGCGCGGCCCCAGTGTCCAGGTCAACCCCACGGTGCCCGCCGCAGCGTGCACGCCGTGCCTCGCATAATGGGTCATGCCCAGCTCCCTCGACGCTCTTCCCGCTGTCTTCGCCCCCGCCACGCGCGCGTGGTTCAGCGGCGCGTTCCCCGCCGCAACGCCGGCGCAGGCGCAGGCCTGGGCGGCGATCAGCCAGGGCCAGCACACGCTGGTCATCGCGCCCACCGGTTCGGGCAAGACGCTGGCCGCCTTCCTGCATGCCATCGACCAGCTGTTCACCGAGCGCGACCAGCAGGCGCGGGCGGGCGAGCCTGCGCAGCGTGGGGCCACCCGCGTGCTGTACATCTCGCCGATCAAGGCACTCGGCGCGGACGTGCAGCGCAACCTGCAGGTGCCGCTGCAGGGCGTGCGTGCCGAACGCGCGCGCCGCGGCGATCCGGACGTGGACCTGTCCGTGGCGATCCGCAGTGGAGACACCACTGCCTCCGAACGCGCGCGGCTGGCGCGGCGTCCACCGGACATCCTGATCACCACGCCGGAATCGCTGTTCCTGATGCTCACCTCCAACGTGCGCGACACGCTGCGCAACGTGCATACGGTGATCATCGATGAAATCCATGCGGTGGCCGGCAGCAAGCGCGGCACCCACCTGGCCCTCAGCCTGGAGCGGCTGGAGAACCTGCTGCAGGTGCCTGCACAACGGATCGGCCTGTCGGCCACGGTGCGTCCGGTGGACGAGGTGGCGCGCTTCCTTGGCGGCGGCCGTGCGGTCAGCGTGGTACAGCCGCCGTCGTCGCGCCACCTGGCGATGCGCATCGTGGTCCCCGTGGAGGACATGGCCGACCTGCCGACGCACGGGTCGGGGCCCGGCGCGGGAGAGTCTTCCACCCGGGTGGGCTCGATCTGGCCGCATGTCGAAGCCAGCATCCTGGATGAAGTGCTGCGCTGGCGTTCCACCATCGTGTTCGCCAATTCGCGCGGCGTGGCCGAGAAACTGACCGCACGGCTCAACGCGCTGTATGCCGAACGCCTGGAAACCGATGCCGGTGGCACGCCGCCGGGCCTGTCCGACACGACGGCCTACGGCTCGTTCAATGGCGGCACCTCGGGGCGCTCCACGGGTGCCAAGCCGCTGCTGGCGCGCTCGCACCATGGCTCGGTCAGCAAGGAACAGCGGCGCGAAATCGAAGAGGCGTTGAAGTCCGGGGCGCTGCGTTGCGTGGTCGCCACCTCCAGCCTGGAACTGGGCATCGACATGGGGCTGGTGGACCTGGTGATCCAGGTCGCCGCACCGCCGTCGGTGGCCAGTGCACTGCAGCGGGTCGGGCGCGCCGGCCACCAGGTGGGGGGCATCTCCACCGGCTTCGTCTACCCGCGCACCCGGCGTGACCTGATCGATGCGGCGGTGATCGTCGACAGCATGCTGGCCGGTCGCATCGAAGCGCTGGATCCACCGCGCAACCCGCTGGACGTGCTGGCCCAGCAGACCGTGGCGGCAGTGGCGATGGATGCGCTGGACGTGGAAGACTGGTACGCCTGCGTACGCCGCGCCGCGCCCTATCGCGAGCTGCCACGCAGCGCCTTCGATGCCGTGCTGGACATGCTGGCCGGACGCTATCCGTCGGACGATTTCGCCGGATTCCGGCCACGCCTGGTATGGAACCGCGACATCGGACAGCTCACCGCGCGCCCCGGTGCGCGGCAGCTGGCGGTGACCAGTGGCGGCACCATCCCCGACCGCGGCATGTTCAGCGTGGTGCTGCCCGAAGGCGCCGAGCGCGCCGGCTCGCGCCGGGTCGGCGAGCTGGACGAGGAAATGGTCCACGAGTCACGGGTGAACGATGTGATCACCCTCGGCGCCACGTCGTGGCGGGTCGAGCAGATCACCCATGACCAGGTGATCGTCACCCCGGCACCGGGTCGCTCGGCACGGTTGCCCTTCTGGCGCGGCGAAAATGCCGGCCGCCCGGCCGAACTCGGCGCGGCGATCGGCGCGTTCCTGGCCGATCTGGACGGCGCGGCCGCGGACGACGGCAACGTTTCCCAGGCGCTGGCCGCGCGGCTGCAGGCCAGCGGCCTGGATACGCGCGCCATCAGCAACGTGCTCGGCCTGCTCGGTGAGCAGCGGCAGGCGACCGGCGTACTGCCGACGGACCGGCAACTGGTGGTTGAACGCTGCCGCGATGAACTGGGCGACTGGCGGGTGATGCTGCATTCGCCGTATGGCCGCCGCGTGCATGATCCGTGGGCGCTGGCGATCGCCGAACGGATCCGTGAGCGCTGGCATGTCGATCCCTCGGTGGTGTCCAGCGAGGACGGCATCATGGCGCGCATTCCAGACAGCAGCGGGCACCTGCCGGGCGCGGACCTGTTCCTGTTCGAGCCCGAGCCGCTGCGGCGCCAGGTGACCGCAGCGGTCGGCAGCTCGGCGCTGTTCGCTGCACGTTTCCGCGAATGTGCTTCGCGCGCGTTGTTGCTGCCCCGGCGCACGCCGGGACGACGTTCACCGCTGTGGCAGCAGCGCCTGCGCGCGGGCCAGTTGCTGGACGTGGCGAGTGCCTATCCGGAGTTTCCGATCCTGATCGAAACCGCGCGCGAGTGCCTGCAGGATGTCTACGACCTGGATGCACTCGGCGCGTTGATGCAACGCTTGGTGGACGGTCAGGTGCAGATCGCCGAGGTCACCACGCAGGTGCCATCGCCGTTCGCGGCCAACCTGCTGTTCGGCTACGTCGCCGAGTTCATGTACGGCACCGACGTCCCGCTGGCCGAGCGTCGCGCCTCGATCCTGTCGTTGGACAGTGGTCTGCTGGCGGACCTGCTGGGCCAGGTGGACATGGGCGAGCTGCTGGATGCCGGCGTCGTCGAGCGCGTGGTGGATGAGCTGCAGCGGCTGGCGCCGGATCGGCGCGCCGCGGGCAAGGAGGGCGTTGCCGACCTGCTGCGCGAACTGGGTCCGTTGTCGACCGCCGAGCTTGCCGCGCGCCTGCTCGGTGCCGATGGCGAAGTGTACGTTCAACTGGCTGCGCTGCAGGCCGAGCATCGGCTCATCGCAGTGACGCTTGCGGGTGAAACGCGCTGGGCGGCGATCGAAGATGCCGGCCGGCTGCGTGACGCACTGGGCATCGCGCTTCCCGCGGGGATTCCCGCGGTGTTCCTGCAGCCCGCGGTGGATCCGCTCGGCGACCTGGTCGGGCGCCTGGCGCGCACGCGCGGTCCGTTCACCACGGCCGATGTGGCCGCCCGGTTCGGGCTGGGTGTCGCGGTGGCCGACCACGCGCTGGCGCGCCTGGCCGAGCAGGGCAAGCTGCTCAGCGGCCAGTTCGGTGCAACTACGCCGAAGCAAGGCAGCCCCGTCGCGCGCCACGAATGGATAGCGGAAGGGGTGTTCCGCCGGCTGCGCGTGCGCTCGCTGCAGGCCGCGCGCGAAGCGACCCGACCGGTACCGGGCACGGCGTACGTGCGGTTGTTGCTGGAACGCCACGCGATGCTGGGACCGGCGGCCGGGCATGCCGCGCTGGGTCCTCATGCGCAGGTGACCGGCACGCTGGAAGGCACCGAAGGCGTGCTGCGGGTGGTGGAACAACTTGCCGGCGTGCCGCTGCCGATCTCCGCATGGGAAAACCAGATCCTGCCGGCGCGCGTGCGGGATTATGCGCCTGCGTTGCTGGACCAGCTGCTGGCCACTGGCAGCGTGCTGTGGTGCGGGCATGGCACGCTGGGCGATGACGATGGCCTGGTGTCGCTGCACCTGCATGATGTCTCTGCGCAGACCCTGCCGGTCATCGGCGAAGGCGCCCTGTCGCCACTGCAGGAGATGATCGTGTCGGTGATGGCGGACGGCGGTGGATTCTTCGCACGGCAGCTGGCGACGAGCGTGCATGCGCGGTTGCAGGCGGCGCAGCGTCCCGCGGCAGGCATCGATCTTTCGCCGGAGTCGTTGCATGCCGCGCTGTGGGCGCTTGCCTGGCAGGGCCGCGTGGCAACGGACATCTGGGCGCCGCTGCGCGCGCTGTCAGCGGCCCGCACGCCAGCGCGTGCGCGTGCATCCCACGTTTCACGGCGCCGCCGCGGCTTCATCGGCATGTCGATGGGCGACACCGCGCCTGCCGTCGGCTCGGTGCTGCATGGCCCCGCTACCTACGATGCCCCCGCGTTGGCCGGACGCTGGTCGCTGCTGCAGCGCGGCCACGCCAGCGACACCGTGCGTGCGGTCGCACTGGCCGATGCGCTGCTGGATCGCCACGGCGTAGTGACCCGCGGCGCAGCGGTGGCCGAAGGCATCGCCGGCGGCTTCCCCGCCCTGCAGCAGGTCTATCGGGGCATGGAGGATGCCGGGCGGGTGCTGCGTGGCCGTTTCGTGGAAGGCCTGGGCGGTGCGCAGTTCGCCGAGCGATCCAGTGTCGACCGGCTGCGGGATATCGCCGAGGACACCTCACCTGCCGCATCGGCGCCGGCCATCGGCCTGTCGGCAGTGGATCCTGCCAATGCCTACGGCACGGTACTGGCGTGGCCGGCGCATGCGGCCCGGCAGCGCCCGGTGCGCCGGCCCGGCGCGCTGGTGGTGCTGGCCGGCGGTGCGCTGCGGATGTACCTGGCGCAGGGCGGACGTTCCCTGCTGCTGTACTTCGATGGCGAAGACCCCGGCCACGCCGGGCTGCTGGCTGCGTCGGCCGACGCGCTGGCCGCGGCGCTGCGGCGTGGCCGGCGCCTGTCGTTCACCCTGGACCGGATCAACGACGCGGAGATCGGTCGTGGCCCGGTCACCGATGCGCTGCGCGCGGCGGGCTTCCGCAATGCACCGCGCGGGCTGAGCTGGGAGGGCTGAGCCCGCCCTTCAGCGACGCCGTGGATTGACCGAAACATGCAGGTGGTCGGCCACGTGCCAGCGCCACGGGAAGTCCATCGCCCGGCTGATGCCGATACGCGGGCCCACCACCGGATTGGTTGGCGGCGCGGTGCCATCATCGGCCAGCACGATGCCGCGGTCGGCACCGACCAGATCGGCGCCATCCATCCCCCCGGTGATGCCGAAGGCCTGCGAAAGCTTGCCCGGACCACTGGCGAGGTCGCGCTCGCGCTTCGCCTTGGGCCGGGCCAGGCGCATCGCGTCCAGGCCCAGCAGGGGCTCGGCCGCGCGCAGCAGTACGCCGACGCCCTCGCCGACCTCGCCGCAGACCGCATTGCTGCCCCAGTGCATGCCATACGTGAAGTACACATACAGATGGCCTGGCTCACCGAACATGGTGGCGTTGCGCGCGGTCATGCCCCGGTAGGAATGCGCCGCCGGGTCTTCGCTTCCCGCATAGGCTTCCACTTCGACGATGCGCGCGGCGCGGCCATCCGCGCGCAGCAGCACTTTGTTCAACAGGTCCGGTGCCACCTGCGTGGGGTGGCGGCGATAGAACGCGCGCGGCAGGACCGACCACTGCGGGGGAAGAAAATCGAGCATGCCGACAAGGCTGCGCCGGCCGCAGTGTGCATCGGGTCAAGGCCGCCTCTGCACAGTCTGCGCATGCAGGCTTCGCTTGTTTCTCACGGCCGCGGGAAGACGCTGCGAGCAGGTGCGATGGAGGACAGGCAGTGGCAACCGAGGTGAGGGTGGGATGCGCCGGCTGGTCGATACCGGGCCGCTACCGCGAAGCATTCGATGCGCAGGGAAGTGCGCTGGAGCGGTATGCCTCGCGGTTGTCGGTGGCAGAAATCAATTCCTCGTTCCATCGCCCGCACCAGCCGGCAACCTATGCGCGCTGGGCGGCCGCGGTGCCGGCGCACTTCCGGTTCTCGGTGAAGATGCCCCGCACGATCTCGCATGAACTGCGGCTGCGCGGGGCGGGTCCGGTGCTGGACCGCTTCCTTGAGGAAAGCAGCCATCTGGGCAACCGCCTCGGCGGCCTGTTGCTGCAGCTGCCACCCTCGCTCGCCTTCGATGCGCGCGTGGCCGCCACGTTCTTCACGATGCTGCGCCGGCGTACCGCGGTGCCGCTGGCCTGTGAGCCGCGCCATCTTTCCTGGTTCGGGGCCGCCGCGCAGGCGCTGATGGAGCGCCATGGCGTAGCACGTGTCGCAGCGGATCCGCCGCGCGTGGATGCGGGTGCGGCGCCTGCCGGGGCGGAGCGTTGGCGCTACTGGCGCTGGCATGGCAGCCCGCGGACGTATTACAGCGACTATGAAGAGCAGGCCCTGCACCGGCTGGCGGGAGAGCTGCGTGCGGTATCCGCCGAGGGGCAGCGGTGCTGGGTGATCTTCGACAACACCGCGCACGGCTTCGCCACGGCCAATGCGCTGCGCCTGCAGGCCCTGCTGGAGCAGGCCCATGCCTGAAGGTCCTTCCATCGTCATCCTGCGCGAGGCGGCGGCGCATTTCCGCAACCACGCGGTGCGCATCACCGCAGGCAACAGCAGCCTGGACCTCGCCCGCATGCAGGGCCGACGCGTGGTATCGGTGCGCAGCTGGGGCAAACATTTCCTGCTGGAGTTCCGTGGCTTCAGCCTGCGCGCCCATCTGCTGATGTTCGGCACCTGGCGCATCGACGAGCGGAAGCCGACGACGGCGCGCGCCTCGTTGACCTTCGACAATGGCGAGCTCAACCTCTACACCTGCTCGTTGAAGTACATCGAGGGCCCGCTCGACGACGCCTACGACTGGCGCGCGGACGTGATGAATCCCGCATGGGATCCCAGGCTGGCGCGACGCAAGCTCAAGGCACGGCCGGACGCGCTGATATGCGATGCGCTGCTGGACCAGGACATCTTCGCCGGGGTGGGCAACATCATAAAAAACGAGGTGCTGTTCCGCACACGCGTGCATCCGGCTGCCGCCATTGCAACCATCTCGCCGCGGAGGCTGGGCCAGGTGATCGCCCAGGCACGTGAATACAGCTTCGACTTCCTGGCGTGGAAGAAGGCCTACGAACTGAAGAAGCACTGGCAGGTGCACACCAAGCGGACCTGCCCCCGGTGTGGTGGCCCGGTGTCCAAGCAGTACCTGGGGACGACCCAGCGCCGCGCGTTCTTCTGCCCGGTCTGCCAGCCCCTGCCATGACGATGACGCCGCGGATCGATGGCCATTGGTTCGCCTATGTGTTCCCGTGCGCATGGGAGGACTACTGCAAGATCGGCTTCTCGCGCGATCCATTGGGCCGCATCAGTGCATTGCACCGGCGCTGGTTCGAATTCTTCGACCTGCATCACGGCTGGTTGGTCGAAGCGGAAAGCCAGCGTGATGCGCGTGATCTGGAGCTGGAGCTGCGTGGGCCGCTGAAGCTGCACCGGTCGCCTGCACCGCTCACGGTGCAGGAAAGGGCAGGGGGCAAGACCGAATGGGTCCGCGGCGCCAGTGAGCCGCTGGTCGCTGCGGTGGCTGGACTGGCCGAGCGTGGCTATTACGTGCATCCACTGCGCCCCTGGCTGCATGCCGCGATGCTGCAGCGCGCCGACCGGTTGTATGCGTGGTCCGCCGCGCAGCTGCCGGAAGAGGAAAGCCATCGCCATGCGCGTGCCGATATCGAGGCTGCGCTGCGCGACGCGCTGGATGCGCATGAGGCGCTGGGCATCGATCCGCGTCCGTGGCTGCCTGCCCACGTAGCAGGCTGGTTCGGCTAGACAGGCACCGGCTCGATCGGGGGATTGCGCCACAGGTGTCAATGCGTATCATTATCAATTGGTGCGCATCGCGCTTTATTCCCCACCCCACCTGCATGCACGAGGACGACCGCCTCGGCGCCTACCTGCGCCATCGGGGTTCATTGCTGGAAACCGCCGCAGGCATGGTGGGACGCGCGCGCGCGGAAGACGTGGTGCAGGAGGCCTGGCTGCGCCTGGACCGCTCCGCAACGGGCGTGCAGCAGCCCAGCGGCTATCTGTTCCGGATCGTGCGCAACCTCGCGATGGACCTGCTGCGGCGCTCGCGGTGGGAGGTCGATGGGACAACCGCCGCCGACGCACTGTGCGCAGCGCCGTCACCGATGCCATCGCCGGAGCAGCACGCCACCGCCAGTGCCGACCTGCGCAGCGTAATGCAGGCCTTGCAGCAGCTGCCCGCGCTGCAGCGCCAGGCGTTCCATCTGCATCGCTTCGAAGAGGCCACCTACGCCCAGATCGCGCAACGCCTCGGGGTGTCCCAGGGCACGGCGCATTCCCTGGTGCAAGGCGCGCTGGCGCATTGCGTGGCCAGTCTTGCGCGCGATGCGAACCCTCCTCGCGCATAATCGCGGCCTCTGCCTGCAGGCCGCAGGCCAACCGCCGCCGCTTCGATGAACCCGCCTGCCGCTCCCCCTGTCGATGAAGACCAAGCGCGTCTGCTGGACGAGGCCAGCGCGCTGATGGCGCGTGCGCGCAGCGGCCCCAACGTGTTCGTGCAGCGGGAGATCGACGCCTGGGTGGCCCGAAGCGAAACGCATGCGCGGCTGTGGGCGCTGCTGCAGCGGCTGGAACAGGCGACGGCAGCGCATCCCCACGCCGCGCCGGAACGCCGCAGCGTGGGTCGGCGCGGACGCTGGCTGGCTGTTGCCAGCGTGGCCGTACTGGTCGTCGTTGCAGGGCTGTGGGGACCAACCCTGCTCTCACTGCTGGATGGCGACCTGCGCACCGGGACCGGCGAGGTAGCCACGCTTACGCTGTTTGATGGCAGCAAGGTGAGCCTGGACGCCGGCGGCGTGCTGGCACCCACCACCGCTGAGGACGAGCGCGGCGCACGCCTGCTGCAGGGCCAGGCGTATTTCGATGTCGTCCCCGATCCTGGCCGGCCATTCCGTGTGCAGGCGGGGGCGATGACGGTGACCGTGCTGGGTACCGGCTTCAGCGTTGGCGCGCACCCGGACGGCGTCGAGGTGGCGCTCGAGCATGGCAGCGTGGAGGTGCGTACCGGCAGCCGCAGCCAGCGCCTGCAGCCTGGCCAGCGCCTGCGCGTGGGCATCGACGGACAGGTGCGGGTGGATGCCGTGCCGGTAGTGGCCATCGGTGCCTGGCGGCATGGCCAACTGGTGCTGGACGATGTGCCGCTGCAGACCATGGTGGATGCGCTGCAACCCCACTTCCGGGGCCGCATCGTGCTCCGCGACGACGTGCTGGGCGCGCAGCACATCACCGGCGTGTTCGACCTTGCCGACCCGCAGCGCGCCCTGCAGGCGGCCGTCGGCCCGCTGGGTGGCAGCATCCGGACGCTGTCGCCGTGGCTGCTGCTGGTGGAGGATGCGGCGCCTACGGCGGATTGAAGATCCGTCGCCTTCGTTCGTCTTACCCCTGTACCGATTCCACGCGACCCCCACGTCGCCTCCTGCACAGGGCTTCTTCCCATGGATTCACGACTGCGTGGCGTGCTTTGCGCCTCGATCCTGCTGGCGCTCGCGCCGCACGCGTTCCCCGCCGCTGCCCAGCCGACGCCCGTCGAAGGCCGGTCCCAGGCGTTCGCCATTCCCGCCCAGCCCCTGTCCAGTGCGCTGATCCTGTATGGACGCCAATCCGGGCTGCAGGTCGCCGCGCCATCGGAACTGCTGCGCGGGCGGCAATCGACCGACCTGCAGGGCAGTTACCCACCGGCCGTGGCGCTGGACACCTTGCTGGCCAACAGCGGCCTGCGCTGGCGGCGCGGACCCTCCGGCGTGGTGATCGAAGCGGAACCGGTCGCCGCATCGGCAGCGCCTGCCGCCGCGCCCGCTCCGGCCGCGCCACCGACGCAGCTGGATGACGTGCTGGTGCAGGCCTTCCGCGCCGATGCGGGCTACCGCGTCGATCATTCCTCGACCGCTACCCGCACCGCAACCGCCCTGCGTGATGTGCCGCAGTCGATGCAGATCGTTTCGCGCCAGCTGATCGAAGACCAGCAGATCGTGCGGCTGACCGATGTGCTGCAGAACGTGTCTTCGGTGCAGATGAACGGTACCGGCGGCAATCGCGGCGAGACCTACCAGATCCGCGGCTTCGTCACCCCGCGTTACGCGATCAACGGGTTCCAGCTGACCAGTGCGATGGACCGGCCCGAAGCCTTCGTCGACCTGGCCAACGTGGAGCAGGTGGAGGTGTTGAAAGGGCCGTCGTCGGTGATGTTCGGCATCAGCGAACCCGGCGGTGTCATCAATATCGTCACCCGCGCGCCAGCCGCTGAGTTTGCCACCGACGGTGCGCTGACCGTGGGCAGCTTCGGCTTCAGGCGGGTGGAAGCATCGGCCACCGATGCCCTCAACGCGACGGGCACGCTGACCGGCCGCGTCACCGGTGCCTGGCAGGGCGAAGACGGCTTCCGCGACCATGCGGCCCACAGCCGGCGCAGCTTCGGCGCGGCGGCCCTGCGCTGGCAGCCCGATGCGGCCACCCAGGTTGACCTGGCCGTCGACCATGTCGATCAGTCGCAGCCCTTTGATCGCGGCCTGATCGCCACCGACGAAGGCGTCTACGTGCATGACGCGCGCCGCTATCTCGGCGAATCCTGGTCGATCACCGAAGCACGCAAGTCCGTGGCCTCGCTGCTGGTGCAGCATGCGCTGAGCGAGGACGTCGGCCTGCGCTTGTCCGCACGGCACTCCGATGCCCTGGTCCAGGACAGTGGCGCGGTGGATCTGCAGGGGATTGAAGCGGATGGCCGCAGCGTGCGTCGTCGCATCACTGACCGGCGCGAGGATTCGGCCGATACCAACCTGCGCCTGGATGCGATCATCGACGCACGCACCGGTTCCCTGCAGCACCGCCTGCTGGCAGGCGCCGAGTACAGCCGGGCGCGGATGGACTTCGCTTCGGGACGCGCGAACATCGCTTCGCTGGACATGTATGTACCGGTGTATGGCCTCGCGCTGCGGCCGGTGACACGCGCCAATGCGCAGAACCGCTATGACGTGGAGATGCTCAGCAGCTATCTGCAGGACCAGATGGAGTTCTCTGCAGCGTGGAAGGCGCTGCTCAGCGTACGCCACGACGCGGTGCGTTCGAGTCTGGATGACACCTTCAACGGGGAGTACACCCGCAACAAGGACGACGCCGTCACCGCGCGTGCCGGCGTGGTCTACCAACCGCGTCCGTGGGCGTCGTGGTACGCCAGCTACAGCGAGAGTTTCCAGCCGCAATCCGGGCAGACCCGCGCCGGTGGAGCGCTCAGCCCGGAGCGCGGCCAGCAGCTCGAAGTCGGCACCAGGCTGGACCTGGTGCCGGATCGGTTGACACTGACCAGTGCGCTGTTCCAGATCACCAAACAGGACGTGGCCACCGAGGATCCGCTGGATCCTGACTTCAGCATCCTGACCGGCGAACAGCGCGTGCGCGGCTGGGAGGTGGATGCCAGCGGCCGGATCGCCGAGGGCTGGACGCTGTCGGCGAACCTGTCACTGCTGGATGCGGAGATCACCCGTGACAACACGTACGCGCCGGGCAACCGGTTGGTCGGCGTGCCGCGTCACAGCGGACGGGTCTGGTTGCACCACGCGTTCAGCGGCATGCTGCAGGGCCTGAGCATCGGTGGCGGCGCAACCCGGGTCGGCGCGCGCAGCGTAGACCTGGACAACCGCTTCGATATCGACGGCTACACCACGTTCGACGCCACTGCTGCCTATGCGTTCAGTCCCCGGCTGGAGCTGTCGCTGCGGCTGGCCAACCTCACCGACCGCTTCCACGTCGAAGGCGTGCAGGCCAGCAACAACCTGTATCCCGGCAGTCCGCGCGCCTTCTCGCTGCAGGTACGCATGCAGCTCTGAGCTGTTTCAGTCCGGGCAGGGGCCGGCCACCCGGTTGCGGCCTGCCTGCTTGGCCCGGTACATCTGGCGGTCGGCCTCGGCAACGAGGTCGGCCGAGGTGGGATGCTGTGGGCCGCTGACCGCCACCCCGACGCTCAGCGTGGCCTTGACCGGATGGCGGCCGACCGACGCGGCGCTGCGCTCGAAGCCGGCGCGCAGCCGTTCGGCCGCGGCCAGCCCGGCGCGCAGGGTGGAATCGGGAAGGATGCAGACGAACTCCTCGCCACCGTAGCGGAAGATCAGGTCGTTCTTGCGCACGACCTGCTCGGCGGCGCGCGCCGCCTGCTTGATCACCCGATCGCCGACGTCATGGCCGAAGCGATCGTTGATGTCCTTGAAGTGGTCGATGTCGAAGAACAGCACCGCGCGGGTGGCATTGCTGATCCGGTCTTCCCGGTCCCAGCTGGCCTGCTTTTCATCCAGCAGGCGGCGGTTGTACAGCCCGGTGAGGGGATCACGGGTGGCCGCGTCATACAGTCGGCTCGCCGATTGTTCTTTGAGTACCGCAAGCACCAGCCCGCACACCAGCAGCACCGACAACAGCAGGATGCCGCTGAACACGGCCACCGCCCACGTCCGCGGCGTGCCGGCGCCCAACGGTTCGGGCAACCACGGCGCCAGCGCGATGGCGAGCACCGCCAGCACCGCCGACACCACCAGGATGCGCGCCAGCATGCGCACCGACGGCAGCAGCGGATCGTGTCGCTGGATCAGGGTGGACGCAGCCAGCCCGCAGTAGAGCGCTGCAATCGCCGCACGGCCAGCGGCACTGACGGCGTCCAGCCCACGCGGTTCGAACACCAGCACCACCAGCGCAAGCCAGAGCAGCGGCGGTGCCAGCAGCAGCGCCCAGCGAACGCGCAGGCGGAACAGCGAGCGGATGCCTTGCCAGCCCGTGGCGAAGGCCAGCAGGGCGAAGAAGGTACCCAGGTGGGCGGCCGCGCCTGCGCGGTACAGCGCGGGCAACAACAACAGCGTGCAGCCGCAGGCGCCGGCAACAAACGGCATCGCCAGCCACAGGCGTGCGCCATCACGTGGCCGGGTGAGCAGCAGCAGGATCGCGATGCAGACCAGGACGGCGGCGGCGAAGCCCAGGAGCGTGGGGATGTCGATCATCGCGAAGCAGGCTAGGCAAGCGGATGCGAGCCCGTCGTCAACAACGATGCACATGACGAATGTGCGGTTCATCACAGGTTGCCGGATATTCCCGTGCGGTTAACGAAGCGGGCCGCTTTTCCGGCGTGCCGCGCAGAGCGTGTCGCTGGCGCCCCGGTCGGCCCCGTTGCGTGCGACAGCGGCCTGACAGTCTTCGCGCCTTTTGCTGCAAGGGCTGTGACCTCTTCCGCAGTCCTGCACTGCATCCGCATCGGCGCGGTGGCAGCGCATGCCACGTTGAGCCGCCCTGCAGCAAGGAGCCTGAAGTGAATCATTCTCTTGGCGGACGACGCGCGCTGGCCGGACTGTGCCTGGCCGGGGTGGCGGCAAGCGCAGCAGCGCAAGGTGTCACCGGTGACTGGGGCGGACGCCGCCCCGTGTGGCAGGACAACGGCATCGTGCTGGATCTCGGCTACACCGTGGAAGCAGCGCGCAACACCTCCGGCGGCCAGCGCCGCGCCAGTGCCCATGCCGGCCAACTGTCCGCAGGCGGACGCTTCGACCTGGAGCAGTTGTGGGGATGGCGGGGCACACGGGGGCAGCTCTCGCTGAGCCTGCGCGACGGAGACAGCGTCACCGCCCGGGCCGGCCTCGGCAGCCTGATGGCAAGCCAGGAAATCCATGGGCGTGGCCACATCCTGCGGCTGGGCAGCCTGTGGCTGGGGCGGCAGTCCGCCGATGGACGCTTCGATGCAAAGGCGGGCCGGCTCGCGGTCGGGGAGGACTTCAACATGCTCGACTGCGTTGCCATGAACCTGGCGCTGTGCGGCGGCCAGGTGGCGCTGCTCGGGGGCGATTACTGGTTCAATTCGCCGCTCAGCCAATGGGGCGCGGTGGTCACCTACCGGCCGCTGCCAGCGGTCTACCTGCGTGCCGCCGCGTACCAGATCAACCCCCGTTATGCCGATGCGCGTGGGGGTGGTCTGCGCCTGGCACCGGCCGGCACGGTCGGCACGCTCACACCGCTTGAACTGGGCTGGGAGCCCTCCTTTGAAGGACGCAACGGACACTATGCGATCGGTGGCTGGTACAGCAGTGCGCCGCGGGCCGATGCCGTGCAGCCGCTACCGATCCACGCCGGCGGCAGCACCGCCCTGCTGCGCACCGGCGCTTACGGCGGATGGGCCAGCGCGCAGCAGCAGCTGACCGGCGGCAGCGGAAGCAGCGACGCATCGGGCCTGCGGGCGCAGTTGGCCTTCGCACAGGGCGATCGCCGCACCGGCGACATCGACCAGATGGTCAGCCTGCAGCTGATCCAGACCGGGACGGTGCGCTCGCGGCCGGATGATCGTATCGGCTTCGGGCTTGCCAGTACCCGGGTCAATCCGCGCGCCGCTGCGTTCCAGCAGCGGCGTGACGGTGGCGCGCTGGCAGCAAGGGAGCATGTGGCGGAACTGTTCTACGGCTGGAAGCCCGCGCGCGGTCTGGACCTGCAGCCCGGTGTGCAGTACGTGCGCCATCCGGGTGGGCTGGCGTCGCGCAAGGATGCGGTAGTGCTGGGCATCAAGGCCGACGTGCGCTTCTGAGTCGTCTCAGCGTTCGCCGGTTTCATCATCCAGGCTGATGATGCCGCGGCGCAGGGCCATGGTGACCGCATGCGTGCGGTCACCGACGCCCAGCTTCTCCATGATGCGCTTCATGTGCGCTTTCACGGTCTGTTCGGAAATCAGCATCTGCTCGCCCACGCGTCGATTGGACATGCCCGCCGCCACGTGGACCAGCACTTCGGTTTCGCGCGGGGACAACCGGTCTTCCACCACATGCGCGGCGATGCTCGCTGCCAGTTGCGCCGGAATGGCGGCGCGACGCCCCCCGGCCACGCTGCGGATGGTGTCGATCAGCTCATGGCGCAGCATGTCCTTGAGCAGGTAGGCGCTGGCGCCGGCCTGCAAGGCGCGTACCGCGCGGACATCGCCGCGGTAGGTCGTGAGCACGATGATGCGCGCCTTGGGATCCTGCGCGCGGATGCGCACGATGGCTTCGACACCGTCGATGCCCGGCAACTGCAGGTCCATCAGCACCACGTCCGGATGCAGCCGCAGGTAGCAGTCCACCGCCTGTTCGCCGTCGGCTGCTTCGCCCACCAGATGCATGTCCGACTGGGTGGACAGCAGCGCGCCCAGGCCATCGCGCAACAGCGGATGGTCGTCCACGATCAACACGCCGATGGAATCGTTGGGGTTCATCCCGAGGGTTTCCTGTTGGGCCACCAGCGCCGCCATGGCGACGGACGCTGCCGGTAGATGCGATGGGCGGGCACCGACAACGCCACTTCGGTGCCCAGCCCGGGACGCGACCAGACGCGGAGTTCTCCACCCAGCCGGCGTGCGCGCTCGCGCATGCCCTGCATGCCCCAGTGGCCGTCGGCGGCGCCGTGGGTGTCGGTCATGCCGCGACCGTCATCGCGCACGTGCAGCAGCAGGCAACTGCGCCCGTAGGCCAGTTCCACTTCGATCGCTCCTGCCTGGGCATGGTGCAGGGCATTGCGGATCGCTTCGCGACCGATCAGGAAGACTTCTTCAGCCGCGTGCGCCTGCAGCGGCGGTGCCGCCCCTTCGATGGTCAGCCGTAGCGGGTTGACACCCTCGCCGGCGAACTCTTCATGCACATGCGCCAACGCAGTCACCAGATCCTGGCCGGCAGCCGGGCCATCGCGCAGCGCCGCAACGCGTTCGCGTCCTTCGGCGAGGTTCTGTTCGGCCAGTTGCATGGCCGCCTCCAGGCTGCTGCGCACGGCAGGCGAGGCGTGGGCAGACTGGCTGATGGCATGCAGGCGCAGGATCAGCCCCTGGCTGCCCTGCAACAGGGTGTCGTGCAGGTCACGGGCGATCCGCTCGCGCTCGCCGTGGCGTTCCTGCAGCCGGGCCCGCACCAGCGCAGCCAGCTGCCCGCTGCGGATGCGGACGGCCATCACCAGCAGGGCCAGTACTGCCAGCACGCACAGCAGCTTGAACCACAGCGTCTGCATGAAAGTCGGGGCGATCTGGAACGTGCGCGCCACCGGGGTGCTGCTCCAGACCCCGTCTTCGTTGGCGGCCATCACCTCGAAGCGGTAGGTTCCGGGCATGAGGTTGGTGTAATGCGCGCGGGTCTGGCTGCCGGCATCCTGCCAGCTGCTGTCCACGCCGGACAGCTGGTAGCGGTAGCGGGTGCGCTCGGGCCGCGCCAGGGACAGCGCCACGTAGTCGATCTGTACCTGGTCGGTGCCGGCGGGAAGTCGCAGTCCGTCGCGCAGCGGCAGGTGCTGCCCGTCGAACGACACCTCGCCGACGCGCACGTCCGGTGCACGTTCGTTGCGATGCGGCAGGGTGGTGTCCAGCCACGCCAGGCCCTGGTTGGTCGCCAGCCACAACAATCCATCCTCGGCCAGCATCGCCGTGGCGGTGGGGCTGCTCTGCAGGGCGATGCCCGGCATGCCATCGGCATCATCGAACAGGCGCGGGGAGAGCGCGCGTGCGCTGCCCGCCGCCACCCGCAGTGCATCGGCATCGGTGCGCAACAGGCCGCGGCTGCCGTTCAACCAGCGCGTACCCGATGCTTCGCCGGCGATGCCGGTGATGCCTTCCAGCACGCCGGGGATATCGGCCTGCAGCACATGGAAGCGGGCGCCTTCCAGCACGGCAAGGCCGGACTCCCCGGCGACCAGCAGTTCCTCCCCATGCGCGTGCACCGCGGTGACCGGACCGACATTCAGTCCCTGCGCCGGACCGTAAGCCCGTACCGATCGGCCATCGACCACGTGCAGCGTGCCATCGTCATGCCCGACCAGCACGCGCCCGCGTCCATCCACGCTGACCAGGCTGCAACTGCGTGCGGGCAGGCGATGATCATTGCGCCATCGACCGTCCTTGAAGTGCAGCGTGTAGGGGCCGGCGCACGCCCACGCTTCGCCGCGTGGAGCGAAGAACACCGAATTGAAGGACTGCCCGGCGGTCCAGCTCGGCGCGGCGAACGCCACCGTCCGGCCAGCGCTGCGCCGGTACAGCCTGTCATCGTGGAACAGCCACACCGGGACCGCCGACTGCAGGCTGGCGCGCTGCATCGCCGCCGCGCCGGCGTGGACCAGGCTGCGCTGCAGGTCGAACATCCGCAGGTCGTCATCGTAGCCCTGCACCTGCCCCCCCGCGGTGCGGTACAGCGTCCGGTAGGGACCCGACGGACCGACATCCTGCAGCGCATGCACGCTGCGCGCACGGAACCGGTTCAGGCCCAGGTTGGTGCCGACCCAGATGTTGCCTTCGCGGTCTTCCAGCAGCGGCGAGGCCGAGGTCGACGTCAGGCCCTGCGCCACGTCGAAGTTTTCCAGCCGCGTGGGCTGGGTGCCGTCGAAACCGAGCCGGAACACGCCGCCACTGCCGATGCGGGTTCCCCACAGGCTGCCATCACGCGCGAACAGCACGCGATCGGCGCGCAGGTCGGGCAGGCGCAGCGATTCGCGTTGCGCGGGCGACAGCAGGGTGCCATCGCGTGCCACCGGCAGGATGCCGCGTCGCCGGTCGGCGAGCCACAGGCTTCCATCGGCGCGTTCGGCCAGCACCGACTGCGGCGATACGTCCACGCCGGTGGCTTCGATCCGGCCGGCGCCACGCGGCAGTCGCCACAGCGCGCTGCCCGCCAGCAGCCACAGCGTTCCCTGGTGGTCGCGCTGCAGCCAGTGCGCGGGCTCGGCAGGTACCTGCATCGCCGGCGTGGGCGGCTGCCAGTGTTGGCCGTCGTACCAGCGCAGACCGCCCTTGAGCGCCGCCCATAACCGTCCGCTGCCATCGCGCGTGATGCGCGGCACCGGACCGTTCGGCACATCACGTCCACTGAGGAAACTGCGCAGTCCGCGCGGTTGCAGATGGCTGATGCCGGCCTGGAAATAGCCGATCCACAGGCTGTCATCCGGGTCGAGCAGCAACGACACCATGTTGGTGGACGGGAAGCGGCTGTCCTGCGGTGCCGCGTCACGCTCGAAACGGTGGCCATCGAACCGGTACAGGCCGGATCCGGTTGCCAGCAGCAGCGTGCCCTGGCGGTCCTGCGCGATGTCCCAGATATCACCCGGCGCACCCTGCCCGACGCGCCATGCGCTGTGCTGGAAGCCGGGCAGCCCGGACTGGGCATGCATCGGTGTCGATGCCTGGGCCGTCATCTGCGATCCCACGCACAGCAGCACGACCTGCAACAGGCAGGCGCACGCGTGGCGCAGCAGCGGTGGGGGATCAAGCGGCATGCTGCATTCTCGCAGGCCAGGGGCACGGCCGGCCTACCCGATCGGGGCAGGCGGGCCAGCGCGGGATCAGGTAACCATGGGCAGCCTGTCCACGGGAGGGGGGAATGCAGCGTCTGTTCGTGATGTTTCCAGATCGTGCCCCGGGCATCGGCCTGCTGTGGATACGGCTGTGCCTGGCCGCTGCGATGTGCTGGCCGTGGCCGGTGGCCGCGTGGCAGCAATGGGTCGCCGCCTCGGCAGCGTTGCTGCTGGCGCTCGGCGGGCTGACCCCGTTGGCGGTGCTGCTGGCCACGCTGGTGTTGTGGCGCGGGGGCGGCAGCATGCCGCTGGTGCTGCTGCCTGGCTGCCTGTTGCTGCTCGGCCCGGGCGCGTATTCGCTGGACGCCTGCCTGTTCGGTCGGCGCGTGCTGGTGGCGGCCCGGGGGGCCGCTCCCCCGAAAGAGTGAGGCTGCTGCCCACCCCGTCGGGGGTAGGGCGCCGTGGCGTCTGCCGCCACGCTATGCACTCCCCCCCACGAGTGCCGCCGATGGCCATCGACACACCGTGCGCCGGCGCGCCTTCGGGGTTGCCTGGCCTCACTGCGGCGCAGGCGGCAGCGGTCCGCCGCGCGCAGGCATTCATGGAACAGAACCTCGGCCAGTCGATCGACGTCGTGCAGATCGCCGCCGCTGCCTGTGTCAGCCGCTTCCACCTGGCGCGGCTGTTCCGCAGCGCCACCGGGCTCAGCCCGACTGCCTGGCTGCGCCGACGTCGCATCGACCAGGCCCGCCATTGGTTGCGTGAAGGGTCACAGCCGGTCGGCCGCATCGCCAGCGAACTGGCGTTCTTTGACCAGAGCCACTTCACCCGTACGTTCCGCGCCGCCACCGGCTGCAGTCCGCGCTGCTACGCCTCGCACGCAGCAACCCCTCACTGAATTTCCCCTCGCACTGGAGCCACCTGCATGAACAAGGCCACCGCCGTCCCCGGCAATGCGCTGCTTTCCCCGACCGACCACGCCCTGGTGCTGATCGACCATCAGTCGCAGATGGCGTTCGCCACCCACACCATCGACATCTCCGCGCTGCGCAACAACGTCGCGCTGATCAGCAAGGGCGCGAAGGGTTTCAAGGTGCCGGTCGTGCTGACCACCGTGGCCGAAAAGTCGTTCTCCGGTCCGCTGTTCCCGGAACTGCCGGCGATCTTCCCGGGCCAGCCGGTGTTCGACCGCACCTCGATGAATGCCTGGGAAGACCAGGGCGTTATCGATGAGATCAACCGCATCGGCAAGCAGCGCCTGGTCATCGCCGGCCTGTGGACCAGTGTCTGCATCGTCGGACCGACTCTGTCGGCGATCGAGCAGGGCTTCGAGATCCATGTCATCACCGATGCCTGCGGCGACGTGAGCGACGAAGCACACGAGCGCGCCATCACCCGCATGGTGCAGGCCGGTGCAGTGCCGATCACCAGCGTGCAGTACCTGCTGGAGCTGCAGCGCGACTGGGCACGCGGCGAAACCTACGACCTCACCACCGGTATCGCGCGCGAACACGCCGGTGGCTACGGCGTGGGCATCCAGTACGCCAAGACCATGTTCGGCGCACAGGAAGGCGGTCACTGAGCATGGGCAGCAGCCATGCCCTGGACGTGGCGCTGCTGATGCTGCGCATGGCAGCGGGAGGATTCCTGCTGCCGCACGCGCTGGGCAAGTTGTTCGGCTGGTTTAACGGCCCGGGCCTGGCCGGCTTTGCCGGCGAACTGCGTGGTTTCGGCCTGCCTGCCACCGCGCCGTTGCCGCTGCTGCTGGCCGCGGTGCAGGTAGTGGCCGGTCTGTCGGTGCTGCTCGGCTGGCAGACCCGGCTGGCTGCGCTGGCCGGCGCGGCGTTCATCGCGTTCACCGCCGTGCTGGCGCTGCCGCGCGGCTGGTTCTGGATGCGCGGCGGCGTGGAGTACCCGCTGATGTGGACGCTGCTGTTGCTGTCGGTCGCGCTGGCAGGCGCCGGCATGTTCTCGCTTGATTCTTTCCTTGCTTCCCCTGGAGTGCCGTCATGAGTACCGATCCTTCCCAGCCCGGCCGTCGCGAGGTGCTGCTGGGGGCGGGCGCGGCACTCGCGCTGGGCCTGGCCGGCCGCGGCCTGGCGGCGGCTCCCTCCCCCTCATCGCAGGAGCGTCGCATGAGCACGCTGGTCATCCGCAATGCCCGCATCACCACCCTCGACACCGCACAACCGCATGCACAGGCGCTGGCCGTGCAGGACGGGCGCATCGTCGCCGTCGGCAGCGATGACGAGATCATGCGCGGCTGGGCGGCCGAGGCGACCATCATCGATGCGCAGGGCCGCCGGCTGGTGCCCGGGCTCAATGACAGCCATACCCACCTGATCCGCGGTGGACTCAACTACAACCTGGAACTGCGCTGGGATGGCCTGCGCTCGCTGGCCGATGCGCTGGCCATGCTGAAGGTGCAGGTCGATCGCACGCCCGCACCGCAATGGGTGCGCGTGGTCGGTGGCTTCACTGCCGCCCAGTTCAACGAAAATCGCCTGCCGACGCTTGAGGAAATCAACACCATCGCGCCGGATACGCCGGTGTTCCTGCTGCACCTGTACGACCGCGCGCTGCTCAACCGCGCTGCGCTGCGTGCATGCGGCTATGACAAGAACACACCGGATCCGCCCGGTGGGCAGATCGTGCGCGACAAGCTGGGCAACCCCACCGGCCTGCTGCTGGCCAAGCCGAACGCGGTGATCCTGTACGCCACGTTGGCCAAAGGACCCAAGCTGCCGATCGAATACCAGGCCAATTCCACGCGTCACTTCATGCGTGAGTTGAACCGGCTGGGGATCACCTCGGTGATCGATGCCGGCGGCGGCTTCCAGAACTATCCCGAGGACTACCAGGTCATCGAGCAGCTGCACCGCGATGACCAGCTCAGCGTGCGCATCGCCTACAACCTGTTCACCCAGAACAAGGGCGGCGAAGTCGATGACTTCCAGCGCTGGAGCGACATCCTGCAGCCGCGCCAGGGCGACGACCTGCTGCGCCACAATGGCGCGGGCGAGATGCTGGTGTTCTCCGCCGCGGACTTCGAACTGTTCAACGAACCGCGCCCGGAATTGCCGCCCGGACTGGAGCCGGAACTGCATGACGTGGTGCGGTTGCTGGTTGAAAAGCGCTGGCCCTTCCGCATCCATGCGACCTACGACGAAAGCATCTCGCGCATCCTGGATGTCTACGAACAGGTCAACCGCGAGGTACCGTTCGATGGCCTGCACTGGTTCATCGACCACGCCGAGACCATCACCCCGCGCAACATCGAGCGCATCCGCGCGATGGGCGGTGGGCTGGCGATCCAGCACCGCATGGCCTACCAGGGCGAAGCCTTCGTGGAACGCTACGGCGTGCAGGCAGCACGGCATACGCCGCCGGTGAAGCGGATGCTGGCCGAAGGCGTTCCGGTAGGCGCCGGTACCGATGCCACGCGCGTGGCCAGTTACAACCCGTGGGTCGCACTGTCGTGGCTGGTCACCGGCCGCACCGTGGGCGGCCTGGCGCTGTATGGCGATGAAAACCTGCTGGAACGCGAACAGGCGCTGCGCCTGTGGACCCAGGGCAGCGCATGGTTCTCTGGCGATGAAGACCACAAGGGCATACTGAAGGCAGGCCAGCTGGCCGATTTCATCGTGCTGTCGGCCGACTTCTTCCGCGTGGACGACGACCAGATCGCCGACATCACCAGCGTGCTGACCGTGCTGGGCGGTCGCATCGTGCACGCCGCCGCCGACTACGATGGGCTGGCACCGGCACTGCCGCCGGCGATGCCGGACTGGTCTCCGGTCAACCGCTTCGGCGGCTACCACGTCGGCGGCACGGCCACCGGCCTGGCGATGGCGCACCACCATCACCATGGCGCGCCCTGTTCCACCCACGGTGCACACGGCCATGCGGCCCAGCATGCGGCACCGACCGGTGACCTGCAGGCGTTCTGGGGTGCCATGGGCTGCTCGTGCTTCGCGTTCTGATCCTCGCCGCGCTGGCGCTGCCTGCGCTGGCACAGGCACGCGCGCAGGCCGGCTGCGGGGCGGGCCATTGCACCGCGCTGGGCCAGGGCGACCTGCAATGGGACGCCTCGCTGCGACTGCGCGGCATGTACTTCGATCCCACCCGCTTCGGCATCGGCGGCGGCGAAGACGGTTATGGCCTGCTGCGCGCGTTGGGATCGGCGACCTATCGCCGCGATGACTGGCAGGCGCGCGTGCAGCTGGGCGTGCATGCCGAACAAGGACGTGCGGGTGGTCCCGGCGGCACCGATCAAGGCGCGCTGGACGTGCAGCAGGCCTACTGGCGCTGGCAGGGGCAGCAGGCATGGCTGCAGCTCGGGCGGCAGGAAGCGAGCTATGGCAGTTCCCGGCTGCTGTCGGTACGCGACGGGCCGAACATCCGGCTGGCGTTCGATGGCCTGCGCCTGGGCTGGCGCGCTGCCGCGGGCAAGCTGGACGTGCTGGCGTTGCGCGCGGTGGACAACCGTCCCGGCGCCTTCGACGATCGCAGCGAGCCGGGTGCCCATCTGTGGGGCGCTTACGCGACCAGCGCAGCACGCCGCAGTGGCCAATGGGATGCCTACCTGCTGGACTACCAGCGCGATGGCGCACGCTTCGCCGATGGCAACGGGCGCGAACGGCGGCAGACGCTCGGAACGCGCTGGTTCGGCCAGCGCGATGCACTGGACTGGAACGTGGAAGCGGTGGTCCAGCGGGGTCATCTGGATACCGCCACGCGGCAGCTGGACATCCGTGCCTGGACACTGGCCAGCGATACCGGCTGGCGCTGGCAGCAAGCGCCATTGCAGCCGCGGCTGGGGGTGAAGCTGGACATCGCCAGCGGTGACCGCGATGCGGGCGATGGGCGCCTGCAGACCTTCAATGCGCTGTACCCGAAGTCGTCCTATTTCAGCGAGGCGAGCCTGCTGGCGCCGGCCAACCTGGTCGACCTGCAGCCCACCCTGGACCTGCAGTTCAACGAGCGCCTCGGCACCCAGCTGGGCGTGCAGCTGGCCTGGAAACAACAGCGCAGCGATGCGGTGTACACCACGCCGGCACCGCTGCTGCCGTTGCCCGGCAGTACCGGCGGCGCGCGCCGCATCGGCACCCAGTACAAGGCGGAAACCCGCTGGCAGGCCAGCGAGGACTGGCTATGGCAATGGCAGCTGGCCTGGGTGGATGCCGGTCCGGCACTGCGCCAGGCCGGTGGCCGCGACACTCTTTTTGCCTCCATCGTAGGAGCGTGGCAATGGTAAATACCGCTTCCCCCGCAGCACCCGGCGCCTGGGCGCCGCTGCAGATCAGCATGTTCCGCGCGTTGTGGCTGGCCATCATGGGCAGCAACATCGGCACCTGGGTCAACGACGTGGCCGCGGCGTGGGTGATGGCCGAACGCACCGGCTCGCCGCTGATGGTCGCGCTGGTGCAGTCGGCCACCACCGTGCCGATCGTGCTGCTGGCGCTGGTGGCCGGCACCCTGGCCGACATCGTCGACCGTCGCCGCTACCTGCTGGCCACCCAGGGCTGGATGCTGGCGGTGGCCGGCACCATGGCGGTGCTGACCCATCTGGACCTGCTCAGCCCGACCCTGCTGGTGGTGCTGACCTTCTGCATGGGCTGCGGCGCGGCCATGGCGATGCCGGCACAGGCGGCGATCGTATCCGAACTGGTACCGCCCCCCATGCTGGCTTCGGCCGTGGCGCTGAACTCGATCGGCATCAACATCGCGCGGTCGCTGGGCCCGGCCATCGGCGGGGTGATCGTCGCCCAGCTGGGGGCCACGTGGGCGTTCGGCTTCAATGCGATCAGCTTTGCCGCCATGCTGGTGGTGCTGCTGCGCTGGCAGCGTGATCCGAAAGCCTCCAGCCTGCCGCCCGAAGGCTTCGGCGCCGGGCTGAAATCCGGCCTGCGCTATGCCAGCCGGGCCGGCCACCTGCAGGCGGTGCTGATCAAGTCCGCCGGCTTCTTCTTCTTCGCCAGCGCGATGACCGCGCTGCTGCCGGTGGTGGTACGCGGGCAGATGCAGGGCGGGGCAGGGCAGTACGGCATGTTGCTGGGCTGCGTGGGCATCGGCGCGGTCAGTGGCGCCCTGCTGCTGCCGAAACTGCGTGCGCGGCTGGACCGTGACCTGCTGGTGCTGCTGGCCACGCTGGCGCTGGCGCTCAGCCTGGTCGGGCTGGCCGTGCTGCGCAGCTGGGTGCTGCTGCCGCTGGCGATGCTGGTGAATGGATTTGCCTGGATCACCGTGCTGTCTTCGCTGCAGATCGCCGCGCAGACCGCGGTTCCGGCGTGGGTGCGTGCGCGTGCACTGGCGCTGTACATCATGGTGTTCTCGCTGGGCATGGCCGCCGGTGGCCTGTGCTGGGGCGCGCTTGCCCAGCGCAGCACGCCCACCCTGGCGCTGCTGGTGGCGGCCGTCGGCGCGGTGGTGGCGGGCCTGCTGGTATGGCGCGTGCGCATCTCCGGTACCGAAGAACTGGACCTGCGGCCGGCCGGCCACTGGCCTGCACCGGAACTGTCGGTTGCAGTGGGGCACGACCGCGGACCGGTGCTGGTGACGGTGGAATACCGCATCGACGCAGCAGACCGGGTTGCCTTCCACGCGTGCATGCGCCTGCTCGGCCGCGTGCGCCGTCGCGATGGCGCGGTGCTGTGGGGCGTGGCCGAAGATGTCGCCAGTCCCGGCGTGCACCTGGAGTACTTCGTCACCGCATCGTGGTTGGAACACCTGCGCCAGCACGAGCGCATCACCGCCGATGACAAGGCCGTGCAGGAGCAGCTGCGCACGCTGCATCGCGGCGAACGGCACCCCGTGGTGCGCCATTTCGTCGGCGGCAGCGATGCGCTCGACGGCGCGGTGCCCCACACCCACAGCGACATCTGATCCACCGCTGCATCCCCTCGACAGGAGCCACCCGCATGAGCAATTTCGTTACCGTCAAAGACGGCGCCCGCATCTTCTACAAGGACTGGGGCACCGGCCAGCCGATCGTGTTCGCGCATGGCTGGCCGCTCAGCTCCGACGCCTGGGACCCGCAGATGCTGTTCATGGGCCAGAACGGCTTCCGGGTCATCGCGCATGATCGTCGCAGCCACGGCCGTTCCAGCCAGACCTGGGACGGCAATGACATGGATACCTACGCCGACGACCTGGCCGCGGTGCTGGAGCAGGCCGACGTCAAGGACGCGATCCTGGTCGGGCATTCCACCGGTGGTGGCGAAGTGGCGCACTACGTGGGTCGCCATGGCAGCAGCCGCGTCGCCAAGGTGGTGCTGGTCGGTGCGGTACCACCGCTGATGCTGCAGACCGCCGGCAACCCGGAAGGCACGCCGCTGGACGTGTTCGATGGCATCCGCAAGGGTACTGGCGGTGATCGCTCGCAGTTCTTCCAGGACCTGGCCACGCCGTTCTTCGGTGCCAACCGCGATGGCAACGCCGTCACCCAGGGCATGCGCGATTCGTTCTGGCTGCAGGGCATGCTCGGCGGCGTGAAGGGCCAGTACGACTGCGTGCGTGAGTTCTCCGAAGTGGACTACAGCGCGGACCTGCAGAAGATCGACGTGCCGACGCTGGTGATCCATGGCGACGACGACCAGATCGTGCCGATCAAGGCGGCTGCCGAGAAGTCGATCAAGCTGCTGGCCAACGGCACGCTGAAGGTCTACCCCGGTGCGCCGCATGGCCTGACGGCGACCCACGCCGACCAGTTCAACGCCGACCTGCTGGCCTTCGCCAGGGCCTGATCAGGCACCACCCACCCGCGATACGCCGGAATGGCCGGAGCGTGCGAACGCTCCGGCCATTTTGTTTCCGGCCTCCAGCGCTTCCACTTGCGCATGACCGCACAGGCAGGTCCAGCGCACCGTGCGCTGTCATCGACGCGACTTGCGGCGCTGTTACAACGTGCAGGGTCCCGCGTGTGGCGCCGCACATGCCGGCAACAACGGGCTAAAGTCCGGCCAGGGCAGGTCGATACCGATGCGTCATTCCGCCTCGGACTCTGTCATGCCGGCTGCCCCCCACATCCTGCGTTCTGCCTTCCCCCGCCTGCGCCACCTCGCGGTCCGTGCGCGGCCTTCCCTGCAGCGCCTGGCGCGGCTCAGCGTGGCCGCCAAGATCAAGGCCAGCCTGCTGGTCTGTGGCCTGGGCCTGGTCACCATTGCCGCGATGTACTGGTGGACCAGCCACGGCAGCGAACGCGCCGCACAGAGCTTCGCGGTCTACCAGCAGGGCACCGGGCTGGCTGCCACGCTGGCCGCCGATATCGCCGAAGCGAGGCGGCTGCAGACCCAGTATGCACGCAGTTTCGATGCCACCGACCGCGACGCGCTGCAGCTTGCCCAGCAGCGCCTGCAGGCAACGCTGCAGCAGCTGCGGGCGTTGCCGATGGACGCGACGCGCCGGCAGGCATTGGCCGAACTGACCACCCAGGCCGACGCGTTTGCCGAGGGCATCGCCGCGCTCAACGCGCGCGTGGACGAAATGGGGCGGGGCGATGAAGCGATGTCGGCGCAGCTGGAGCAGGCGGCCGACGCCGTGCAGGCGGCGGTGGACGCAACGCAACGCCCGCTGCTGGCCCTGCACCTGCAACGCATGCGCCGCCAGGAAAGCCTGCTGCTGCTGAGCGGCGACTCCCGGCATGCCGACCGCGCCAGCGAGGAAAAACTGCCCTTCGACCTTGCGCTGGCCGGCCTGCCAGCCGATACCCAGCAGCAGCTGCGTGATCTGATGGATGGCTACCAGGGCGCGCTGCTGTCCTATACCGCCGCGCGCATGGGCCTGGACGTGGAAGCGCAGTCATTGGTGGATACCGCGGCCAGCATCGCCCCCGCGCTGCAGGCGTTCCAGCAGGCGCAGGCAGCCAGCCTGGAACAGGCGCGCGCTCGCCAGCAGGCGCAGGCCACGCGCCTGGGTGTGCTGTTCGCCGCCTCGCTGCTGATGGTCGCCGTAGTGCTGATCGGGACGCTGTTGATGGTGCTGCACGCCGTGCGCCGGCCGATCCAGGACACCCTGCGTTTCGCCGAGGACATCGCCGAGGACCGCCTGGATACGGTGTTGCGCGTGCATAACCCGCACGATGAAATCGGCCAGCTGGCGCAGCGGCTGGGCCACATGCAGAAGCAGCTGCGCGCACGCATCGAACGCGAACGCGCGGTGGCGCAGGAGAACGCGCGTGCACGGCAGGCGCTGGACAGCGCCTCCACCGGCCTGATGGTGGTCAATCCGCAGGGCGAAGTGACCCATGCCAATCCGGCGTTGCTGCAGACCCTTGGTGCCGGCGGGAACGAGGTACTGGGCCGGCCTGCCCGCCAGCTGCATGCCGCACTGGCACGGATGGACGGCAGCAGCCGACGCGAGTACGACATCCAGCACGGTGGCACGAGCTGGCAGCTGGTGACCACGCCGATCTTCGAGGGCGGCCAGTCACTCGGCGAGGTGGTGGAGTGGCGCAGCCGTGCACTGGAAGTACTGCTGGAAACCGAAGTCGGCGCGCTGGTGGATGCGGCGGCGCAGGGTGAACTGGCCGGCCGCATTCCGCTGGAAGGAAAGCAGGGCTACGTGCATCGCCTGTCGGCCAGCATCAACCACCTGCTGGCGACCTTCGAACACAACCTCGGTGACCTGCAGGCACTGCTGGCGGCGCTGGCGCGCGGCGACCTGCGCGTACGCATGGACGGGGACCTGGACGGTGTGTTCGCGCGCATGCGCGACGACGCCAACGCGACCGTGGACCAGCTGGCGGGCATCGTGGCGGGCATCCAGAACGCGGCGCGCGCGATCGGTGACGCGGCCGGTGAAATCAGCGCCGGCAATGCCGATCTTTCCACCCGTACCGAACGGCAGGCGGCCAACCTGGAAGAGACCGCCGCGTCCATGCACGAGCTCACCGATACCGTATCGCGCAATGCCGATGCAGCCGGACAGGCCGACACACTGGTCCGCGCCAGCGCGGAAGTGGCCGCGCGCGGGGGGGATGCGGTGGGCCAGGTCCAGCGTTCGATGCAGGACATCAGCGCGTCGTCGCGACGGATCGGCGAGATCACCGCGCTGATCGATGGCATCGCCTTCCAGACCAACATCCTGGCGTTGAACGCGGCCGTGGAGGCGGCGCGAGCCGGTGCGCAGGGCCGCAGCTTCGCGGTGGTGGCCAGTGAAGTGCGGTTGCTGGCGCAGCGCAGTGCCGATGCGGCCAGGCAGATCAAGGGACTGATCGAAGACTCGGTGCAGCAGGTGGGGCAGGGCACGCGTGCGGTCAGCCAGGCCGGTGCGACGATGGCCGAACTGCAGGCCAGCGTGCAGCAGGTGGCCGCGATCATGGCGCAGATCCGCGATGCCTCGCTGGAGCAGCGCAACGGCATCGGGCAGGTCAACCAGACCATCGTGCAGATGGACGCCAGTACCCAGCAGAACGCGGCGATGGTGGAAGAGGCCACGGCGTCGGCGCGCGCCCTGGAAGCCCAGGCCGAGGTGCTGGCCGAGGCGGTGGCGGTGTTCCAGCTGCGTGGCGCCGGAGCGAAAGGGCCAGCGTCGCACCCCGCGAACGCGGAACGGATGCTGGCCCCGGGTTGAGCCTGCGAACGGTCAGATGAGCATGCCGCCGGAGGCTTCCACGCGCTGGGCATTGATCCAGCGCGTGCCCGCCGACATCAGAGCGACCACGGCCGGGCCGATGTCATCGGGCTTGCCGGCGCGACCGAGCGCGGTGGACGACGCCACCATTGCATTGATGCCCGCATCGTCACGCACGCGGCCGCCGCCGAAATCGGTTTCGATCGCACCCGGCGCCAGCGTGTTGGCACTGATGCCACGCGCGCCCAGCTCCTTGGCCAGGTAGCGGGTGAACACTTCGATGCCGCCCTTCATCATCGCGTAGGCCGAGCTGCCCGGCAGCGAGAACCGCGCCAGCCCGCTGGACACGTTGAGGATGCGGCTGCCATCGGCAAGCAGCGGCAGCAGGGCCTGGGTCAGGAAGTAGGGACCTTTCAGGTGCACGTTGACCAGGTGGTCGAACGCGGCCGGGGTGGTGTCGGCGATCAGCGCGTAGTGGCCTTCGCCGGCATTGTTGACCAGCCCATCCAGGCGCTCACCGCCCCAGTCGGCAAGCTGGGCCTGCAGCCGTTCGACGAACGCGGGGAACGAGGCGCTGTCGGCCACGTCCAGCGGCAATGCGGCAGCGCGTCGACCCAGCGCCTCGATCTGCGCCACGACCTCGTCGGCGGCAGCGGACTGGCTGCGGTAGGTCAACACGATATCGGCGCCGTCGGCGGCCAGGGCGAGGGCGGCATTGCGGCCGAGGCCACGGCTGCCACCGGTGATCAGCAGGGTGCGGGAAACGGACATGTCGAGCTCCAACGGGCGGGTAGGTGACCAGCCTATTGGGCTTGCGGGGGCGAATAAACTGCGTGATGCTGATATGACTGTTCAACCATGGCCGACAATCAATGGACAGCATGGCGCAGCTGCGCATCTTCCTGCACGTAGCCGAACGCGGCTCGTTCACCCGTGCGGCAGAAGGCCTGGGCCTGCCCAAGGCCAGCGTGTCGCTGGCCGTGCAGCGGCTGGAAGCGGCGATGGGTACCCAGCTGTTGCACCGGACCACGCGCCGCGTGCAGTTGACCGCCGACGGTGAACAGCTTTTCCAGCGCGCCCGCGACCTGCTGGATGACATGGAGGACCTGCAGGGCATGTTCCGCCGCGATACCGCGCAACTGCGCGGGCGGCTGCGGGTGGACATGTCCAGTGGGCTCGCCCGCCACCTGATCCTGCCGCAGCTGCCGGCGTTCCTGCAACAGCATCCGGGGCTGGAGATCGAACTCAGCGGCACCGATCGCCGTGTCGACCTGGTGCGCGAAGGCTTCGACTGCGTGCTGCGGGTCGGTGCGCTGGACGACAACACGCTGGTGGCGCGGCCGCTGGGCAGCATGGAGATGGTCAACTGTGCCAGTCCGGGGTATCTCGCCGTGCGTGGCACGCCGGTGACCCTCGATGCATTGGATGCGCATTGCCTGGTGCACTACGTAAGCACGCTGGGGCAGCGGCCGGCGGGCTTCGAATACCGCGATGGCGAGCAGTACCGCAGCCTGCCGATGGCCGGTGCGGTGACCGTCAACAGCGGCGATGGCTACACCGCCGCCGCGCTGGCCGGACTGGGCATCATCCAGGTGCCGCGGCTGGGCGTGCGCCAGGCCCTGCGCGATGGAACGCTGGTTGAAATCCTGCAGCAGCTGCCGTCCGAACCCATGCCGGTGACCCTGCTGTACGCCCAGCGCCGGCACCTTCCGGCGCGGGCGCGGGCGTTCATGGACTGGGTGGCCGCGCTGCTGCAGCCGCACCTGCTGCCGCTGTAACGAAGCGCACACCCGACGCTGTTCAATACACGTCGCGCCGGTAGCGTCCATCGGCGAGCAGTGCATCCACCGCCTCCTCGCCCAGGGTTTCGCGCAGCACGTCGTCCACGCCCTGCGCCATGCCCTGCAGCGAACCGCACACGTACACGCAGGCGCCGTCGGCGATCCAGTGGCGCAGCTCCGCGCTCGCCGCGCGCAGCAGATCCTGCACGTACATCCGGGTGCTGCCATCGCGCGACCACGCCTGGTCCACGCGGGCCAGGTGACCCTGCTGCTGCCAGTCGATGATCTCCTGCGCGTACAGCGCATCGCAGGCCTGCTGGCGTTCACCGAACAGCAGCCAATGGCCGTGCTGTCCGGCGCCGTCGGCTTCACGCAGCAGGCTGCGCAGGCCGGCGATGCCGGTACCGTTGCCGATCAGGATCATGGGCGGCGCATCGTCGTGGCGGTGGAAGCCCGCATTGCGCCGCACCCGTGCCGGCACGCTTTCGCCGATGCCGGCGTGCTGGGACAGCCATCCGGAGCCGATTCCCGGCTGGCCGTCGTCGCCATGCACCAGGCGCACCACCAGCTGCACGTGGCCATCGGCCAGGCAGCTGGCGATGGAGTATTCGCGCGTTGGCAACGGCGGCAGCTGGTCCAGCCACTGGGCGGCGTCATGCACTGCCTGCACCTGGTCGACCGGCGGCAACACGCGCCGCGCCGCCGCATCGTGCACGCGCAGTTCCAGCCCATCCACATGCACCTGTGCGTCGGCGTCCAGCCCTGCCGCGGCCAGTACCGCAGTAACCTCCTCCGCAGCGTGGCGCGGGGCCACCTGCAGGATGTCACCGGCCTGCCAACCCGCGCCGGCCGGCGGCAGCAGGGTCACCTGCCAGATCGCGCCGCCCTGGCTGCCGGGATTGAGCAGCCGGCGCTCGTGCAAGGTCCAGTCCTGCAGCAGGCGGTGCGGCTCGGCGTCCACCGCCGCCTCCACGCCGGTGAGCGACGCAAGCTGGGCCTGCCAGCGCTGCAGCGCACGGGCGTCATCACCATCCACATCGATGCACGGGAACAGCGCCGCCGCGCCCTGTTCGCCCAGCCACTGTTCCACCCGCCGCGCGAAGCCGCAGAAGCGGTCGTACTGGCGATCGCCCAGCGCCAGCATCGCGTAGCCCAGTTCCGGCAGCGCCTGCGCCTGCGCCAGCACCTTGCGTTCGAAGGCGCGCGCGCTGTCCGGCGCTTCGCCATCACCGAAGGTGCTGACCACGAACAGGGCGCGCCGGGCCTCCTGCAGCGTGCCACCGTCCAGGCGTGCCATCGGGGTTACCTGCACGCGCATGCCGGCTGCCTGCAACTGGCCGGCCGCGCGCCACGCCAGTTGTTCGGCCTGGCCACTCTGGCTGGCGAAGGACACCAGCCACGGCGGGCCGTCGGCATGGCCCGCCGACGGCGGCGCGACGAGGTCCACGCGTGAGGCGCGCACGGCGCGCTTCTTCGCGCGGCGGTCCAGGTACAGCATCCAGCCGGTGACGAAGAACAGCACCATCATCAAACTGGACAGCATCACGATCAGGCGCCCGGGCAGGCCGAAGAAGCTGCCCGAATGCAGTGCGAACATGCTGCCCAGCACCTTTTCGCCGCCATCCAGGTCGGCATACGCGCGCTGGTCCAGCACCGCGCCACTGGCGGGATCGATCTGCAGGGTGTCGTAGGCGCGGTCATGATGGGAATGCTGGGCAGACATCACCCGTGCGGTGACCGGGCGGTCGCCGCGCGCCGGCAGGCGCAGGTCGATGTAGCCTTCGCGCACGCCAGGCAGCGCATACAGGCTGGCCTGCACGCGCTGCAGGTCCAGCGCTCCGTCGGCCTGTACCGTCGGCGCAGCAACCGGCGGTCCTCCGAGCAGGCGGGTCAGGCCATCGCGGTACCAGTCGAAGGACCACCACAGGCCGGTCAGGGCGATCAGCAGGTAGACCGGCAGCACCCAGGTGCCGATCACCGAATGCAGGCTCCACAGGAAGCTGCGGCCGCTGTGTTTCCACTCCACCGACAGCCAGCTGCGCCAGCTCCACCACTGGCGTGGCCAGCGCAGGTAGATGCCGGACAGCACGAACACCAGCAGGATGATGGTGCAGCTGCCGGTGACCAGCCGGCCGCGGTCGCCTGCCACCAGGCGTCGGTGCAGGTCTTCGGTGAAGTCGAAGAAGCCCTGGCCACGCAGCGCGCTGAAGCGTTCGCCGGTGAAGGGATCGAAGTACACCCAGTTGTCGCGGCCGCCATCGAAGCGCGCCACCGACGGACGTTGGCCGGTGGCATCCACGCGCAGGCGCTGCAGCGCGGTGTCGCTGCCTTCGCCCAAGGTGGCCACCAGGGTGTCCAGCGGCAGTGCCTGGCGGCCATCGCCCTGTTGGGTGGCGACCGCAGCGAACTGCGGATTCAACACGCGCAGCAGGTCATCCTCGAACGAAAGGGCGGCGCCGGTGAGGCCCATCAGGGCGAGCACGGTGCCGGCGGTGATGCCGAGGAACCAGTGCACCTGGAAGAGAACGGTCTTGAACATCGGGGGAGGGGGAAACCGGTAACGCCGGGCCCGAGGGTCCGGGTACTGCGCGGGGGAGGCGCCGTGGGGTATCCCTACCTGCGGCGAATGAGAATCACTCGCGTAGTGTTCCGGTCGCAGGCGCCAGGGTCAAGCGCACTCAGTCGCCGGTTGCCCAGCCTTCGATCTCGCCATGGACGAACGGCCCCAGCTTCCGCCGCACGATGCGGCCCTGCGCGTCCACCAGCACCGTGTAGGGCAGCAGGCCCTGCGTGTTGCCCAGGCGCACGCTGGCGTCGGCCCGGCCGGGGGTCTCCAGCACGATGGGATAGTTCACCGGCACCCGGCGCAGGAACTCGCGCACGCCCTCGGCGGTGTCCAGCGCCAGCCCAAGCACCTGCACGCCACGGTCGCCCTGGGCGGTGGCAAAGCGCGCCAGCTCCGGCATTTCTTCCACGCAGGGGCCGCACCAGCTGGCCCATACATTGATCAGCAGCGGCCGGCCATGGAACCGTTGCAGGTCCACCGGCGCGCCGGCCAGATCCGGCAGCACGATCGCCGGGAGCGGATCGCCGATGCCCGCCACGACCGGTCCAATGCCGTAATCAGGTTCCTTTTCCGTTTCGGAAACGGACCCTGGCCCCTGCCTCGAGGAAGTGTCCAGCTTCTGCCCCGCCCACAGGCCCACTCCACCGGCCAGCACCGCTGTCCACAGCAGTGCCGGCCGCAGGCGCTTCATCGTGCGGTGCGCAGCAGCGCTTCTTCGGCCAGTGCCTGGGTCAGTACGCTGGGCAGCACGATCGGCGGCGCGCCGGGGCCGTACACCACGTACAGCGGCACGCCCACGGCCTTGTGTTCATCCAGGAACGCGGTGATCTGCGGGTCCACGTTGGTGTAGTCGCCGCGCATGTAGACCGCATTCGTCCGCCGCAGCAGCTCCTGGAAATCAGGACGCGACAGCACCGCGCGCTCGTTGGCCTTGCAGGTCACGCACCAGTCGGCGGTCATGTTGACGAACACCACGCGGTTGTCCGCGCGCAGGCGATCGAGCATTTCCGGCGAATAGGCCACCACGTTTTCGCCGGCAGCCTGCGCGGCGGTCGCCGGCGGGGCCAGCCGGGCAACGCCCCACACCGGCACCAGGGCAGCCAGGATCACCACGCCGGCCAGCAGCGCACCCACGCGCTGGCTGCGCCAGCGGCTGCGCTCGAACCACCACAGGCCCAGCGCCAGCAGCACCAGTCCGCCCAGCACCAGCGCCATCGCATCCACGCCACGCTGCTTGCCCAGCACCCACAGCAGCCACAGCGCCGTGGCGTACATCGGGAACGCCAGCACGTGCTTGAGCGTTTCCATCCACGCGCCGGGACGCGGCAGGCGACGGGCCAGCGTGGGCACGAAACCGACCAGCAGGAACGGCAGCGCCAGGCCCAGGCCCAGTGCCAGGAACACCAGCATCGACTGCAGCGCAGGCGCGGCGAACGCGTAAGCCAGGGCCGGGCCCATGAACGGCGCCACGCACGGGCTGGCGACCACGCAGGCCAGTACCCCGGTGAAGAAATCGCCGACCGGACCGCTGCGCGATGCCAGCGACTGGCCGATGCCGCCGACGTTGCCGCCCAGCGTGAACACCCCGGACAGGCTCAGGCCGACGGCGAACATCAGGTACACCAGCGCGGCGATGAACCACGGGTGCTGCAGTTGGAAGCCCCACCCTGCGGCTTGGCCGGCCGCGCGCAGGGCCAGCACCAGCGCACCGATCACCGCGAACGCCACCAGCACGCCGGCGGTGTACCACAGCGCATGGGCGCGCGCCCGCTGGCGGCTCTCACCGCTCTGCGCCAGGCCCAGGACTTTCAGCGAAAGGATCGGCAGCACGCACGGCATCAGGTTCAGCACCAGGCCGCCAGCCAGCGCCAGCAACAGCACCACCAGCAGCCCCTTGGCGCTGGTCGGTTCCGGCGGACGCGTGCGCTGTGCGTTGTCCGCGCTCGCATCCGGGCTGGGCGCGGTGGCGCCGGCGGTGGCCGCGTCCAGACCCGCAGCGTCACCTGCCACGGGGTCCGGAAGGATCGGCACCACGCGACGGTTGTCGGTCTTCTCGCTGCCGGTGCCATCGGTGCGCTGCGCTTCGCGCGGCAATGCCGCCGGCAGCTCATTGCCGGCCGCGGTGGTCGCCGCCGTCGCATCGACCTTGCCGGCGGGAATGTCCAGCCGCACCCGGCGGGTCATCGGCGGGTAGCAGATGCCATCGGTCTGGCAACCCTGGAAGGTCACGACCAGGGTGGCATCCAGTGCCTCGGCACGGCTGCGGTGCAACGGCAGGGTCGCGTCGGTCTGGTCGAAGAACACCGCCACATCGCCGAAATGTTCATCGCGGTGCGACTGTGCCTGCGGCCAGCGCAGCGCCTCCACGCGGATGCCGTTGGCACCTTCCAGCTTCAGCGAGGTGCGGTCGCGATACAGGTAATAGCCCTTGGCCGGGGTGAAACGCAGCAGCAGGGTGTTGCCATCGTCGACGATGGCTTCGAAGCCGAAGGCCTTCTCCGAAGGCAGCGGCAGGCCCTGCACGGCTGCAGCGGTCCCGGGCAGGCGCAGGCCGCCACTGGCGCCACCCAGGGCGTTGTTCAACGCTGACCCGCCGGCCGCTCCGGCAATGACCGGTGAAGCGGCGCCTGCACCGCCGCCGGGCAGCGCGACCTGGATCACGCGCTTCTGCGGCGGGTAGCACACCCCCGCATCGGCGCAGCCCTGGAAGCGCACTTCCACGCTGACGGTGCCGGCAGCTGCGGCCGGCTGGCCCGGCAACGTGGCACTCAGGCGCTCGCGATAGGTCTCCACTTCGCCGAAGAAATCATCGTGGTGGCGCTCGCCGGCCGGCATCTTCAACGCACCCGCATTGAAGGCCGGGTCGGCCTTGGCACTGGTGCGATGGCGATACAGGTAATAGCCCGGCGCGATCTTCCACTGCAGCTGGATCTGGTCGCGCTGGGTCGCCGTGGCGGTCAGCGCGAACGCTTCGTCCACCGGCAGCAGGTCCTTCTCGCTCAGTGCCCAGGCGGGCAGGGACAGCGCCAGCAGCGCGCACACCGCAGCGCCACGACGCAACGACGCCATCCATGCTGATTTCATGAAACCTGCTTTCATCAACTGTGTTCCTCCCGGGTCTGTGCCCGGATCCAATCCAGATAGGCCGGCAAGCCGGCGCGTGCTTCGACCGCGATGCACTCGGGGAGTTCATACGGATGCAGTTCGACCAGCCGCGCCATCGCGGCATCGAGCCGGCTGGCGGTGGTCTTGACCAGCAGCTGCAGTTCGCTGTCGGTGGTCACTTCGCCCTGCCACCGGTACGTCGACCGTGCGCCCTCCTGGCGGGTGACGCAGGCTGCCAGCCGCTCGCCGACCAGCGCATGCGCGATGCGCTCGGCGCTGGCCAGGTCAGGACAGGTGGTGAACAGCAGCAGGACGGGATCGGCGGTCGACATCGCCGCCGAGTATAGGGCCCCGGTCCGGGCAGAAGGCCGGACCGGGGCATGAGCCGAATCAGAAAATGATCAGTTGGCCAGCTGGCAGCTGCTCGGCTTGGCCGAGGTGAACAGGGCCGGGGTGGCCCACTCGGGATGGTCGATGAACGGATTGCGGTTGCCCTGGAAGCTGTAGATCACCTCGTTGCGGGCCCGCTCCGCATCGGTCGGCGGGTCGGCCAGGTGCCAGTCGATCAGGGTGGACAGCAGGCCCATGTAGGCCGGCGAGCTGCTGGTCTTGACGATCCTGCTGCGGTCGTCGGTCAGCTCCAGGTCCGGCTCGGACTGGCCGGTTGCGGCATCCTTGCCGCCTTCATAACGGATCGCCATGTACATCACCGCACGCGCCATGTCGCCCTTGCGCTTGCCCCACACTTCGAACGAGCCCTGGTTGCCATCGGGGGTGCGCACCCAGTTGGAATTGCCCGGGTAGGCGCCGCTGCCGCCGCCCTGGCCATTGTTGGACTCGGTGGCGCGCTCGCCGCAGTTGCTGTCGCACTTGGCGAACGGCTTGTTGCCGCGGTCGGCATTCCACTGCGCATCGGTCAGGTACAGCATGTGGGTGTCGGTGTAGGGCGCATACGGCAGGCCCTTGTCGCCGGTGGTGCTGGCAAAGCCCAGCGAATTGGGCCAGGTGTGCTCGCGGTTGTAGGTCAGCCCGCTGCCGGTGCCCGCGCGGCCGCTGCCCTTGACGTAGCTGCGGTTGCGGTAGGCATCGAGCACGTTGCCGGCGTTGTTGGGATCTTCGTCGGCGATTTCCAGAATGGTCCAGCTGCTGGTGCCAGAGCCGCTGTACGGATACGCGGTGTGGCCCTTGATGGTTTCATGCAGCGAACAACGCAGCTGGCTCGGGCTGGAGGTATTCACCCGCGAGTAGTACGCGCCGGGATTGCCGGGATTGCCGGGATTGCCGGGATCCGGGTTGCCGGTGCTGCTGGCCACGGTGAAGGCGATGCGCGAATCGGCGGCCGGCCGTGCGCCCTGGCTGTCGCTGATGCGGCTGGCCCGGATATCGAAGCGGCAGGCTTCCCCGGCCACCAGCGCGGTGTTGGTGGAAATCTTCAGCGTGCGGCCACTGGACGGGTGGCTCAGCGGCACGCTGCCGGACTGGCCGCAGCTCAGCGCGAAGGCGCCGCTGGCCAGGGTGACGTTCTCGCTGAACACCACTTCCAGGTCACCGGCGGCGGGGAAGCTGTTGCTGCCCTGGGCCGGGGTGGTGGTGGACACCGACGGTGGCGTGTTCGGGCCGGGCGTGCCGGGGCTGCTGCTGAAGGTCTGACCGGTGTTGCAGGCGCCGAAAGTCTGGGCGGCCGACTCGGCCCAGGTGAAATGGGCGTACTGGCTGCCGCTGCCGGTGAGCTGCAGGGAGGTGCCGGGTGCGGTGCTGTTGCTCTCGGCGACCGGGATGTTCTGGCTGGTCAGGCCGGCGGCCGGGCCGCTGGCGGCGGTGATGGTGCCCTCGTAGCTGAGGAACTGGACCACCGCACCGCTGGCATCGACCAGCGCGATGCCGTCGTTGGACCCGTTCTGCAGGCCATTGGTCGGGTAGCTGACCACCGCGATGCTGGCGCTGCCGCAGGCCGCCGCGGTGCCGGCCGGGACCGGGTTGTTGGCATACACGCTGGCCGCCGACGGGGTGCTGCCGTTGTACAGGTAGAGGCGGTAACCGGACAGATCCTCGCCCGCAGTGGCGACCACTTCGATCGCCTCGCCGACGTCCCCGGCCGGCGTGCTGTCGTCGTAATGCAGTTCGTTGATGAAGACCTCGGCCCGGGCGGGCGAGATCGCCAGCGCCAGCAGGCAGCCAGCGGCAAGTGGTGACAGCATTCGCATCGACTACTCCTTGTGAGCGGATCCCCTGAAGGAGGAATCTAAGCCGATTGCGTGACATTTCATCGTATTTGCCCCCATCAGCGTGTAGGGCGTGACGGCGGTCACCAAAAAGATTCTTCTGGACGCCCCTTGAAAGGGCGGGGCCGGGCTCCATCTCTGCTGTGTCCCGCTCTGCCGGGCTTTTTTCTCGCGCGGTTCTGGCAGTCACCTGGGGTGAGTGCTAAAATCGCCGGAATACTTCCGTACAATCAATAACTTGAGAGGTCTCACATGAGCAACTTGAAGCCGCTTCACGACCGCGTCGTAGTCAAGCCGATCGAAGCCGACGAAATCTCGGCCGGCGGCATCCTGATCCCGGACTCGGCCAAGGAAAAGTCGACCAAGGGTGAAGTCGTTGCCGTGGGCCCGGGCAAGGCGCTGGACAACGGCAGCGTGCGCGCTCCGTCGCTGAAGGTCGGCGACAAGGTCATCTACGGCCAGTACGCCGGCAGCAGCTACAAGGAAGCCGGCGTGGAATACAAGGTCCTGCGCGAAGACGACGTGCTCGCCATCATCGGCTGAGCTGCGCCCGCGCACTCCGTTACCCCGTAGACCCCTTTCAAATCAAAGCCGCCGGGCCTGTCCCGGCGCTACATAACAGGTGAATTCAATGGCTGCCAAAGATATTCGTTTCGGTGAAGACGCCCGCGCCCGCATGGTGCGTGGTGTCAACGTGCTCGCCAATGCCGTGAAGGCAACCCTGGGCCCGAAGGGCCGCAACGTCGTGCTCGAAAAGAGCTTCGGCGCCCCGACCATCACCAAGGACGGCGTGTCCGTCGCCAAGGAAATCGAACTGGCTGACAAGTTCGAGAACATGGGCGCGCAGATGGTGAAGGAAGTTGCTTCGCGCACCAACGACGACGCAGGCGACGGCACCACCACCGCCACCGTGCTGGCCCAGGCCCTGATCCGCGAAGGCGCCAAGGCCGTCGCTGCCGGCATGAACCCGATGGACCTCAAGCGCGGTATCGACAAGGCCGTGATTGCCGCCGTCGCCGAGCTGAAGAAGATCTCCCAGCCGACCGCTGACGACAAGGCGATTGCCCAGGTCGGCACGATCTCGGCCAACTCGGACGAGTCGATCGGCAACATCATCGCCGAAGCGATGAAGAAGGTTGGCAAGGAAGGCGTGATCACCGTTGAAGAAGGCTCGGGCCTGGACAACGAGCTGGACGTCGTCGAAGGCATGCAGTTCGACCGCGGCTACCTGTCCCCGTACTTCGTCAACAACCAGCAGGGTCAGACCGCTGACCTGGATGACCCGTTCATCCTGCTGCACGACAAGAAGATCTCCAACGTGCGTGACCTGCTGCCGGTGCTGGAAGGCGTCGCCAAGTCGGGCAAGCCGCTGCTGATCGTGGCTGAAGAAGTCGAAGGCGAAGCGCTGGCGACCCTGGTGGTCAACACCATCCGCGGCATCGTCAAGGTCGTGGCCGTGAAGGCTCCGGGCTTCGGCGACCGTCGCAAGGCGATGCTGGAAGACATGGCCGTGCTGACCGGCGGCACCGTGATCTCCGAAGAAGTGGGCCTGTCGCTGGAAAAGGCCACCATCACCGACCTGGGCCGCGCCAAGAAGGTGCAGGTTTCCAAGGAAAACACCATCATCATCGACGGTGCCGGCGACGCTGCAGGCATCCAGGCGCGCGTGACCCAGATCAAGACCCAGATCGAAGACACCTCGTCCGATTACGACCGTGAGAAGCTGCAGGAGCGCGTGGCCAAGCTGGCCGGCGGCGTTGCAGTGATCAAGGTCGGCGCATCGACCGAAATCGAAATGAAGGAAAAGAAGGCCCGCGTTGAAGACGCCCTGCACGCCACCCGCGCAGCCGTCGAAGAAGGCGTGGTCCCGGGCGGCGGTGTGGCCCTGGTGCGTGCCCTGGTCGCCGTTGGCGATCTGAAGGGTGCCAACGAAGACCAGACCCACGGCATCCAGATCGCCCTGCGCGCCATGGAAGCCCCGCTGCGCGAGATCGTGGCCAACGCCGGTGAAGAGCCGTCGGTCATCCTGAACAAGGTGAAGGAAGGTACCGGCAACTACGGCTACAACGCCGGCAACGGCGAGTTCGGCGACATGGTCGAGTTCGGCATCCTGGATCCGACCAAGGTGACCCGTTCGGCCCTGCAGAACGCCGCTTCCATCGCTGGCCTGATGATCACCACCGAAGCCATGGTGGCCGAAGCCCCGCGCAAGGAAGAAGCTGCCGGCGGCGCCGGTGGTGGCATGGGCGGCATGGGTGGCATGGGCGGCATGGACTTCTAAGTCCAGCGCGTCCCGTAGCACCTGCATCATCAAGAACCCCGCCGGAAACGGCGGGGTTTTTTTGTGGGCGCTACATGCCTCGGTGGGTGACGACCGTTGGTCGTCACGCTGTCGACTCCCCGTTCCCACACCGTGACGCCTGGAACACGCCGCACGCCGCGCTCGCCGGGCACGGCTCGGCGCTACTGCTTTTCATCACTCAGTCGCCTGCGTTCCGCAGAAGGTCATCCACTCGCGCGAGCGCTTCGCGGCCTGCAAGGCGGCTCCCGCGAGATACCCAGGAAAAGCCATCGTCCTGGAACCGGGGAAACAGATGCAGGTGGAAGTGGCCCAGTTCATTGAACCGGCCGTTGTTCTGCAGCAGTGACACGCCATCGCACTTCAGGCAACCCTGCAGCTTGTTTGCCAGTGCTTTGGCCGCAAGCATGAGTTCGGCTAGAAGTCCGTCGGGCAGGTCTGTTATATCGGCAAGGTGCTCACGCGGACAAAGGAGGATGTGGCCCTCGTTGATCGGCATGTGATCCAGGAAGCACACGATGTGCCGATTCTCGAAAACCACATGTGCCTCCAGCTGGCCGGAAGTGATGGCGCAGACAACGCAATGTGGCATCGATACAGTCCATGACGAGGCGTCGTGAGAGCCCTCTGCACGCCGCAGGAGACTTTTCGACCATGTGGCCGTCGTTCGTGTTGCTGTCGACCACGCCGAGGAGCCACCTGTGCCGGAGCAAGGTGGCAGACGGTGCGGGTTGGCATACCGGCTGAGCACCCCCCCCAGATTGACCGGCGGATCAAAGATCCCCGCGCACCGTCCACCATGAACCGGGTAGCAGTACGGTGCATTTTCTGTCCTGACGCCAAGCATGGGCAGAGTGCGGGGGGGGTTACTCAAATCGGGATGCCAATCCCGGCGGGCCTTGTCGGTCCGCAGGAACATGATGCGTATACCCCATGTGCATGGCTATCAGGAAAGCTGCAAAACCGTCGGCACCCAGGCTTGCGTTTCCGCATCGCGATCCCGGGAACAGGCCGCGCTTCGCGCTCGCCGAGCACGGCTCGGCGCTACCCGCTGCGGTTTTCCAGCAGGGTGGATCAAGCCCGCGAATCAGCCTGAACCTTTCCCGCAGTTGCCGATGTAACAGTTGGCAGGCCTGAAACCCTGTGTTATCAATACTCCCCAATGAACGCACGCCACGCCAACTCGTACTTTTGGTATTACTTTCCGAAGCCACCGGCGGAGGAAGGACTGCGTTCACCCTGAAGAAACCCTTCAGCCGCATTCCCGAAAGCCGCCAGCGACCCTGGCGGCTTTTTTATTGCCGCCACGCTGGGGACCCCCACACGTTCGAGAGACCCCCGCCATGCCCCCCCATACCGACGACCTCCGCATCCGCAAGATCGAACCCCTGACCCCGCCGGCGCAGCTGCTGGCGATGCTGCCCTGCGACGATGAAGCGTCCGCTACGGTCACTGCCTCGCGCGCGGCGCTGCACGCCATCCTGCACGGGGCCGATGACCGCCTGGCCGTGGTGGTCGGGCCGTGTTCGATCCACGACCCGGCCGCCGCCATCGAGTACGCCCAGAAGCTGAAGCCCCTGCGCGATGCGCTGGCCGGCGAACTGGAGATCGTCATGCGCGTGTACTTCGAAAAGCCGCGCACCACGGTGGGCTGGAAGGGCCTGATCAACGATCCGGACCTGGATGGCAGCTTCAACATCAACAAGGGCCTGCGCATCGCGCGTGGCCTGCTGCGCGACATCAACAAGCTGGGCCTGCCGGCCGGCGTCGAGTTCCTCGATGTGATCTCGCCGCAGTACATCGCCGACCTGGTGGCCTGGGGCGCGATCGGTGCGCGTACCACCGAAAGCCAGGTGCATCGCGAACTGGCCTCGGGCCTGTCGTGCCCGGTAGGCTTCAAGAACGGTACCGACGGCAACATCAAGATCGCCGCCGACGCGGTGGGCGCGGCGACCAATCCGCATCATTTCCTGTCGGTGACCAAGCAGGGCGACACGGCCATCGTGGCCACCGCCGGCAACCCGGATTGCCATGTGATCCTGCGCGGCGGCAAGCAGCCGAACTACGATGCGGCCAGCATCGCCGATGCCTGCCAGGTGCTGGCCAAGGCCAGGCTGCCGACGCGCCTGATGGTCGATGCCAGCCATGCCAACAGCCTGAAGAACCCGGACAACCAGCCGAAGGTGGTCCAGGACATCGCCGTGCAGATGGAAGGCGGCGAGCAGCGCATCGTCGGGGTGATGATCGAAAGCAACCTGGTCGGCGGACGCCAGGAACTGGTGGAAGGCCAGCCGCTGGTGCATGGCCAGAGCATCACCGATGGCTGCATCGACTGGGCGACCACCGAAGTCGTGCTGGAACGCCTGGCGGCTGCCGTGCGCGCACGCCGCGAAGCGATCGCGGTGATCGCCGAACAAGTGGAAACCGAAGCCGCCTGAGCGGTGCAACGGGTGTGGGTGACGGCTGCTGCCTGCGGGGGCGCGCCGTCATCAGCGGTGGCTGGCGGAGTTGGCAGCCACCGCAGCCGCACCGGCGATGCGCCTGGCGCTGGGCAATGACCCGGCGCCAGGTCCATCGCCGGGGTGGGGCGTCATGAACGAATCTAGCGGATGGGATCAGCGAACCCGGGTCAGCGCGGTTTCCGGCGCAGCCTGGCCAGCGCCAGGTACATCGCCGGCGTGGTGTACAGGGTCAGCAGCTGGCTGACCAGCAGCCCGCCGACGATGGCGATGCCGAGCGGGCGCCGCAGTTCCCAGCCTTCGCCGCCACCCAGCATCAAGGGCAGCGTGCCCAGCAGCGCGGCGACGGAGGTCATCAGGATCGGCCGCAGGCGCAGCCGCGCGGCCTCCAGCACCGCATCGTGCGCGCTCAATCCACGCCGCTCGCCGGCCAGTGCGAAGTCGACCAGCAGGATGGTGTTCTTCATCACCACGCCCACCAGCAGGAACAGGCCGAGCAGCGAGATCAGGTTCAATTCGTTGTTGAACAGCAGCAGCGCCAGCAGCGCCCCCACGCCGGCCGACGGCAGCGTGGACAGGATCACCAGCGGCTGCAGGAAGCTTTCGTACAGCACGCCCAGCACCAGGTACACCGCCAGCGTGGCGCCGAGCAGCAGCCACAGCTGGCGTGCGCGCATCTGCTCCAGCCCGGCTGCTTCGCCGGACAGCTTGGCCTGCACCGTGCGCGGCAGCATCAAGGCCGCCATCGCGCCGTTGATGGCGGTCACCGCCTGCTCCAGCCCGACCCCCGGTGCCAGCGCGAACTCGATCCAGATCGAAGCGAACTGCTGGCTGTGCGAGACACGGTCCGAGGCCATGCCGTAACGCCAGCTGGCGATGCTGGACAACGGAATGCGCCGGCCTTCGCCATCCAGCACCTGCAGTTGCTGCAGGGTGGTCGGGTCTTGGGTATGCCGCGGATCCAGTTCCATCACCACCCGGTACTGGTTGAGGTTGTCGTACAGCGTGGCGACCTGGCGCTGGCTGAAGGAATTGTTGAGCACGGTGGCGATCGTGCGCAGGTCCACGCCATGCCGCGCGGCGGCTTCGCGGTCGATGTCCAGTACCACCTGGCGCATGCCGGCTTCGCCCTGCGCTTCCACGTCGACCAGCTCCGGCAGTGCCTTCAGGGCAGCACTGACCTTCGGCGCCCACTCGCGCAGCGGCGCCAGGTCGGCTGCCATCAGCTGCAGTTCCTGGTTGCCGCTGTCACCGGCGCCTTCCAGGCGGATGTCCTGGTCCACCCACAGGTACAGGTTGCCGCCCGGCAGCGGCGGCAGGTTCGCACGCAGCCGGTCGATGACCTGTTGGCTGGAGACCTTGCGCTCGGCCAGCGGCTTCATCTTGATCATGATGAAGGCGTTGTTGACCCCCATGCCACCCCCGATATACCCGATGATGTCCTCGATCGCCGGATCGTCCAGCAGCAGCTGGCGGTAGGCGCTGATCTTGGGCTGCATGGCCTGGAACGAAAGACCATCATCGCCGCGGGCAAAGCCGCGCAGCTGCGCGGTGTCCTGCTGCGGCACCATGCCCGTGGGCACTTTCTGGAACAGCCAGGCGTTCAGCGCGATCACCGCGACGAAGGCCAGCAGCGGCCAGCGCAGGCGCAGCAGGCCCTTGTCCAGGGTGCGCAGGTAAGCCTCGCGCACACGTTCGAACAGCGCATTGCTGGCACGCTGCCATCGCGACGGTGCGTGTTCTGCATCGGTGAACAGGCGCGCGCACAGCATCGGCACCAGGCTCAGCGCCACCACCACCGATACCGCCATCGCCGCCACCAGGGTCAGCGAGAATTCGCGGAACAGGCGTTCGACGAAGTCATCCATGAACAGGATCGAGACGAACACCACCGCCAACGCAAGATTCATCGAGATCAGCGTCGCGCCGACTTCGCCGGCGCCGCGGATCGCCGCCTGCCAGCGGTCCGCACCCAGCTCGCGATGGCGGGCGATGTTTTCCAGCACCACGATCGCATCGTCCACCACCAGTACGGCGGCCACGATCAGCGCCATCAGCGAAAGCGTATTGAGCGAAAAACCGAGCAACGCGATCAACGCCAGCGTGCCGAACAGCACCACCGGGATCGCCACGCTGGGCACCAGCGCTGCGCGCCAGTGGCCGAGGAAGCCGAGCACCACCAGCACCACCAGCACGATCGCCAGCAGCAGGGTCAGCTCGGCTTCGTGCAGGGTGGCGCGGATCACCGGCGAGCGGTCCATTACCAGTTGCATGTCCACGTTGGCCGGCAGCAGCGCATGCAGTTGCGGCAGCTGCTGCTGGATGGCATCCACGGTGGCGATGATGTTGGCGCCGGGTTGCCGGCTGACGATCAGCAGCACCGCCGGGCGTTCGTTGTGGAAGCCGCTGGAATAGCGGTCTTCCACGCCGTCGGCGACCTGTGCGACATCGCCCAGCCGCAGCGGGCGGCCCTCCTTGATGGCCAGCGCCAGGTCGCGGTACTGCGCGGCCTCGCGCAGTTGCAGGGGCGCTTCCAGCTGCCATTGCCGCGCGTCGCTGCCGACAGCGCCCAGCGGGCGCAGCGCATTGGCACGCGCGATCGCCTGGGCCACGTCATCCAGCGCCAGCCCGGCATGGTTCAGGGCATTGGGATCCAGCGACACCCGCACGGCGGGCAATGCGCTGCCACCGACCTGCACTTCGCCCACGCCCGGGACCTGCGACAGCTTCTGCGCCAGTACGGTGGAACCGATGTCATACAGCTGGCCGGGCGACAGCACGTCCGAGGTCAGTGCCAGTGCCAGGATCGGCGCCTGCGAGGGATTGACCTTGCGGTACTCGGGCATGCCCGGCATGCCGCTGGGCAGCTGTCCGCGCGCGGCGTTGATGGCGGCCTGCACTTCGCGCGCGGCTTCGTCGATGTTGCGGTCGAGCACGAACTCCAGTTCGATCTCGGTCTGTCCCTGCGAGCTGGACGACTCCAGGTTGGTGATGCCGGGGATGCTGCCGAGGGCGCGTTCCAGCGGCGTGGCCACCGTGGAGGCCATCGATTCCGGCGATGCACCGGGCAGGCTGGCACTGATTTCGATGGCCGGATAATCCACCTGCGGCAGCGGGGCCACCGGCAGCAGGCGCAGCGCCATCAGGCCGGCCAGCACCAGTGCCACGGCCAGCAGCAGGGTCGCCACCGGCCGCTGCACGCAGGCCTGGGCGATGCGCGCGGCCAGGTTCATGCGCCGGCCCCGTCGCCTGCGCTGCGGGTGCCCACGCGGGCAGCCGGGCGGCGCCGCTGCAGGCGGTCGAATGCGAGGTAGATCACCGGCGTGGTGAACAGGGTCAGCACCTGGCTGACCAGCAACCCGCCGACCATCACCCAGCCCAGTGGCTGGCGCAGTTCGGCACCCGAACCGGTGGCCAGCATCAGCGGCACCGCACCGAACAGGGCGGCCAGGGTGGTCATCAGGATCGGCCGGAAGCGCAGCAGCGCAGCCTGGTGGATGGCCTCGCGCGGGGCCATGCCGCGCGTCCGCTGCGCGTCCAGCGCGAAGTCGATCATCATGATCGCGTTCTTCTTGACCAGCCCGATCAGCAGGATGATGCCGATCACCGCGATCAGGTCCAGGCTGCGTCCGCTGAGCCACAACGCGGCCAGGGCGCCCACCGTCGCAGAGGGCAGGGTGGACAGGATGGTGATCGGGTGGATGAAGCTCTCATAGAGCACGCCCAGCACGATGTACATCACCACCACCGCGGCCAGGATCAGCCACAGCGTGCTCGACAGCGAGCCGTTGAACGCCGCCGCCGCGCCCTGCAGGCGCAGGTCGATGCTGGCGGGCAGCTTGATCGTGGTGCGCGCCGCCTCCACCGCGGCCACCGCCTCGCCCAGCGATGCACCGGGGGCCAGGTTGAACGACAGCGTGGCCGCCGGGAACTGCCCGACATGGTTGCGCAGCAGCGGCGCCGGGCCCTGTTCGATGCGCGCTACCGCGCCCAGCGGCACCGCCTGTTCCTGCGCATTGCGCACGCGCAGCCCGGCGATCGCTTCCGGTCCGGGTTGCCGGGCCGGGTCGGCCTCCAGCACCACGCGGTACTGGCTGGCCTGGGTGAAGATGGTGGAGATCTGACGCTGGCCGTAGGCGTCGTACAACGCATCGGCCACCGCCTCCACGGACACGCCCAGGCGCGCGGCGGCATCGCGGTCGATCACCACGCGCGCCTGCCGTCCCTGCATCTGCAGGTCACTGGCCACTTCACGCAGGGCCGGCGAACGACGCAGCTCCTCCAGCAGGATCGGCGTCCATTGCTGCAGGGTGTCCACGTCGGGGCTGGTCAGGGTGAACTGGTACTGGCTGCGGCTGATGCGGTCCTCGATGCCCAGCTCCTGCACCGGTTGCAGGTACAGGGTGATGCCGGGGATGCCGGCCACGCGTTGTTGCAGGCGCGCCATGACACTGGCGATGTCACCGGCGTCGCCGCCCCGCTCGCCATGTGGCTTGAGTTCGATCAGCAGCCGGCCGGTGTTGAGCGCAGCGTTGTTGCCGTCCACGCCGATGTACGAGGACAGGCTGGCCACCGCCGGGTCCTGTTCGATCGCCGCGGCCAGGGCGAGCTGGCGCTGGCGCATGGCCTGGAAGGAAATGGCCTGCGGCGCTTCGCTGATGCCCTGCACCAGGCCGGCATCCTGCACCGGGAAGAAGCCCTTCGGCACCGCCAGGTACAGCGCCACGGTGAGCAGCAGCGTCGCCACGGTGGCGACCAGCATCAACGGCTGGCGCTGCAGCACCCAGTGCAGCTGGCGGTCGTAGAGAGCGATGATGCGGTCGAAGATGTCGCCCTTCTGCCCACCGGCGCCTTCGTGCCGGTGCGCGCCCGGCCGCAGGAAGCGTGCGCACAGCATCGGGGTCAGTGTCAGCGATACCAGCAACGAGATCCCGATGGCGACCGCCAGGGTGATCGCGAACTCGTGGAACAGCGCACCGACCAGGTCGGCCATGAACAACAGCGGGATCAATACCGCGATCAGCGAAACGGTCAGCGAGATCAGCGTGAATCCGATTTCCTGCGCGCCCTTCAGCGCGGCGCTCATCGGTGTCTGGCCTTCCTCCAGGTGCCGGGCGATGTTTTCCAGCATCACGATGGCATCGTCCACCACGAAGCCGGTGGCGATGGTCAGGGCCATCAAGGTGAGGTTGTTGAGCGAGAAGCCGGCCAGCAGCATCACCGCGAAGGTGCCCACCAGCGACAGCGGCACGGCGATGCTGGGGATCAGCGTGGCCGACAGGCTGCGCAGGAACACGAAGGTCACCAGCACGACCAGCCCGATCGCCAGCACCAGTTCCTTCTGCACGCCACGCACCGAGGCACGGATCGATTCGGTGCGGTCGCTCAGCACCTCCAGTTTCACCCCGGCCGGCATCGACGCCTGCAGCTGCGGCAGCAGCAGGCGGACCTGTTCCACCACCGCGATGACATTGGCGCCGGGCTGGCGCTGGATGTTCACCAGCACCGCCGGGGTGGTGCCCGACCAGGCCGCCAGCTGCCGGTTTTCGGCCCCGTCGGTGATGTTGGCCACGTCGCCCAGCCGCAGCGGCGCGCCGTCGCGCCAGCTCAGCACCAGCGCGCGGTATTCGTCCACGCTGCGCATCTGGTCGTTGGCATCGAGCATCACCGCGCGGATCGGGCCGTCGAAGCTGCCCTTGGGCAGGTTGACGTTGGCCGCGGCGATGGCGGTGCGGATGTGGTCCATGCCCAGCCCGTTGGCGGCCAGCGCCGACGGGTTGACCTGGATGCGCACGGCAGGGCGCTGGCCACCGGCCAGGCTGACCAGGCCGACGCCGGGCAGCTGCGCCAACCGCTGCGCCACGCGGGTGTCCACCAGGTCATGCACCTGCGGCAGGGCCATGCCCTGCGAGGTCACCGCCAGGGTCAGGATCGGGGTGTCGGCCGGATTGACCTTGCGGTACACCGGCGGTACCGGCAGGTCATCGGGCAGGAATCCGCCGGCCGCGTTGATCGCCGCCTGCACGTCCTGTTCGGCGACGCCCAGCGATACCGCCAGGTCGAACTGCAGGGTCACCACCGACGCACCGCCGGAGCTGGTGGAGGACATCTGCTTCAGCCCGGGAATCTGCCCCAGCTGTTTTTCCAGCGGCGCGGTGACCATCCGCGTGGTCAGTTCCGGGCTGGCCCCGGGATACAGCGTGGTGACCTGGATGATCGGGTAGTCGACCTGCGGCAGGGCAGCCACCGGCAAGAGCCGATAGGCCAGCACGCCGGCCAGCAGCAGCGCCACCATCAGCAGCGTGGTCGCTACCGGACGCAGGATGAAGGCGCGCGACAGGTTCATGCGCCGGCCTGCGCAGCGTCCTCGCTGATGATGCGCACGGCACTGCCGTCTTCCAGTCCGTCGATGCCTTCCACCACCACTTTCTCGCCAGCCTTCAGGCCGCTGCGCACGGAGACGCGCGTGCCGTCGGCCGGGCCCAGCACCACGTCGCGGCGCTGGGCCTTGTCGTCCTTGTCGATGACGTGCACGTAGTTGCCCTTGCTGCCGAACTGCACCGCGGCATCGGGGATCACCACCGCGTCCTGCGCACCCAGTTGCAGGCGGATGTTGACGAACTGGTTGGGGAACAGCGCGTCGTCGGCATTGGCGAACTGTGCACGCAGCTTCAGCGTGCCGGTGGCGGTGTCGATCACGTTGTCCACGCTGGACAGTTCGCCGCTGCCCAGCGCAGCGCGTTCTTCGCGGTCCCAGGCCTGCACCGGCAGGGCGGGCTGGCTGCGCACGGCGTCCAGCAGGGCCGGCAGTTCCGGTTCGGGCACGGTGAACAGCACGCTGATCGGCGCAGTCTGCGCCAGCGTCACCAGGCCGTCGGCATCGCTGCTGCGGATCAGGTTGCCGACGTCCACGCGGCGCAGGCCGACGCGGCCACTGACCGGTGCGGTGATGCGGGTGTACTGCAGCTGCAGCTTCGCTTCATCCACCGTGGCCTGGTCGCTCATGCGGCGGCCCTGCAACTGGCGCACCTTGCTCTGCTGGTCGCTCAGTTCCTGCCCGGAGACGTAGTTCTGCGCCTGCAGTTCGCCGAAGCGCCGCAGCTGGCGTTCGGCGTTTTCCAGTTCGGCCAGGTTCTGCTGCTGGGTGCCCTGCGCCTGTGCCAGGCGGACCTCGTACGGACGCGGATCGATCTGCGCCAGCAGGTCGCCGGCCTTCACGTGCTGGCCTTCGTTGAAATGCAGTTTCAGCAGTTCGCCATCCACGCGGCTGCGCACCACCACGCTGTGCAGCGGGGTCACCGTGCCGATCGCCTTCAGCCGCAGCTGCAGCGGTTCGGCGCTGGCACGGGCGATGCGGACCGGGGTCGGCTTGCGCCCGCCGGCATCTGCCGCCACGTCGGCGCGCGGCCACGCCCACCATGCCAGCAGCGCGGCAAGCATCACGAAGGGAGCTGCCAGCAGCAGCGTGCGGTTACGGCGGGGGCGCGACAGTGGGTCAAGCGGCATGGGGCATCCTGCACCCTGCGATGGCGCAGGGAAGTGCTGCGCCAGGATCATCACTGCAGGCCTGGCAACGTGGGGAGGGTTGTCTGGCGGGGCCGCCGAAGCAGCGTGGCTGGATGCCGCCGCTTGCGCGACGGGGCCGCCATGGTAGCCAATTGCGCGACAGGTTTCCGCATGACCTTGGTCATGGGCGCACGCATCCAGGTAGTGACGGCCGCTGGCCGTCAACGTAAATCCGTCAATGCACTTCGTCGTGGTACACGAACTTCGGCATTTCCCAGCGGTAGTGGATCGCCAGCAGGCGCAGCGCGAAGCCCCCGGCCAGGCAACACAGGATGGCGGTGTTGTCGGCCACGTTCCAGCGCAGCAGCAGCAGGTAGGCCGCACCGGTCAGCAGCGAAATGATCGCGTACAGCTCCTTCTGGAAGATCAGCGGCACTTCGTTGCACAGGATGTCGCGCAGCACCCCACCGAAGGCGCCGGTCAGCATGCCGGCGATCAGCACGATCGGCGTGGCGTGGCCACCTTCGCGGGCGATCGCACAGCCGATCAGGGTAAAGGCGATCAGGCCCAGCCCGTCCAGCACCAGGAAGGTGCGGCGGAAATGGTGCATCCAGCGCGCGACCCAGGTGGCGATCAGCGCGGCGCACACGGTGAATCCGAGGTATTCGGGATGCTTCACCCAGGCCAGCGGATAGTGGCCGAGGATGATGTCGCGCAGCGATCCACCGCCGAGGGCGGTGACGCAGGCGATCATCACCACGCCGAACAGGTCCATGCGGCGGCGGCCGGCGGACAGCGCACCGGTCATGGCTTCGGCGGAAATGGCGATCAGGTAGATGATGGACAGCAACATGGGCAGGCTCCGGACGCGGTGGGTCCGGCCACGCAGCACGCAGCGCCGATGCCGGGGCAGCGACGTACGAAGGTGACCGGTGCCGCTCCCGCTGTCCTTTTGCCTGAGAGTTCAGCGGACGAGTCCGCGTGCCCCTTCGGCGGATCCCTGCGGATCTCTCTCCAGCTCGGCGATTCGGATACATGGTTGGTGGAATGCCATTCCACCGGCCTGAGCGATCATGGGAGCCTGCGCCTTCGGCGGGTGCCAGCGTGGCACCACTCTCCTGCATCCGGCGCGTAGTGTAGCCGCTGGCGGCGGTTGGGCGATAATCGCGGCATGGCCCGCCCCGACACGCCCTGGTTCCTGTACCTGCTCGAATGCCGGGACGGCAGCTATTACGCGGGCATCAGCACGGATGTGCAGGCACGGTTCGCCGCCCACCTGGCCGGGAAGGGCGCGCGCTACACCCGGGCGCGCCCGCCGCTGCAGATCCTCGCGGTGCGCCAGTACCCGGACCGCGCCGAAGCCTCGCGCGCGGAGTGGCAGCTGAAGCAGCAGCCCCGCGCGCGCAAGCTGGCGTGGCTGAGCGAGGCGTTGTAACGCCAGCGTCCGTCCGCCGGGCCTGGCTCGGCGCTACCGGCATCGCGCTGTAGCGCCGACCCATGGTCGGCGGGCGCAGGGGGCACGACGGATCGCCTTGGTAGCGCCGACCCATGGTCGGCGGGCGCCGCTCACCCGCGCGGCGGGTCCTTGGGCGGTTTCACGTCGCCGAAGATGATCCGCGCGCTGCGCTGGTAGCTCCAGTACGCCACCGCCCAGTTCAGCAGCACGACCATGCGGTTGCGGAAGCCGATCAGGAAGAACACGTGGGCGGCCAGCCAGAACCACCACGCGAGCAGCCCGGACAGCTGCAGTTTTCCCAGGTGCACGATCGCGGCCATGCGCCCGATGGTGGCCAGGTTGCCGTAGTCGGCGTACTTGAACGGACCCGGCGCCGGCTTGCCGTGCAGGCGCGCACGGATGGTGTCGGCCACGTGCTTGCCCATCTGCTTGGCGGCAGGCGCCACGCCGGGCACCGGCCGGCCATCGGCCTGGGTCAGGGCGGCCAGGTCGCCGGCCACGAACAGTTCCGGGTGGCCGGGCAGGGTCAGGTCGGGCTGCACCAGTACGCGTCCGGCGCGGTCCAGCGGCGTTTCCAGCGTGGCGCCGAGCGGCGATGCCGCCACGCCGGCGGCCCAGACCACGGTACGCGCGGGGACGAACTGCTCGCCCAGCTGGAAGCCCAGGCTGTCGATGGCCGTCACCGGCGTACCGGTCAGTACCTCCACGCCGAGCTTTTCCAGTTGGCGACGCGCCTTCAGCGAAAGCACGTCCGGGAAGGTGGAGAGCACGCGCGGCCCAGCTTCCACCAGTCGCACCCGGGCCGAGGCCGGGTCGATGTGGCGGAACTCGTTGCGCAGGGTGTGGCGGGCGATCTCGGCCAGGGTGCCGGCCAGTTCGACGCCGGTGGGGCCGCCGCCGACCACCGCGAAACTGAGCCAGGCGGCTTTCTTTTCCGGGTCCGGCTCGGCCTCTGCGCGCTCGAAGGCGAGCAGCAGCTTGCGGCGCAGGGCAATGGCGTCATCCAGGGTTTTCAGGCCCGGCGCATCCTTGGCCCATTCGTCGTGACCGAAGTAGGCGTGGGTGGCACCGCTGGCCAGCAGCAGGGTGTCGTATTCCAGCGATGTGCCATCGACCAACTGCACGCTGCGCGCCTGCTTGTCGATGCGGGTGACTTCGCCCAGGCGCACTTCCACGTTGCGCTGGTGGCCGAGGATATGCCGCAGCGGGGCGGCGATGTCCGGAGCGGACAGCCCGGCGGTGGCCACCTGGTAAAGCAGCGGCTGGAACAGATGGTGGTTGCGGCGATCGACCAGGGTGATACGGATGCGCTCGCTGGCCAGGGCGCGGGTCGCCCAGAGGCCGGCGAAACCACCGCCGACGATGACCAGGTGGGGGGTGCGCTCGCGCGTCATTCGCGTGGCTCCAGTAGGGGGGCGTTGGGATGATCGCATGTCACACGGCGCGCTGCCGGTGTGGAACATACTGTCCGAACACCATCGTCAGCCTGGAGCAGGTATGTCCGAGCCGGAAAAGCGCATTGCCCTGTTGATCGACGCCGACAACGCGCCCGCATCGAAGATCGAGGAGGTGCTGGCCGAAGTGGCCCGGCACGGCGTGGCCAACGTCCGTCGCGCCTACGGCAACTGGAAGAGCCCGAGCCTGAAGGGCTGGGAAGCGGTGCTGCACGAGTATGCGATCCGTCCGATCCAGCAGTTCGCCTACAGCCGCGGCAAGAACGCGTCGGACATGGCGATGGTGATCGATGCGATGGACCTGCTGTACGCACGCAACCTGGATGGGTTCGCGATCGTGTCCAGCGATGCCGACTTCACTCCGCTGGTGATGCGACTGCTCACCGACGGGGTCAAGGTGTACGGCTTCGGCGAGAAGAAGACCCCGGATCCGTTCGTCAACGCGTGTTCGAAATTCACCTACCTGGAAGCCTTGGGCCAGGCCCATGCCAGTCCCCCGGATGCCCATCCGGAAGGCGCGACCACCGGCGAGGCGGGCGAGGCCGGCAGTGAGGCTCGACCGCGCAAGACCGGTGCGGAAATGCGCAGCGATACCAAGCTGGTCAACCTGCTGCGCCGTGCGGTGGCCTCGGCCGAAGGCGAAGACGGCTGGTCGCACCTGGGGCCAGTGGGCAGCCAGATCGGCAACCAGGCCTCGTTCGATCCGCGCAACTATGGCTACGGCAAGCTCAGCGACCTGCTGGCGGCGATCGGCCTGTTCGAGATGAAGAAGGACGGCAAATCGTCGTACGTGCGGGCACTGGCGAAGAAGCCGGTGGCCAAGCAGGCGACCAAAAGGGCCGCCAAGACCGGCAACACCACGCCAGCCTGACCGGCGTATCGTAGCGGTCCCGCGCCACGCCGGCGCACGTTTGCCTGCAAGGAAAACCACATGCTGAAGATCTGGGGCCGCCGCAATTCCAGCAACGTGCGCAAGGTGCTGTGGTGTGCCGAGGAAATCGGGCTGGCGTATGAGTCGATCGAAGTCGGCGGCAGTTTCGGCGGCACCCAGGCCGCCGAGTACCAGGCCATGAATCCCAACGGGCTGGTGCCGGCGATCGAAGACAACGGCCTGCCGTTGTGGGAATCCAATGCGATCGTGCGCTATCTGTCGGCGCGTTATGCGTTGGGCACGCTGTATCTGGAAGACGCGGCCGAGCGCGCGCACGGCGAGAAGTGGATGGACTGGACGACCTCGCGCATGGCACCGCTGTACAGCGAGCTGATCTGGGGCGTGATGCGGACCGCACCGGCGGATCGCGATGAGGTCCGCATCAACGCGGCACTGGTCAAGGCCGGCGACCTGCTGGCGATGGCCGATACCGCGTTGTCCAGGCAGCCGTGGCTGTCCGGCGACCGCTTCGCGATGGGCGATATTCCGCTGGGCGCGCTGGTGTATGCGTGGTTCGAGATGCCGATCCAGCGCCCTGACCTACCGCACCTGGCAGACTGGTATGCACGCCTGCGCGAACGTCCGGCGTACCAGCGCGGCGTCATGACCGGGATGAGCTGACGGCGGGGTAGCGCCAAGCCATCCCGGCGAGCGAAGCGCGAACAGCATGACGGCCAGCGGCCGTCACTACCAACGGCCGTCAGTACAGGTCTACCGGGTCCACGTCGAGCGACCAGCGCACCTTGCGTGCCTCCGGCAGGCCCTGCAGCAAGGGTGCCACGTGATCCAGCACGGCATGCAGCGCGGGGCGCTGCGCGCTGGACAGCAGCAACTGCGTGCGCTGGTAGCCCGCCCGCCGTGGCATCGGTGCGGGCATCGGCCCGAACGCTTCCAGGTGCGGCTGTTCGCCCACCAGCGCACGCACGGCCAGCAGGAACGCATTGGCATGTTCGACCTGCTGCGCTTCGGCGCGCAGCAGCGCCAGATGGGCGAACGGCGGGAAGCCGGCGGCCTGGCGCTGGTTGAGTTCGGCCGCGGCGAACGGGTGGTAGCCGCCGTTGACCAGGGTTTCCAGCAGCGGGTGGCCCGGATGGTGGGTCTGCAGCCAGACCTCGCCGGGATCGCGCGCGCGCCCGGCGCGGCCGGCCACCTGGATCAACTGCTGGGCCAGCTTCTCGGTCGCGCGGAAGTCCGAAGAGAACAGGCCTTCGTCGATGCCCACCACCACCACCAGCGTCAGCTTGGGCAGGTCGTGGCCCTTGGCCAGGATCTGCGTGCCGACCAGGATGCCGGGCTGGTCACCGAGCCGGGCCAGCTGTTGTTCCAGCGCATCGCGGCGCGAGGTGGTGCTGCGGTCGATGCGCAGCACCGGCACGTCCGGGAAGGCCTGTGCCAGGTGTTCCTCCAGCCGTTCGGTGCCGATGCCCTGCGGCTGCAGCGCCAGGCTGGCGCAGGCCGGGCACGCCAACGGGGCGGCCTGCCGCGCACCGCAGTGGTGGCACTGCAGGCGCCGGCCCGCGCCATGCACGGTCATCGGCGCATCACAGCGCTGGCAGGGCGCGGTCCAGCCGCAGTCGTGGCACAACAGTACTGGCGCATAGCCGCGGCGGTTCTTGAACACCAGCACCTGCTGGCCGTTGCGCAGGTGCTCGGCGATGCCTTCCAGCACCTGCGGTGACAGGCCATCGCGAAGCGGACGCTTGCGCACATCCAGGATGCGGACGCGCGGCGGCATGGCATCGCCGGCACGCACCTTCAACCGCAGGTGGGTGAAGCGGCCGGCATGCGCGTTGTGCAGGGTTTCCATCGCCGGGGTGGCGCTGCCCAGCACCACCGGAATGCCGAGCGCCTTGGCCCGCACCAGGGCGAAATCGCGGGCGTGGTAGCGGATGCCGTCCTGCTGCTTGTAGCTGTTGTCGTGTTCCTCATCCACGATCAGCAGGCCCGCTTCGGGCAGCGGCATGAAGATCGCCGAGCGCGTACCCACGATCACCCGTGCTTCGCCACGCGAGGCCGCCGCCCAGACCCGCGCGCGTTCGTTGTCGTTGAGGCCGGAGTGGAAGGCGTGCACGGCAATCCCGAGGCGGCCGCGGAAGCGTGCCAGGGTCTGCGGGGTAAGGCCGATTTCCGGCACCAGCACCAGCGCCTGCCGGCCCTGCGCCAGGCACTGGATGATCGCCTGCAGGTAGACCTCGGTCTTGCCGCTGCCGGTGACCCCGTCCAGCAGGAACGGCGCGAAGCCCTGCGCGGCGGTGATCGCCTGCACCGCATTTGCCTGCTCCGGATTCAGGGTCGGGCCGCCCAGCGGACTGGCCTGCAGCGGTGCCACCGCCAACGCCACGCGCTCGGCAAGACCGCGCTTGGCCAGGCTGCGTGCCGCCGTGCGCCAATCGTCCATCCGCGCGGCGATCACGTCTTCATCGACCACCGCATCGGCCAGCAGTTCGGCCAGTTGGCGCGGTCGGCTGCCGGCGCGCAGGCTGCCCCGTTGTTCGCGCCCGTCGGCAGAAAGCTGCCAGCCCCAGTGGTGGGTTTCCGGCATCGGCTCGCCATGCCGCAGCGGGCCGGGCAGGGCGGTGGACAGCACTTCGCCCAGCGGCGCGTGGGTATAACGGGCCAGCCATTGCAGGCTGTGCCACAACTCGGCCTGCAGCAGCGGCGCCGGGTCCAGCCAGGTGAGGGCCTGGCGCAGGCTGGCCGCTGGATCGGCGCTGCCCTGTTCCACCACCACGCCCACCAGTTCGCGCGGGCCGAACGGCACCCGGATCCGGCAGCCGACGACCACGTCCGGTGCCGGGCCCTCCGGTGGCAGGTAGTCGAACAACTGCGGCAACGGGACCGGCAGGGCAATGCGCAGGGTGGGCAGGGGAGCATCCATCTGGGGAGTGTACCGACCCGCTGAACGTCCCCGCAGAGCGCATTCAGGGGCGTCACTCCTCAGTGAAGAGACCCTAAACACGAGGTAAATATCGGACTCCATTGGAGATTCAGGGTTATCCACATCTTTTGTGGATAAGTCTGTGCGTTAGCTTGGGTGGAAGGCGGCAAGTGCCGATGCCGACAGCCTTGATCTTGTCATGGTCAAAAATTAGCCACACAATATTAGTATTCAAAATCAATGGCTTATGTGTGAAATGCCGCTGAAACATAAGCTCCGGGCGGCTTGGGTATCAGCGGACCAGCGATTTCTTGACGCTGTGCACAACGTGCAGCACGAACGCCCGTGACTAGCAAGCCCTCGGCGTCGCTGGTTGGGAGCAGCTATCATTCCGCGTGAATTCCTGGAGTCCCTGATGACGGCAGCGTCCGCCTCTTTATCCCCTACTGCGGCCGGTGCGTTGTCGGCATTTCTTCGTGGCGTTGAACGTCGTGCCCTGGTGGTCGCCGAACTGCAGACCGGTGATGCCGCGCGCGCCGAACAGGCGTTGGTCGCGGTCATGCGCGCGTTTGCCGCGGTCGCCAGCGATCTGCCGATGGCACAGTGGCCGCCGCGCTTCTGGGCGCTGCTCGCCGCCCGCCAGGCGCTGCGCGAAACGCCTACCGGCCGCTGGGAGGGCACACTGGCCCACCTGGGCAGCCTGCAGCCGCTGGTCCGCCTGGCCCTGCTGCTGCGGATCGGCGCAGGGTTGGACGAAGATACCGCCGCGCGCCTGCTGGATACCGATGTAGACGGTTACCAGGAAGCGTTGGCCGCCGCCTGCCCGCGCGATGCACACGGCAACCCGGACGCGCAGGCGTGGCGGGTGCTGGCCGAACAAGTGCAGCAGCAGATCCGCGAACTGCCTGCCCAGCGCCTGAAGGAACTGCAGCAGCCAGTGGCGGCGGGCAGGAAAGAGGAAGCGCCCAAGACCTGGCGTGCCCCGGCGGCCGAGCCGCGCACGTCTGCAACGCCACCACGGCGGCGGTCTTCGCAGCAGCGCCGCTGGCGCGGGCCGGCGATCCTGCTGGGCACCGTGCTGGTGCTGTTGCTGGCCGGGCTCGGCTGGCGCGCCTGGCGGTCACATGTGCCCGATGCGCCCGCGGTGGTCCCCGACGGCGCGGTAGGCGAGGCCGGTCCGGTCACGGTCGAAGCCCTGGAGGGTGACCCGCCGAAGGTGGCCGCCGCCGCTGCCGATCCGATGGCGACCGAAGATGCGGCGATGCTCGCCGACCGTGATTTCCCGCTGCTGGCCGATGCCGACCTGCATGCCTGGTCGGCCGCGGGCGGCCCGCTGCCGGTCGACGAATCGCAGGCCAGGCCGACCCGACCCGAACCGGTTGCGGCCGCGCTGGAAACGGCGGCTGCCGATGAGTAAGCGTTTCTGCCTGCTGGTGTTGCTGGGCGCCGCCGGGCTGGTACACGCCGCCCCGGACCGCACCGCGCTGCCGCTGTCGGTGCCTGCAGGGCCCGGCGCCATCGGCAGTCCCGCTGCCCCGGCGGCGATGCCGTGGCAGCAGCTCGGTGCGGAGCAGAAGCGCCAGCGCCGCAGCGAATACGCCGCGTGGCGGGCGATGAGCGAGTCCGAACGGGCGCGCGTGCGCCAGGCCGCCGAGCGCTTTGCCGCCCTTCCATTGGCCAAGCAACAGGAACTGCGTGACCAGTTCAATGCACAGGACCAGGCGTTCCGTGATGGGTGGCGCCTGGGGCCGCTGCTGGGCGAGCATTTCAGCCGGCTGCAGGGCATGTTCGGCTACGTGCCGGAAAACCAGCGCGATGCCACCTTGGCGATGCTGCGGCAGCTGACCCCGGCACAGGTGTCGCAATTGACACTGGTCGCGCAGCGCACGCCGCCGCAGCAGCGCGATACGGTGCGGACCGAATTCCTGTCCGTGGCCCCGGCCCAGCGCGATGCGTGGCTGGCCCGTCAGGTGGGGCGCTGATCCTTCGCGCCGCCTGATGGCGGGCGCGGGAGGGGCGTGACGACCAACGGTCGTCACCCACCGGAGAGGTCTTCACCCACCGGGGAGGTCGTCACCCACCGGGTCGTCGTCACCCACCGGGGAGGTGTTCACCCACCGGGGGGGCGTCACCCACCAGGTCGTCGTCACCCACCGGGGCGGTCATCACCTGCCAGCATCCGGTCATCCGCCGGCAGGCACCATCGCTGTCTCCACGGAACGGGTAAGATGTCGGCCCGCAACCCGGTGTCTGTGCCCTTCGCGCGCAGCCGTAGTCGCCGACCCTCTGCAGCACCATGTCCATCGCATCCCCCGCCCCGCGCTTCAGCCGAGAAGTGCGCGCCACCGGCATCCTTGCGTTGCCGCTTGTCCTCGGCCACGTCTCCACCGGCCTGATCTCCTTCGTCGACAACGTGATCGCCGGCCACCATGGCACCCACACGCTGGCTGCGGTGACCATCGGTACCGCGCTGCTGTGGCTGCCGATGCTGATCCCGATCGGCACGCTGATTTCGCTGACCGCCTCGGTATCGCAGCTGCACGGCGCCGGCCGCGAGCGCGAAATCGGCCCGCTGTTCCGCCAGGCCCTGTGGCTGGCGCTGGGCCTGGGCCTGATCATGTTCACCTTCCTCAGCGTGGTGCCCCCGCTGCTGCCTGCCTTCGGCATCGCAGCGGACATCGTGCCGGGCGCCACCGCCTTCCTGCATGCGGTGCGCTGGGGCGGACCGGCGCTGACCCTGTACTTCTGCATGCGCTACCTCAGTGAAGGCATGCACTGGACCCTGCCGACCATGCTGATCGGTTTCGGCGGACTGCTGGTGCTGGCGCCGATGGGCTACGTACTGGCCAATGGCAGGCTGGGTTTCCCGGAGCTGGGCGCCGAAGGCCTGGGCATCGCGTCGGCGATCATGATGTGGCTGCAGGCGCTGTGCTTCGGCGCTTACCTGTGGAAGACCAAGCGCTTCGCACATCTGCAGTTGTTCAGCCATTTCGAAGGCCCGCGCTGGCGCGCGATCTGGGACCTGCTGCGTACCGGCCTGCCGATCGGCATCACCGTGCTGATGGAGGGCGGGCTGTTCATCGTCACTGCGCTGCTGATCGGGCGGCTGGGCGCCAACGAGGCCGCCGCGCACCAGATCGCCATCAACGTCGCCCAGCTGTGCTTCATGATCCCGATGGGCGTGGCCGAGGCGACCACGGTGCGGGTGGGGCACTCGGTCGGGCGCGGCGATGGCCACGGCGTCCGACGCGCGGCATGGGCCGGCTACGCGATCATCATGGGCACCCAGACCGTGTCCGCGCTGGCGCTGCTGTTCGGCCACGATGCCATCGTCGGGGTGTACACCAATGACCTGGCGGTCGCCGGGTTGGCCTCCACGCTGCTGCTGTACGCGGCCGCCTTCCAGTTCCCGGATGGCATCCAGGTGTTGTCGGCCGGCGCGCTGCGTGGGCTGAAGGACACCCGCGTGCCGATGTTCATCGCCATGTTCGCGTACTGGGGGCTGGGCATGCCGCTGGGCGCCGGGCTCGGCCTGGCGCTGGGCATGGGTCCGCAGGGCATGTGGATCGGGCTGATCGTCGGGCTCACCGCCGCCGCCAGCCTGATGGGCTGGCGCCTGCACCGCAGCGGCGCCCGCGTGGGGCAGTCCGCGCTGTCCTGAATGCCGGCACTGCGCGCGCCACTTCACGGTGGCCCCCTTACTTGTGTCCGATGCTGCGCGCAACCACACCCGTTATGCTGACCCCGCAATTTCCACGGCAAGACGCCAACCGGAGCAATCCATGAACCAAACCGTGCCACCGCTGCCCCCCGCGCGACGCAATCCCATCGCGGCGTTCTTCGTCGGGCTGTGGGACGTGATGAACTTCACGCGGCGGCTGATCCTCAACGTGCTGTTCTTCGGCCTGCTGTTCTTCATCCTGGTCGCGCTGGTCGTGGCGGCGGGCATGGGCGCGGGTGCAAGCAAATCGCTGCAGGACCGCACCACCCTGGTGATCGCACCGGAAGGCCGGCTGGTCGAACAGTTCAGCGCCGATCCGGTCAGCCGCGCCTTTGCCAAGGCGATGGGCGATACCAGTGCCGAAGAGATCCAGCTGCGCGACCTGATCCGTGCGATCGATGCGGCGCGCGAAGACAAGAAGATCGAGCGGGTGGTGCTGGAACTGGACAAGCTGCAGCCGTCCGGCTTCGCCTCGCTGCGTGAAGTCGCCGCTTCGCTGCAGCAGCTGCGTGCGTCCGGCAAGCAGCTGGTGGCCTACAGCGAAAGCATGGGCCAGTCGCAGTACCTGCTGGCCGCACAGGCCGACGAGGTCTACCTGGACCCGATGGGCGCGGTACTGCTGGAAGGCCTGGGCCGTTATCGCCAGTACTTCCGCACCGGCCTGCAGGACAAGCTGGGCGTGGACGTGCACCTGTTCAAAGTGGGCGAATACAAGTCCGCCGCCGAACCGTACGTGCTGGACGCGGCATCGCCGCAGGCCAAGGAAGCGGACCTGTACTGGATGAACGATGTCTGGCAGCGCTACCTCGGTGACATCGCCAAGGCACGTCGCCTGGATCCGGCCCAGCTGGCTGCCGGCATCGATACGTTGCCGGAAGGCGTAGCCGCCGCCGGCGGTGACCTGGCCAAGTTCGCGCTGCAGCAGAAGCTGGTCACCGCGCTGAAGACCCGCGAAGAATTCGACGACCTGATGGTCGAACGCGGCGTGGCCGACGGCGATGCCGATGGCGGCTTCCGCAACATCAACCTGGGGGCTTACCTGGGCCAGATCGACGCACGTCGCAGCCCGGTGGATTCGCGTCCGCAGGTGGCGGTAGTGGTGGCGTCGGGCGAGATCAGCGGCGGTGACCTGCCGGCCGGTCGCATCGGCGGCGAGTCGACCTCCGCGCTGCTGCGCGAAGCCCGCGACGACAACGATGTGAAGGCCGTGGTGCTGCGCGTGGACTCCCCGGGCGGCGAAGTGTTCGCTTCCGAGCAGATCCGCCGCGAAGTGGTGGCCCTGCAGGCCGCCGGCAAGCCGGTGGTGGTGTCGATGGGTGACCTGGCCGCATCCGGTGGCTACTGGATCAGCATGAATGCCGACCGCATCTATGCCGATGCCTCGACCATCACCGGTTCGATCGGCATCTTCGGCATGGTGCCGAACGTGGCGCGCGCGCTGGACAAGATCGGCGTGCATACCGACGGCGTGGGCACCACCCGTTTCGCCGGCGCGTTCGACATGACCAAGCCGCTGGACCCGGCCGTGGGCCAGGTGATCCAGTCGGTGATCGACAAGGGGTACGCGGACTTCACCGGCCGGGTGGCCGATGCGCGCAAGAAGCCGGTCGAAGCCGTGGACGAAGTGGCGCGTGGCCGCGTCTGGTCCGGTGCCCAGGCCAAGGAGCGCGGCCTGGTCGATGCCTTCGGTGGCCTGAAGGACGCCGTGGCCGATGCCGCCGGCCGGGCCAAGCTCGGTGCGGACGACAAGTACCGCGTGCGCTACATCGAAAAGCCCGCCACCCCGTTTGCCCAGTTCCTTGGCGGTTTCGCCGGCAGCCACGCCGGTGCCTGGATGCTGGCCGAATCCGGCGTGGGCCGGATGGTGCTGGCGCGGACGATGCCGGAAGTGGATACCCAGCTGCGCTTCGTGCAGAACGCCGCGCGCGAGCAGGGCAAGGGCACCCCGGTGAAGGCGCTGGCCTACTGCTTCTGCGGCTTCTGATCGCCGTCCGACGGTAGCAGCCGACCGGGGTCGGCTCTACCTGGCACCACGTTATTCCTTCTCGGCGCGCTCTTCCTGGGCGCGCCGTTGTTTTTCCGCATCATCCAGCGTCTGCTGCACGCCACGGGCTTTCTCCAGTGGCGCCTGCACGCTGCGCGCCAGTGCCTTGGGCTCCGGCGGCTTGTCCTGCGGCGGTACCGCCGGGCGCTGGCAGGCGGCCAGCGCGGCCAGCGTGATGATCATGGCGATGGTTTTCATGGGGTGCATCGAAGATCTCCCGGCGACGGCGCTATGCTTGCCGCATCGTTACACGGGCAGCGCCCGGATGGGAGTTCAAGATCGTGACTGCGCAGCGCTGGCGGCTGGATGGACAGACCGCCCTCATCACCGGGGCCAGTGCCGGTATCGGCCTGGCCATCGCGCGTGAACTACTCGGCTTCGGTGCCGATGTGATGATCGTGGGCCGCGACATCGACATGCTGGAGAGTGCCCGCGACGACCTCGCCGATGAGTACCCGGCCCAGGCGATCCATGCCCTGGCCGCCGATGTATCCGACGACGAGGACCGGCGCGAGATCCTGGACTGGGTGGAAGACCACGCCGACGGCCTGCACATCCTGGTCAACAATGCCGGCGGCAACATCACCCGTCCGGCCATTGATTACACCGAAGACGAATGGCGCAACATCTTCGAGACCAACCTGTTTTCGGCTTTCGAACTGTCGCGCTATGCCCATCCGCTGCTGGCGCGGCATGCGGCATCGGCCATCGTCAACGTGGGCAGCGTGTCCGGCCTGACCCATGTACGCAGCGGCGCGGTGTATGGCATGACCAAGGCGGCCATGCACCAGATGACCCGCAACCTGGCCGTGGAATGGGCCGAAGACGGTATCCGGGTGAATGCCGTGGCGCCGTGGTACATCCGCACCCGGCGCACCTCCGGGCCGCTGTCCGATCCGGATTACTACGAGCAGGTGATCGAGCGCACGCCGATGCGCCGGATCGGCGAGCCGGAAGAGGTCGCCTCCGCGGTGGGCTTCCTGTGCCTGCCTGCCGCCAGCTATGTCACCGGTGAGTGCATCGCGGTGGATGGCGGCTTCCTGCGTTACGGGTTCTGAGCGCTCAGGGCACCGAGCAGCTGCTGGCTTCCAGCACCGCCTGCACGCGCAGGCGCTCGGCGCGGGCCTGTGGCTGGATGTCCGGCGTGGCAAAGCTTTCGCGCCCGCGTGCATCGCGCAGCCGTTGCTGCCAGGCACCGCAGCGCTGTGCCTCGTCCACTTCGCTGCAGGCATCGCGCACCATTTCGCAGCTGGCCGCGGTACCGGGCGCGATGCTGCCCCCCAGCCCGCTGATCGACATCACCACGCAGCGCGGCGGGGCTGCTTCGTATTCGTGGAAATACTGGCCGCCACCGCTGGCGGTGCAGCGGAAGATGACCGGCGGCGCAGGTCGGTCCGGTCCGGCGGCGGCGCTGGCCTGGGCATCGGCGGCGGCGCGCGCGCGGATCACGTCGCTGTCCAGGATGGCATCGCCACTGCCGGCGGCGGCGCCGGGCTGCGGGGCGGTGAGCAGGTCGCTGTCGAGCACGGCGGGCGCCGGGGCAGGCGAGTCGCCCAACGCGGTGGAGGCCGTGGATGCGCCGGACGCGCCGCGGCGCTGGATGATCTGTGCGGTGCCGGACGGGCACGGTGCATCCTGCACGGCCACCTTGCCGTTGGCATCGGTGCAGCGGAACACGATGTCTTCGTTGGCGAACGCCGGCAGGGCGGTCGGCAGCAGCAGCGCGGCCAGGCAGATCCAGGTCTTCATCCGCCGATTGTAGCGGTGCACGCTGCTGTCAGCGTCCGCCGCAGTCCTGGCCCAGCCGCGCATCGATGCCGCGCTGTTCGCGGGTGATCGCCTGGCGCTCGCCCTGCAGGGCACTGTTGTAGCGTCGGTCGAGGTCCCAGCGCTGGTCGCGCAGGCGCGCACAGACCTCCTGCGGGGGCAATGCGTTGCAGGTGTCGCGCACCAGGATGTTGCCGGCCGGGAAACTGATGCCGTGGCCGATGCCATGTGGCGGCCGCTGTCCGGGGCCCGCGTTGCCGCGGCCCTCCGCGCGGATCGGCGGCAGTCCGGGGTGGCCCGGGCCGTTCCATGCACGGTGCCCGCCGCCGACCCACGCGCTGGTCCACAGGGGCACCCAGCGCGGATTGCCCTCGTTGCTGTCACTGAGGTAGCGCCGCCCCTCTTCGGTCACGCATTCGTACATCGGCTGCGGCGGCTGCACGTAGACATGGCGGACTTCGCGCTGCACCTGCGCGCTGGGGGCCGCTGGCGTGGCGACGTCGTCGGTGCTGGCGCGGCGGGGCGGCGGATCCTGCGGTCGCTGCATCTGCCGCACTTCCTGCCGGCCGCTGGTGCACGGGCTGTCCTGCAGCGTGACCGCCCCACTGCTGCCGACACAGCGGTAGATCCGCACGCTGTCAGCGGCAGGTCGTGCCGGGGCTGCCAGGGCAAGCACCGGCAGCAGGAGCAGAGGCAGGGCAGGGGATGCGCGCATGGCCCATCGTGCGGTATCGGGCGCGGCGGCGCCAGCGGATCAGAAGCGCAGCACGTTGCCGCTCAGGCCATCGCGGATCGGCGTGGGCTGGGCCAGGCCGCCGGTATCGCCATCCAGCAGGCCGTCGAGCAGCGACAGCAGCCGTGGGTCCAGGTCGGCACGGGTGCGTGCCGGCGGCTCACCGGCCAGGTTGGCGCTGGTGGACACCAGCGGGCCGCCCCACGCCCGGCACAGCGCCGCCACCAGGGGGTGGGCGCTGATGCGCACGGCAAGCCCGCTGTGTTCGCCGGTGACCCACTTCGGCGCGCGGGGGCCTGCGGGCAGGATCCAGGTGTTGGCGCCCGGCCAGCTGGCCAGCACTTCGCGCTGTCGTTCGTCCGGCAAGGCGTCCAGCACGGCCCAGCCCTGCAGTTGCTCCAGCTCGGCGGCGACCAGGATCATGCCTTTCTCCACCGGCCGCTGTTTCAGCTTGAGCAGCGCATGCACCGCCATCTGGTGGCCCGGGTCGCAGCCCAGGCCCCACACCGCTTCGGTGGGATAGGCGATGACACCCCCCGCCCGCAGGCTGGCGACCGCACTGATCAGGTTGAGCTCTTTCATGGGAGAAGTATCCCCCTGCCGCGCGCAAAGGGGTAGCGCCGAGCAGGCGATCCTGGGTGACGACCGTTGGCCTTGGTGGGTGACGACCGTTGGTCCTGGTGGGTGACGACCGTTGGTCGTCACGCTTGCGCTCCCCGCCGAGCATGGCCCGGCGCTACCACGACCTGCCGGGTCAGCCGGCGGTCTTCTTCGCCGCGGCCTTCTTGGCGACTTTCTTCACCGCTTTCTTGGCGGTCTTCTTGGTCGCTTTCTTGGTCGCCTTCTTCACCGGAATCTTCTTGGCAGCGACCTTTTTCGGCGCGGCCTCCTTCTTCACGGTCTTCTTGGCGGCTTTCTTGCCGAAGCCCTTGCGCACCGGCTTGCCGGTTTCTTCCATGAACTGCTGCGCTTCGGCCAGGGTCAGCGAGGCCGGCTCGCGATCCTTGGGGATCTTGCCGTTGAACTTGCCATCACTCAGGTAGGGGCCGAAGCGGCCGTTCAGCACCTGGATCTCGCTGCCGTCGAATTCCTTGATGATCCGGTTGCGCGCGATCTCTTCCTTTTCCTCGATCAGGAAGACCGCACGGTCCAGGTCGATCGTGTACGGATCGTCTTCCTTCTTCAGCGAAGCGTAGGTGCTGCCGCGCTTGGCGAACGGACCAAAGCGACCGATGCCGACGCTGACGTCCTCGCCCTTGTCCTGGCCCAGCGCGCGCGGCATCAGGAACAGCTCCAGCGCGTCTTCCAGGCTGATGGTGTGCATGCTCTGGCCGGGGCGCAGCGAAGCGAACTTCGGCTTGTCTTCGGCGTCTTCGGCAGTGCTGCCGATGGCCGCATAGGGCCCGAACCGGCCCAGTCGCACGCTGACCGGCTTGCCGGTCTTGGGGTCGGTGCCGAGCTCACGCGCGCCACTGGCCTCGGCACGGTCGACCGATTCGTTCTTTTCCAGCACCAGCTTGTTGAACGGTTCCCAGAAGCGGGCCATCAACGGGATCCAGTCCTCTTCGCCACGCGACACCGCATCCAGCTCGTCCTCGAGCTTGGCGGTGAAGTCGTAATCGACGTACTGGGTGAAATGGCTGGACAGGAACTTGGAGACCGCGCGGCCGACGTCGGACGGGCGGAAGCTGCGGCCTTCCATTTCCACGTACTTGCGGAACTGCAGGGTCTGGATGATCGAGGCGTAGGTCGACGGGCGGCCGATGCCATATTCTTCCAGCGCCTTCACCAGCGCCGCTTCGGTGAAGCGCGGCGGCGGCTGGGTGAAGTGCTGGTCGGCCACGATGCGGTCCAGCGGCACGCGGTCGCCGGGCTTCATCAGCGGCAGCTTGCGGCCTTCGTCTTCGTCGTCGGCGCTCTTGGTGTCCTTGCCTTCTTCGTACACGGCCAGGAAGCCGGCGACCACCACGGTGGTGCCGCTGGCGCGGAACACGTGTTCGCTGCCGGCCGACAGGTCCACGCTGACGGTGTTGAGCGTGGCCGGGATCATCTGGCAGGCCACCGAACGCTTCCAGATCAATTCGTACAGCTTGCGCTCGTCGTCGGTCAGGAAGCGCGCCACCTGCGCCGGGGTCCGCAGCGCAGAGGTCGGGCGCACGGCTTCGTGGGCTTCCTGGGCGTTCTTGGACTTGGTCTGGTAGGTGTTGGGCTGGTCCGGCAGCGAGGCGATCCCGTAGTCGCGGGCGATCACGTCACGGATTTCGGCCAGTGCGTCCTGCGACAGGTTGACCGAGTCGGTACGCATGTAGGAAATCAGGCCGACCGTGCCTTCCTCGCCGATCGCCACGCCTTCGTACAGCTTCTGCGCGACCTGCATGGTCTTGCGCGTGGTGAAGCCCAGCTTGCGCGAGGCTTCCTGCTGCAGCGTGGAGGTGGTGAAGGGCGGTGCCGGGCGGCGCTTGCGCTCCTTGCTGGCCACGTCGGTGACATGCAGGCTGCCCTGGGCGGCCTGCTGGATGCGCAGCCGCGCAGCTTCGGCGGTGTCGCCGTCGGTGACGGTGAACTGTTCGAACTTCTGCCCGTCCAGCTTGATCAGCTTGGCATTGAACGGCTGCGAAGGATGCGCGCAGGCCGCGGCGATGGACCAGTACTCGCGGGCGATGAAGGCTTCGATCTCTTCCTCGCGCTCCACGATCATGCGCAGCGCCGGGCTCTGCACGCGGCCGGCGGACAGGCCGCGCTGCACCTTGCGCCACAGCACCGGGGACAGGTTGAAGCCGACCAGGTAGTCCAGCGCGCGGCGGGCCTGCTGCGCATCGACCAGGTCGGCGGCAATGGCGCGCGGCTGGTTCATGGCCTCCTTGATGGCCCGCGGGGTGATCTCGGTGAACACCACCCGCTGCATCGGCTTGTCGCCGACCAGGCCGCGTTCCTTCAGGATCTCGGCGATATGCCAGCTGATCGCTTCACCCTCGCGATCCGGATCGGTCGCCAGGAAGATGTCGTCGGCGCCCTTTGCGGCTTTGGCGATGGCATCGACGTGCTTTTCGTTCTTGTCGATGACGTCGTAACGCATCGCGAAGTTGTTGTCCGGGTCGACCGCGCCTTCCTTGGGTATCAGGTCGCGCACATGCCCATACGAGGCCAGGACGGTGTAGTCCTTGCCGAGGTATTTGTTGATCGTCTTGGCCTTGGCGGGCGATTCGACGATGAGCAGGTGCTTGGGCATGAGGTCGCTTTTGTGTGCGCACGGCCGGGAAGGGCCGCTAGGGTGGAGCAAATGGCCGCATTAGTGAAGCGGCACTCTCGATTTCCATAAACTGAACGCCCGGGGATGAGCCGGGCGTTCAGCTTTTACCTTATTAGAGGAATCACGTCGTGAGCGCTCTGTCAAGCGCCCGCGCCGTATCCGCCAGTTTTCAGCCGGCCATCCCGGCGATCGCGCCAACGGCCACCACCATCGCGATGATCAGGCCGATGAACAGGATGCCGGTCAGCACCAGCACCACCACGCCCACCGCGCCCAGCTGCGGGCGCTGCAGGTGCGGCTGGTCGGTGAAGGCCCATTTATCCACGACGACGGTGTCGCAGATCATGTCGTGCAGGGCCTGCTTGCGCTCGGTGAAGGCGGCCATGATGTAGCCGATCAGCAGGGTCAGGCTGCTCAGCAGGGTCGCGAAATAGCGCCCGACCGAACGCGCGCCGGAGATCCGGTCGCCATCGCTGCGCACCACCTTGATGCCCAGCGCCATCTTGCCCGGCGTCGCACCGCCCACGGAGGCGTGGAACCAGCCGTAATAAGCCAGGCTGATGCCGAAGCCGATCAGCGCGCCGAGCAGCTGGCTGAGTACACCGGCCGTGGTCGAACCGCCGCCGGCCAGGCTGGCCGCGCCACCGATGCCCAGTCCCACGATCGCGCCGATGATCATCGAGCTGGCGGTCAGGATGACGTAGTCGATCATGTAAGCGGCAAACCGCTTCCAGAAGCCCGCGTACAACACCTCGGCACCGTGTACCGGCACGGCACTGCCATAGGCCACCGATGCAGCGGATGCGCCGTACGGCGATGCGCTGAGCGGGCCACTGCCGGGCAGCGGCGCGGTGCCGTTGTCGATGGCGGCATAGTCGCCGCGCAGGTCGAAACCGGTGCTCGGCTCGGCGGCCACCGTGGCCAGGGTCTGCAGCTGCAGCTCATCGACCACCGTGCGCAGCGCGGCCCATTGCCCCATGCCCTCGCGCCATACCAGCGTGTCCAGGCTGATCTGGCTGCGCTGGAACAGCTGGCGGATATCCTGCTCGCCTACCGGGCCCTGGCGTTGCTGGCCTTCGGCGTAATACCACTCACTCATCATCATCCCCTGTGGGTCTTCCTTGGAAATCGGTTCCATCCCCGCGCGCCGGCTCAGTCGCGGCAGTTCACGGGCAGGTATTTATCGGTGCTGTCGCCGCTGCATTCCCAACGGGACGTGGCCGGATCGTACTCCTGCCAGAGCAGGTCGCCATCGACGCGTGACTCGCCCACCGCCAACGTCGCTTCGATACCGCAGTGATCGTTCTCGAACTGGCCCAACTGCACGCTCGACAGACCGTGTGCAGTGTAGTGGTCGTGGGCCGGAAAATCGGGATCGGCGCTGGTCGGGCAGCGGCCTTCGCTGTTGGCGAACTCTGCCACCTGCGCCTTGAGCGGCTGCAGCGCGCTGATGGACTCGGCGACCTTGGCGCGGATGGTGTAGTCCTTGTAGGCCGGCAGTGCGATGGCGGCCAGGATGGCGCACACCGGCACCAGCACCAGCAACGCCGCACCGCCGATGACTGCGGTCATCGCACAGCCGGACAGCGGTTTCTTCGCGGCCTGCATCGGCAGGGCCGTGCCCGGGCCGGCATACGGCGCGGTGGACGGCGGAAGGCCGGGCGGCAGCGGCGGGACGACGACCGGACCGGCCGCAGGAACGGCGGTCAGGCCCAGTTCGTCCACCACCGTGCGCAGCGGTTGCCAGGTCGGCAGGCCGTCGCGCCACACCAGCGTGTCCAGCCCGATCCGGTGGCCCCGGAACAGTTCCCCCATGTCTTCAGCCGAAACCGGGCCAACCTGACGGCTGCCCTCGGCATGGAACCACTCGCTCACGTGAACGCCCCCTGTATGCGCAAGGCATGCAGTGTACGGTCAGTGAAGGGGTTCTGGCTCGTCCATGAACATCTGCGTCTCCATCCAGGCGTACGCCGCTTCCGAGCCTGGCTGGTTGAACAGCACCATCAGCACGACCCACTTGAGGTCATCCAGGTCCAGTTCATCCTGGTCCAGCGCCATGGCACGGTCCAGCACCAGCTCGCGCTGGTCGGCGTCCAGGATGCCGTGCTGTTCCAGATAAAGAATGAAACCGCGGCATTCCACGTCCAGCTTGTCCAGCTCCGGACCGTGGTAGACGCGCACCGGGCCGTCGACGCGGGCCTGCGACACCGTGGGTCGCTGGGCGGCCAGCGCATCCAGCCAATCGAAGGCCTTGGCGGTTTCGGCCGGGCTGAAGCCGGCCTGGATCAGGCCGTTCTGAAGCGAGTCGCGGTCACGGATGAGATCAGCGTCTTCGCTGAAATAGTGTTCGAACAGGTACAGCAGCACATCGAGAATGCTCTCTTTCATTGCCCCTCGGCCTGCGTCATCAGGACGCTGTGGAGGTTGGGAAACCAGGGTTTCGACAGTAGCGGCCGTGTTCGCACACCACGATACCCGCCAGTTCCATGGCCAGCAGCATGGAGGACAGCCGGGCGGCCGTCAATCCACAGTGCATGATCAATGAATCCATAGGGATTGGGTCGTGGTCGAGCGCTTTCCACAAGGTCTGGTAGTCCGGTTCGGACGCCAGGTGTGCGGGAAGGTGGGCTCGCCGTCCCTGTTCAGTGGGGGCCTGGAGGCGACTTTGCAAGTCGGGCAGGGCCCTGGCCAACAGCGGGGCGACCAGGGCCATCACCTCGGCCGGGGCTTCCACCAGCGCGGCGCCGTCGCGGATCAGGCGGTGGCAGCCGGCCGCCCGTGGATTGCGCACCGAACCGGGCAGGGCGCAGACCTCGCGTCCGGCCTCGGCGGCCAGCCGTGCGGTGATCAGCGCGCCGGAGCGGTTGGCTGCCTCGATCACCACCGTCGCCACCGTCAGGCCGGCGACCAGCCGGTTGCGCGCCGGGAAGTGCGCCGGCCGGGCCGGTGTACCTGGCGGGTACTCGCTGACCACGGCGCCGCGTGTGGCGATTTCGCGCTGGAGCGCGACGTGGTGCGAGGGGAAGACCAGGTCCGGTCCGTTGCCGATCACCGCGACGGTGACGCCACCGGCGGCCAGCGCAGCCTGGTGGGCCGCGGCATCCACGCCGGCGGCGAGCCCGCTGGTCACCGCAAGGCCCGCCTGGCAGAACCCCGTGCTGAATTCCGCCGCCAGCGCGCGCCCACCCGGTGTGGGCGAACGGCTGCCGACCACCGCGATCGCCGGGTGCCATGCGGTGGCAGGGTCGCCGTGCACGAACAGCGCCAGCGGCGGCTCCGGGATGCTGCGCAGCAGGTCCGGGAAGCGTTCGTCGCTGGCCGCCACCAGGTGGTGGTCGGCCTGCTGCAGCCAGCGCAGGGCGTCGTTCAATGCGCCGGCATCGGGTGCGGCCAGGCGGCGTTGCTGGCCGGGCGAACAGCCCGCCTGCCGCCACGCCACCGGCCCGGCGTCCAGCGCGGCGGCCACGCAGGGGCGGGCGCAGGCCAGTGCCCGCCGCGCCGCCAACCCGCCGCCGGCAAGGACCAGGGTCAACAGTGCTCGGGTTTCCTCATCCATGGCCCAGCCTGCCGCGCAGATGACAACGGCGCCCTAGGGCGCCGCTGCGGTCTGCTGTCAGTGGGTGGCGGCGGTCGGCCGCCGGTCCCCTTATTCCGTCGCGTCGGGGTGGCGGGCGTTGTAGCCCACCAAGACCGGCTTGATGCCTTCCATCACCAGCGCATAGCTGACGTTGTCGAAGGTGCGGAACACCATGGCATGGGCGGCATACTCATCCGGCATGGTCAGGCGGTTGTAGCCGTCGACGCGCGAATCGTCCATCTGCGACGAATTCGGCACCTTCATCACGTGCTTCACGTGGCTGCCCTGGCGCCACAGCGAGAACACCGTGCCGTTGTCCACGCCCTGCGCGCTGCCGGCCGACAAGGCGATGACATCGCGCGCGCCACCGGACAGCAACATGTCCGCTACCGCCAGCACCCGGACATCCAGCCCATCGGTGCCCGGCGCCGGGACATGCGGGAAGAACTGCAGGTCGTACGGGGTGGCTTCCACCGGGACCAGACGGTCACCGACGCGTACTTCGCGGCCATCGCCGGTGCCCTGCAGGGCCAGCGTGGCCACATCCACCTTGCCCGAGGGCAGGCGCATGATGGTGCCGACGTTGACCTTGGCCAGCTCATAGCCCAACTGCTGGTGCGGGCGCTTGTTCGGGACGGTGAAGTCCTTCCACAGGTTGCCGCTGCCCGGCGTGGTGCGGCCGCTGGCATCCAGGTCCTCGGAGGGCTTGGGCAGGGCATAGCGCACGGTCGGACGGACCACGGCGTAGCGCTGGCCGACGGCGGCACCGTCCAGCCCGTGCACGTAGGCCAGCTGGCCGGAGGTGGCACGCAGGCGGTTGTCTTCCAGCCCCGCCACGTAAGGCAGGTGATCGATGCGATCGACCACGCTCAGCTCTTTCAGGAAGGGTTCGACCTGGGACAGCGGAATGCCGGTGATCGGCGCTTCCTGGCGCGGTCCGGCGTCCTGTCGCGCAACGACGCGGTCCAGGTAGGCCAGGCTGAGCACATCGCCCGGGTAAATCAGGTGCGGGTTCGCCACCTGGGGATTCGCCTGCCAGATTTCCGGCCAAAGCCAAGGCTTTTTCAGGAAGCGCGCAGAGATATCCCACAGCGTGTCGCCCTTCTGGACGACATAGGTGGTCGGGTGCCCGTTCATTTCAACGGCGGTAGCATAGGCGGCAACGGTCAACATCGCCGCGGCGACGACCGTGCGGATTCGTAGCAACATAGGAGTGGTCAGCCCGGTTCCCCAACAGGTTGGCGCACTATAGTCCAGAAACCGGGGCGCAGGGCAAGCGTTGGCGATAGAATTACAACGCAGGCCGGCGTTGACCGGCCCCCACCCAGACGATTACTGCCATGGCACTGCTCCCAATTCTCGAGTTTCCCGATCCGCGCCTGCGCACCAAGGCCGCGTTGATCGACGCCGCCGAGGTCACCACGCCGGCCTTCCAGACGCTGCTGACCGACATGTTCGAGACCATGTACGACGCCCCCGGCATCGGCCTCGCCGCCAGCCAGGTGGACGTGCACAAGCGCTTCATGGTCATCGACGTGAGTGAAGAAAAGAACCAGCCGATGGTCTTCATCAACCCGGAAATCGTCCAGCAGGACGGTGGCCAGGTGTACCAGGAAGGCTGCCTGTCGGTTCCCGGCATCTTTGCCGACGTGACCCGTGCCGACCAGATCACCGTGCGTTACCTGGACCGCCAGGGACAACCGCAGGAACTGGCCACCGACGGCCTGCTGGCGGTCTGCGTGCAGCACGAGATGGACCACCTGGACGGCAAGCTGTTCATTGACTACCTGTCGCCGCTCAAGCGCGAGATGGTGCGCAAGAAGCTGGCCAAGGCGCGCAAGCACGTCGCCTGATCCATCACCCGGCACGGCCGCTGCCGTGCCGACCGTCCGCGCCTGCGCGGACCCTGCGGCACCGGAGCGCGGTGCCGTTTTCTGACCTGCAGGTCGCTGGCCTGCGCAATGGGGTGACCATGAGGATTGTCTTTGCCGGTACGCCGGAGTTCGCGGTGTCGTCGCTGCGCGCGGCTGCGCGCCATCACGAAGTGGTGGCGGTCTATACCCAGCCGGACCGTCCGGCCGGGCGCGGACGCGGCCTGGCGCCGTCGCCGGTGAAGCTGGAAGCGGTCGCCCGCGGGATCCCGGTCTTCCAGCCGGAAAACCTGAAGGATGAGGCCGCCCAGCAGCAGCTGCGCGCGCTGCAGCCGGACCTGATGGTGGTGGTGGCCTACGGCCTGATCCTGCCGCGTGCGGTGCTGGCCATTCCCACCCACGGCTGCTGGAACGTGCATGCCTCGCTGTTGCCACGCTGGCGCGGTGCGGCGCCGATCCAGCGTGCCATCCAGGCCGGTGATGCGCAGACCGGCGTGTGCCTGATGCAGATGGAGGCCGGCCTGGATACCGGCCCGGTCCTGCTGCAGCAGGCGCTGCCGATCCTGCCCACCGATACCGGCGGACAACTGCACGACAAGCTGGCCGAACTGGGCGCGCAGGTGCTGGCCGATGGCCTGGGCCTGCTGCGCGCCGGCCTCAAGCCGGTGGTGCAGCCGCAGCCGGTTGAAGGGGTGACCTATGCGCACAAGCTGGACAAGGCCGAAGCACGGCTGGACTGGAGCCGGGATGCCGCAGCGCTGGCGCGCACCGTGCTGGCGTTCAATCCCTGGCCGATCGCCGAAGCGCAGCTGGCCGGCGAACGCGTGCGTATCCATGGCGCGGTGGCGCTGGAGGACAACGGCGGGCATGCACCGGGCACGGTGATCGGCGCTGCCCGCGAGGGCATCGACATCGCCTGTGGGCAGGGCGCGTTGCGCCTGCGCGTGCTGCAGCGTGAGGGCGGCAAGGCGATCACCGCGGCCGACTACCTCAACGCGCGCCGCGACCTGCGCGTAGGAGCCTGAGCCGGTGAGCAAGCAGGATGACCTCAAGATTTCCCACGCCGCGCCGGGTGCCGCCACGCGCATGCTGGCCGCGCGCGTGCTGGCCCAGGTGTTCACCCGCGGGCGTTCGCTGAAGGCCGAGCTGGCCTGGGCGCTGCCCAAGCTGGCCGACACCCGCGACCGCGCGCTGCTGGAAGCGCTGTGCTTTGCAGTGCTGCGCCGGCGCAGCACCTACGACGCGGCGCTGGCCAGCTGGATGCAGAAGCCGTTGTCGGCGCGCGATGCCGACCTGCGCACGCTGCTGATGGTCGGCTTCGCGCAGCTGGACGTACTGGAACTGCCGGCCCACGCCGCGCTGTCGGCCACCGTCGATGCCGCCCGCGCGCTGGGTCGTGAGCGCCAGGCCGGCCTGGTCAACGCGATCCTGCGCCGGGCGCAGCGCGAAGGATTCCCGGTGCAGCCGCCGCGTGATGCATTCCCGGCCTGGCTGGCCGAAAGCATCGAGCGCGACTGGCCGGGCCAGGCCGAGGCGATCTTCGCCGCCAGCCTGCAGCCCGCGCCGTTGTGGCTGCGCGTCAACCGCCAGCAGGGGGATCGTGCGGCGTCGCTGGCCGCGCTGGAGGCGGCCGGCATCAGCGCCGAGGCCGGCCCGGTCAGTGCCGATGCGATCCGCCTGGCATCTTCGGCGGCGGTCAACCAGCTGCCCGGCTTCAACGACGGCGCGCTGTCGGTGCAGGACCTGTCGGCGCAATGCGCCGCCGATGCGCTGTCACCGCCCCCGGGTGCGCGCGTGCTCGATGCCTGTGCGGCCCCGGGCGGCAAATCCGCGCACCTGCTGGAACGTGATCCGTCGCTGCGGCTGCTGGCGCTGGACATCGATGCGCGCCGGCTGGCGCGGGTCAAGGACACCTTCTCGCGCACCGGCGTGGGCGCCGATGCGCAGATCAAGGTGGCCGATGCGAGTGATCCGGGTGCGTGGTGGGACGGGGTGCCGTTCGACGCGATCCTGCTCGATGCCCCGTGTTCGGCGACCGGCATCATCCGCCGCCAGCCTGACGTGATGTTCCACCGTCGCGCCGAGGACGTGGACGCGCTGGTCGGCGTCCAGGCGCGGTTGCTGGAAGCGTGCTGGTCGATGCTGCGTCCGGGTGGCGTGCTGCTGTATGCCACCTGTTCGATCCTGCGTGCGGAAAACATCGATCAGGTGCAGGCCTTCCTGAAATGGCATCCGGATGCGTCCGCCGACGCGCTGGATGTCGGATTCGGCATTGATTGCGCGGGGGTGGCACGTCAGCGGCTGCCCGGCGATGATGGTGGTGACGGCTTTTTCTACGCGCGTCTGGTAAAAAGCGCCTGATCCCTTTTCCGTTCCAGCGGTGCACATGCTGACCACACGCGCTTCCCGTGAGACCTGGCTGCTGGTTCTGATGGCCCTGCTGGTGCTGGGCGCCGGGTTGGGCCTGCGCGATCCCTGGCCGTCGGACGAACCGCGTTTCGCGCTGGTCGCCAAGCAGATGGTGACCAGCGGCGACTGGTTGTTCCCGCACCGCGGCCTGGAGCTGTATTCGGACAAGCCGCCGATGCTGATGTGGCTGCAGGCCACGCTGTACTCGATCATCGGCAACTGGCGTATCGCCTTCCTGCTGCCTTCGATGCTGGCGGCGTTGGGCACCCTGTGGTGCGTGCATGACCTCGGACGGCGGCTGTGGACGCGGCGGGTAGGCCTGTACGCGGCCTGGATGCTGCTGTTCGCGCTGCACTTCACCTTCCAGGCGAAGAAGGCGCAGATCGATCCGTTGATCGTGTTCTTCATCACCCTGGCCAACTACGGGTTGATCCGGCATCTGCTGCTGGGCCCGGCGTGGCGCTGGTGGTGGTTCGGCTGGTTCGCCGCCGGGCTGGGGGTGATCACCAAGGGCGTCGGCGTGGTCGCGCTGCTGATGATCGTCCCGGCCGCGCTGGCCTCGCTGTGGGGCTGGCGCAGGGTGGGGCTGAGCGTGCGCCATTGGCAGTTCTGGGTGGCGCCGCTGATGTTCCTGCTGGCCATCGCGCTGTGGCTGGTGCCGATGGTCGTGACCGCGCTGTCGACCGGGTCGGTTGAATACCGCGCCTACATGGACGACATCCTGTTCCGGCAGACCGCCGGGCGCTATACGAAGTCCTGGGACCACCACCAGCCGTGGTGGTACTTCCTGGCGACGATGCCGTCGATGTGGCTTCCCGCCTTCCTGGCCATTCCGTGGGCGATCCCGGCCTGGTGGCGACGCCTGCGCCGGCGCGATCCGCGTTACCTGGTGCTGCTGGGCTGGTGGGTGCTGATCGTGCTGTTCTTCTCCATTCCCGATGGCAAGCGCGACGTCTACATCCTGCCGTCGCTGCCGATGTTCTGCCTGGCGCTGGCGCCGCTTATCCCCGGCCTGCTGCGCAAGCGCGCGTTCCAGTGGCTGCTGGCCGCCTTCACCGCGGCGCTGGTGCTGTTCACCCTCGGCGCGGGCACGGCGCTGCTGACCGGCCAGGGGGACTTCGACGCCAGGCTGATGGATTCGCGCGGCCTGGACCAGGCCGCCATTGCCGCACTGGCGTGGGCGGCGGTGGCGATGGGCTGCTGGGGTGTCATCAGCCTGCTGGCCTGGGGTCATCGCCGCGCCCACCTCGGCGTGGTGTCCACGCTGACGGTGGTGTGGCTGCTGTACAGCCTGGTCGGCTACCCGCTGTTGAACAGTGCCAGTTCGGCCAGTGGGCTGATGCAGGCGGTCGGCCAGCGGATCGGGCCGGACGCCGAACTGGGGCTGGTGGCGTGGAAGGAACAGAACCTGCTGATGGCCGACCGCCCGGCGGCGACCTTCGGGTTCCAGAAGGGCTGGGACGCACAGCTGCAGGACGGGGTGGCATGGCAGGCACAGGCGCCGGCCACGCGCTGGCTGCTGGTGCAGCAGGATGCCGTGCTGCCCTGCGTGGACCGCAGCCGTGCCGAGCTGGCCGGAATATCCAACCGCCGTCGTTGGTGGTTGGTGCCGGCTGGGGCAGTGCAGGGTCCCTGCGAGCTTCCCGCGGACCAGCGCGAGCGTGAGCGTGCGCTGCAGGCGCGGCAGTTCGAGGAGTGAACCTGCGTAGTGCCTTGCCATCCTTCGGACAGCGCACGTTGTGTGTCGGCTGGCCAGAATCCTGCCCGTCGCCGACCTGACCTGATGACCGCCTCGTGAGTGTGCCTGCCTTCCGTTCCCCCTCCGATCCCGGCGAGTCGCTGACGCCGCAGGGCACGCGCGCGCGCATTGCCCGCGGCATGGGTCAGCTGGGACTGGTGGTGATGCCGGCGCTGGTGGTGTCCGCGCCGGTCAACCTGCTGCCGTTCGGCCTGCTGCTGCTGGCCAGTACGCTGCTGGTGCCCGGTTTGTTGTGGGGTGCCCGCCACGATGCGCGGCCGACGCTGCGGGTACTGGGGCTGCTGATGCTGGCGGTGCTGGTTGGCGGGGTGGTGTCGGTGCTGCTGTTCGAACACGGACTGCGCGATGTGGACAACCGCTCCCGGTTCATCGTCATGCCGTGGATCGCGCTGTGGGTGTGTGCGCTCGACCTGCGGTTGCGTTGGCTGTGGCGCGGCGCCCTGTTGGGGTTGACGCTGGTCTTCGTGCTGTCGCTGCGGCAGGTGCTGGGCGGCGCGCCGCGTGCGGAGCTGTTCACCAATGCCATCGTGCTCGCCGACATGGTGGTCATGCTGCTGGTGCTGGCGCTGTTCTGCCGGCCACACGGCGTGCGCGGCTGGGCCTGGGGCCTGCCAGCGGTTGCGCTGGGCTGTGCGACGCTGGTGCTGACCGGCAGCCGCGGCGCGCTGCTGGCATTGCTGGCGGTATTCCTGGTGATGGCGCTGAGCCTGCGCTGGCGGACGTTGCGCCTGCGCCTGCTGTTGCTGGCAGCGCTGCTGGGCGTGGCCGGCGTGGCGGTGATCAGTGTGCCGGAGCTGCGCCACCAGGTGCGGCTGACCGAGCTGCACAGCGATGTGCAGCGGCTTGAACACGGCGATACCGATTCGTCCGCGGGGGCCCGCGTGGAGCGCCTGCAGGTCGCCTGGGAAACCTTCGTCGACCACCCGCTGACCGGCGTCGGCGTGGGGCACTTCGACAACGCCATGCAGCGCCTGCCCGAGTGCCGTGCCAACCCGTTGGAGCCGCGGTGCCACCTGGGCCACGCGCACAATGACCTGGCCGAATGGGGCGCCACCCAGGGCGCGCCGGGCGTGCTGCTGCTGCTGGCCGTGTACGGCGTGCCGTTGTGGCTGTTCCTGTGGCTGCATCGACGCAGTGGCCGTGCAACCTTCCGTGGACCGGCCGCTGCCGGTGTACTGATCGTGGTCAGCTACATCCTGTGCGGGCTGACCCAGTCGATGTTCGCCCACCAGATCACCGCCAGTTTCTATGCCACGATCGTCGGCGTGCTGGCCGGGCTGTCGCGGCTGGAGGCCCTGCGCCACCAGCGTCGGCTGTCCACCGCGGCGGCGACCGGCGCGGCCTGAGCGGCGTTACTTGCCGCCGACCGGCTGCCCGTTCTGCAGCAGCCACAGCATGATCGTCTTCTGCCGCACGTAGTTGGCGCTGACGAAGGATTCGATCAGACCCGGCCATCCATCCAGCATGCCCCCGCGCAGCACGTAGCCGCGGAAGAACCGCCACGCCGGGGCCAGCACCAGCTTGGCCAGGGTGGCCCGGCGACCACGGGCGAACTCATGTTCGGCCATCATCCGCGCGTATTTCTGCTTCTTGTCCAGCAGCTGCATGAAGTTGCGGAACGGGTGGTGCAGCAGGTCGCCTGCCAGCAGGGCGGCCGGACCATCCAGTGACACCGCTTCGTGGATCTCGCGGTCGCCGCGCCAGCCGCCACGACGGCGGTCGAACAGGCGCAGCACGCGGTCGGGATAGGCGGTGCCGTGCTTGAGGAAGCGTCCGTAGTATTCCGAACACCGCGCGAAGCGATAGCCGGCGACGCTGCCGAAGCCGGCCGCGCGCGCCGATTCGATGCTCTGGCGCAGCGGTGCGGAGACGCGCTCGTCGGCGTCCAGGCACAGCACCCAGTCATGCGCGGCCTGCTGCACGCAGAAGTCCTTCTGGCTGCGGAAGCCATCGAAGTGCCGCTGCAGCACGCGGGCGCCGGCGGCACGGGCGACGTCCACCGTGGCATCGGTGGAAAACGAATCAACCACCACGATGTCATCGCAGAACGACAGCGAGGCCAGGCAGTCCGCCAGTCGGTCGGCTTCGTTGTAGGTGATGATGCAGGCCGACAAGGGCGCGCGCGGTTCGGGTCGGGGAGAGGTCATGCAACCGGGCCTTGGGCGTGTTCGTCGCAGAGCCTAGCAGCGACACCGCCGATTGGCGATGCGATACTAGCCGCCGGCCATCGAAGAGGAGCAGACCGACGTGCCACGCCACTACCTGTTGTACGGATCGGAACGTTACGCGCTGGCCATCCTGCGGCCCGTGCAGGCGGCGATCCGGGCGCGCGGCGACGAAACGGCCTGGTTTTTCGATGGCCCCGGCGCGGAAGACCTCGCCGCGGACGAGACCCTGCTGACGGTGGAACAGGTGCGTGCCTGGGATCCCTACGCGGTGATCACCTCGTCCAATGCGGTGCCGCACTTCTTCCCCGGCGTGAAGGTGGAGACCTTCCACGGTTTCGACGCGGGCAAGCCGCGGCACATCTACGTGCGCGGATTCTTCGACCTGTACTGCACCACCGGCCCGCGTGACACGGCCGCGTTTTCGGCATTGGCCGAGGCGCAGGGCCACTTTGCGGTGGTGGAGACCGGATTCCCGAAGATCGACCCGTTCATGAGCCAACTGCCGGCGCAGCCCGAACCGGTGCGCGACCCCCCGGTGGTGCTGTACCACTCGACGTTCTCGCCGTCCTGGAGCGCGGCCGGCGTGCTGTACGACGAGATCGCGCGGCTGTCCCGCACCGGCGAGTGGCGCTGGATCGTCACCTTCCATCCGAAGATGGACCCGGAGATCGTGGCCCGTTACCGCGCGCTGGAAAACGAGTACCTGCGGTTCGCCGACAACGACAACATCCTGGACCTGTTCCCGCAGGTCGACCTGATGTGTTCGGACACCTCTTCGGCCTTGAACGAGTTCCTGCTGACCTACAAGCCGGTGGTCACCTTCAAGAACCGTCGGCCCGGCCCGCAGCTCATCGACATCGATGATCCGGCCGCGTTCGAGGGCGCGATCCGGCGCGCGCTGGCACGGCCGCCGGAGCTGATGGCGGCCATCCGTGAGTTTGCCGATACGCTGCATCCCTACCGCGACGGGCGTTCCAGCGAGCGCATCCTGCAGGCGATCGATGACTTCGTCGCCAAGGGCGGGCGCAACCGCAAGCCCAAGCCGCTGAACTTCTGGCGCAAGATCAAGCTGCGCCGGCGCATCGGCTACTGGGGCCCGGCGCGCACCCGCTGAACCGGCGTGCCGCGCTGGTTCACCAGCGCAGCTTGCGCCTTGCGAGGGCGGCACCGAGTGTCTGCAGGACCTCCGCGGCCTGCGCCTGCGGCAGATAGCGCAGGCACAGCGCGACGTCGCCACGTGCACCGGCGGTATCCAGCCAGACGCTGCTGGTGCCCAGCAGCCGGTCCAGCGGTGAACGAGAAAGGCGCAGCGCCTGCAGCTTGTCCAGTTCCGCCCAGCGCCACCACCGACGCCACCAGCCGCCGCGCAGCGCGACGTGCTGGCCGTCCAGGTGCCAGCCGATGCGCGCCATCTGCAGGCGCGCAGTCCACAGCGCGACCGGCAGCCAGGCCAGCACCAGCAGGCCGACGTAGCCCCAGCGCCAGGTCAAGCCTGCCGCCAGCAGCGGGGTCAGCCACAGGCTGGTGATGCACAACCGCCAGCTGCCGCGCAGCGGCACTGCCTGCCAGTGCGCGGGTGGCCACTGCACCTGCGGCAGCAGGTGGCGCACCAGCGCATCGCAGGCCTTGGGGGTGGCGAGCGGGGCCAGCTCGCGCAGTCCGCGCTGCTGGTTTTCATCATGGGTCTGGCTGGCAGCACTGTCGATGCGCAGCTGGCGCCGACCGGCCCAGCGCTGCAACAGGGTTTCACTGAGCGTCCAGGCCTGGATGCGGCGCAGCGCCACGCTGCTGCGCACCTTGCTCAGCAAGCCGCTGCTGACGGTCAGCCGCCGCTGCTGTTCGCTCAGTTCGAAGCCGTAGTAGCGCAGCAGGGCCAACAGCACCGACAGCGCGCGCAGGGCCAGCCAGCCGACGAGCAACACGGCCGCTGCCACCAGCAGCAGGCCGCTGATCCCGGGCTGCAGGCCGCTGGCATAGCCGAAGGCCTGGCGCCCTCCCTGCTCGACGAACGCATCCATGCTGCGGCGGGGCACCACCTGCACCAACGCCGCCAGCGCCGCGGCCACCATCACCCAGCCGCGGTTGGACAGCAGGCCCAGTTTCACGACTTCGCCGGGCAGCATGCGCAGCAGCAGGTGGCGCTCGTCGGTTTCCGGCAGCGGGGGGGGCGTGCCGTCATCGGTACGGCCAGCGTCCACCTGCGGCGCCGGGCTGCGGTGGCGGACGCGCTGTTCCAGCGCCAGTGCTTCATCCAGCCGCAGCACGCGCATTTCGGCTTCAGGACGGTTGCCACCGGCTGATTCCAGTCGCAGTTCGGCCACCCCGAACAGCCGGTGCAGCAGGTTCTGGTGCACCACCACGTTGTGGATGCGCGCGAACGGGATTTCGCGCCGGTTGCGTGCCAGTACGCCACTGCGGATGCTGATGCCGTCCTCGCCGATCCGGTAGCGGTAGCTCAGGTACTGCAGGACCGAGGCCAGCACCAGCACCGCGATGACGATCAGCGGGCCCAGCTGGGCCCACAGCGGATCGCGGTCGCCGCGCTGGCCGAACACCAGCAGCGCCACCAGTGGCAGCAGGTACTGCCGCAGCTGCAGAAGGAGCACGAACAACCAGGACCACGGATGCAGCCGGCGCTCGTGGTCGGCGCTGGGCAGGGGCGGGGGGGCAGTACTCACAGGGCGTCGGCGTCCTGGTCCAGCTGGCGCGCGAGGGTGTCGCGCAGGTGCTCTGCGTCGGCTTCGTCCAGGCCGTCCAGCACCACCGCGCTGAAGCGGCTGCCGGCGGTGTGGACCACCAGCGTGGCCAGCCGCGCGCGGCGCTGCAGCGGCCCCCGGCGGACATCCAGGTGCTGCACGCGCGAGGTCGGCACGCGGGTATCGCGCTGCCACCACAGGTCGCGGCGCAGGCCCAGCCCGGTCGCATCCAGCCGCCACCAGGTGCGGCGCATGCGCCGCCAGCCGATCCGCGCCCCCAGCAGGGCACCGGCCAGCAGCCAGGCGATGGCTACGGCAATGCCGCCCGGCAGGTCCAGCAGCCACCACGCCGCGGCGGCGGGCAGCCCGGGGAATACCGCACCGGCCGGCAGACCGCCGAGCGCGGCCAGACGTGCCGCGCGCAGCGGCAGCAGCTGCCAGCCGTCGGGCGTGTCAGTGGGGGTCGAAAGTGAGGTCACGCAGGCTCCCGGTGCAGGCAATGGCGACAACGTTAGCAGGGCCGGGCCTGCGCCATGCTACTGGGCGGCCTGGATCAGTGCGTCCACGTCCAGCAGGTGGCCGGCGCGCTCGGCCTTGGTGCGCAGGTAGTGCTCGTTCTCGGTGGTGATGTCACCGGTCACCGGAATGCACTCGACCACGTCCATGCCCGCATTGCGCAGGCGCTGCGCCTTGGTGGGGTTGTTGCTGAGCAGCGCGATCCGCGCGATGCCCAGCCCGCGCAGCATCGCCACGGCGCTGCCATAGCGGCGTTCGTCGGCGCCGAAGCCGAGCTGCGCATCGGCATCGATGGTGTCCAGTCCGTCGTGCTGGTAACCGTAAGCGCGCATCTTGGCGGCGATGCCGGTGCCACGGCCTTCCTGGTCCAGGTACAGCAGCACACCGCCGCCCAGTTCCTTGAGTTTGTGCAGGCCGCGCCGCAACTGGTCGCCGCAGTCACACTTCAACGAGCCGAACAGGTCGCCGGTCAGGCAGGACGAATGCACGCGCACCGGCACCACGGCGCTGAGGTCCGGTTGGCCGACGATGATCGCGACCTGGTCGCGCTGCGCCACGCCGCCGCGGAACACCGCGAAGGTGGTCATGCCGATGTCGCGCAACGGCACCGGCGAGCGCGCCACCAGTTCGTAATCGTGTGCGGCGTGGGCAGCGCCTTCGGCCAGGTCGCACAGTGCCACCTGGGCGGCCGCATCGAAGCGCGAATCGGCCGGATCCAGTGGCAGTCCCACCATTGCCGGCAGCAGCAGGCCGAGGCGTGCCAGCTCCACCGCACCCGCATCCAGCGCATCGCCGGCGCTGCAGCCTGCCGGCATCGGGCCGGGTTCGCGCAGGTAACCCAGCGAGGGCAGGGCGTCGAAGGGCACCCCGCGCAACGGCAGGCGGACGCCGTGCGGCGCTTCCATGCCCAGCACGCGGGCTCGGGTTTCGGTCAGGAACAGGTAATGGCGGCCGTCAGCCAGGCCGGCGAACGCATCGAAGCTGCGCGCCGTGGCGCTGTCCAGCGCGATCACCGCCAACCGCTGCGGCGCCTGCCCGGTGATCAGCACCGGGCGTCCGGATCGCAGCTCGGCGACCGCGCGTTCGCAACGGATCGCCGCCGGGTCACCGAACAGGGAGGAGAAGGCAGCAGGCATGGCAGGACCGGGCAGGGGGGGCAACTCAGCGATAAATGGGGATTGCGGCGTCGGAATCAACTGTCAGTGCGGATGCCGTTCGGTCGCATAGGGGTTGGGTTCGTCCGCGTCCGGGCGCAGGGTATAGCGCTTGTAGGTCCACTGGTACTGCGCCGGGTCACGCCGTGCGATGCGCTCGATGCCGGCGTTCAGCGCGGCGGCGGCCACGTGCAGGTCCGGGTCGGCGACCGCCGGATCGGCAGCTTCCAGGTGCAGGGCGAACTGCATGTCCGGGCCGGTCCGTTCGCACCACCCGTACAGCACGGTGGCGCCGGTGCGCTCGGCCAGCCGGTTGACCAGGGTCATGGTCAGGGCGGGCATGCCGAAGAACGGCACGAACACGCCGTCGCCGGCCTTGGGCTGCTGGTCGGGCAGGATCCCGGTAGCGCCGCCGTCCTTGAGCACCTTGAACAACTGGCGCACCGCAGGGCCTTCGGCGCGGACCTGGCGCACGCCGTCGCCGCCGCGCACGATCTGCAGGAAGGCATCGCCGGCCGGATCGTCCGGTGCCTTGTAGACGATGGCGATCTGCCCACGCGAGGCCAGCCACTGGTTCAATAGCTCCCAGTTGCCGAAGTGCGGGGCGGCCACGATCACGCCCTTGCCGGACGCCAGCGCGGCGTCGTACAGCGCCTCGCCGTGGCGTTCCTTCAGGTGCCCGCGCAGGTTGCTGGCGGGGGTTCGGGTCCATAGCCAGAGCGTTTCAACGGCCTGCAGGGCGGTCGAGCGCAGCACATCGCGGTGCATCCGCGCGCGCTGTGCGCTGTCCAGTTCCGGGTAGGCCAGTTCCAGGTTGCGCCGGGTCACCCGGCTTTCCCGCGCGTTGCCGCGGATCCATGCCCAGGCCAGGGCGTGGGCGAAGCCGCGCAGGACCGGCCACGGCAGGCGGGTGAACAGGGTGGCGGCCCGGTAGGCCAGCCGGGCTTTGCGTTCCGGATTCATCCGGCCAAGTTTACCGTGGCCGCTGATAAGGTGGCGGGCTGTCCCTGCTTGGAGCTCCGCATGCTTGTCCTGATCCAGCGCGTCAGCCAGGCCGCCGTCCATGTCGATGCGCACGCCGTGGGGCAGATCGGCCCGGGGCTGCTGGCCCTGGTCGGCATGGAGCCCGGCGATTCGGAGGCGCAGCTGCAGCGGATGGCCGATCGGCTGCTCGGCTACCGTGTATTCGCTGACGAGGCGGGAAAAATGAACCGGTCGCTTCGCGACACCGGGGGTGGTTTGCTGCTGGTCAGCCAGTTCACCCTGGTCGCAGACACCGCCTCGGGCATGCGTCCCAGCTTCACCACGGCGGCGCCGCCGGCCGAGGCTGAACGCGGGTTCAACCGTTTTGTGGAGATATGTCGTGAAAAGCATGCCTACGGGGTGGAAACGGGACGCTTTGGCGCCCATATGGTCGTCAGCCTGGTCAACGACGGTCCCGTGACCTTCCTGCTCAGGCCCTGACCCCCCGGGACCACCGCCCGGGCAGGCCGGGCGAGGGGCTGGTATAATGCTACGTTCCCTTTTCCTACTCCAGCCGGTGGCGCGAGCATCCATGGCCAACGAACGTCCTGCCCAATCCGAAATCAAGCAACTGATCAGCAAGGGCCTGGAACAGGGCTACCTGACCTATGCCGAAGTCAACGATCACCTGCCCGACGACATGGTCGATCCGGAGCAGATCGAAGACATCATCGGCATGATCAACGGCATGGGCATTGATGTCCATGAAGTGGCCCCTGATGCTGAAACCCTGCTGCTCAATGATGGCAACACCGGCAACCGCGAGGTGGATGACACCGCCGCTGAAGAAGCCGCTGCCGCACTGACCGCACTCGACACCGAAGGTGGCCGCACCACCGACCCGGTGCGCATGTACATGCGCGAAATGGGTACCGTCGAACTGCTGACCCGCGAAGGCGAAATCGCCATCGCCAAGCGCATCGAAGAAGGCCTGGGCCAGGTCCAGGCCGCACTCGGCCTGTTCCCGGTGTCGGTCGAATCGCTGCTGTCCGATTACGAAGCGCACAAGGAAGGCAAGAAGCGCCTGGCCGAAGTTATCGTCGGCTTCAACGACCTGTCCGAAGAAGTGCCGGCCCCGGCCGTCGTCGAAGACACCAGCGATGACGCTGATGCCGATGAGGACGAGGACGAGGAAGAAGACGGCGACGACGCCGAGGAAGAAGCCGGCCCGACCGGTCCGGACCCGGAAGAAGTCGCCGCGCGCATGCAGGCGCTGGCCGATGCCTTCAACGCGTTCAAGAAGGCGGCCGCCAAGGGCGATGGCAAGAACCTGCTGAAGCTCCGCGAGGAGATGTCGGCGGTGTTCGTCACCCTGAAGCTGCCGCTGCCGCTGACCGACGTGCTGACCAAGCAGCTGCGCGACACCATGGCCGGCATCAAGTCGCATGAGCGTCGCGTGCTGAACCTGGCCACGGTCACCGCGCGCATGCCGCGCAAGGACTTCATCCGTTCGTGGGAAGGCAACCAGACCAACCTTGAGTGGGTGGAAGACGCACTGAAGCGCAAGCAGAAGTGGTCCTCGGCCCTGCGTGACGTCAAGGACCAGATCATCTCCGAACAGCAGGCCACGATCGATATCGAAAAGGGCACCCTGCTGAGCCTGGATGACCTGAAGGAAATCAGCCGTGCGATGGCCTACGGCGAAGCCCGTGCGCGCAAGGCCAAGAAGGAAATGGTCGAGGCCAACCTGCGCCTGGTCATCTCCATCGCCAAGAAGTACACCAACCGCGGCCTGCAGTTCCTCGACCTGATCCAGGAAGGCAACATCGGCCTGATGAAGGCCGTGGACAAGTTCGAATACCGTCGCGGTTACAAGTTCTCCACGTATGCCACCTGGTGGATCCGCCAGGCCATCACCCGTTCGATCGCCGACCAGGCGCGCACCATCCGTATCCCGGTGCACATGATCGAAACGATCAACAAGTTGAACCGCATTTCCCGCCAGATGCTCCAGCAGTACGGCCGCGAGGCCACGCCGGAGGAGCTGGCCAAGGAAATGGACATGCCGGAAGACAAGATCCGCAAGGTGATGAAGATCGCCAAGGAGCCGATCTCGATGGAAACCCCGATCGGCGACGACGAGGATTCCCATCTGGGCGACTTCATCGAGGACACCAACGTGGAGTCCCCGATCGAGAACACCACCAACATCAACTTGTCTGAAACCGTGCGCGACGTGCTGGCCGGCCTCACCCCGAGGGAAGCCAAGGTGCTGCGCATGCGCTTCGGCATCGACATGAACACCGATCACACGCTGGAAGAAGTCGGCAAGCAGTTCGACGTCACCCGCGAGCGCATCCGCCAGATCGAAGCGAAGGCGCTGCGCAAGCTGCGTCACCCGAGCCGTTCCGAGCAGCTGCGCAGCTTCCTGGATATCGACTGATCCTTGTCGGTGCCTGAAGTCGTTTGAAGAACCCCGCTCCGGCGGGGTTTTTTGTTGGTCGTCATTCTATTTACGTAACATATTACGTAACATCAGCCGCCCTCAGTCGGCTTGGGACAAGGGCTTAGTGGTTCCTGGATGTGGGAATTACGTAACAAAGCATGTAACACTGAGCGCATGCCGACACGCCGGTCTCCTGACGTCCCGACGCTTCTAGCCCAATTGTCTACGGGCGAGCCGATCATGGCCGGTGAACTGGCCGGGCGCCTGGGGATCAATCGCATGGCATTGAGCCGGCTGGTCGCGCAGGCAGGCAGCCAGGTGATCCGGCTGGGTCGTACCCGCGCTACCGCCTATGCGGCGCGGCAGAACACCGCCGCCGGCAGCCAATGGCCGCTCTACCGCCTGCGTGCCGATGCCACGCTGGAAGATCTGGGCCAACTGCACGCGCTCAGCGGCGGTGCGTTCCATTTCGAGGCGAACCGTCCGCGGCCGAACCTGCAGCGATCGCCGGACAGCGACGTGGATGCCTGCTTCCGTGGCCTGCCGTGGTTCCTTGGCGATCAGCGTCCGCAGGGCTTCCTGGGCCGCAATTTCGCCCACCGGCACGCGTCGGCGCTGGGTGTACCGGCTGACCTGAATCGCTGGCAGTTGGGTGATGTGCTGCTGGCGCTGGTCCATTCGGGTGGTACCGAAGCCGGCGACCTGCTGCTGGGAGGGGCGGCCGTACAGCACGCCCTCGCCGGCATCGACGAGCCACCGGACCGGGTCGCCGCCGATGACCGCCTCCGGCACTACCCGCAGCGCGCATTGGCTGCGGTGGAGGGCGAAGACATCGGGTCGTCACCTGGTGGCGAGCAGCCGAAGTTCACCGCGACCGTCGAGCACCCTGAAGGTCGTTGCGCGGTGCTGGTGAAGTTCGCCCAGCCCGCGGCAGGGGAGGCCGCGGAGCGGTGGTCGGATCTGCTGGCATGCGAGCATCTGGCGCTGGACACCCTGCGCGACGCCGGCGTCGAGGCGGCGCGCTCCTCGCTGCTGCAGTCCGACACCCACACCTTCCTGGAAGTAGAGCGTTTCGACCGCACCCCCGACCTGTTGGGACGCCGTGGCCTGGTGTCCCTGCTTGCCCTGTCAGCGGCCTTCACCGGCGAAGCGACGGCGGACTGGGCCACGGCGGGGGAGCAGTTGCAGGCGCAGAGCTGGCTGAGCGCGGCCACGGTGCAGGCCATGGCACGGCTGCACGCGTTTGGCCGTCTGATCGGTAACACGGACATGCACCAGGGAAATATAGGCTTTCATCTGCAGGACGCCGGAGCACTGCCCCTGGCCCCCGCCTACGACATGCTGCCGATGTCGCTGGCGCCGTCGCGGACCGGCGTACTGCGTGCTGCGGCGCCCCTCGAACCGGTGGCGCCCACGGGCAACGGGGACCTGCTTCATCTGGCATGGGCGGCACCGTTGGCAGTACGCTTCTGGGAGCGGGTGGCGGCCTCGTCGGCCATCCGATCCGATGTGCTGAAAGGGCTGGCGGCAGAGAACGCAAAGCGGGTAGCGGTGATGGGGTACCGCTACGGTGGCTGAGCGCATTCAGCTTGTTCAGGTGGTGGCGGCAAATTTGCCTAAAACGTGTGCTCCACGTCACAGATCAGGGGTTAATCTGCACATGCCATCCATGACGGGTGCAGTCCACAGGGGGACTTCAATGTTGGCTCGCTTCACCGGTGACGAGGGTCGCCGCAATCTGCTGTACACGCTGTCCGAACAGAAACTGGTACGCGGCGACAAGGTACTCGCCGAAGCACTCGCCAGCAGCGTGACCTTGTTGGAGGCACAGACCGGTGCCGCCGTCATTCACCAGGGTGGAGTGGACAATGACGTCTACTTCATCGTGACCGGATCCTTCGACGTATTCGTCAATGGCAAGCGCGTCGCACGACGCCATGCCGGCGAGCACGTGGGAGAAATGGCCGCCGTGCAGCCGACGCAGATCCGCTCGGCCACCGTGGTCGCGGCAGAGCCGAGTGTCGTCGCGCGCGTCAGTGCGGCCCGCCTGGAAGATCTTGCCGAGCAGTTCCCGCAGATCCACCGCTATGTGGCGCAGGAGCTGGCGCGCAGGCTGTACCAGCGCAATGACCACATCGGCAGTGCCCGCGACCGCACCAAGGTGCTGGTGCTGGCCTCGCCGCAGGCAACTGCGGCCGCGCAGGTGGTGCAGGAAACCTTGGCCTGCGAAGGCTTCACCGTGCGCCAGTGGCAGGACGGCCTGGCCCGCAGTGGAGGGTTGTCCGTGCAGCGTCTGCAGGAACTGGCGGCGGGCGTGGATTTCGCGGTGGTCATCTCCGGTGACGACAAGGCACCGGCATCGGACGATGCCTGGCCGGCCACGCGCGATGCGCTGCTGATGGAAACCGGCGTGCTGCTGGGCGTGCTCGGCAGTGACCGTACCGTGCTGCTGGAAGCGCGTGGCGAGCATGCCGGCGTGGAAGACCTGCCGGGCGTGGTCAACGTGGCGTGGCAGCCGGACCCCAGTGACGACCTGGAGGCGGTGCTCGCCTCCGCCTGCACCCGCCTGCGTCGTTACTTCGAGCGGCAGGGGCCGTTCGCGGTGGCGTGACCGGTGGCAACGTGCCGGCCTTCGGTGGTCGGCACGTTGCGTGCACCGCAGGGTGACGCATGGGTGTCTGGAGTGCGGCTACCGCCTTGCATTAGACTGGGCGGCCGCAAGCGGGCCTATAGCTCAACGGTTAGAGCAGAGGACTCATAATCCTTTGGTTCCAGGTTCGAATCCTGGTGGGCCCACCAGATAGATCAGGCATTTCCAAGTTGCGCCAAGCGGCCGTCCACGAGCGGCGGAGTTTCTTCTCATCCCGCGCGGGCGACAGGCCCGGTCGTGCCCTTCAGCCCCTTGCTGTGCGGTTGCTTGGGAGGCACTGCGCGGCTGAGCGTATCGAAGGTGTCAAAAAGTCCTAAAAGCTCGATCCGATGTGCCGATTCCTGCTCATTTGATCACCTCATTCCTGCGCTTTCTCGCCAATGCCAGATCGGCCTTCGGCGTCTTTCCAGACTTCGTCACAAACTCCCCCGCGCTGCGCGATACCTCGTGCGCTGGAGAGGTCCAGAACTCCCGCCTCCCGCCACGCGCCCTCGGGCCGCACGACACACAGCGCGGGACTGTCCATGCTGATGGCGTCGCTGGCGGGCATGAGCTCCTTGACGACCTCCATGTATTCTCGGTCCGAGTAATGGAAGCGCGGCCGACCTTGGCGCGGCTGGAATCCGTAGCGCAGGTAATATTCCACCAGGCTGGGTTCGATATGCAGCAGCATGCGTCGATACCCCTTGTCCTCAGCCAGCGAAAACGCCGATTGCAGCAGCGCCTTGCTGACCATGCCGCCACGGTATCGCCGGCGCACCGCCACGCGTTCGACTTTGGCGAAATCGGCGAACCAGCGGATGCGGAGGACGCCTGCTGCTTCCTCGTCGAGTGTCGCCAGCAGGTGGGTGGAGCCGGCCACGTCGTTTCCATCGAACTCTTCGCGTAGCGGACAGTGTTGTTCCTCGACATAGACGATGGAGCGCACGGCAATGACGTCTGTGAGATCGTGCAGCGTGCGCGCAACGCGGATGCTGATCGGTGTCGGTGTCGGTGTCGGTGTCGGTGTCGGCATTTTGGTTTCCTCGGTCATCATCGCGGCGTTCAAAGCCGGAAGCCGTGCAGCGGCGCATCCAGTGGTGGAAGCTCCATGTAGCCCGCGGGCCCGGCGGCGGCTTGGAAGCCGAACGAGGTCAGAACGCGCGCGCCGTCGGCGGTGACAGCGCGTGCGCAAGCCACCAGCTGCCAGGTGAGCAGCGAATGGATGGCGGCCAAGCCCTGTACCAGCGCTTTTGCACTGGTCCGCGACGATGCTGCGACGATCCACGTATACGACGCTGCAGCGGGCTGGTGCGGCTTAAGCAGTTGGCTCGGCGTGGGGTTGCGGGTATCCAGTGCGCCGGCGCGAAGTCGTGCCAGTGCCTCGGCATCCAGTGGCAGGGTGGCAAGCAGGCCGGTCACCCTGCCATGCGGCCGATGTACCAGGATCGCCGCCGGCGCCACGGCCTGGACTGCCGTAAAGGTGGCTGCCGAAGCGAGTGGCGCCTCCACCCGGCTGGAGGCCAATTCCAGCCCGTCGACGATGTCCGTCGCGGACGCCTGCTGCAGGTGGAAAAGCGCGGCGACTTCGAGGATCGCGGCCGGGTCTGTGCAGCGACCTTCTGGATCGGCACGCTGCCGCAGAAGCTCCAGGGTGAGGGGCGGGCAGGGACGTAGCATGATCTGGATCCTCGAGCGGCGAAGGGTGGTTGCAGTGCAGGCGTGCTGTCTGCCCGCGTCATCGGTCAACGCCGGAGCATCGTGCCTGTCAGCTTCAGATCCTCCGGGATTGCAAGCGTGGACAACCGTCGTTTCTTTCAATGGCCGGTAATCGGGTCGATGCGCGATGCACCTACGACATCAGTTGTGCACGTATGACGCGTGACCGTCGCAAACAGGTCGATACCTGTGTCCTCACAGCGCCCTTGCTGCCGAAATCTGCGGCCTGAAGACGACATGCCGTGACCCGCGGGAACGGGCTCGATGATGCTGATCAGATGCTTTTTGCAATTTCGCCCATGTACGCACGAACCATCAGCTGGTGCTATGGACGGGCTGGCGACGAAGAGCGCCAGTCGGGATTAGCATCCTGATAGCGGATGTACTTTTTGGCTCTGTTTTGCCCTTTGGGCACGGCGGAGAATGCACTGCATTGCCCATCGGTTATACGGCGGGCGATGCGTGGGGATCCTTGATCCGCCGGCCATTTTTTGTACATCCGCCCGGTATGCTAACCCGCATCGCCCGCCACCCAGCGCCTTGGCGCGGGTGGCCTCAAGCTTTGTGAGGCATGCAATGGACCCGCACTATCCCCTGAGCGCGAAGCGCTTGTACGCCCTGATGGGCGAGCGGATGCAGGACTTCCCGCCGCACTTCATCGAACGCCTCGAGCGGCGGCTGGAAGAATTCGAAACCTCGCGCAGCAACCAGCATCGTGTGATGCATCTGCGGCTTCTTTCAGGGGAAGCAGCTGATGCATCGCGCACCGGAACGGGCTGCCATCCTGACCTCAAAGGCACCGCGCACGTCGCCGTGTCCATCCGTACCCTGCAGGCGCTGGCGTCCATTTTCGAAGTCCTGCACGCGGTTCACCTCGGCCAGCAGGAGACGGCGCCTCAGCCAGGCTTCCACGGCTTCATGATCGAAGAGCTGATCGTCTCCGGACGCGAACTGGTGCGCTCGTCGGCCGATGCGATGTGGAGGCAGGCATGACGCCCTACGAGTCCGCCAATGCCCATCTGGAAGACCGGCGTGCCGCCGACATGGCCGACTATCTGGACCATCGCCTGCACATGATCCACTACGATCAGAAGACCTTCGCGCGTTCGCTGTTACTGGTGTCCGAACTGCATGGCATCGGCCACGTCGCGCGCGAATGCGGACTGAGCGACGATGCCATGCGAAAGCAGTTGAGCGGCACGCGTCCTTTGCACTTCGCCGACGTGCTGGGCGTGATGCGTGCGCTGGGCGTCCAGCTGCGCGTGGAGGTGCGATGAGCATTTCTGCTCGCCGATACTCGCGCGGATGCCGTAGGTGATGGCACCCTTGTGCTTGACGTGCGCCAGCGCCGTCGGATGGCCGCGCCTGGTGATGCGGGCGGCACGCTGATCAGTCCGCGTCCTCCACATCCGCCGCGCTCTCGCATTTCTTCTTCGGCGCGCACAGTCGATCCAGCAGCGCCAGGGTCACCCCGTTGCTCCAACCGAAGCCATCCTGCAGCGGGTACTCGCCACCGCCGCCACCGCCGGCGGATCCATCCACCACGTACTTCTCCACCAGCTTCTGCTCGCGGTCATACACCGATTGCACGGTACGCAGGAAGCGCGTGCCCAGCTGCCGTGCCAGCCGATCCTGTCCATAACGCTGCAGGCCGTCCACGGCGACCCATTGCAGGGGCGCCCAGCCGTTGGGCGCATCCCACTGCTGGCCGGTGGTTAGCGTGGTGGTCAGCAGTCCGCCCTGTTTCACCAGCTGCGCTTCAACCGCATCGGCCGTGCGCCGCGCCTGCGGCTTGCCGGCGATGTCCAGCCACAGCGGGAACAGCGCAGCCGCGGTGAGCGCAGGACGGGTATGCCCGGTCTGCAGGTCACGATCCACGTACCAGCCCTGCGACGGGTCCCACAGCAGGGTATTGATGGCGCGCTGTCGCGCCTGCGCCTGTCGGTTGAACTCCCGGCGTGCGCGCGTGTTCTTGGTCACTCCGCTGGCATGGGCCAGCGTGCGCTCCAGGTGGAACAGCAGGCTGTTCAGATCCACCGGCAGGATGTCGGTCGTACGGATGCTGGACAGCGCGGCCGGATCATCCAGCCAACGCGAACTGAAATCCCAGCCGGATTCGGCGCCCGCACGCAGGTCGCGGTAGACCTGCGATGGTGCGCGTTGTGGGGCCTGCGCGGCCGTGGCCAGGTCATCGGTCCAGGATTCGGTGCGGGGCACCGCGCGGGCATCGTAATAGCGGTTCAGCACGCTGCCGTCGGCCAGCCGCACCACGCGCGCATGCGCCTGTCCCGGTGGCAGCCCGTCGACGCCGTCCATCCAGAACGCATGTTCGGCACGCAGCTGGGGCAGGTAGCGTCGATACGCCTCATCGCCTTCATGCGTTGCCAGCAGGTCCACCATCAGGCTGAAGAACGGCGGTTGCGAGCGGCTGAGGTAATAGCTGCGGTTGCCGTTGGGAATGTGGCCGTGGCTGTCGATCTGGTAGGCGAAATTGTCCACCATGTCGCGCACCCGTTGCCATTGTCCGCTGGACGCCAGGCCCAGCAGGGTGAAGTAGCTGTCCCAGTAATACACTTCGCGGAAGCGTCCGCCGGGCACCACGTAGGGCTTTGGCAGCGGAAGCAGGGAACCGTTCGGATCGACCGTGCCGGTCTGGCGGGTCAGCACCGGCCACAGGCCTTCGATGTGCGCGCGCAGGGTTTCGCCCGCGGGCGGCACATACGGGGCTGCGTCGCCGGGAACATCGAAATTGTCGTTGACGAAGGACTGCAGCGAGAACCCTGCCTGCGTGTGCTCGCGCTGCCAGGCCTGCACGATCGCCTCGGGTGCGCGGCGCGGCACCGCGTCGGCAAAGGTCTTCTGGTCCGGGAACAGGTGTGCGCCCTGTACCTGCTGGAACAACGGCTGCAGGCGCTGGTCAGGTGGCGCGGGGGCCGCGGCGACGGCCGCCGTACTCCACAGCATCGGTGCCAGCAGCAGGCTGGCAAGGCAGGGCCGTGCGCGCATGAGAGAGCCTCAGGGTAAGCGTGGGCTCAACTCTAGTACAGCAGTGCGCGTCGGAAAGGTGATGGTGGTTGTTCGCTGCGGTTTCCGCACTAGAATCCAGCTACGGGGAACTTACAAGGAAGCAGGTTGGCCAAGGATCGCGCAAGGCTCCGGAATCCACGTCGCGTAATGATCGTCTTGATGGTGGCCGTCGTACTGGCGGCCATCGTGTTCCTGCTGTGGCCCAGGCATGCAGCGACGTCCGTGGTACCTGCGGCTTCGGCTCCGGCTGCCCAGGCCGTTGCACAGCGCGACGCCATGCCACGCGCCGCGGCGCCAAGTCAGATCGAGGCAGCGCCTGCCACGTCCGGTGCACAGCGCGTCTTCGCGCTGCGCCGCGATGCGGCGGCGGGCGATCCAGTGGCGATGCGGGATCTTGCCGAGTTGATCCTGAACTGCGGTTTCGGCATTTCGCACGGCGCGGCGCTGTGGTCGCAGGTTGATTTTCTGGCTGGGTATATGAAGACGGAACACGTGCCGTTGCTGCGCGCCGCGGCCGCGCGACGTGGCGCGCAGTGCGAGAACATCCCCGGTGACCGCAAAGCCCAGGTCCTTGAGTACCGCAAACTGCTGCATGATGCGGCGGAGCAGGGTGATCTGTTGGCACGCCTGCGCCAGCGCAGCAGGGCCTGGGGTGCAGAGCGCGAGGCCGCGCTACCCGACGATGCCGCGGAGCTGGTCGAGGATGCGCTTATGTCCGAAGATCCACGCGCGCTTTACGAGATGGCGCATCTCTATGTGCTGGTGCCGCGAGCACCAATGCAGGCAGGTATCGGTTCCAGTCCGCATGACCATACGGCGTTGTCCCTGCTGGCCTGCGAGCGCGGGATGGACTGCGGCGTCGGGTCGGACTATGCAGACAACGTATGTCTTAACAGTGGCGATTGTGCAATAGGCGTGGATTCAATGTTGTGGCGGACGGCTGACGCCCAAGGCGTAACGAAAGACGTGCAGGTGCGCATGCAGTGGCTGCGCACGGTGCTTGATGAAGTGGATCGCGCGCGCTGAGCTGCGTGGTTGAGTCCGCCGGGCGTGGCTCGGCGCTACCGCAGATTACGGCCGTTGATCGTGTGGAGGCAGCGGTTTGCTGGTGGTGCGCTTCTGCGCGTAGCGCACGATCAGCCATACCAGCATCGCGATGCCTGCCGGTATGCAGAACAGGACCAGCAGGATCAACCAGTGCCAGATACTGAAGCTTCCCATTGAACTCTTCCTTGATGACGGTAGGCCGATGCTAGCATCGGGTGTCGACGTGCAGGCAAGGGGGCAGGGTGGTGGTACGCGGCGCAGGATGGCGATCAAGCAAGATGCTTGCCGCGGTGGTAGCGGTAGCGGTGCTTGCACTGGGGTGAGGCCGCCGAGCATGGCTCGGCGCTATCGCGAATCGACGCCCACGTCGCGGTCCGGGCCCATTCCGCGCACACGATGTGCCTGTGGCTGGGTTCGTAGTGTCCTGCCGGGGTGAAATCCGTCTCACCGTCAGGTCACTGCGGGGCTGTCAGGGTGGGAAGCCTCTTTCAACGCAGGAGGACTACCCATGAACTTCAACGCCAAGACCGTGATCGTCACCGGCGCAGGCTCGGGTATCGGCGCCGCCACCGCGCGGGCATTTTCCAACGCAGGCGCGAACGTGGTGCTCGCAGATCGCGATCATCCTGACGTCGCTGCGCTGGCCGGTGAACTCGCCGCAGAACGCACGTTGGTGCATGACGTGGATGTCAGTGATGAAGCGCAGGTGCAGGCATTGGTCGATGCCACCGTGAAGCGCTTCGGTGGACTGGATGTCATCTTCAACAATGCCGGCATCCTGGTGGAGGGCCCGGCAGAGGACACCTCGCTGGAGGACTGGAACCGCATCGTCGCGGTCAACCTGACCGGTGTGTTCCTGGGCTGCCGCGCGGCGCTGCCGGAACTGCGCAAGCGCAAAGGCTGCATCGTCAACACGGCCTCGGTCTCCGGGCTCGCTGCTGATCGCAACATGCCGGCCTACAACGCGGTGAAGGGCGCGGTGGCGAACCTGACCCGTGCGCTGGCGATCGATAACGGCCGCCATGGCGTGCGCGTCAACGCGGTCTGCCCGACCTTCACCCGCACGTCGATGACGGCGGAAAAGGAAAAGGACAAGGCGCTGGTCACCAACTTCCTCAACCGCATCCCGATGGGCCGCCTGGGCGAGCCGGAAGACATCGCCAATGCGGTGCTGCTGCTGGCCAGCGACCACGCCGGTTTCATCACCGGGGTCAACCTGCCGGTGGATGGCGGGGTGAGCGCCTCCAACGGCCAGCCGCTGTTCGAGTGAGTCGGCATAAGCGCAGGCGGCCGACCTCGTCCGTGCAACAGGTCTGTAAAAGGTGTGACCTGGCACCAGGATAGTGATCTTTGACCACAGAGCCTGCGGGAGCGCGGGCTTGGGTTGCTACACTTTGCCCCGCAGGTACCAGCTGCGACGGAGCAACAATCACGTGACAGATATGGCCCAGCACGCGCGCTTCCACCTTGTATACGACGGCCCTGCTCTCGCTCAGCACCAGATGGACGTGCGTGCGCTCGCTCCGGCGCTTCTGGCAATGGGCGACTTGGTCGAGCGCGCCAATGAGCTCTTCAACGGCGGCCAGGCCAAGGTCTGTGTCAACGTGCGCGCATCGTTCAAGTCCGGCTCGTTCGGAATCGATCTGGAGTTGGCCCAGTCGCTGTGGCAGCGCGCACTGGATTTTGCCAACAGCAATCCGGTGACGGGCATATTGAGCATCGTCGGCCTGCTTGGGATCGGAAAGACTGCCTGTACCGGCATGGTGCAGGCGATCGTCTTTTTGCGCGGCCGCGGGGTACAGCGCATCGAACCTATAGGTAACGGAGTGGTGCGTCTATTTGTCGATGAAGAGCATCTGGACGTGGAGGAGCGGGTGCTTCAGTTGCTGCAGGACTATCGTATCCGTCGCGCCCTTGAAGGGGTCATCACTGATCCGCTGAGCAAGGAAGGCATCGACACGGTTGCAGTGGTTGATCAGAAAGCCCAGCAGGTGCTGATTTCAATTGATCGCACGCAGGCCGCGTACTTCAAGGCGCCCAATCCGGAAGAAGAAACCCTTCAGACCGATGAGTACGTCACCACATTGCAGGTGCTCACCCTGGCCTTCCAGGATGGCAACAAGTGGCGCTTTACCGAGGGAGGGGGCAACACCTACTTTGCAGTGGTGCTCGATGAGGGATTTTTGAGCCGGGTGCACCTGAATCAGGAGCAGTTCGCCAAGGATGACATCATCAAGGCCCGCATCAAACGCATCCAGCGCCTGACCAAAGATGGATTGAAAGCTGATTACGAAGTGCTGGAAGTGCTTGAGCACCGCAGCGCCTCGCCCAAAGTGCAGCTGCGCATGAACTTCGGCGGCAACGAGGAGCGCAAGCCTCCGGGGAGCTGATCTGTGCGGCCGAGTCGTCAGGCGCTGGCGTGGAGTTTCTGCGGGCATGCCCTCGAATGTCGCGATGAATCGGCGAAGGCTGGACGACATCTCCGTCACCGGGACACGTGGCGCACCCGCATCCCTTCAATGCCCGGAATGCTTTCGCGGATCGCATCCAGGAACAGCTGCAGGCGTGCGGGCCGATGGCGCCCGGCCGGGAATACCAGGTGCACCGGCAGTGGCGCGGCTTCCCAGCCGGGCAGCAACTGCACCAGCCGGCCGCTGCGCAGGTCGTCGGTCATCATCCAGGCCGATCCGATACCCACGCCCAGGCCGTCGCGCACGGCCTGATGCAGCACAAACAGGTTGTCGGTGAGCAGGCGCGGCTGGATCGCGATGCGTTCCTGGGTCTTGCCGATGCCGGCGCCTTGGCAGCGCTGCAGCTGGACGCTTTCACGGTAGAAACTGGTCAGTGACACCCACGGCAGCAGCGCCAGCGCGGCCGGCGTGGTGGGTAGCGGATCCGGTGCCGCCGACGCGGCGCAGACCACGATGCGCGGCACGTCGGCCACGTGCACGGCCACCACATCCTGCTGTTCCAGCGGGCCCACGCGGATGGCGCAGTCGATGCCTTCGGCCACCAGGTCGGACAGGCCATCGTGCAGGCGCCATTCCAGGCTGATCTGCGGGTAACGGCGCAGGAAGGCCAGCATCGGGGCCATCAGCTGGCCCTGGCCGAAGGCGTGCGGCACCAGCACGCGTAGCCGCCCGCTGGGCTGCTGGGCCGCGCCGCGCAGGTCCTGCTCGATGCCTTCCCAGCTGTCCAGCAGGTCGCGTGCGTGCTGCAGGCAGCGTTCGCCATCGTGGGTCAGCTGCATGCCATGGGTGGAGCGCTGCAGCAGGCGCAGGCCGAAGTGTTTTTCCAGTGCCTGCAGGCGGCGGCTGATGGTCGGCTGGGTGGTGCCCAGCTGCGCGGCGGCGGCCGACAGGCTGCCGGCATCGACGATGCGCACGAAGGTCCGCAGCAGGTCGATACGGTCGGCGTTGGCGGGCGCGGAGGATGTGGTCATGCGCATGGCGTATGGGGCTGATGCGACCGAGCCTACTACACCTGCCATCGCGGCAGGAGGACACTGCGCGGCATCCCCCCCGATGAGTTCCCTCCCATGTCTGCCGCGCATGATGCAACCCTTCCGCTTCCCCCTCCGGCGTTGCCTGGCCTGCTGGTCCCGGTCATGGCGGCCGGTGCCGGCTTCAGCGTGGCCTCGCTGTACTACGCGCAGCCGATGCTGGGCGCGATGGGGGCGTCGCTGGGCGCCAGCGATTCCGCCATCGGCCTGGTCCCGACCCTGACCCAGCTGGGCTACGCGGCGGGGATCGCCTTGCTGGCCCCGCTCGGTGACCGCTTCGAACGCCGGCGCATCATCCTGGTCAAGTCGCTGTTGCTGGGCGTGGCGCTGCTGGCGGCCGGCCTGGCCGGACATCTGCCGGGGGTGCTGCTGGCCAGCCTGCTGGTGGGCCTGATGGCCACCGTGGCACAGGACGTGGTGCCGGCCGCGGCCACGCTGGCACCGCCCGAACACCGCGGCGCGCTGGTCGGCAAGGTGATGACCGGCCTGCTGCTGGGCATCCTGCTGTCACGCGTGGTCAGCGGCGTGGTGGCCGAACAGTTCGGCTGGCGCACGATGTTCATAGCCGCCGCGGTGTCGGTGCTGCTGATGGGCGTGCTGCTGCGTGCCACGCTGCCGCGCTTCGCGCCCACTACCACGCTGGGCTATGGCGCCCTGCTGCGTTCAATGGGCGCGTTGTGGATGCAGCTGCCGCCGCTGCGCCGCGCGGTGCTGGCGCAGGCGCTGCTGGCGATGGGCTTCAGTGCGTTCTGGTCGACACTGGCGTTGATGCTGCATGCCCGCTTCGGCATCGGCAGTGCCGGCGCCGGGGCGTTCGGCATCGCCGGCGCGGCCGGTGCACTGGCGGCCCCGCTGGCGGGGCGCTTTTCCGACCGCATCGGCACCCAGCGGGTGGCGCGGTTGGCCATTGGCATCGCCCTGCTGGGCTTTGCCAGCCTGCTGCTGGATGGCCTGCTGCCGGCGTCGCTGCAGCTCGTGTTGCTGGCGGTCAGTGCGGTGATCTTCGACTTCGGCTTCCAGGCGGCGCTGGTTTCGCACCAGACGCTGGTCTACGGCCTGCAGCCGGAAGCGCGCAGCCGCCTGAATGCCCTGCTGTTCACCGGCGTGTTCATGGGCATGGCCGCCGGTGGTGGGCTGGGCGCGATGGCGCTGGCCCAGGGCGGCTGGCATGCGGTGGTGCTGATGGCCTGTGCCACCAGCGCGGCAGCGCTGTGGGTGAGGCGCCGGAAACCCAAGGGGTAATCGAAGGGGTCAGGTTCCTTCTGCCCCTGGCAAAAGGAACCTGACCCCGTTCCCAATGTCGCTTTTCTGAAAGCGAGGGTGTACAAATGTACACCATGGATCCCATCGAACTCCCTCCCCAACGTGCGGCCGTGCTGGCCTGGCTGCGACAGGCGCTGGTTGCCGGCCAGTCGCCCAGCCTGGCCGATATCGCCGCCGCCTTCGGCTTTGCCTCGCGCAATGCCGCGCAGAAGCACGTGCAGGCGCTGGTCGAGGCCGGTCTGCTGGACCAGGCGCCGGGCCGCAAGCGCGGGCTGGCCCTGCCCGGTGGGCCGGCTGAGCTGCTGCCGCTGGCGGTGCTGGGCCGGGTGGCGGCCGGCCAGCCGATCGGCGCGGATATCGGCCTGGACCAGCAGCTGTGGCTGGACCGCCGGATGTTCTCCCCGCGCCCGGATTACCTGCTGAAAGTGCAGGGCGATTCGATGATCGACGACGGCATCCTCGATGGTGACCTGGTCGGCGTGCACCGCACCCCCAGCGCCCGCGATGGGCAGACCGTGGTGGCGCGCATCGATGGCGAACTCACCATCAAGCGCCTGCAGCAGAGCGCCGATGGCGTGCGCCTGCTGCCGCGCAATCCGGCGCATGCCCCGATCGTGGTCGAAGCCGGGCAGGACTTCGCCGTGGAAGGCGTTTACTGCGGCCTGGTACGGCAGGGCTGAGATGAACACCGCGCCCGAACTGCAGCAGCTGCTGTCCGCCCAGACCCTCTGGCATGCGGGGCGGGGCAGTGCGAAGGAGGGCGTGGAAGGCCAGTCCACCGGGCATCCGGCACTGGATGGATTGCTGCCGCAGCGTGGCTGGCCGCGTCGCGCGCTGACCGAACTGCTGCTGCCCGCCGATGGCGTGGGCGAACTGCAGTTGCTGCTGCCCACGCTGGCGCGGCTCAGCCAGGCCGGCGCGGCGGTGGCGGTGATCGCCCCGCCCTACCTGCCGTATGCGCCCGCGTGGCAGGCCGCCGGCGTTTCGCTGCAGCATCTGCAGCTGATCGACGCGGCCCCGCGTGATGCGCTGTGGGCGTTCGAACAGTGCCTGCGCAGTGGCGCGTGCGCGGCGGTGCTGGGCTGGCCGAAGCAGGCCGATGCCCAGGCCCTGCGCCGGCTGCAGGTGGCCGCCGATACCGGCCAGTGCCTGGGCTTTGCGCTGCGTGACCGCAAGCATGCGGCCAATCCCTCGCCGGCCGCGCTGCGGCTGGAGGCGGTCGGCCACGGCCGGTCCACCCAGTGGCAGGTACGCAAGTGCCGCGGCGGCCCTGCGCCATCGCAGCTGTTTGCCTTGAGGGCCGGGTGAGGCACGCCGATGCTCTGGGCCTGTGTACTGCTGCCGCAGCTGGCGCTGGACGCCGTCCTTCGCCGCCACCCTGATCCGGATACGCCGCTGGCGCTGGTCGGTGGGGCGGCGCAGCTGCGCACCCTGCATGCGGTGAATGCCGCTGCCGCGCAGGCGGGCCTGCAGGCCGGCATGCGGCTGACGGCTGCGCTGGCGCTGCTGCCGGACTTCCAGATGGTGGAACACGATGCGCAGTCCGATGCGCGTTGGCAGCGCTTCCTGGCGGCCTGGGCCTATCGGCACAGTTCGCTGGTGAGCGCGCAGTGGCCGGGCTGCATCGTGCTGGAAGTGCGCGCCAGCTTCCAGCTGCTGGGGCCGTGGCCGGTGCTGCAGGCGCGCCTGCGCGAGGAACTGCAGGCCCTGGGGTTCCAGCACCGCATCGCGCTGGCGCCGACGCCGCGTGCGGCGATGGTGCTGGCCGGCATCCGCGATGGCCTGGACGTGCAGGACATCGCGGCGATGCAGGCCCTGCTGGACCGCGTTCCGGTGTGCCGTGCGCGGCTGCCCGATGAGGGCGGTACGCGCCTGAAGCAGATGGGCATCGGCAGCCTGCAGGCGCTGCGTGCGCTGCCGCGCGATGGCCTGCGCCGGCGCTTCGGATTGCCGCTGCTGGAACACCTGGACCGGCTGTACGGGCAGGCCGATGAGCCGCTGGCCTGGTATGCGCCGCCGGACCATTTCGATTCGCGGGTGGAACTGGGCTATGAGGTGGAAAACCACATGGCCCTGCTGTTCCCGTTGCGCCGCCTGATCGGCGATCTGTGTACCTGCCTGTCGATCCGCGATGGCGGCGTGCAGCGCTTCGTGCTGCGGCTGGAACATGAAGAAGGCCATACCGACGTGGAGGTCGGTCTGCTGGCCGCCGAACGCGATGCCACGCTGCTGTTCGAACTCACCCGCAACCGGTTGGAGCGCGCCAGCATCGACCGGCCGGTGGTTGCCGTGCGCCTGCTGGCGCGCGAACTGCCGACCTTCGTGCCGGCCAGCCGCGATCTGTTCGATACCCGCAACCAGCAGCAGCTGCCGTGGCCGCAGCTGCGCGAACGCCTGCGTGCGCGGCTCGGTGATGGTTCGGTCTATCGCGTGGGGCCGGCCGGTGACCCGCGCCCGGAACGTGCCTGGCAGCGCGTGGAAGGCGATGGCACGGCCATTGCGCAAGCCCCGCTGCGGCCACCGCGTCCGTGTTGGCTGCTGCCCACGCCGGTGCCGTTGCGCGATCCGCGCGCGCGCATCGTCTCCGGTCCGGAGCGGCTGGAAAGCGGCTGGTGGGATGGCCAGGAAGCGCGTCGCGACTATTACGTGCTGGAAACGTCGCAGGGCCAGCAGGCCTGGGCCTTTGCCATGCCGGGCCAGCAGGGCGACTGGATGCTGCACGGCTGGTTCGCATGAGCCGCATCGAAGAACGTGACGATGCCCCATGCAAGCGCATGCCGCGTGCGTGGGAAACCCGCGAACGGCTGGCGGCGGCCAACGACGATATCCAGCACGAAGACGCGCTGCCGGCGTATGCCGAGCTGCACTGCCTGTCCGATTTTTCGTTCCTGCGTGGTGCGGCCAGCGCCGAGGAACTGTTCACCCGTGCGCATCAGTGCGGCTACGAGGCCCTGGCGATCACCGATGAGTGCTCGCTGGCCGGCATCGTGCGCGGGCTGGAAGCATCGCGCGCCACCGGCGTGCCGCTGATCGTCGGCAGCGAGTTCGTGCTGGAGTGCGGGTTGAAACTGGTGCTGCTGGTGGAAAACCAGCGCGGCTACGTGCGCCTGTGCGAACTGATCACCGCCGGGCGGCGTGCGGCAGGCAAGGGCAGTTACCGGCTTGCCCGGCAGGATGTGGAGCGGGTGCTGGGCGGGGTGGCGGGCGAGGCGCTGGGCCTGTTTGCGCTGTGGGTGCCAGGTGCGCAGCCCGATACCGCTCAGGCGCGCTGGCTGCAGCAGGTGTTCGTGCAGCGCACCTGGCTGGCCGTGCACCTGCATCGCGAACGCGATGACGCCGCGCGGCTGTCGCAGCTGCTGGAGTTGGCCGTGCAGTTGGGCATCGATGCGCTGGCCTGCGGCGACGTCCACATGGATGTACGCCGCCGACGCGTCCTGCAGGACACCATGACCGCCATCCGCCACGTGCTGCCATTGTCCGAATGTGGCGCGTTCCTGTTCCGCAATGGCGAGCACCATCTGCGCACCCGTCGTGCGCTGGGCAACATCCATCCGCATGCGCTGCTGCACAACGCGGTCGCGCTGGCGCGGCGCTGCCATTTCCGCCTGGACGATGTGCGCTACCAGTACCCCGCCGAGCTGGTGCCGGACGGACATACACCCAGCAGCTGGCTGCGCGAGCTGACCCTGCGCGGCATGCGCGAGCGCTGGCCGGAAGGCGTGCCGGAGGCGGTGGCCGCCCAGATCGACAGCGAGCTGCTGTTGATCACCGACATGAAGTACGAAGCCTTCTTCCTTACCGTGGAGGACATCGTGCGCTTCGCCCGCTCGCGCGACATCCTGTGCCAGGGACGCGGGTCCTCAGCGAACTCGGCGGTGTGCTTCGCATTGGGCATCACCGTGGTCAACCCGGCCGAAAGCCGGCTGTTGATGGCGCGCTTCCTGTCCAGGGAGCGCGACGAACCGCCGGATATCGACGTGGATTTCGAACACGAGCGGCGCGAGGAAGTGCTGCAGTACGTGTATGGAAAATACGGGCGCGAACGCGCGGCGCTGGCCGCCACGGTGATCCGTTACCGTGGGAAAAGTGCAGTGCGCGACGTGGCCAAGGCGTTCGGGCTGCCGCCGGACCAGGTGGCGCTGCTGGCCGAATGCTTCGGCTGGGGCAACGGCGAAACCCCGATGCAGCAGCGGTTGGCAGAGGCCGGTTTCGACGCGGACAATCCCCTGCTGCAGCAGGTGATGGCGGTGACCGAACAGCTGCGCGACCACCCGCGGCACCTGTCCCAGCATGTCGGTGGCTTCGTCATCAGCGATGCGCCGCTGAGCACGGTGGTGCCGGTGGAGAACGCGGCGATGGCCGACCGCACCATCATCCAGTGGGACAAGGACGACCTTGAAACCATGAAGATGCTCAAGGTGGACTGCCTGGCGCTGGGCATGCTGACCTGCATCCGCAAGGCGGTGGAACTGGTGGAAAGACACCGTGGCCACCGCATCGACCTGGCACGCCTGCCGGTGGATGATCCGCCGACCTTCGCGATGATCCAGGCGGCCGACACCGTCGGGGTGTTCCAGATTGAATCGCGTGCGCAGATGAGCATGCTGCCGCGACTGAAACCCACGTGCTTCTATGACCTGGTGATCCAGGTGGCGATCGTGCGGCCCGGGCCGATCCAGGGCGGCATGGTGCATCCGTTCCTGCGCCGCCGGCAGGGCCACGAAGCGGTGACGTACCCTTCCGATGGGATCCAGGACATCCTGGGCATGACCTTGGGCATTCCGTTGTTCCAGGAGCAGGTGATGGAACTGGTGATCCATGCCGGCTACGAGCCGCACGAGGCCGACCAGCTGCGCCGTTCGATGGCCGCCTGGCGCAGCGGTGGCGACATGAACCCGCATCGCGAGCGCATCCGCGGGCTGATGGAAGAAAAAAATTACAGCTCGGAATTCATCGACCAGATCTTCGAGCAGATCAAGGGCTTTGGGGCCTATGGTTTCCCGCAGAGCCATGCCGCCTCGTTCGCCAAGCTGGTGTACATCAGCTGTTTCCTGAAACGGCATGAGCCGGCCGCATTCGCCTGCGCGCTGCTCAATGCGCAGCCGATGGGCTTCTATTCGGCCAGCCAGATCGTGCAGGACGCGCGTCGTGGCAGTGCGCAGCGCGGTGGCGTGGCCGTGCTGCCGGTGGATGTGTGCATCAGTGATTGGGACAACACCCTGGAAGGCGGCGATGCACGCACCCAGCCGGCCATCCGGCTGGGGCTGCGGCAGTTGGCCGGCTGCAGCGAAGCGGCCGCACGGGCGGTGATGACGGCGCGCGCGCAACGACCGTTCGCCGACGTGGCCGACCTGTGCCGCCGCGCGCGGCTGGATGGCAAGGCCCGCCAGGTGCTGGCCGATGGCGGGGCGCTGGCCGCACTGGCCGGCAACCGCAATGCCGCACGCTGGGCGGTGGCCGGCATCGAACGCGCGATGCCGCTGCTGGACGGCAGTCCGGACGAGCCGGACATCGTGCTGCCGGCGCCCGACGTGGCCGAGGAAATGCTGTCCGACTACCGTGCCAGCGGCTTGACCCTGGGCGCGCATCCGCTGGCCCTGCTGCGGCCGCGGCTACGCCAGGAGCGCGCGCTGGATTCGCACCAGCTGCGGGCCAGCGCGCATGGGCGCGGGGTGCACACCATCGGTTTGGTGACCCAGCGGCAGAAGCCCGGCACGGCCAACGGCACCGTGTTCGTCACCCTGGAAGACGAGCACGGCATGGTCAACGTGGTGGTCTGGTCGCACCTGGCGCTGCGCCGCCGCAAGGCGCTGCTGGGCTCGCGATTGCTGGGGGTGCGCGGGCGCTGGGAATGCGTGGACGGGGTACGCCACCTGATCGCCGGCGACCTGCATGACTACAGCCACCTGCTGGCTGGCCTGAACGCGCCATCGCGCGATTTCCGGTAGCACGGCCGCTAGTGGCGCCCGCTGCCCCGGTAGTGACGGCCGCTGGCCGTCAGCAAGGCAATTGACGGCCAGCGGCCGTCACTACCCCCCTTGTTACCGCCTACACGCAACGGTCACGGTTTTAAGGTAGGGTGCGCAATCCGCCGGTCCTGCGCCCCGCAGCCCAGGTCCGCCGGATTGTCCTTGGAGGATGCATGAGCAAGTCCGCTTCAGTGGAAACCACGCCCGGTCCGGTGCTTCTGCCGACCCCGGAAGTCCAGCAGGCCCAGCACCTGCTTGCCCGCCAGCAGATCGCGGTGGCGATGGAGCGCGCGCGGCGCGCGGCCGACGCCGACATCGCCGAGCGCCAGGCGGTGGTGTCGCGTTGATCGGCAGGTGAGGGAGAAGGTGACGACCAACGGTCGTCACCCACCGGAGCGTCGTCACCCACCCGAGCGTCGTCACCCACCGGAGCGTCGTCACCCACCCGAGCGTCGTCACCCACCGGGTAGATCCTCACCCACCGCGGCCTGCGATCAGAACCGCGCGGTGACGCTGAAGAACACGCTGCGACCTGCGACGAAATAGTCCGTGGCGCCTTCGGCATACAGCTTCTTGTCCAGCAGGTTGCTGATGCCGCCGCGCAGGGTCAGAACATCGTTGACGTTCCAGGCAGCGGTCAGGTCGTACAGCGTGTAGGCCTTGATGAAGCTGCTGGCGATGCCGCTCTGCTTGCCGGTGTACTGCGCCGACAACGTGCTGGAGAAGATCGCATCCGGCGTCCAGTCCAGTGCCGAATACGCCGAGTATTCCGGGGTGTCGATCAGGTTCTCCCCGGTGGTCAGGTTCCTGGCTTCCTTCATCCAGGTGGCCGACGTGCGCCAGCGCCAGTGGTCACCGAAGCGCAGGTTGAGCGTGCCTTCCATGCCGCTGGTGCGTGCACGGTCGACGTTGCTCATCCGCGTCCACCAGTAGTTGTTGTAGTAGCCCAGCGCTTCGTACTCGATTTTGTTCTTGAAGTCGGTATGGAAGTAGGTCAGGCCGACATCCAGCAGGTCGTTTTCAAACGAAAAACCGATCTCGCGGTTGGTGCTGGTTTCCGGGTCCAGCTCCGCATTGCCGGCCATGTAGCAACCACCGCTGATATAGCCCAGCGGATACAGCGAGGTGCAGCCGCGGCCGCCGGACTGGGTCGCCGCCGTCGGCGAATTCTCGGTCAGGCTGGGCGCGCGGAAGCCCTTGGAGATACCACCGCGCAACGTCCACTGTTCGGCGGGGTGCCATACCAGGTAGGCACGCGGACTGACGTGGCTGCCGAACTGTTCGTGGTGGTCCAGCCGCGCGCCGAGGGTCAGCGCCAGCGTCCGGTGCAGCTTCAGTTCGTCTTCCAGGAACAGCGCCCACGTATCCACCTGCAGGGTGGAGCCGGCTACCGCGTTGCCGTCGTAGTCCACCGGCGCCTGGCCGATGGTGTCGGTGTTGGTCAGCTGCTGGCGCTTCCACTGCCCGCCGACGGTGAACTGGTGCTCCACGCCCAGGGTGAAGGGTGAGCTGATGCTGCCCTCCACGATGCGGTCGGTCGCTTCGGAGCGGCCGGTCGGGCCGATGTCGTTGCGGTACTCGGTCCAGTACGCGCTCAGCCGGGAGCTGCCGAAATCCCACTGGCCGTCATGGTTCAAGGCCAGGCTGCTGCGCTTCAGTTCGCTGGCGCCCCACGCACCATCGCCTTCGGCTTCCAGTGCCTGGCTGGCGAAGGACTGCTGCACGCCATGGCCGGCTTCGACGGAAATTTTCTGCGCATCGCTCAGCGTCCAGCTCAGCAGGGCGTCGACATTGCGATCCTTCTCGCCGGCGTACGCGTTGCCGTACAGGCCGCCATTGGAGCGGTCGGAGTCGCGGCGCATGCTGTTGGCGCCGATGCGCAGGCCGACGCGCTCGCCCAGCGGCCCGGAGAAGGTGGCGCCGATCTGCTGCGTATCACCGCGCTTGTCGTCGCCCGGGCGCGTGTAGCTGTGGGTGGCGCTGCCGCCCCAGGTATCGCCGATGCGCTTGGTGATGATGTTGATGACCCCGCCCATGGCATCGGAACCGTACAGCGATGACATCGGCCCGCGCACCACTTCGATGCGCTCGATCTGGTCCGGTGCGATCCAGTTGAGGTCCTGCCGGCCCAGGTCGGGGCGGTAATTGGTGGATGCCGAACTGCCCATGCGCTTGCCGTCCACCAGCACCAGGGTGTAGTTGGACGGCATGCCGCGCAGCTTGATCTTGGACTGTTCGCCACTGGCGCTGAGGCCACCGGTGACGCCGGGCACGCGGCTCAGCAGGCTGGCCAGGTCGTGCACGGGCTGGCGTTCGATGTCCTCGCGGCTGATCACGCTGATGCTGGCCGGTGCGTCCTTGATCCACTGCTGGTTGCCCGAGGCGGTGACCACCACGGTGTCCAGGTCACGGGTGGCAGGATCGCCGGCGGCATCGGCCAGCGCGGGCAACGGCAGCAGGCAGGCGAGGACCAGCGCGCTGGACAGCGCGGTGCGGGCGGGGTGGGGGGTGTGGGACATGCGGGCTTCCGTAGGGGGAGTGATGCCCAGGACGGAAGTCGTGCAGTGCCGGAGCAGCCGGCTCACATCCCATCCTTGGGCGACGGGCGCACGGCGGGCGCCGGCGCGTCTGCGGGTGGGTGAACGGGACTGCCGAAACCTGCCTCTGTGTCAAATGATAACAGTTCGTATTATCGTTTATCTACATGGCAGGTGCGCCAGGGCGTGGCGCGGTTTATCCTGAATGGGGGAAAACGCCGGCTGCACCCTTCGCGCTCGGCTTACACGCCGCGCCCTAGACTGAGCCGCAATTTTTTGAATCTACCGGGTGAGCAATTCGTGGGCTCCTGTAATGAGAGAGATCGGTTGCGGGCCCTGAAGCGCGATGTGCGGAACGGGGAAGCGTGGGATGGATCGTGTTGCGCAGGCAGCACGGCAGGCCTGCGCGTTGACGCGAGGTAACCTGGATGACTGAGACCCCCTCCCGCGTCCGGCTTGATGCAGGCGTGGCGATGCTGCCCGATGGCGGCTCGCCGCTGCCCATGCCCGAACAGGAACTGCACCAGGGCGAGCTGAAGATCCGCCGCCACCGCACCTCGCCGCGCCTGATCGGGCTGCGCCGTGCCTACCTGTTCGGTGGCACCGCGCTGATGACCGCCGCGGCCACCGTCATGATGTGGCGGGTGCTGTCGCCTAACGGGGTCAGCGTGCTGGAGGCCTGCCTGCTGGTGCTGTTCGTCGGCCTGTTCGGCTGGATCGCGCTGGCGTTCGCCAGTGCGGTGGCCGGCTTCCTGACCGCCGTGTTCGACCGCGGCTACCGGCTCGGCATCGACCCGGACGAGCCGCTGCCACAGCTGCACACGCGTACTGCGTTGCTGATGCCCACCTACAACGAAGACCCGCGGCGGCTGCTGGCCGGCCTGCAGGCGATCTACGAATCGGTGGCGGCCACCGGCCAGCTGGCCAACTTCGATTTCTACGTGCTCAGCGATACGCGCCGCGAAGACATCTCGCAGGCCGAAGAGCAGGTATTTGCCGAACTGCGCGAAACGCTGGATGCGCACGACCACCTGTTCTATCGCCGCCGCGCCGACAACGGCGGGCGCAAGGCCGGCAACATCGCCGACTGGGTGCGCCGTTTCGGGGGCGACTATCCGCAGATGCTGATCCTGGATGCCGACAGCCTGATGACCGGCGACACCATCGTCCGGCTCGCCGCCGGCATGGAGCACAACCCGGACGTGGGCATCATCCAGACCCTGCCGGTGGTGGTCGGTGGCCGTACGCTGTTCTCGCGCATGCAGCAGTTCGGCGGCCGCGTGTACGGCCCGGTGATCGCCCGCGGCGTGGCCTGGTGGCACGGCGCGGAGAGCAATTACTGGGGCCACAACGCGATCATCCGCACCGTGGCCTTCGCCGAGAATGCCGGCCTGCCCGCGCTGCCCGGGCATGAACCGTTCGGTGGCCACGTGCTCAGCCACGACTTCGTCGAAGCGGCGCTGATGCGTCGCGGTGGCTGGGCCGCGCACATGGTGCCCTACCTGAAAGGCAGCTACGAAGAAGGCCCGCCGACGCTGACCGACATGATGGTGCGCGACCGCCGCTGGTGCCAGGGCAACCTGCAGCACGGCAAGATCGTCGGCAGCCGCGGCCTGCACTGGATCAGCCGGGTGCACATGCTGATCGGCATCGGCCACTACTTCACCGCCCCGATGTGGGCGATGCTGATGCTGATCGGCATCGCCATTCCGCTGTTCCAGGAAGGCATCGACCTCAACGGCATCCTGCACCTTTCGCCCAGCGTGTACTGGCGGACCCAGGATGAAATCCACGTGGTGCGGCTGTTCGCGATCACCATGGGCGTGCTGTTGATGCCGAAGGTGCTCGGCTACCTGGCCACCCTGCTGGAGCCGGCCTGCCGGCGTGGCTGCGGCGGGGCGGTGCGCATGTTCATCGCCATGCTGCTGGAAACCGTGCTGGCCGCGCTGATGGCGCCGGTGGTGATGTATGTCCAGTCGCGTGGCGTGGCCGAAGTGCTGGCCGGCCGGGATTCGGGCTGGGACGCGCAGCAGCGCGACGATGGCGGCGTGGACTGGTTCGCGCTGGTCAAGGCCTACGGTGGCCTGAGCCTGTTCGGTGCCTTCATGGGCGTGCTGGCGTGGGCGGTATCGCCGGCGCTGGCGGCCTGGATGGCCCCGGTGGTGATCGGCATGATGCTGTCCATCCCGGTGGTGGCGCTGACCTCCTCGCGCGGCCCGGGCAGCTGGCTGCGCCGCTTGAAGCTGATGGACATTCCCGAAGAACGCGACCCGCCGCAGGTGCTGGTGCGTGCCGCGCAGCTGCGCCGCGAAGCGCTGGCAAAGCCGCCGCTGTACTGAGTCGCGCATAATGCGGCTTCGATATGAAGGAGCCGCAACATGCTGCAGACGGTGGAACAGGAAACCGGCGCATCGCCGCAATGGGCAGTCATCTGGCTGCATGGGCTGGGCGCGGATGGCAACGACTTCGCCCCGATCGTGCCCGAGCTGGTGCGGCCGGGCTGGCCCGCGCTGCGCTTCGTGTTCCCGCATGCCCCGGTGCGTCCGATCACCATCAACAACGGCGTGCCGATGCGTGGCTGGTATGACATCGTCGGCATGGACTTCCGCTCGCGTGCGGACATGGACGGTGTGCGGGACTCGGTGGGTGAACTGGATGCGCTGATCCAGCGCGAGATCGATCGTGGCATTCCGGCCGAACGCATCTTCCTGGCGGGCTTCTCGCAGGGCGGCGCGGTGATCCTGACCGCCGCACTGCAGCGCAGCGCACCGTTGGCTGGGCTGATCGCCCTGTCGACCTACCTGCCGGAAGCCGAAACCGCTACGCGCATCGACGGCGCCGTGCAGGTGCCGGTATTCATGGCGCACGGCACCCAGGATCCGGTGATTCCCCTGCAGGTGGCCGAACACACCGCCGCCACGCTGCGCACGCTGGGCGTGGAGGTCCAGTGGCAGTCCTATCCGATGGCCCACCAGGTGTGTGGCGAAGAGATCAGTGCACTCGCTGACTGGCTGCAGACCCGCCTGCAGGCAGGCTGACGCATGAGCACGCCCGCCGCCACGCCCTGGATGCCCGAGCTGTGCCGCCTGCCGCGGCTTGCCGCGATGTGCGGGCTGGCGTTGCTGGTGGTGGTGGTGCTGGCGCTGGCGCCGGACGATGGGCGCCACTGGAGCCTGGGGCGGCTGCTGTCGGCGAGTGGTTTCGCGCTGTGGCTGGCGCTGGCGGTCACCGTGGCGCTGTGCGCGTTGCGCAGGCTGCTTTCCACGCTGCCGCCGCTGCCGGGATCGCTGGCCGCCATCGCGCTGGCGGCGGTGATCGCGGTGATCGGCGCAGGCATCATCCATGCGCTGTATGCCGCCCTCGGCGATGATTTCGCCAATGGCATCGGCTTCTGGCGGTTCACCCTGGGCAGCGCGGCCACCACCGCGCTGATCAGCGCGGTGGCGCTGCGCTATTTCTACGTCAGTGATCGCTGGGCAGCGCAGGTGCAGGCGCAGGCGCGCGCCGAGGCCGATGCCCTGCAGGCGCGCATCCGCCCGCATTTCCTGTTCAACAGCATGAACCTCATCGCCAGCCTGGTACGGCGCGATGCCGTGGTGGCCGAACGCGCGGTGCTCGACCTGTCCGACCTGTTCCGCGCGGCACTGGGGGCGGGCGAGGGCGATTCCACGCTGCACGAAGAATGCGAGCTCGCCGAGCGTTACCTGTCCATTGAATCGCTGCGGCTGGGCGAACGCCTGCAGGTGCGCTGGCAGCGACCCGCTGAACTGCCCTGGCAGCAGCCGATGCCGCGGCTGGTGCTGCAGCCTCTGGTCGAAAACGCGGTGCTGCACGGTATCTCGCGGCTGCCGGAAGGTGGCCTGATCGAACTGGAGCTGGCCTGCGCGGACGGAGTGCTGCAGATCCTGATCCGCAATCCGGCACCGGACCCCAGCGCGCCGGCCTTGTCGCTGTCGCGCGGTACCGGGCACGCGTTGCACAACATCGCCCACCGGCTGGCCTGGCGCTTCGGTCCGGCCGCGCGGATGACGGCAGGCTGGAGCGGGGGCTACTATGAATGCTGCATCGCCATACCGGTTCGATGAGGGGAGCGCCGTGAGGGTAGTGATCGCAGATGACGAACCGCTGGCGCGTGAGCGCCTGCAGTCGCTGCTGGCCGATCTTCCCGATGTCTCCGTGGTGGCCGAAGCGGCCAATGGCGAGCAGGCGCTGCACGCCTGTGCGGAGCTGCAGCCAGACCTGGTGCTGCTGGATATCGCCATGCCCGGGCTGGATGGGCTGGAGACGGCGCGGCATCTTGCGACCTTCGAACCGCGCCCGGCGGTGGTGTTCTGCACTGCCTACGATGCGCATGCGCTGTCGGCCTTTGAAGCGGCGGCGATCGATTACCTGATGAAGCCGGTGCGGCCGGAACGGCTGGCGGCGGCGATCGAGCGGGCGCGTGTTTTCCTGGCCGGACGCGGCGACGCGCAGGGCAACGGCGATGGCCGTGCGCGCACCGTTCTATGCGCGCGCCTGCGCGGTGGCCTGCGGTTGATTCCGGTGGAAGACATCCACTACCTGCAGGCCGAAGAAAAGTACGTGGTGGTGCATCATGCGCGCGGCGAAGACCTGATCGAGGAATCGCTGAAGTCGCTGGAAGAAGAGTTTGCCGCCCGCTTCGTGCGCATCCACCGCAATTGCCTGGTGGCGCGGCACGAGCTGATCGAACTGCGCCGCGGCACGGCCGGGCAGGTGCAGGCGGTACTGCGGCATGGCAAGCAGCCGTTGGAGGTGAGTCGCCGCTGCGTGGCGACCCTGCGGCAGGATCTGCGCCACCTGTAAGAACATCAACGTCAACGTCAAAGGCTGCACGCCGCTTGTTGGCGGGGCGGGGTGGCTGTGCAGGACACGGGGACACGCCATCGCATTCGCGCTGCCGCTCCCACGCTTTGCTTCGCAAACCATGGGCCCCTCCTCACCAGCACCCACACCCCGCCTTTGTTTCATTACTGTCTCTTATACCCCTCTGACCCTGCCGACGACTCCTCACGTTTACATTTTGCTGGTCGACGTTCCATTTAAAAAAACCACAACACTACTACCACGACGATCACATATGTCACAA
>NZ_LDJK01000120.1 GCF_001431535.1 Stenotrophomonas chelatiphaga
GCACGGCAACCGACCTCGGCGCGGCCGGCGTGGACCCGGTGTTCGGCAACGGGCTGCTCGATGTCGGCAAGGCCGTCAATGGTCCGGGCCGCCTGGACTGGGGCGATGTCAGCGTCAACGTCAACCGCCTCGGGCTGGATTCGGTCTGGAGCAACGACCTCAGCGGGACCGGCGGCTTGGTCAAGCAGGGCGTGGGTTCGCTGGGGCTGTCAGGACGCAGCACCTACAGCGGTGCCACGCGCATCGAACAGGGCACGCTGGCGCTGCGCGGTGGCGCCTCGATCACCTCCAGCGTGAGCATTGCCGCGCAGGCGGGCAGCCCCAGCGGCGCCGCGCTGCAGTTCATGAACGGCACCACGCGGGTGGTCGGCAACGTCGACAACGGCGCCAGCGTGGTGCTCACCAGCGCCAATGCCGATGCCACCATCGAAGGCAATTACCTCCAGCGCGACGGCGCCCAGCTGATGGTCGCGCTGGGCGTCAACGCCTTGCAGGTCACTGGCACGGCGACCCTGCAGGGCGGTGGCGTGCTGGTCAACGGCGCGATCGCAGGCTATGTGCCGGCCGATGGCACGCGGCAAGCGCTGATCCGCGCACAGGGCGGGTTGTCGGGCCAGTTCAACACCGCCGCGGTGGGCCAGAACGGCGTGTCGCTGCTGGAATCTTCGTACGGGTATGACAGCACCACGGCCTGGCTGGAATTGACCCGGGTCAGCGTGGTCGCTGCGGCCAGCGCGGCGTCGCTGGATGCGCGCGCACTGGCCTCGGCCGGGCGCGTGGAGCGCGCCTTCGAACTGCTCGATGGCAGCCCGGACCTGCAGGGCAGCGCGTTCGCCGATGCAGCCGGCGATCTGCAGCGCACGCCCGGCGGCATCAGTGGCCTGTCGGCCAGCCTGGACAGCCTGTCCGGCAAGGCCCATGCCCTGGCCACCCAGGCCACGTTCGACAGCGTGGACATGAGCCGGCGCGCCGTGGCGGCCCGTTTCGGCCAGGTGCAGGCGCGGCCGGCGCTGCGCGGTGCGTGGCAGAGTGCGCTGGGCGATGCCGGGCAGGGCAACTTCGCCGGCAACGCAACGCAGACCCAGGGCTGGATGGCGGGCCAGGAGAGTGCGCTGGGCGGCAACGGATTGCTCGGCGTTGCCTTCGGTGAGGTGCGCAGCAGCGCCAGCGGCCGCGACACCGGCGGGCTGGGGCGGGATCGCCAGGCACAGGCGCAGCTGTACGCCGGCTGGAGCGAAGGGCGTGGCTACCTGCTGGCGCAGCTGGGTGCCGGCCAGTTCCAGCGACAGGTGGATCGTCAACTGCTGCTGGGTGCGCAGGCCGTCGGCACCGGGGCGCGCTACGGCGGCCGGTTCGCCAGCATGAGCGTGGAATCGGGGCTGCGGTTTGGCGGTGCGCGCGCCGCGCTGACGCCGTACCTGGCCGCCAGCCAGGTGCAGGTGCGGTCGGATGGATTCGCCGAACAGGGCGGGCTGGGCTTCGGCCTGCGCATGCAGGACAACGTGGCGCGGCGCAGCCTGGCCATGCTGGGCCTGCGCGCCGAACGCCAGTGGCAGCGCTGGACGCTGCGCGGCTACTCCGAATGGCAGCAGGAGCTGTCCAGTGAAGGGTTCGATGCGCAGGCCGGCTTCACTGGCGTGGAGGCATGGGCGCCGCTGGTTTCCGGCGCGCTGCCGCGTGCCTCCGGCCTGGTCGGCGTGGCGCTGGAAGCAGGGGTGGGGCGTAGCGGCCGGTTGTCGTTCGGCTACGACCAGCGCTTCGGCGGCGGGCTGGATGTTTCGCAGGCGGCGCTGAACTACAGCACCGGCTTCTGATTCACGGAGGCGCCGAGCCAGGCTCGGCGGCTTTCCGGTGGGTGATGAAAGGCGCCGCGCTTCGCGCTCGCCGAGCGTGGCTCGGCGCTACCGTGTGTCGCCGGTGGCTGATGAGAGGCGCTGGGCTTCGCGCTCGCCGAGCGTGGCCCGGCGCTGCCGGGGTTGCCGTGCAGGGTTCGCGCGGCCGGCGCTCAGCCGGCGCGCAGGTCGCCCAGGCGCGGGGTGGCGCGTCCCATCGGCAGCTTCAGCTTGCCGATCGACTGGATGCGCGCTTCAGCAATGCGGTCGGCCGCGCGCTGCGGGGCGATGTTCTCGCGCTGCGACAGCGCGAAGATGCGGCCCAGGTTGTGGTAGATGCTGCGGATCAGGCGCATCGCGCGTTCGCGGTTGTAGCCGTCGATTTCCAGCGAGACATTCATCACCCCGCCCGCATTCACCGCGTAATCCGGCGCGTACAGGATGCCGCGCGCGTGCAGTTCATCGCCCACTTCCGGGTTGGCCAGCTGGTTGTTGGCGGTGCCGCAGATGATCCGCGCCTTCAGCCGCGGCAGCACGTCCAGGCTGATCGCACCTTCCAGCGCACACGGAGCGAACACATCGGCATTGACCTCGTGGATCTCGTCCGGCTTGACCGCCTCGGCGCCGTACTCGGACACCGCGCGATCAACCAGCGATGCATCCAGGTCGGTCACGTACAGCTTGGCCCCGCGGTCGCGCAGCAGCTTCACCAGTTCCATGCCGATGTGGCCCAGGCCCTGCACGGCGATGCTGGTCTTGCCCACTTCTTCATGGCCCAGCTTGGCCTGCAGCGAAGCCATCAGGGCCTGCAGTGCCCCGTAGGCGGTGAACGGGGCGGGATCGCCGGAGCCCCCGTGGACCTGGTGCACGCCGGTGACGAACTGGCTTTCCAGGTAGATGTTTTCCATGTCGTTGACATCGGTGCCGACGTCCTCGGCGGTGATGTAACGACCGCCGAGCGCATCAACCTGGCGGCCGAAGGCACGCAGCAGCACTTCGGTCTTGTCGGTGCGCGGGTCACCGATGATCACCGCCTTGCCACCGCCCACGTTCAGCCCGGCCAGCGCGTTCTTGTAGGTCATCGTGCGGCTGAGCCGCAGCACGTCGGCCAGTGCCTCGTCGGTGCTCGCGTAGGGGCGCATGCGGACCCCGCCCAGGGCCGGGCCCAGGGTGGTGCTGTGCAGGGCGATGATGGCCCGCAACCCGGCATCGGGGTTGTTGCAGAAAACGACCTGCTCGTGACCGGTAGTGGCGAGGGTTTCGAATAGCATGGCGACTCCGTTGGCGTGAACAGCAGCGAACCACTTCGAACAGGCCAGCAACGATAAGGGTGCAGAAACAAAAAAAGCGACTTCGTCAGTTCAGGGGACGGGTCGCGCGGCGCCATTCTAGTCCATTCCCCGGCGTGGTGTTGTGCACGTCGGGGCCCATGGGCGGGGGGGGGATGGGTTAAAGAAGCGAGCGTAGCGGCCGATGCTGGATGCACGGCGGTGTCCGCCTGAAGCTAAGGACCGGTGCGGTGGCAGTACAGCAATCCTACGCCCGCTTTGCCGGGCCATGCGGGGCGGGCCGATGAGTGCGACGGGCAGCAGTGGCTGGGCCGGCTGGTGGGGGCGGCTGTTCGGCCGTGCCGGGGCGCGGCACGCGACGCAGCAGCGCACGCAGCGCCACGATGGCTTCGTCGCCGAAGCCGTTGCGCCGGCCGCGATGGCTGCCGGTGGCAACGCCGATGCCGATGCCGAGGCGCGGCTGCACTCCGGGCTGTATGCGCTGGCCCTGCACCCGGCCCTGGATGGCGGCGCGGCCTGCCACGGGGCCCTGCTCGAGGCGACCCGGCAGGCGTTGCTGTCACGTGACTGGAGCGCGCGCCAGCTGCCACGGCGCCCGCAGCTGCTGCCGCAGCTGATCCAGACCGTCAACGATCCGGAATCCTCCGCGCGCGCGACCGCCGCGATCATCGGCCAGGACCCGGTGCTGACCGGCAACCTGCTGCGCATCGCCAACAGCCCCGCGTTCCGCATGCAGGAGCGGCCGGTGGACAGCCTGCAGCGGGCCATCACCCTGGTCGGCACCGAAGGCATCCGGCAGATCATCAGCGCCGTGCTGGTGCAGCCGGTGATGCACCTGCAGTGCAGTGAGTTCCCGCAGTTCAGCACCATCATCTGGGAACACGCGCTGCTGTCCTCGCGCGCGGCGGCCGACCACGCGCGCACGGTCAGCCAGCAGGATCCGTTCGCGGCGCAGTGGCTGGGGCTCACCCAGGGCCTGGGCGCCGCGCTGGTGATGAAACAGCTGCTGCAGGAAGCGCAGACGCTGCAGGTGCCGCTGGACTACCCCACCGCCGAGGCGCTGCTGCGCCAGTGGACGTTGCCGGTCGCCCAGCGCGTGGCCGCGGCCTGGGAGCTGCCCGCGCCGGTGCACGAGGCGCTGCAGGCCAGCAACACCAACAGCGGTTTGCCGCGCACCCTGCGCTTCGCCCGCGCCGCGGCAGCCGCCAGCCTGCTCGCGCGGCATGGCCACATCGGCAAGAGCCAGGGGCTGGCCTGGCTGGAGCAGCTGCCCGGCACCCCGCCGCATGCCCTGCTGTGGATCTGGCGGCGCCTGCACGGGCGGCCGGTTGAAACCCTGGCCGACGAACACGACGGCGACGCCTGAGCAGCGTCAGAGCTGTGATTCCAGCGGCAGCCAGCTGATCACCCGTGCACTGGTACGCAGGCGCAGGCTGCTGTCCGGTTCGGTGTCGACCCAATGCGGCGGTGGCTCGCGTTCCAGCCAGCGCACGCGGTCCCGTGGGTCCAATGCCAGCCACCAGCTCTGTTGAGGACTGGACAGCCGCAGGTACTCGGCGGTCAGCTGGGCGGCCAGCACCGGGTCGTCGAAGATCACGCCCATTTCCGTGTTGAGGTAGGCCGAGCGCGGGTCCAGGTTGAAGGAGCCGACGAAGCCGTGCCGGTCATCCAGCACGAAGGCCTTGGTATGCAGGCTGGCGCCGCTGCTGCCGAAGAGCCCGGAGCTGGGTGCCTTGCCATGTGCCTTCAGTTCGTACAGCTGCACCCCGGCCTGCAGCAGCGGCGCACGGTAGGTCATGTAACCACCATGCACGGCGACCACGTCGTTGGCGGCCAGTGAGTTGGTGACCACCCCGACCTGCACGCCGCGTTCGCTCAGCCGGGTAAGGCCATCCAGGCCTTCGTTGCCGGGCACGAAGTACGGCGATATCAGCAGTGCCTTGTGCTGCGACGCCGTCAGCATCTGCACCAGGTCGCTGACCAGCCAGTTCTGCGGGTCATCGCGGCGATGCTTCATCGGCGGATCGGAGACGATGCGCACGTTCGCGCTCCAGTGCAGCGGTGCCGCACTGGCCATGGCGCGCTGGCGTGACTTCGCCACTTCCTGCAGGTAGGGCCTGGCCGATTCCAGCCGCGCTTCGTTGTCCGATTCGCGCATCAGCAGGCGCAGCTCCTGCCGCGTATGGAAGGCCAGCGCGGCGATCGGCACGGCCGCTTCGCTGTTCCAGTAATCGTCGAACACGGTGTTGGCCTGGCCGACCGCTTCACCGGCCACCAGCAGGTCCAGGTCGCGGAAGTTCACGTCCGGGCGCGCGCTGAAGTATTCCTCGCCGATGTTGCGGCCGCCGACGATGGCGACCCGGCCATCGGCGATCCAGCTCTTGTTGTGCATGCGGTGGTTGACCGAGAAGAACCGCTGCACCATCTCCACCATCCGCCACGGCCCGTTGCGGTTGCGGAACGGGTTGTACAGGCGGATCTCGATGTTGGGATGGGTATCGAGCGCCATCATCAGCGCGTCCTTGTCCTGCGCGTTCATGTCATCGAGCAGGATCCGTACGCGCACACCCCGCTCGGCGGCGTCGTGCAGGGCACGCGCCATCAGGTGGCCGATCAGGTCGTCCTTCCACATGTAGTACTGCAGGTCCAGGCTGCGTTCGGCGCGTTCGGTGATGACCGCGCGCGCGGCGAACGCATCCAGTCCATCGGACAGGAAGGCCACGCCCGATGCCCCGGGATGCGCCGCCTGCAGCGCGCTGACCTCGCGGTCGATGCGGGTCTGGGTGGGCTGCACCGGCAGCACGTGCGATGTTTCGCCACGCGCCTGTGGGGTCAGGTGATCGGCCAGCAACAGGCCGGACAGCACCAGCAACACCAGCAGCGCAAGCACGATGGCCAGGCCGCGCAGCAGCCGGCGCCACAGGGGAAGGGGTTTACTCATGCACCGATCCTAACCGCCAGGCCGGTGCACGCGCAGTGCACTGTTCAGAAACGCTCGTCGCTGCCCAGGTAACGCCAGCTGCCCGGGGCCAGCTTGCCCAGCGAGACACGGCCGATGCGCAGGCGGCGGATGCCGACCACCTGCATCGAGGCACCGGCGCAGGCTTCGCGCAACATGCGCGGATGCAGGCCCTTGCCGGCAAAGCGCAGGCGCTGTTCGCTCTGCCAGCTGATCTTGCAACCGGGAATCGTGCGCCCGTTTTCCTTCAGGCCGGTCTGCAGCCGGGCCACGTCCCACATCGCACGCTCGCCCTGGATATCCACCAGGAACTCCTGTTCGGTGCGCGCAAGCTGCTGCTGCAGATGGGCGATGATCAGCGGGTCCTGGCTGACCACCACCAGGCCACTGTCTGAAGCGGGCAGCGCGGCGGCCAGCTGCAGGCCGTGGAAATGGCGCTGCAGCGGACGGATGCTGCCCAGGTCCAGCGGGCTCTGCGATTCCGGGGTGACCATCGCGCTCAGCGTATGCGCGGCGGCATCCACCGGCTTGGCCAGCAGCATGGTCACGCGCTCGGTTTTCTCATCGCGCGCGGACGGATCCAGTTCCACGGTTTCGGTGCTGACCTGCGCCTGCGGCTGTTCCACCACCTGGCCGTCCACGCGCACCCAGCCGCCTTCGATGTAGCGGCGGGCTTCGCCACGGGGGCAGCCGAGCAGTTCGGCCAGGCGTTTGTCGAGACGGGTGGGGAGCATGGGGCAGGGAACCTCAAGGGGGCGCGCAGTGTACCTGCCACGGCGTCGGCCTGCTTCAGCCGCCGCGGTGGGCCAGTTCGGTCAGGAACAGCCGGGTGTCGAATTCCAGCTGCAGGTAGTCCGGTTCCATATGCTGGCACAGCTGGTAGAAGGCCTTGTTGTGGTCGGCTTCCTTCAGGTGCGCCAGTTCATGCACGACGATCATCCGCAGGAAGGCGGCCGGGGCCTGGCGGAACACGCTGGCCACGCGGATTTCGCGGCTGGCCTTCAGGCGTCCACCGTGCACGCGCGACACCGCGGTGTGCAGGCCCAGTGCGTGTTTCACCACTTCCAGTTTGTTGTCGTAGCAGACCTTGTTCAGCGGCACCGACTTGCGCAGGTAGCGGTCCTTCAGGTCCTGGGTGTAGTCATACAGCTGGCGGTCGCTGCGGACCTCGTGCGCCTCTGGATAGCGGCGCTGCAGCAGGGCGCCGAGGCGATCCTCAGCCAGCAGCTGGCGGACCTGCTCCTGCAGGGGTTCGGGGTAGCCGGTCAGGTATTTCAGGGAGGGCATGGTGCCGCCGGGGCTCCGGTATCATGGACGTCCCTAAGATAGACCAGTTGCAGGCAGGACCATGGCAAAGCCGAACGCGCTGCAGGAACAATTGCTCAAGGCCGGGTTGGCCAAGAAGGCGCAGGCGAGTGCCGCGGCCCGCGAGCAGGTCAAGGCCCGCCAGGGCAAGGCGCCGGATGCATCGGCGGACATCCAGCGCGAGGCCGAGCGCGTGCGGCTGGAAAAGGTCGAGCGTGACCGCGCGATCGCCGCCGAACGCAATGCGCAGCTGCGTGCCATCGAGGGCCGGGCGCAGGCGCGGCAGATCGTGCAGGCGCATGCGGTGCCGCACGCGGGCGAGAGCGAGTACCGGTTCACCCACGGCGAGGTGATCCGCACGCTGCTGATCGATGCCAAGCTGCGCAAGGCGCTGTCGGCCGGTGCGCTGGTGATCGTGGCGGCGGGCGAAAGTTACGCGCTGTTGCCGCGCGCGGCGGCGGAAAAGGTACGCGAGCGGGCACCGGAGTTGATTGCGGTCGACCACGGCCAGGCGGGCGAGAGCACGTTCGCGTCCACCGGCAATGCCGAGGACGATGCGTATTACGCGCAGTTCCAGATTCCGGATGACCTGGTCTGGTAACGGGTTTTTTCTGCGCGTGCGCGCGGCTTTGAAGCAACGTCAAAAGCAACGGCAAGAGCTGCAGGGCTGATGGTTGGGTGGGGCG
>NZ_LDJK01000121.1 GCF_001431535.1 Stenotrophomonas chelatiphaga
GCAGCTGCAGGTCGGTCAGGCGACCGGAATCGAAGGTGGTGCCGTCGGCATTCGGGGTGAACACCTGCAGGCGCGCGCCGGCCGGATTGACCACGAAGCCCTGCGCATCGGTCTGGAAGTTGCCGGCGCGCGAATAGGTGCGCTGGCCGTTCATGCTCATGGTGAAGAAGCCTTCGCCGGACACGGCCAGGTCCAGGCTGCGCCCGGTCTGGCTGTTGTTGCCCTGGCTGAACTGCTGGGCCACGTTGGACACGCGTGCGCCCGAGCCCACCGCATTGCGTGACAGGCCATAGCTGGTGGCCGAAAACAGATCGGCGAACTCGGCGCGCGACTGCTTGAAGCCGGTGGTGTTGACGTTGGCGACGTTGTTGGCGGTGACGCTGAGGTCGGTGTTGGCGGCGTTGATGCCGGACAGCGAGACATTGAAAGCCATGGTGGACTCCTCGTTTAAGCGGTCTGGGGGCTCAGCTGATGCGGAGCACGTAGTCGATCGGGGCGGCGCCCAATCCCTTGAGATTCAGGTACAGGCCATCGGACCCGACGGTCACGCTTTCCACCGGGGCTTCCACGTAGGTGCCCAGCTTGGTCTGCGCACCGGCGGTGTCGGTGTGGTTGGCCACCAGCGAATAATTGCCGGGCGGCAGGCGGTTGCCGCTGCTGTCCTTGCCGTCCCACGCGAAGCTGGTTTCTCCGGCGGCAGTGGCTTCCACGGTGACCTGGGCGACCTTCAGGCCGTTGGCATCGGTGATGTCCACGTTGATCATGCCGGCGCTCGGTGCGGCGACCACGCCGCCGACGCTGCCTTCAGCCTCCAGCACCATCTTTTCCGACGGCACCAGGACGTCGTGGCCGACCAGCGCGGCGCCACGCAGCACCTGGTCGCTGGCCATCGAGGTCTGGAAACCCTTCACCGTGGTGTTGAGGTCGGTGATGCCCTGCACGGTCGACATCTGCGCCATCTGCGCGACCATCTGGGTGTTGTCCATCGGCTTCAGCGGATCCTGGTGCTGCAGCTGTTCGGTCATCAGGCGCAGGAAATCGGCCTGTTCCAGGCTGTC
>NZ_LDJK01000122.1 GCF_001431535.1 Stenotrophomonas chelatiphaga
AGCTGCGGTCGATCTTCAGCTTGTCCACGGGGTAGCGCACCAGCGCACTCAGGCTGGAGTCGCCGGTGCCGAAATTGTCCAGGCTCAGGCTGATGCCTTCGTTGCGCAGGTTGACCAGCGTTTCGTGGACGAAATTGACGTTGTTGGTCAACGCGCTTTCGTTGATTTCCAGGGTCAGCATCGGCGCCGGAATCCCGGCGGCCTGGATCAGCCCCATCACTTCGGTGAAGAAATTCGGGCGCAGCAGCTGCAGGGTGGAGACGTTGACGGCGATGGTGAAGTCATCGAAGCCCTGGTCACGCCACAGCCGTGCCTGCTTCAACGCGCCTTCCAGCACCCACGTGCCGATCTGCACGATGATGCCCAGCCGTTCGGCGGTCCGCATGAAGCGCTCCGGCACCAGCATGCCCAGCGTCGGCGACTGCCAGCGCAGCAGTGCTTCCATGCCCACCACGTGGCCATCGCGCGAGCTCACCAGCGGCTGGTAGCGCAGCTTGAGCTCGCCATTGGGAATGGCATCGATGATCTGCCGGGCGATGATGCTCTCGCTGTGCGCGCTGGGCACGGTATCCACGGCGTGGATGCGCACCGCATTGCCGCCTTCGCGGGCCGCCTGGTACAGCGCGTCCTCGGCGTGGTCGAGCAGTCGTGAAGCGGTGCTGGCATGTTCCGGGCACAGGCTGACGCCCAGCTTGCCGGTCATGAACAAGGTGTAGGGCAGCACCGAAAGCGGCAGCTCCAGCTGCTGCCGCAGCTCTTCGGCGAAGTCCTCCGGCAGGGCGACCTCGCTGGTACGCGGCACGGCCACCAGGAACTCATCGCTGCCATGGCGCCACAGCTTGCCACGACCGCGCAGCCACGATTTCAGGCGCTGG
>NZ_LDJK01000123.1 GCF_001431535.1 Stenotrophomonas chelatiphaga
CGCAGTACCAGCCCGGGTAGCGGGCGCCGGATCCGGTCCGCTCAGAACGGATCGCTGCCCAGCCGCACTTCCACGTTCAGCAGCGAACACAGCGCCAGCATCGCGTCGTCGTCGCGGGTCAGCGCCATCCAGCCGGTGAAGCCATCGCTGCCGGCGTCCACGCTCCACAGCGTGTAATTGTTTTCGCGCAGGCGGTCGAAGGCGGTGGACATCAGCTGCACGCCGTCCAGCCCGATGCTGAAGTCTTCGTCGTCCAGGTCACCGCCCCAGTCCACCTGCAGGTTGAAGCGCGCAGACAACTCGTTGACCGCCGACATCAGCGATTCCAGGTCATCGCGCTCCACCTCGAAACCGCTCTGCCAGCCGATCGCGGTGAACAGTGGCGGAATCCAGTCGCTGTCCGGCTCCAACGGCTCGCCCTGGTCAGCCAGCAGCTCGCGCCAACGGTTGAACTGGGCCAGCGCCAGCTCTTCGTCGCCGGGATTGATCAGCACCAGCAGGTTCCACGCACGCGCCTCGAAATCGTCCTCGTCGTAGTCGTGGGCGTCTTCTTCGAAGTCGAAATAATCGCTGTTGTCGGGCATGTTCGGGATCCTGCGGTCATGGTGCTGTGACACGCATTCTGAGGCCTGGCGGACGCCGCCGGAAGCATCGGCGTTGGGTCGCGCGCCGCGTACAGGTATCCTTCACTCCATGAAGCCGGCCTTGGTGGCCGTCACAGTGAAGCTGAAATGAGCGATACCCCTCCCGACCACCTGGCCATCAACCCGGCCAGCCCCCACCACGATGCGCAGGCGCTGGAGCGCGGCGTCGGCGTGCGCTTCAACGATGTCGAACGCACCGATGTCGAAGAATATTCGGTCAGCGAAGGCTGGATCCGCGTGCAGGCCGGCAAGGCCCGCGACCGTCGCGGCAACCCGATGACCTTGAAGATCAAGGGCAGCGTCGAAGTCCGCTACCTCGACCTGAAGCCGCAGGCCTGACACAGCCCGCAAGCATGGCGATGCCGGTCGT
>NZ_LDJK01000124.1 GCF_001431535.1 Stenotrophomonas chelatiphaga
CACCAGCGGCAACGGCAGCGAAAACGGCAGGACGCGGACCAGGTAACCGCTGGCCACGACGGCGACCAGCATCGCCAGGACCACTTCAATGGTGTGCATGCATCATCCAGATGACGGCGCCAACGAGGGGAGGGATGGCCATGCGGCCAAGGCGCCAGTAACCGGAAAAAACTAGCACAACCCGGCGATCAGGCCCACGCCTGCATCGCATGGGCTCAGCGGGGCGACAGCAAACCGCCGGCGCCGTCGAAGCGGTACAGATCCATCGCCAGCATGCCGGCATCGATGCCCGCGTCGATGCGTCGTGCACCCAGTCCGCCCTCGCCTGCCGCGCCCATGGCGAAGTGCAGCGGCTGCAGATGCTCGTCGCTGGGATGCGCCTGCACGGCCCCCGGCGCCCGGGCCCGGTAGTCGAGCAGTGCCTCCACGTCGTCATCGGCCAGGCGCTGCTCCACCCAGCCGATGAACGGCCGGACGTAGGGCGCTTCCTTGCCGTCCTGGTAACGGCGGAAATCGTGC
>NZ_LDJK01000125.1 GCF_001431535.1 Stenotrophomonas chelatiphaga
GTACTTGCGCGTGCCCCGCACAGCCTCTCCGCCCGGCTCAAGCACGTAGCCAGCAGCAAAGCCACCCGCGAGGGGGCAGCGCCCGTTCGACCGATCACTCAGATGCTCAACCGCACATCACCACCAGGCGTCACGAACTCACGCCCGCTGCGCACCAGCACGCGCCCATCTTCCAGTTCGTAACGCGGCTGCGCCCGCGCGCCCTGCGTGGACGCGGCGTCAGGCGTGAACTCCAGGATGATGCGGCTGTCGCCATTGGAATCGACTGCGGGAAACTGACGGAACGACATCGTCTACCTCCTTCACTCCACGGGTCTGCGGCGGCCAGCGTGCGCCGCCGCTTGTTAGCCGCGCGTGGTCAATCGATGAACTGCAGGCGGGCCAGCTCCGCGTACAGGCCGCCTTCGGCCAGCAGCTGTTCGTGGGTGCCCTGGGCAATGATCCGGCCATGGTCCATCACCACGATGCGGTCGGCCTTGAGGATCGTCGCCAGGCGATGCGCGATCACCAGCGTGGTGCGGCCTGCCATCAGCCGTTCAAGCGCCTGCTGCACGGCGCGTTCGCTCTGCGCGTCGAGTGCGCTGGTGGCTTCGTCCAGCAACAGGATCGGCGCGTCCTTCAACAGGGCGCGGGCAATGGCGATGCGCTGCTGCTGGCCGCCGGACAGGCGTGCGCCGCGTTCGCCCAGTTCGCTGTCATAGCCGTCCGGCAGGGCACGCAGGAACTCATCGGCTTCGGCGGCGCGGGCAGCGGCTTCCACCTCGGCATCGCTGGCGTCCAGCCGTCCATAGCGGATGTTGTCGCGTGCGCTGGCGGCAAACAGCGTGGGTTGCTGGGGTACCAGCGCCAACTGGGCGCGCAGCGCGGCCGGATCCATCGCGCGCAGGTCGATGCCGTCCACGCTCAACGCACCGGAACGCGGATCGTGGAAACGCAGCAGCAGCTGCAGCACGGTGCTCTTGCCGGCACCGGAAGGGCCCACCAGCGCGACCGTTTCGCCATGCCGCACGTGCAGGCTGAAATGCTCCAGCGCGGCCGTGTCCGGGCGCTGCGGGTAATGGAACACCACGTCGTCGAAACGGATCTCGCCGCGCAGCGGAACCGGCAGCACCGCCGGCGAGGCCGGTGCGCGGATTTCGATGTCTTCCTGCAGCAGTTCGCTGATGCGCCCCATGCCGCCGGACGCGCGCTGCAGTTCGTTCCACACTTCGGCCAGCGCACCCACCGACCCGCCACCGATCAGCGCATACAGCACGAACTGGCCGAGCGTACCGGCAGACAGGCGGCCGGCGATCACGTCGTGCGCGCCCAGCCAGAGCACGCCCACGATTGCGCCGAAGACCAGCAGGATGGCGCTGGCGGTGACCAGCGACTGTGCGCGGATGCGCCGCCGGGCGGCACGGATCGAATCTTTCAGCGCATGGTCGAAGCGGCCGCGTTCGTAGGGCTCGCGCGCGTGCGACTGCACGGTGCGCACCGCGCCCAGGGTTTCGGCGGCCAGGCTGTTGGCATCGGCGATGCGGTCCTGGCTGTCGCGGGAAATCCCGCGCAGGCGGCGCGCGCCCAGCACGATCGGCAGCACCGCCAGGGGAATGCCGAGCAGTGCCCAGGCGGCCAGCCGCGGGCTGGTCACGAACAGCATCACCAGACTGCCGACCACGGTGACGCTGCTGCGCAGGGCCACCGACATGGTCGAGCCGATCACGCTGCGCAGCAGTTCGCTGTCGGCCGTCAGGCGCGAGACCAGCTCGCCACTGCGGTTGCGGTCATGGAAGCCGGCGCCGAGCGTGATCAGGTGCCCGTACAGCTGTGCGCGCAGGTCGGCGACGACCTTTTCGCCGAGCAGCGAGACGAAGAAGAAGCGCGCGGCGGTTGCCAGCGCCATCACCACCGCCACCACCATCAGCAGGGCGAACGCACGGTTGATCTGGCCGCCTCCGGTGAAGCCGTGGTCGATCATCTGCTTGACCGCCGGCGGCAGGCTGAGCGTGGCCGCCGATGACACCGCCAGCGCCACCAGCCAGGCACTGAACAACCCCACGTGGCGGCGCACGAACGGCCACAGCGTGCCCAGGCTGCCAAGGCGCTTGAGGGCGGGGCGGGACGCGTCGGTGTCAGTCATCAGTGCGGGACTCGGAAGGAGAGTGCAGGCGTACCCGGTTACGGGTGGCGTCGCGCAGGCGCGTTTTCAATGCATCGCACTGGTCGGCAGGCAGTTCGACCCGCATGATCGCGCCGTCGGCGGTGAAGGTTTCTTCCTGCTTTACCGCCAGGTGCGCGGCCAGTGCGGCGTGCAGGGCGCCGAGGTCTTCGAACGGGGCGAGGATCTGCAGCTGTGCCAGCGCCACCAGCGGATCACGCGGCGCGGTCCGCAGGCATTCGGCGGCGGTACCGCCGTAGGCGCGCACCAGTCCGCCCGCGCCCAGCTTGATGCCACCATACCAGCGGGTGACCACCACCATGACCCGGTCGAAGCCCTGGCCGTCGATGGCGGCCAGGATCGGCCGGCCGGCCGTTCCCGACGGCTCGCCGTCATCGCTGGAACGGTATTCGTTGCCATGCCGATAGGCCCAGCAGTTGTGGGTGGCGTCGGCAACGGCGACCTGCTGCAGGAACTCCAGCGCGTGGCTGGCATCGCGGATCGGCGCGGCATGCGCCAGGAATCGGCTGTGCTTGATGTCCAGGCCTGTCTCTTATACCCACTCCCCCGCCCCCGTGCCTGCCTCCTATCCCTTATGC
>NZ_LDJK01000126.1 GCF_001431535.1 Stenotrophomonas chelatiphaga
ACTCTGACCCCTTTCAGAAACGTGAGCCGGCAGGTGCACCCTTTTTTCACGTGCACACTGAGACGCTGCGCGCATCCCCCTTCTGCGGAGCACCGCATGCGCCGGTTGCTGCTTGCCTGCCTGTTGCCTTTCTCCGCGCTCGGCCTGTCCAGCGTCAGCACCGACGCGGCGGCTGCCGAAGCCTGCGATGTGCCACCGCCCTACGGCCTCAGTCCGTTGGCGTTGTCGATCCGCCAGACGGCCTGCAATGAGCATCGCCTGTGGTTCCGTCCGTTCATCGATCGCGAAGGGCGCGCCGCCAGCCTGGCGGTGACCGAAGCAGAGAACGAGCACCTTGCCGACAACGGCCTGATTGCCTGGCAACGCGTATCCGGCTATTGGCGCGACAGCGGCACGTTGAATGCGATGGGCGCCATCCCCGGCGCCAGCAGCTGCATCGCCTCGTTGGGATCGCGTTACACCGACAGCGACTGCCGCGCCTTCCTGATCGACAACCCCTGGTCGGCCGCCTTCATTTCCTGGGTGATGGTGCGCGCCGGGGTTCCCGGCTTCAACGCCTCCCCGCGCCACATCGATTACATCCGTGCCGCCTACAACGGCGCATCGCCGTATCGTCTCGCCGATCCCGCAGCGGAAAAACCCGCGGTCGGCGACCTGCTGTGCTTCCTGCGCGACCGCCGCGAGACCCTGACCTACACCGGCCTGGTGCAGGCGCTGGGCAATGGTTCGGTGGGCCACTGGAAGTCGCACTGCGAGGTGGTGGTGTCGGCCAACATGGGCGGCGACCGGACGCTGTACCTGGTCGGCGGCAACGTGCTCAATACCGTGGCGATGCGCATGCTCATGCTCGATCGCAGCGGCCGCATCGAACTGCCGACCAAGCGCGATGCCGAGCCGGACGGGATCGCAGCGACGTGCACGCCGGGACGCGAAGAGGAGTGCAGTTTCAACCGGCAGGACTGGGCGGCGCTGTTGAAGCTCACGGCGGCGGCGCCGATGCAGGTTCCTTTGCCGGTGGCTGCACCTGCGGAGTGAGGGTCGAGCGGGTGAGACCCCCTCGCGGGTGGCTTTCAGGCTGAAGCTGGGGGTGGCCG
>NZ_LDJK01000127.1 GCF_001431535.1 Stenotrophomonas chelatiphaga
GCGCGGCGGCCTGGCCGGGCATGCGGATCTGGACGCGCGAAGGCGGACGGTTGTTCATGGCAGGTCTCCGGAGCATCGTTCAGTGCGATGCAGGCTCGGCCTCGGCGGATCAGTCGGGGCCATTGTAGTTCAGGACGCAGGCGACACTGGCCGCGGCCCCCGATCCGGCCTGTGGCATTCAGCCTCTCCATCACCGATAGTGCAGCCTTCGAGCGTGCGCACGTGCCGGCGGTCGCCCTGCCGCCGGCGTGATCACGTTCCTGACCGGAGCCTGCGCCATGACCGACGCCCACCTGTTCGTGATCGGCATCCTGCTGGCCTGGCTGGCCGGCATCCGTGTCTATCTCACCGTGTTCGGCGTCGGACTGGCCGGGTTGCTGGGCTGGGTCGACCTGCCACCGGCGTTGCAGGCCACCGAATCGTGGTGGGTGCTGGGGACCTCGGCGGTGCTGGCCGTCGCCGAATTCTTCGCCGACAAGATCCCCGGCGTCGATTCGGCGTGGGACCTGCTGCAGACACTGGCCCGCGTCCCCGCAGGCGCCTTCCTGGCCGCCGCCACGCTGTCGCCCGATGGCGACCTGGGCACCGGGACGTTGCTGGCCCTGTCCCTTAAACCCCACTGACGCTGCCGACGCCCCCTTACGTGTCCGTTTAAGAG
>NZ_LDJK01000128.1 GCF_001431535.1 Stenotrophomonas chelatiphaga
CAGGTTGCCGCCGACGTCGCGCAGTTCGACATCGCCGGAGCCGACCACGCCGATCTCCACGTTGCCGCGCACCTGGCGGGCATCGGCGTCACCGGAACCGATCGTGCGGATCGCCAGGTTGCCGCCGACATCGCGCACGTCGAGGTCGCCCGAGCCGATGCTGCCGACGCTGACGTCGCGGCGGATGTTGGACACCTTCGCATCGCCGGAGCCCAACGACAGCAGATTCAGGCTGTCGGCACCGTCGATCAGCAGGTCGCCGGAGCCTACCGCGGCATGCACGCTGCCCTGGGTCCGCAGCACGTCGGCATCGCCGGAACCCACGTCCACGCTCAGCGAGCGTGCGCCTTCGACATGCGCGTCACCGGAGCCGACCTTCAGCTGCACCATCACATCGGCCGGCACGCTGCCGCGGATGTCCAGCCAGGCGTAGTTGTCGCCGATCACGATGCCCTGCTTGCCCTCGCGGCGCAGGCTGACCACCAGCTTGTCGCCGCTGCGCTGCTGGGTCAGGGTCAGGTCGCGCAGCCAGTCGGCACTGGACGCGCAGGCCCGCCCGGACAGCTGCGCCGGGCCGCTGCCGGCGACCACGTGCAGGTCGTGCTGGTTGACCTCCAGCACGACGGTCTTTGCGCCGGCCAGGTCGAGCTTCAGGTCACGGTTTTCGGTGAACTTGCAGGGCGCGTCGTTGGCCAGGGCGGACAGCGGCAGCAGCATCAGGGTGGCGCAGGCAAGCAGGGTACGCATGGCGGGTGGCTCCTTGTGCTTAGATTTCGCCGGCGCGGCGGCGCAGGCGGATGGCGAGGAAGATGAAGATGACGCCGACCGCAGCGCCGATCCAGAGGTCCGGCATGGCCAGTGCACCGAGCTGGTTGGACGGCGACAGCAGCTGGACGATGGATTCGGAGTTCCTGGCCACACCGGAACGGTAGGCCAGTTCGACGCCGGGTACGGTGCCCAGCAGCAGTCGGCCGACGATGTGCTGCCAGAACCAGCCGCTGGTCATGTCCAGCAGGCCCATCACCTTGGTGGTGCTGACCACGATGCCGGCAAACAGCGGCAGCATCACCGCCCACAGGAATGGCTTGCTCTTGGCCCAGGACGAGCACAGCAGCAGCCAGCCGACCGTCGGCAGCGACCACAGGGCGAACACCGGAATCCAGCTCAGGTGGCCAGCGGCCAGCAGCAGCGGGCTGGACGGGCCCCAGATCAGCGACATCGGGTCGCCGCCATGGGTCAGCGCGACGATCGAAATGACGCCCAGGAAGCACAGCATGGTCAGCACCGAGGCGGCCACGGCGATCAGCGGAGCGATCACGATCGCGCTGATCACCTTGGACAGCACGGTCTGGGTGTCCGACAGCGGCAACGACTTCCAGAACAGGATGCTGCGGTCACGGCGGTCGTCATACAGCGCGCCCAGGCAGTAGAAGAACACAACGAAGGCCAGTACCACGAACGGCCACGCCGAACTGAGCGCCAGGGTGGCATCCAGGCCGTTGCCGAGGTCCACCAGGTCTTTGGGATCCAGCTGGCGGGTCAGCAGGTCCAGGTCCAGGCCGTTGACCTGGATGTTGCTGTTGTTGATGTGCAGGTCGCCCTGGGAGGCCGCGCGGCGCAGCACGAACAGGCCGATGATGATGCCGATGGTGCTCATCACCAGCGAGGCGACGCCGGCGATGATCGGGGCATACAGGAAGCCCCCGCGGTTTTCCCAGTATTCGCGCTTGAGCAGCCAGCGCAGGGTGCCGGCCTTGCTGATCGGATGGTTCACGGCGTTCATGCGTAGGTTCCCTTCATGATGGCGACGAACAGGTCGGCCAGGCCGGGGTTGCGGGTTTCACCGAGGGTCGCCAGCTGGCTGCGCGGCACGTTGTCGAACAGCAGCACGGATTTGCCGAAGGGCAGGCTGCGTTCGTCGATCGGCTTGAGCGCGCGGGCGGTATCGAGCTGGTCGGCGTTGACCAGCACTTCGGTGTAGCGCTCGCCGACCTCGTCCATCTCGGCGCTGAGCACGACCTTGCCGTCACGGATGAACATGACGTCGGTCAGGATGTGTTCGATCTCCTCCACCTGGTGGGTGGTGACGATGATCGTCTTCTGCTCGTCGAAGTAGTCCTCCAGCAGGCGCTGGTAGAACTCCTTGCGGTACAGGATGTCCAGGCCCAGGGTCGGCTCGTCCAGCACCAGCACGCGGGCATCGATGGCCATCACCAGCGCCAGGTGCAGCTGCACGATCATGCCCTTGGACAGTTCGCGCACGCGCTGTTTGGGCTGCAGTTTGGTGGTGGACAGGAAACGCTCGCAGCGGGCCCGGTCGAAGCGCGGATGCACCCCGGCAACGAAATCGATCGCTTCGCGGACCTTCAGCCAGCGCGGCAGCACGGCCACGTCGGCGATGAAGCAGATGTCATTCATCAGCTCGTCGCGGTGGCTGCGCGGATCCTTGCCGAGCACGCTCAGCTCGCCTTCCACCGAGGTCAGTCCCAGCAGCGCCTTGAGCGCGGTGGTCTTGCCGGCGCCGTTGGGCCCGATCAACCCGACGATGCGGCCGGCGGGAATGCTGAAGCTGGTGTTGTCCAGCGCGAGGGTGCGCTTGTAGGCCTTGCGCAGGCCCCGCGCGGTGATCACATCCTGGTGTGCTGCGGCGTTCATGAGAGTTTCCCCTGGGTCAACAGTTCGTTCACGTCCAGGCCCAGGCGCTGGATGCGCTCGAGCACGGCCGGCCATTCTTCGTTGAGGAAGCGATCGCGCTCGCTGCTGCGCAGCTGCGTTGCCGCTTCTTCGGTCATGAACATGCCCAGGCCGCGGCGCTTTTCGACCAGACCTTCGTCGGCCAGCTCCTGGTAGGCACGGGACACGGTGATGGGGTTGAGCTGGTAATCGGCCGCCACCTGGCGGACCGAGGGCAGGGCGTCGCCCGGCTTGATGATTCCGTCAAGCATCATGGCGATCACGCGCTCCTTCAGCTGACGGTAGATGGGAGCGCCATCGCTCCACTGGATATCGCTCATGGTCAGCTCCGGGAATTCAGCGACTGTGCGAAAGAAAAATACGGCATGGACAACGAACTGTTCAGCCGCCGCGGGGGGGAGGGTGCCGGCGGTGCATTCCCAGCGTCCGGCACGCCTGCGTCCTGCAGGCTGTTGAGGGCGGAGGCGGCCTGGGTGTCGTCGGCGCCGCCATGCGCCACACCGAACCACAGGGACAGGAGCAGCAGGCCCGCCGCGCTGGCGGCCATGCGGGTCATGCGATGTTGGACGGACGTATTCATCGGCTCCCCTGTCTCAGGTGACTGGTGTTGTAGTCAACTATAACACCACCGATTCAGAGTGCAAGCGCTTTATGTGACCAACTGATGGCAGGGGTCGGCCGGGCTGCGCCCGGCGGCTGCTTTTTTCAAGCCGAAGCAACGTCAACGTCAACGTCAGAAGCTGCAGGGCTGCTTGATGGCGGGGCGGGGTGGCTGTGCAGGACACGCCGTGAATCCGTCCATGGAGGCTCGCTTTTCGCATCCATGCGAAAAGACGGTCCTGCACAGCCACCCCGCCCCACCTTCGACAGGTCCATGGTGGCCATGGACAGAGCGGGTGGAAGAAAGGGTGGGAGGAAGA
>NZ_LDJK01000129.1 GCF_001431535.1 Stenotrophomonas chelatiphaga
GGGCCGGGCGGTGGGGCTGGGCGGGGGCGTTGAGCGCCATGGATGGCGCGAAACGAGGCCCGCATGGATGCAGTTTTTGCCGTCCCCCGACCAGTCCCACCGCCCGGCCCAAACCAGGAAAGGCTCGTCACGACCCACCACGAGGGGCTCAGCCGTTCGCGGCCACCTCCGACGGTTTATTGGCGGCGGCAAACCGTCACGCGTGGACGTCCAACAGCCCCCGCTGGCGGATCAACTGGGCGCTGGAGAGCGTCACTTCGGCTGCGCCGGGATCGCCATCGCCGTTGGCCGGGAACCTGCTGCCACGTGGTGTCTGGCCGGATTCGCCCTGCTGTTGCTGGCCGACATCGGCATGGGCGAGCTGGAAACCCTGCTCGCCGAGCAGTTCACGCAGCCGCGGCAGGGTGCTTTCCAGCGCGTGGCGGACATCGACGTGCGGGCTGCTGAAGCTGGCGTGGACCTTGTCGCCGTCCATCTGCAGGCGCACGTCGATCGTGCCCATGTCGTCCGGGCTGATGCGGATGTGGGCGTGGCCGATCTTGTGTTCGGCCAGCCAACCGACGCGTGCGCTGATGGCTTCGTCGAAGCCTTCCTGCCCGAGTATCGGGGTGGGGGTCGGGTCGGCCGCGCGCGCCAGGGGGATGTCGGCCGCCGAACGGGTGGCCTGCAGCGCACCGGGGGCGTGCAGCAGCGGCGCCGGGGCGGCCT
>NZ_LDJK01000013.1 GCF_001431535.1 Stenotrophomonas chelatiphaga
CCACGCTGAGCTGCACGTGCTGGTAGTCGCGGGCCTGTGCACGTGCCAGTGCGTAAAGGCCATAAGCCGCTTCCAGGCGCGTCGCGCCTGACAAGGGCAGGCGCACGCCGATCTGCGCATAGGTGCCAGGATGGCCGCCGGCCAGCGCGTCGCGCGAGTGCGCCAGCTGCAGCCAGGCGCGCTGCCTGAAGGTCGCCGTGGCGGACAGCTCGGTCCAGTCCAGGGCGCGGCCGGTGGATGGATACAGATAGCGGGTCGCCGTGGCGTCCAGGCTCCAGTGCGGGGCCAGTTCGCCGCTCCAGCCCAACACGGCATCGAACTCGCTGCGTGCGCCGATGTCCGGTTCGAACGCTACATTGGATCCCCACAGGCTGGCATACAGCCCGGTGGCATGCGTGGCGCGCGCGCCGGCCTGCACGGCGGGATCTTCGCCGGTCTGCGAGCTGCCACGCCAGACGTAGTCGCTTGCCAGCGCGAGGCTGCCGCTGACATCGGCCTGCGCCTCTTCCACGGGCACCAGGCCCATTGCCATCACGCCGGCCACGCCCACGCCGCGCAGTACTTGCCACTTCATCCCATCACCCTTGTCTGCTGGGCGGCACTGCCGCCGGAGCTGCGCAGTCTGGGCGCCGACGGCGTAATCGATCGAGGGTGCCAGGGGCCCCTGCGCGCAAAGCCTGCGTAAAACCTGCCCTCGCATCGGCCCGGTGGCTGCGCGCTATCATGCAGGCCTGTTGAACGGAGCACCTGCGTGGACGCGATCCTGACCCCTGTATCGATCGGTGAGCTGATCGACAAGATCACCATCCTGGAAATCAAGGCCGAGCGCATCGACGATGCGGACAAACTGGCCAACGTGCGCACCGAACTGGATGGGCTGCTGCCGCTGTTCGAAGCCCAGCGTGGCAACCAGCCGGCACTGGACGCGCTCAAGCAGCAGCTGAAGGCGATCAACGAGCGCATGTGGGACATCCAGGACCAGCTGCGCGACAAGGAAGCGGCACAGGTGTTCGACGATGCCTTCGTGCAGCTGGCACGCGGTGTCTACGGCACCAACGGCGAGCGCGTGCAGGTCAAGAACGAGATCAACCGGGTGGCCGGCTCGGCGCTGGTGGAAGAGAAGCAGTACCAGGGCGAATGAGCAGCCCGCGGCGCGATCCCGGAAACCAGACAGGCCCGGCAATGCCGGGCCTGTTGGTTCAAGCACACGGCATGCGTGAGGCATGCCGCTGCGGAATTACCAGCTGAAGCGCGGGCCGACCGACCATTCCTTGTCGCCATCGCGGTTCATCTTCAGGTCGCCATTGATGCCCCAGTTCTGGTTCAACTTGACGTGTGCACCCAGGCGGCCGTACCACTGGCCTTCCGGATTGACGTTGTTCTTCTTGGCGTAGTCTTCGTAGCCGCCCATCGCGTAGACCTCGGCGTGCTCGCCGAACGCGGTGCGGATACCGGCTTCAGCGCTGTAGCCGTTGAAGTTCAGGCCCTGCCTGGCGTCGTACTTGTTGTACGCAGCGCGCGCAACGAAGTCGGTCGAGGGGGCGATCTCGACGTTGTAGCCCGCACCCACGCGCCACTGGTTGAAGCGGTTCGACGAGCCTGCCACTTCCTGCCGGCTGAAATCACCGAACACGTGCATGTTCGGCAGCACGCCGTAGGAGCCCTTGACGCCCCAACCTTCGGCCTCGCCACCCTGGGCATCGGTCTTGGCGTAGTTGCCTTCGGCGTAGTTGTAGGACAGGTTGTCAGCGGCCGAAGCAGCGAACGGCAGGGCGGAGGCCAGAGCCAGGGCAATCAGGGAATTCTTCATGGGTACAACCTCTTGTCTTTCTGGTTTTTATTGCAGCGGCGTCGGAACGCCATCGCATCGGGTTTGTAAAGTTTCCGTTCTTCGACCTAACCCCATCCTGAAAGCAGGAAAGCGATTTTTGGCTGCTATTCAGCTCTTTTCAGGCACACGCGCGCGCCTTTCATTTACTGATGTGCTCGCGGCTTTCACGCGCCGCGACGGTGGCCGGGCGTAAACAGCCCGAATGCGGCTGATGCCGCCATCCCATGTCGTTTTGCACGCTTCTGATTCGTCATACCCATGAAGGTCCCGCATCCGCGGGCCATCCGGAGAACAGGCAATGAGCTACATCGACGGCTTCGTCCTGGCGGTACCCACGGACAAGAAACAGGCGTTCATCGACCACGCGCGCAGCATGGACCCGGTATTTCTGGAGCTGGGCGCGACACGGGTTGTCGAATGCTGGGGCGAGGACGTACCGCCCGGCAAGACCACGGATTTCTACCGGGCGGTCAGCGCCAAGGACAACGAGACCGTGGTGTTTTCGTGGGTGGAGTGGCCGGACAAGGCCACCCGCGACAGCGGCATGGCGAAGATGATGGACGACCCGCGGATGGACCCGGCCAACAACCCGATGCCGTTCGACGGACAGCGGATGATCTTCGGCGGGTTCACGCCGATCGTCGAGCTACCGTAACGCGGCCTGGTCAGCGCGCTTCGGGCGTGTCGTCGGTGGCCTGGGTGCCGACGGCCATGCCGGCACCCAGCCCGCCCATCGCGCCCATGCCTGCGCCGCCTCCTCCGCCGGCCTTGCCGCCGCGTTCGCCCGCATCGGCACGGCCCTTCGCCGCACCACCTGCGGCCGGACGTGTCGGCCCCTGGTGCGGAATCTGCAGGCCCGTGGGAATCGGGGCCAGGTCGAGCGCCTCACGGATGAAGTCACGCAGCGAGACCACCAGTGCATGGGTATGCACGGGGCGCCCCTGGGCCAGTTCGGTGGCGGCATGCGCGGCCAGCCGCACCTGGTCGTCGGTGCCCAGCAGCAGGATGTCCGACAGCGCCGCTTCCACGGCATCGCGGATGCGGCGCGAACGGTCCGAGCCGGGTTCGACGATGCCCTGCTGGTGTGCGCGTTCGCGCAGCTGGCGCAGGTGCGAAGGATCAACGCCCAGATCGCCGGTGAAGGATCCGCCCAGCACTTTGTAGGCCGCCATCAAGGTGCGCAGCCGTTCATTGATCTGGCGGTTTTCGCGCTCGCGGCGCGCTTGCAGGGTCTGCATCACCAGCAGGCGGATACCCACGCCCAGCAGGGTGATGATAGCCAGTCCACCCAGGGTGGACAGCACGGCCTGCCATGAACTGAAATCGAGACCACGCATGGGGGAGTGCTCCTTGGCGAGGCCCCCATGATGCCCTGCCACGTGTGTGCAGGCGCATCATCATCGGCATCCCCTGCCGCCAGCCGGCGACAGGGGACGCCCAGCGCGCTTACTTGCCGCGCTTGGTCACGGCCTTGCGGGTGGCGACCTTCTTGGCCGGCGCCTTGCGGGCGGCCTTCTTCACCGGTGCTGCCTTCTTGGCAACGGCCTTGCGGGCGCCGGTGGTCTTCTTGGCAACGGCCTTCTTGGCAACGGCCGACTTCTTGGCAACGCCCTTCTTGGCAACTGCCGACTTCTTGCCGACGGTCTTCTTGGCGACAGCCGACTTCTTGCCGACGGTCTTCTTCGCGACAGCAGCCTTCTTGCCGACGGACTTCCTGGCGACAGCCGACTTCTTGGCAACGGTCTTCTTGGCAACAGCCGCCTTCTTGGCGACGGTCTTCTTGGCAACCGCGGTCTTCTTGCCAACGGTCTTCTTGGCGACAGCTGCCTTCTTGCCGACGGTCTTCTTGGCCACGGCGACCTTCTTGCCGACGGTCTTCTTGGCCACGGCGACCTTCTTGCCGACGGTCTTCTTGGCGACAGCGGCCTTCTTGGCGACGGTCTTCTTGGCAACGGCGGCCTTCTTGGTCGCGGTCTTCTTGGCCACGGCGACCTTCTTGCCGACGGTCTTCTTGGCTACGGCAGCTTTCTTGGTTGCGGTCTTCTTCACTGCGGCAGCCTTCTTGGCAACGGTCTTGGTGGCGGCGGCCTTCTTCTTGGCGACGACCTTCTTCAGCGCGGCCGCTTCGGCCTGTGCGTTCTGCTTGGCCGCTTCCAGCTTCTGCTTGGCCTTGGAGATCGACTTGCCCACCGACTTGGCGGCCTTGTCAGCCTTCTTGGCGACGGTCTGCTCGACGTTGGCAACGGCCTTCTTGGCGGCGACCACGCGGGTGGTGGCAGCCTTGCGCACGCGCTTGGCGGTGGTCTTGACCGCAGCCACCGCGTCTTCGGCGGTGTGGGCGATGGTCTCGCCAACGTTGGTTGCAGCTTCCTTTACAGTCTCGACGGTCTCGCTCAATGTCGTCGTCACACCATTACCGTTGCTCATGATTTGCCCTCCTGGGGGGCTGGAATGTCAAAACGGAGGCGATGCTATACCGGCAAGGTGCATCGTGGAACGGGAAACTGCGCAGGCGCAAGCGCGCGCGGCGATGGTGGCTGCAGTCGCGCGCAGCCATCGACGCGCGCGGCAAGTTGAAAACCCTCGTTTTCAAGGGGTTTCGCAGCGATGGTCGCGCACTGCGGACGTCGCTGCGCGCCGCCGCCGCGATCCTGCGCGCCCGCTTGCCGATACGACATCGGCAGCGGGGTTTGCGCGGAACTGCGCAACTTCCTCTGTGCCAGCCGGTTTCTTTCATGGCATGTTTATCCAGCGCGGGAGACACTTCCGCGGCCCTGCCGCAGCTCCCTGCGGCGCTCGCCTCCACCCTCGAGTGCGCTCGACTCCACCTCCCTGCCCGGACACCGATTCCCATGCGACCGATTCCGACCCTGCTTACGCTCGCACTGGCCGCAGCCTTCGGCGGCTTCGTCGCCAGCGGCATCAATGCACACCTGGACAACCGCGCCGAAGCAGCGCCGGCGCCGATCACCATCCCGGCCACCAGCGCGCTGCCCGCTGCGGTCGCCGGGCAGCCGGTTCCCTCGCTGGCACCGATGCTGGAGAAGGTCACCCCGGCCGTGGTCAGCGTCAACACCAAGCAGGTGGTGCGGGTGCGCAATCCCTTCTTCGAAGACCCGTTCTTCCGCCGCCTGTTCCCGGACGTGCCGCAGGAACGCATCAACGAATCGCTGGGTTCGGGCGTGATCATCGACGCCGCCGAAGGCCTGGTGCTGACCAACCACCATGTCATCGACAACGCCGACGACGTGCAGGTCACCCTGTCCGATGGACGCACGGTGAAGGCCGAATTCCTGGGTTCGGATGCGGACACCGACATCGCGCTGATCCGCATCCCCGCGCAGGGCCTGACCGGCATCACCCTCGGCAACAGCGACCAGCTGCGCGTGGGTGATTTCGTGGTCGCCATCGGCAATCCGTTCGGCTTCACCCAGACCGTGACCTCGGGCATCGTGTCGGCCGTCGGCCGCAGCGGCATCCGCGGGCTGGGCTACCAGAACTTCATCCAGACCGATGCATCGATCAATCCGGGCAACTCCGGCGGCGCGCTGGTCAACCTGCAGGGACAGCTGGTGGGCATCAACACCGCCAGCTTCAACCCGCAGGGCAGCATGGCTGGCAACATCGGCCTGGGGCTGGCCATTCCGTCCAACCTGGCGCGCAACGTGGTCGACCAGCTGGTCAAGCATGGGGTGGTGGTGCGCGGCACGCTGGGCATCGAAAGCCAGAACCTGACCCCGCAGCTGGCGCAGGGCCTGGGCCTGAGCGAAGCGCGCGGTGCGCTGGTCAGCCGGGTCCTGGCAGGATCGGCCGCAGCGGCGGCGGGCGTGCGCGCCGGCGATGTGGTAGTGACCGCCAACGGCCAACGCGTGGACAGCGCGCAGGCGCTGCACAACATCGAAGGACTGGCCGCGGTCGGCAGCGCGATGACCCTGGAACTGCGTCGCGATGGCAAGCCGGTACAGGTCAAGGCCATGTTGAAGGAGCAGGCGCGTGCGATCAGTGGCGACACGCTGGACCCGCGCCTGGGCGGTGCCACCTTCGTCGACCTGCCCGAGTCGCTGCGCCAGTCCGGGCTCAGCGGGGTGCTGGTCAACGAGGTCACCCGCGGCAGCCGCGCTGCCGCTTCCGGCCTTGCCAAGGGCGACATCGTGACCGAGGCCAGCGCAGGTGAATTCGCCGACCTCGCCAGCTGGCGGGCCAACTTCCAGCAGCCGCCGCAGCAGTTGGTGCTGCGTATCGTGCGGGGTAATGCCAGGGGGCAGTTGGTCATGCGCTGATGGCATGACGTACCGTAACGCCCCCTATACCCGGGCGATGGTATCCATGTCGTCCGTGGCCATCCCGCATGTCGGGATGGCGGCCGCCTTACCCACTGAAGCAGGAGATTGCGATGAGCCCCACCAATACCGAAAACCTGAAGGACCACCTGGGCGAAGCCTCCACCCACCTGAAGTCGGCCGCCAATGCGGCTGGCAGCGCCATCAAGGGCGCCACGGGTGCGGCCGGCGATGAGCTGCGGATCGGCAAGGCCAACGTCAAGGCCGAACTGTCCGACACCGCCCTGTCCGGCCTGGCCGCTGCCGAGTTCGGCGGTGCCGCTGCCAAGGAACAGGTCGATGCGCTGATGGACAAGGGCAAGGACCTGGTCGACAGCGCCGCCGAACTGATCCGCGAACGTCCGCTGGCGTCGTTCGGCGTCGCCTTCGCTGCCGGCTGGCTGATCGCCAAGCTCGCCCGTAGCGGCGGCGACAAGTAAGCCGCGGCGTGAGCGAAAGCGACAACACCGCCAACGGGCCTGATCCAGCGGCTACGCCGCCGCTGGATGAGAGCATCCGCCAGGTCAGCCAGGCCAGCCGCGCGACGGTGGATGCGGCGAAGCATTCGTTCCGCTCGCTGCGCCGGCTCGCGTCGGCTGACTTCGCCCTGGCACGCAGTGCCTTCGGCCGTGCCTTGGCGTGGTCCGGGGTAGCGATCGTGTTCGGCGCATCGGCGTGGCTGCTGATGGCGGCCACGTTGATCGCCCTGCTGCAGAGCTGGGGCATGTCCTGGTTGCATGCGCTGCTGATCACCTCGCTGCTCAGCCTGGCGATAACCGGCGTGGCGGCGTGGCGGGTGTCCTACTTCTTCCACCACACCGGCATGCATTCCACCCGCCGGCAGCTGTCCAAGCTGGGCCTGTTCGACGAGCCCGGCGATGAAGAAGACCCCGATGCCGGCGTCAAGATCCCGGAGGGCAAGCCATGAAGTTCAGCGTATTGCGCAGCCGGGTGAAGCGCTGCGAACAGGTGGTCGCGGTGCGGCTGGTCGATACCCAGGACCACTGGGGCGTACTCAGCCAGGTGTGGCGCAGTGGCTGGTCGCCGCTGCGCATCATCGTTGCCGGCGTGGCCAGCGGCTTCGTCGTCGGCAAGCTGGAAATCCCCGGCAAGGTCAATGGTGCACGCTGGCTGCAGATGGTCGGCTCGGTATCCAACCTGCTGGCCAGTGGCCAGGCCGCGTTCGCTTCGGCGATGGCCGCGCATGCGGCCGGTACCGCAGACGATGCCGCAGAGCAGGCCGATGCCGCTGCGGACAAAGTGGATGATGCGGTGAACCCTGGTGCGACCGCTGCCGCTGCCGGTGCAGCCGCCGGCGCGGCGGCCGCGGCTGCCGCGGCATCCCCGCCGCGGGCGCCTGCCCAGGCCGGTCTCGGCCGCCAGGACCCGGATGATTCCATCGGTCCACGCCCGGCGGAAGCGGCAACCGAATTGTCCGAACGTTGACACGGTGAACCCGCCGCGTTGATCGCGGCGGGCGGATAATGGGGAACTTTTCCCCTGCCGGTGCGACGATGAGCGAGTCCCTTTCCAGCGTCCCGGCCGAACCGTCCCTCGTTGCGCCACCGCCTTCGCGTCCGCGCGCGCCGGTATCGCTGGTCGTACTGGCCACGCTTGCCGTCGCGTTCACGCTGTGGGCAGCGCAGCCGGTGGTGCTGCCGATCCTGCTGGCGATGTTCTTCGCCCTGGTGGGCAACCCGATCCTGCGGCTGCTGCAACGCATCTGGGTACCGCGTGCACTCGGCGCCATCCTGGTGATCGTCGTGGGACTGGGAGCCACCACTGCGCTTGCCGTGCAGTTGGTGGTGCCGACCATGGAGTGGGCGCAGGAAGCGCCGCAGCAGCTGCGCAAGATCGGCCGCCAGGTGCAGAACCTGACCAAGCCGGTGCAGCAGGCCAACCAGGCCGCCGAGAACTTCGCCCGCGTGGCCGCCGGCGAAGGCACCCGGCGCGTGCAGGTGGTGCGCACCCAGCTGGACGATCCGTACCGCGCGATCACCCAGGCCCCGCGCCTGCTGGCTTCGGTGCTGGCGGTGGTGCTGCTCACCCTGTTCTTCATGATCTACGGCCAGGACCTGCAACGGCACGCCATCGCCCTGTTCCCCAACCGCCAGCAACAACGTTTCACCACCGATATCCTGCGGTCGATCGAACGCGAGGTGTCGCGCTACGTGCTGACCATCACCGTGATCAACAGCCTGGTCGGCCTGGTGTTCGCCGGCACGCTGATGCTGCTGGGTCTGGAAATGCAGGATGCCCTGCTGTGGGGCACGATGGCCGCGCTGCTCAACTTCGCTCCTTACGTGGGTCCGCTCATCGGCGTGGCGCTGATGCTGCTGGTCGGCTTCGTCGAGTTCCCCGATCCGCTCAAGGCGATCCTGCCGGCCGCCTGCTACCTCGCCCTGCACGCGCTGGAAGGCCAGCTGATCACCCCGATCGTGCTGGGCCGGCGGATGAAACTCTCGCCACTGGTGCTGATCCTGGCCTTGATGATCTTCGGTTGGCTGTGGGGCTTCGTCGGGCTGCTGCTGGCGGTGCCGCTGCTGGTCTGCGTGAAGCTGGTGCTGGCACGGCTGGAAGGCATGCAGGGCTGGTCACGGCTGCTGGAATGAAAGCCGTTGGCGACGGGCGTAGAATGGCCGGGTGAACTTTCCCATCCAAGCCATCACCCTCGACCTCGACGACACCCTGTGGCCCTTCGCTCCGATCGGCGCACGCATCGACCAGGTCCTGCACGACTGGATGCTGCAGCACAGTCCCGCCACGGCCGCGATGTTTCCGCAGGCGGCGATGCGTGAACTGCGCGAGCGCGCCTACGTCGACAACCCCCACCTGCACCACGACCTGAGTGCGCTGCGCCGGCTGACGCTGCAGCACGCCCTGCAGGAAAGCGGCGCCGACCCGGCCCTGCTGGAGCCGGCCTACGAAGCGTTCTATGCCGCGCGCAACCAGGTGGAGTACTACCCGGATGCGCTGGATGCCCTGCAGCGCATCGCTGCCCGGGTGCCAGTGGCAGCGCTGAGCAATGGCAACGCCGACCTGGAGCGGATCGGCGTGGCGCACTTGTTCGCCTTCCAGCTGGGCGCGCGCGAACACGGTGCAGCCAAGCCGGTCGCCAGCATTTTCCATGCCGCCTGCGAGCGCCTGGGCGTTGCACCGGCGCATGTCCTGCACGTGGGCGACCACGTTGAAATGGACGTGGCCGGGGCGATGTCCGCCGGCCTGCGCGGCTGCTGGATCAACCGCGAAGCGGCCCGCTGGAACCATCCTTCGCTGCAGCCCGACCTGCAGTTCGACACCCTCACCGGGCTGGCCGACTGGCTTGATGCCAACCCCGCCGCCAGCGCAACCAGGAGCGCCTGACCCCATGACCGAGATCACCGGTTTCGTTGCCACCTCCGACCAGGCGCTGCCGCTGCACGTGCTGGACCGGGAGCAGTTCAAGGCATGGAATGCCTCCCAGCCGCCGGCGCTGCAGGCGTGGCTGCAGTCGCAGAACTTCACCGCCAGCGGCCACAGCGTGGCGCTGCTGCCGGGCGAGCACGGCATTGCCGGTGCGGTGATCGGGATCGGCGACGCAGGCGATGCGTACAGCTATGCCCATGCACCGCACGCGCTGCCCGAAGGCACGGTGTGGAAGCTGGCCACCGCACTGGAGCCGGCGCAGCAGGACCTGCTGCAGCTGGGCTGGGGACTGGGCAGCTATCGCTTCGACCGCTACAAGGCGCGCAACCGTGCACCGGCCCGGCTGCTGGCCAGCCCGTCGGCCGAGGTGGCCGCACTGGTCACTGCGAGCCTGCGCGTGCGCGACTGGGTCAACACCCCCACCGAAGACATGGGGCCGCAGCAGCTGGAAGACGCCGCGCGCGCCTTGGCCAACGCGCACGGCGCGCAGCTGGAGGCGATCACCGGTGATGCGCTGCTGGAGCAGGATTTCCCGGCCATCCACGCGGTGGGCCGTGCCTCGCACCGCGCGCCACGGCTGATCGTGCTGCGCTGGGGCAAGGACACCGATCCGTCGCTGGTGCTGGTCGGCAAGGGCGTGTGCTTCGATACCGGCGGGCTGGACATCAAGCCGGCCGACGGCATGCGCAACATGAAGAAGGATATGGGCGGCGCGGCGCATGCGCTGGCGCTGGCCGGGCTGGTGATGGCCCAGGGCCTGCCGGTGCGGCTGACCCTGCTGGTGCCGGCGGTGGAGAATGCGATCGGCCCGGATGCGTTCCGGCCGGGTGAAGTGATCGCCACCCGCAAGGGCCTGAGCGTGGAGATCGACAACACCGATGCCGAAGGCCGGGTGATCCTGGGCGATGCGCTGACCTTCGCCAGCGAACAGCAGCCGGACCTGGTGCTCGACTTCGCCACCCTGACCGGCGCGGCACGCATCGCGCTGGGTCCGGACCTGCCCGCACTGTTCAGCAACGATGACGCGGTGGCCCAGCAGTGGCTGCAGGCTGGCGAGCAGACCCGTGACCCGGTGTGGCGGATGCCGCTGTGGCGGCCGTACCTGCGTTACCTGCACAGCGGCATCGCCGACCTGGCCAATGCCGGTTCGCGGATGGGTGGCGCGGTCACCGCCGCGCTGTACCTGGAACGCTTCCTGGCCGACGGCCAGCGCTGGGCCCACCTGGACGTGTATGCCTGGAACGACGGCGAGCGCCCTGGCCGCCCCGCCGGCGGCGAAGCCCTGGCACTGCGTTCGGCCTGGGCCATGCTGAAAGCCCGCTACGCCTGACCCCTGAAAAAGGGGACGGAGGGGATTAAGTCGCAAGTGGCCAGACAGGGCCGTTTGCGACTCAATCCCCTCCGTCCCCTTTTTTGCTTAGGATGGGGCACCGCGCATTTTCATGCCAGGCAGGAACCGTCGATGCCCTTGTTCCGCTTCACCCGCAAAGGCGGCTTACCGCGCGGCCCACGACCGCATTCACCGCTGCCGTGGATCGCGCTGATCGCGCTGATCCTGGGTCTGATCGCGCTGGCCTTCGCCTGGCTGGCCGGTTGGATAGGTGGTGATCGACCCACTGCGCAGCGGTTCACCGACACCATCGAAGCCACCGGCCCGGCCCATCCGGGCTTCCGCCGCGCGCACAGCAAGGGCGTGTGCGTAGCCGGCTGGTTCGAACCGACGCCGCAGGGCGCGGCGCTGTCGCGCGCCCAGGTGTTCAGCCAGCCGCGGGTGCCGGTGCTGGGACGGCTGTCGATCGGCGGCGGCGATCCGCACGGTGCCGACGCGCAGGCGCGGGTGCGCAGCATCGCCCTGCAGCTGGTGAGTGACAACGGGCAGGAATGGCGGATGGCGATGAACAGCTTCCCGTTCTTCGCCGTACCCAGCCCGGAGGCCTTCCTGGAACAGACCCGGGCGCAGCTGCCCGACCCGGCAACCGGCAAGCCGGACCCGGCGAAGATGGCCGCCGTGCTGGAAAAATACCCCAGCGCGCGGGCGTTCCAGCAGTGGGCGAAGACCGCGCCATGGACCACCAGCTGGGCCAATACGCAGTTCAACAGCGTCAACAGTTTCTGGTTCACCGCCGCTGACGGCACCCGCCAGGCAGTGCGCTGGAGCTGGGAACCGCAGGCGGCGCCGGTGACGCTGGACGAAGCAGCCCGGGCCGCTGCGGGACTGGATCACCTGGCCGACGAGTTTGCCACGCGGCTGGCCAGCGGGCCGGTGCGCTGGAACCTGGTGGTGACCCTGGCCGGCCCCGGCGACGTGGTCGAAGACCCGTCGACCCCCTGGCCGGCCGGACGCACGCGCGTGCAGGCCGGCGTGCTGTCGCTGGAGCAGATGCAGCCGCAGGCCGGAGGCGCCTGCAACGACCTGAACTTCGATCCGTTGATCCTGCCCGATGGAATCAGCGGCAGCGACGATGCGGTGCTGGCGGCACGCTCGGCGGTGTATTCGCATTCGTTCAACCGCCGCGAACGCGAGACCGCGCGTGGTGCATCCGGCGAAGCTGCGGGGGTGTCGCGATGAACACAACGGACCGGACGCCCGGCCACTTCAATCGGCTGGCCCGCGTGCTGCACTGGACGATGGCGGTGATGATCCTGGCGATGCTGTTCATCGGCGTCACCATGATGGCCTCGCTGCACCTGCGGCCGACCCTGGTGGATATCCACCGTCCGTTGGGCATCACGATCGGGCTGCTGGTGCTGCTGCGCCTGTACAACCGCCTGCGCCACCCGCCACCGCCGCTGCCGGCCGACCTGCCGTGGTGGCAGGCGCTGGCCGCGAAGGCGTCGCACTGGCTGCTGTATGCGCTGATGCTGGCGATGCCGCTGCTGGGCTGGTCGATGTTGTCCGCCGGTGGCTATCCGATCGTGCTGTGGAGTGGCTTCAACCTGCCCCCGATCGCCCCGCATTCGGCCGCACTGTATACCGCGCTGCGCAGTGCCCACAGCCTGCTGGCCTATGTGCTGTTCGCCACCGTGCTGATGCACCTCGGTGCCGCGCTGTACCACGCCTGGGTCCGCCGCGACGGCGTGTTCGAGTCGATGGCGAAGAAATAGCGGGCGCTACAGCCAGCCCTTCTGGCGGGCCAGCCGGTAGGCTTCGATGCGGTTGGCCACGCCGAGCTTGCCGATGCATTCGGACAGGTAGTTGCGCACCGTGCCGTGCGACAGGCCGAGCTCGGTGGCGATCTCGCCGGCGGTCTTTCCTTCGCCTGCCAGGCGCAGCACGCGGCGCTCGCGGTCGGTCAAGGGATCGGCCTGCGACCAGGCGTCCAGTGCCAGTTGCGGGTCGATGGCGCGGGCTCCCTGCTGCACGCGGCGCAGGGCATCGGCCAGGTGGTCGGCCGGCGCGTCCTTCAGCAGGTAACCGAGCACGCCTGCGTCCAGCGCGCGGCGCAGGAAGCCGGTACGCGCGAAGGTAGTGACGATCACGACCTTGATCGGCAGTTGCTGCCGTGCAATCCGCTGCGCCAGTTCCAGCCCGGTCAGGCCGGGCATTTCGATGTCGGTGACCAGGATATCCGGCCGCAGCTGCTGCAACAGTCGCCACGCCGCTTCGCCGTCGGCCGCACTGCCCAGCACCTCGATGTCCGGCTCCAGCCCCAGCAGCGCCGACAACGCGCCGCGTACCATGGCCTGGTCTTCGGCCAGTACGATCCGGATCATGGGGTGCCCTTCAACAGGCTGGCAGGCGATGGATCCGGCGCCCGGTCCATCGGTGTTGGCATGGCCGGCGCCGGCACGCGCACCGTGATGCAGGTGCCGCCCTGCGGCAGCGCTTCCAGCTGCAGCGTACCGCGCAGTGCGGCGATGCGTTCGCGCATTCCGGCCAGGCCGTTGCCTTCGGTGGTCACCCCGCCACGGCCGTTGTCGCGCACCTGCATCAGCAAGCTGTGTCCTTCGCGTGCAAAGTGCACCTGCGCATTGCCTGCAAGCGCGTGGCGGGCGATGTTGGTCACCGCCTCGCGCAGCACCAGCGCCAGCGCACGCTCGATCTCCAGCGGCATCGGCGGCGGTGGCAGGTAGTCCAGGTGGACCTGCTGGCATTCCAGCAGCAGCCGCGCCGAGGCAAGCTCACCGGCGAGGTCGCTGGAGCGGAAGCCGGTGACCGCGCTGCGGACCTGCGCCAGCGCCTGCCGCGCGATGTCTTCGGCCTCGCCGATCTCCTGCCGTGCGCGTGCATCGCCACGGTCGTACAGCTTGCGCGAAAGCTCCAGCTTCAACGTGATCAGCGACAGCGTGTGCCCAAGCAGGTCGTGCAGGTCGCGGCCGATGCGCTCGCGCTCGGCCGTGGCCGCCAGCCGGCGCACCTCATCCTGTGACAGCTGCAGCTGCGCATCGCGTTCCTTGTTGACCGCCTCCATGTTCGATATCAGGCCGATCACCACCGACATGAAGGGAATCCAGACCAGGTTCTGCCACGCCCAGCCGGCAAGCCACGCGGTGCCGACGAACACCGTGTTGAGCAGCAGCAACTGCAACAGATAGCGCCAGGCGCTGCCGTTGCGGCACACGCGCAGCATCACGCAACCGAACACGAAATAGCTGATGCCGGACGGATACCACGGCACCAGCACCAGACTCATCGCGACCATCGCCAGTGCATAGCGTGGTGCATGGTGGCGCGGCGCCAGCATCGCTCGGGCGTACAGGAACAGGAAGGTGGGATAGCTGAGCAGGGTCAGCAACGCCCAGCGCGCGGTGTACCCGCCCCCGAACAGGGGGGTCAGGAACACCCACGACGTCCACAGCAGGTGGATGTAATCACTCAAGCCGGACTGCCCACGCCGCCGATGGTCGGCCACCGCCGAATCCGGCGCGGGGCGCAGCAGGGGAGCCAACCACTTGAACGGCACGGTGGATTCCAGCAGGAGACGGTCGCGGCCGATCATGCCATGTCAGCCGACGCGGCGCAGGCGACGGGCGGCCAACAGGGCGCCGACGACCGTCACCGCCCCCAGTACCATCCCGTGCATCAGCACGCTGCCGCCGGCGGGCTGGCCGATGACACGCAGCGCCAGCTGCGCGGCATGCCAGGTAGGCCACAGCGGGGCAAGCGTGCTGAACACCCCCGGCAGCATCGACAGCGGCACCCACAGGCCTGACAGCAATGCCAGCGGCAGGTAGACCAGGTTGACCAGCGCCGGCGCGGCGTCCGATTCCACATGGCTGCCGATCAGCAGGCCGATCGCTCCCAACGGCAGCGCGACCAGCGCCGCCACCGCCACCAGCCCGGCCATCTGCAGCGGTGCCAGGCTGACCCCGCCCATCGTGCGCGCCGCGGCGATCAGCAGGATCGCCACCACCACCGCGAAGATCACCGCCATCAACAGGCGCGCCAGCAGCGGTGCCAACGGCGGCACGGGCAAGGCACGCTTCAGCGTCAGCAGGCCGCCAGCGCGATCCATCGCCAACTGCACGCCGAAGCCGAACAGGGCCGGCCCCATCGCGCCGAACACGCAGTAGGTGGCCAGCAGATAACGCGAGGCCTGCCCGCGGCCCAGCATCACCCCGAACATCGCGTAGAACAGCACCGGGAACAGCAGGCACGGCAGCACGAAGGCAGGCGTGCGCCAGGTCCTGCGCAGCTCGGCCTTCAGTTCGGCGATGTAGGGGGCAAGCAGGCGCGCCAGCGGCCGGCGCGGTGGATCCACGGCAACGCGCTGGATGTTCATGCGGCCTCCCGGGTCAGTTCAACGAAGGCTTCGGCCAGGCCGCCGCCGCGCACGTCCAGCTCGCTCAGCTGGGGGTCCTCGGCCAACAGTCGCGCCACTACCGGCTCGGCAGGTTCGGCCAGCAGCTCCAGATGATCGCCCGCACGGCGTGCTTCGATCACGCCCTGCCAGCCCTGCAGCAGCGCCACGTCCAACCCGCTGCGGCACCGGACCCGCCGCGGTGCCAGCTGCGGCCGGAACGTGGCCAGCGGACCGTCGGCCAGCACGCGTCCCTGCTCCAGCACCACCACACGGCTGGCAAGCGCTTCGGCTTCTTCCAGGTAATGGGTGGTCAGCACGATCCCGCAGCCTTCCGCGCGCAGCTGCGCGATGGCGTGCCACATGGCCTGGCGCGCTTCGATGTCCAGGCCGGTGGTCGGTTCGTCCAGGAACAGCAGGCGCGGGCCACCACACAGCGCGATGGCGAACTGCACGCGTCGCTGCTGGCCACCGGACAGCTGGCCGTAGGCGCGCTGCTGCAGGTCCTGCACGCCGGCAATGGCCAGGCAGTCGGCCAACGGTCGCGGCCGTGGATAGCTGGCGCGGAACTGCTCTACCAGCTCACCCACCCGCAGCTTCGGCGGCAATGCCGTGTCCTGCAGCATCACGCCCACCTGCTCACGCTGCGATCGACATTGCGGGTCACCACCCAGCAGCGTCACCTGGCCGGCATCCGGCAGACGCAGTCCCAGCAGCACGGCGATGGCCGTGGTCTTGCCGGCACCATTGCGACCGAGCAGTGCCAGTACTTCGCCGGGACGCACCTGCAGGCTGACACCGGCCAGTGCAATGGCATTGCGATAGCGCACCTGCACGTCGTGCAGTGCGGCCAACGGAGGGGCATGGAGGGGCATGGCGGTACTCCCGGTAAGTGGCTACGACAGTGCGCCACCGGGCGCTGCGCAGGCAGTGGCCGGCGTCAGGCACTGCAGGTGACAGCTGTCACTGCCGTGGCGGCCCGCCGGCGCGCATCCTGTGTCGACCGCAGGGCCGCGGTTTGCCCCTGGCGGGTGTTGCGGTCACACTCCGCTCGATCCAACGTCCTGGTGCCTATGAACGCCTCTGCTGAACTGTTGAAGGAACTTCGCATCGACCGCAGGACGCCGCCGCCACCCGCGCCGGGCAGCCGTCGCTGGCTGTGGATCGTGATCGCCGTGCTGGTGCTGCTGGGTGCGGCCGTGGCCGCATGGATGCTGCGTCCGCAGGCCATCGAAGTGCAGACCGCACCCGCGGTGGCGCTGGGCGAGGCAGGCAGCAGTGCCTCGGTGCTGGATGCCAGCGGCTACGTGGTGGCGCGGCGCATGGCGACGGTCTCGGCCAAGATCACCGGCAAGGTGCGCGAAGTCATGATTGAAGAAGGCATGCGGGTCGAGGAAGGCCAGGTCATGGCCACGCTGGACCCGATCGATGCCGGCGCCCAGCGCGATCTCTACGCGTCGCAGGTGCAGGCCGCACGCAGCCAGGTCGCCGGCCTGCAGGCCCAGCTCACCCAGGCCGGTGCCGAAGCCACCCGGCTGCAGGCGCTGGTCGGCCAGCAGCTGGTATCACGCTCGCAGTTCGACCAGGCCGTGGCCCAGCGTGACAGCCTGCGCGCGCAGCTGGATACCGCCCAGCGCAACGTGCAGGTGGCCGGCAACCAGCTGGCCATCGCCGACCTGGGCGTGGACAACAACATCGTCCGCGCGCCGTTCTCCGGCGTGGTCACTGCCAAGGCCGCACAGCCGGGCGAGATCGTCTCGCCGCTGTCGGCTGGCGGTGGCTTCACCCGTACCGGCATCGGCACCATCGTGGACATGGAATCGCTGGAGATCGAAGTCGAGGTCGGCGAGGCCTTCATCGGCCGGGTGCAGCCGAAGATGCCGGTGGAAGCCACGCTCAACGCCTATCCCGAATGGAAGATCCCGGCCGAGGTGATCGCCATCGTTCCCACCGCCGACCGCGGCAAGGCCACGGTGAAGGTGCGCGTGGCGATCAAGACCCGCGACCCGCGCATCGTGCCGGAGATGGGCGTGCGGGTGAGCTTCCTGGAACAGGCCAGGCCGGATGCACCGCAGAAGCCGCAGGGCGTGCGCGTGCCGGCCAACGCGGTGGTGGAGCGTGAGGGCGGCAGCGTGGTGTTCGTGCTGGCCGAGGACGCCGTGCAGCAGCGCAGCGTGACGCCCGGCCTGGCGCTGAATGCGGATCGTCAGCTGCTGGCGGGCGTGCGCCCGGGTGAGCGGGTGGTGACCAGCCCGCCGGATACGTTGCGCGACGGCAGCAAGGTGAAGGAACGCTCGTAGGTTGTCCGTCCGGCGGCCGGTGGCCGTCATTACCGCACTCGGAGAAACGGCATGTCGACCCTGGTTTCATTGCGCAGCATCACCAAGACCTACCAGCGGGGCCCGGAGCAGGTAAAGGTGCTGCACGGCATCGACCTGGACATCGAAACAGGCGACTTCGTGGCGTTGATGGGGCCCTCCGGTTCCGGCAAGACCACCCTGCTGAACCTGATCGGTGGACTGGACTCGCCCAGCGGCGGGGAGATCACCATCGAAGGCGAGCGCATCGACCAGATGGGGGGCGGCCAGCTTTCCACCTGGCGCAGCCACCACGTCGGCTTCGTGTTCCAGTTCTACAACCTGATGCCGATGCTGACCGCGCAGAAGAACGTCGAACTGCCGCTGCTGCTGACCCACCTGGGCGCTGCGCAGCGCAGGCGCAACGCGGAGATCGCGCTGACCCTGGTCGGCCTGGCCGACCGCCGCAGCCACCGTCCCAACGAACTGTCCGGTGGCCAGCAGCAGCGCGTGGCGATCGCCCGCGCGATCGTTTCCGATCCCACGTTCCTGATCTGCGATGAGCCGACCGGCGACCTGGACCGCCAGTCCGCCGAAGAGATCCTGCAGCTGCTGCAGCAGCTCAACCGCGAACATGGCAAGACCATCATCATGGTGACCCACGACCCGAAGGCCGCCGAGTACGCGACCCATACGGTGCACCTGGACAAGGGCGAACTCGCCGACGCGCCACTGGCGCACTGACCGAGGGCACGGCGATGAAATATTTCTCCCTGGTGTGGGCGCAGCTGTTCCGCAGCCGCACCCGCACCCTGCTGACTCTGCTGTCGGTGGTGGCAGCATTCCTGCTGTTCGGCATGCTCGATTCGGTGCGCGTGGCCTTCATGTCCGGTGGCAGCGTGGAAGGCGCCAACCGGCTGATCACCGCCTCGCGGCTGTCGATCACCCAGTCGCTGCCGATCCGCCTGGAAGCGCAGATCCGCCAGGTGGCCGGCGTGCGCGATGTCACCTACGGCATGTGGTTCGGTGGCATCTACCGCGACCCCAAGGACTTCTTCCCGAACTTCTCGGTCGCCCCGAATTACTTCGACATCTACGGCGAACTGGAGGTCGCCCCGGACCAGCTCAAGCGCTGGCAGGACACCCGCACCGGCGCCATCGTCGGCGAGTCGCTGGCCAAGGATTTCGGCTGGAAGATCGGCGACACCATCCCGTTGCAGGCCACCATCTTCCCGCGCGGCGGCAGCAACGACTGGCCGCTGGAAATGGTCGGCACGTTCCGCTCCAAGGACCGCGCAGTGGCCGGGAACGAGGAAAGGCAGCTGATGATGAACTGGAAGTACTTCGATGAGTCCAACGACTACATCAAGAACCAGGTCAGCTGGTACACCATCACCCTGGACAACCCGGACCATGCCTCGCGGGTGGCCCAGGCGATCGACGCGATATCGGCCAACTCCGACCACGAAACCAAGACCCAGACCGAATCGGCGTTCCAGCAGGCCTTCGTCAAGCAGTTCGCGGACATCGGCATGATCGTCACTTCGATCATGGGCGCGGTGTTCTTCACCCTGCTGCTGCTGACCGGCAACACCATGGCGCAGGCGGTGCGCGAACGCATCCCGGAACTGGCCACGCTGAAGACACTGGGCTTCCAGGACCGCACCGTACTGGCCCTGGTGATGGTGGAGTCGATCCTGCTGGTGGGGCTGGGCGGTGCGATCGGCATGGGCCTGGCGGCGACCATCCTGCCGCTGCTGGCACCGCAGACGCGCGGCCTGCTGCCACCGCATGTGCCGACCGCCACCTGGCTGGTGGGCATTGCACTGATCATCGTGATCGGCGTCGTGGTCGGACTGCTGCCGGCGCTGCGCGCCAAGCGGCTGAAGATCGTCGATGCCCTGGCCGGACGCTGAGGACCCGCACATGAAGAACACACTGAAGAAGTGGCTGCTCAACGGCGCGATGCTGGTGGTGCTGGCGGTGGGCCTGGCGGCATGGATCTGGCTGCCGTGGCAGGGCGTGCTGGTCGTGGTGGTGCTGGTCGCGCTGTGGCTGGCGCTGACCCGCGGCGGACGGCTGGCGTTGGCCGCCACCCGCATCGGTATCGCCAGCCTGCCGCAACGCTGGGGCGCCTCGTCGGTGATCGTGGTCGGCATCGCCGGCGTGGTCGGCGTGCTGGTGGCGATGCTGGCGATGGGCGCAGGTTTCCAGTCCACGCTGAACAGCACCGGCGATGACACCACCGCCATCGTGCTGCGCGGCGGCTCGCAGGCGGAAACCAACTCGGTGATCACCCGCGACCAGATTCCGTTGTTGTCCACCCTGCCCGGCGTGGCACGCGACGAAAAGGGGCGCGCGCTGCTGTCGGCCGAGCTGTCGCAGGTGGTCAACCTGGTGTCCCGCTCCGACGGCACCGATGTCAATGCGCAGTTCCGCGGCGTCGGTGACATGGCCTGGGCGGTGCATGATCGGGTGCGCATCATCGAAGGCCGGAAGTTCGCCACCGGCAAGCGCGAAATGGTGGTGGGACAGGGCGCGAAGAGCCAGTTCCGCGACATGGACGTTGGCAGCACGCTGACCCTTGGCAACCAGGCATGGACGGTGGTCGGCGTGTTCGCTTCCGGCGACGCGCATGATTCGGAGCTGTGGACCGACGTGGATACCCTGGCCACGACCTACCAGCGCGGCGCGCTGCAATCGGTGACGGTGCGCACCGACGGCAAGCCCGGTTTCGAGCAGTTCAAGGCCGCCGTCGCCGGCGACCCGCGCCTGAAGCTGGAGGTGGAAACAACCCGGCTGTACTACAGCAAGCAGGGCGGCGGGCTGACCACGCTGATCAACATCCTGGGCAAGGTCATCGGCACCATCATGGCCATCGGCGCAGTGTTCGGTGCGCTCAACACGATGTATGCCGCCGTGGCCACGCGCGCGCGCGAGATCGCCACGATGCGTGCGATCGGCTTCCGCGGGCTGCCGGTGGTGACCGCGGTGATGCTCGAAACGATGCTGCTGGCGTTGTTGGGTGGGCTGTTGGGCTGCGCGATCGCCTGGCTGCTGTTCAACGGCTACAGCGTGTCCACCATCGGCAGCAATTTCAGCGCGGTGGTGTTCAAGTTCCACGTCTCGCCGGAACTGCTGTGGAGCGGGTTGAAGTGGGCGCTGGGCATCGGCCTGGTCGGCGGCCTGTTCCCCGCCCTGCGTGCCGCCCGCCTGCCGATCACCACCGCCCTGCGCGAAGTCTGAAGAAAAGGGGACGGAGGGGATTAAGTCGTTTTTGGCACTCGAAATGCCAAAAACGACTTAATCCCCTCCGTCCCCTTTTTCAGCGGCGGGTGCGGCGCAGGCCATCGAAGACGAACAGGCCCAGGCCGATCCAGATCGCGATGAAGCCGGTGGCGCGCGCGCCATCGAACGGTTCGTTGAAGAAGAACACGCCCAGCACCAGGCCCAGGCTGGGCGCGATGAACTGCAGCACACCCACGGTGGACAGGGCGATGCGCTTCACGCCGTAGGCGAAGCCGATCAGCGGCGCGGCGGTGACCACGCCGCCGAAGATCAGCAGCAGGTCGTTGCGCCAGCCCCAGCCCCCGAAGAAGGCACCGCCGTGGCCGTTCTCGCTCCACAGTGCGAAGCCCAGCGCCGGCAGGAACAGATACAGGCTTTCCACCGCCAGGCCAGCCACCGGATCGACCGAAATCAGCTTGCGCAGCAGGCCATACAGGCCGAACGATCCGGCCAGCCCCAATGCGATCCACGGCGGTGCGCCGGCCTGCCAGGTCAGCCAGGCCACGCCGACCGCCGCGCAGGCCACCGCCAGCCACTGCAGGCGGCGCAGGCGTTCCTTCAGCACCACCACGCCCAGCACCACGCTGACCAGCGGGTTGATGAAATAACCCAGGCTGGTGTCGATCACGTGGCCTGCGTTGATGGCCCAGATGTACAGGCCCCAGTTGAACGCGATGGCCAGGCTGCTCACCGCCAAGGTGGCCAGTGCACGCGGCTGCGCGGCGATTGCTTTCCACCACTGCAGGCGGCTGCTCAGCAGCAGCCAGCCCACCACCAGCACCGTGCTCCAGATGATGCGGTGGGCGATGATCTGGAACGAGGGCACTTCGCGCAACAGGTGCCAGTACACCGGCACCAGTCCCCACAGCACGAAGGTGAAGGCGGTGACTGCAAGGCCGCGGCGCTGTTCCTGTTCGCTGATCAGCGCGGCGCTCACTTGCGCGTCCTTGCCAGGGCCAGCACCAGCACGCCGGCCAGGATCACCGCCATCGCCACCAGGTCACGCCAGCCGAAGTGTTCGCCATTGAGCAGCACGCCGAGCAGCACGGCGATCACCGGATTGACGTAGGCATAGCTGCCGGCCAGCGCCGGACGCACGTTGTGCAGCAGCCACACGTAGGCGGTGAAGGCGACGATCGAGCCGAACAGGCACAGGTAGGCCACCGCCAACAGGCCATCCAGGCTGGGCAGCGCGGTCGGTCGTTCGCCCACTGCCAGCCCGGTGATGACCAGCAGCACGCCGCCACAGATCATCTGCCCGGCCGCGGTCATGAACGGTCCCGGCAGGTCCTGGCCCCGCACCCAGACCGAGCCGAATGCCCAGCCGACCGGGGCCACCAGCAGCAGGATCAGCCCGGTCGGCGACGCCGCCAGGCTGCTGCCTGCGTTGAGCCAGACCACGCCGAGGAAGCCGATGGCAATGCCCAGCCACTCGCCACGGCTGGCGTGCTGGCCGCGCACCGCCGAGAACAGCGCCATCCACAGCGGCACCGAGGCCACCGCGGTGGCGGCCAGGCCGGAGGACACATCGCGTTCGGCCAGCACCACCATTCCGTTGCCCAGCAGCAGCATGGTGAAGCCCATGATGGTCAGGTTGCGCCACTGCCGCAGGGTCGGCCGCGGCATCTTCCTGAACAGCCGAAGCACGGCGTACATCAGGCTGCCGGCGATGATGAAGCGCGCCCCGGACACCGACGTCAGCGGCAGCACGCCGGCCTGCAGCGCCTTGGCGATGCCCAGGTAGGTCGAGCCCCAGACCACGTAGACCAGCAGCAACGCCAGGGCGACGGCACCGGGACGCGGCGCGGCGGAGGAATCAGGGACGACGGCCATGGGCCACCAAGGTGCGGGGGAACGAGGATTCTAGGCCTTTGCGTCGCTGCGGAGCAGTCGGGAAGGCGGCAAGCTGTTTTCTTCGGATCACCGCACGCACCGGCGCCCTGCCTGGCCCGCAGGGACCGGCCACGGCGATATCATCCTCCCCGCCCGTGCCGACAAACGGCTTGTCGGCGCCCAACGAGGAACTCGCGACGATGCAGGATGAATTCAACGACCCGCTCTGGCGCCAGGTGCTGTCCGGCGCGCAGATGCTGTTCGTGGCCTTCGGCGCGCTGGTGCTGATGCCGCTGATCACCGGGCTGGACCCGAACGTGGCGCTGTTCACCGCCGGGCTGGGCACGCTGCTGTTCCAGCTGATGACCGGTCGCCAGGTGCCGGTGTTCCTGGCCTCCAGCTTTGCCTTCATCACCCCGATCATCCTCGCCAAGCAGCAGTTCGGGCTGGCGGAAACCATGGGTGGGGTGATGGCCGCCGGCTTCGTCTACACCTTCCTGGGCGCGGCGGTGAAGATCAAGGGCACCGGTTTCATCGACCGGCTGCTGCCGCCGGTGGTGATCGGCCCGGTGATCATCTCGATTGGGCTGGCGATGGCACCGATCGCCGCCAACATGGCGATGGGTAAGGACGCCGACGGCACGCAGCTGATTCCATACCAGACCGCGATGCTGATTTCGATGCCGGCGCTGCTGACCACGCTGGTGGTGGCGGTATTCGGCCGGGGCATGTTCAAGCTGCTGCCGATCATGTTCGGCGTGCTGGTGGGCTTCGGGCTGTCCTTCGCGTTCGGCGTCGTCGATGTCGCCCGCATCGCCGCGGCACCGTGGTTTGCCCTGCCGCAGTTCACTGCGCCGGCGTTCAACTGGCAGGCGATCCTGTTCATCGTGCCGGTCGCGCTCGCGCCGGCCATCGAACATATCGGCGGGGTGATCGCCGTCGGCAGCGTCACCGGCCGCGATTATCTGAAGAAACCCGGCCTGCACCGCACCCTGTTCGGTGACGGCGTAGCAACCACCGCGGCAGGCCTGTTCGGTGGCCCGCCCAACACCACCTATGCCGAAGTCACCGGCGCGGTGATGCTGACCAAAAACTACAACCCGAAGATCATGACCTGGGCGGCGATCTTTGCGATCAGCCTGGCGTTCATCGGCAAGTTCGGTGCGCTGCTGCAGAGCATCCCGGTACCGGTGATGGGCGGCATCCTGTGCCTGCTGTTCGGCTCCATCGCCGCGGTGGGCATGAACACCCTGATCCGCCACCGGATCGACCTGGGCGAAGCACGCAACCTGGTGATCGTGTCGGTGACGCTGGTGTTCGGCATCGGTGGCGTGCTGGTCGGCAGCGGCACCGGTCCGGACGACTTCGGCCTGAAGGGCATCGCGCTGTGCGCGGTGGTGGCGATCGCGCTGAACCTGCTGCTGCCGGGCAACGACCACTGGAAGCAGCCGGGTCCGCCGGTGGTGTGAGGCTGCGGGGAGCGGCGTGACGACCAACGGTCGTCACCCACCAGATCACAACGGTCGTCACCCACCAGATCACAACGGTCGTCACCCACCGGATCACAACGGACGCCACTACCTGCTGACGTCCTCACCCGCCCGATCACGCCATCAAGGCGATCAGCGGCGTGCCGCTTCGCTGCTGTCGCGTGCCTTGCGGAACTCCGAGCCCTGTTCCCACTGCGGCCAGCTGCGGCCGTTGGCCAGCTCCAGGCCGAGGTCATACACCAGCAGCGTGTCGGCGGCATGGCCGGCCGGGTCCCAGCTCGGGGTCCACGCATCGCAGGCCTGGTGGTAGCAGTCCTTGAAATACTTCTCGCGCAGCGCACGGCCGGCTTCGATACCGCCGTCCAGCTTGTCCAGCCCCGGGCCGATGGTGATCGCCGGCACGCCCAGCCGGGCGAAGGCGAAGTGGTCGGCACGGTAGAAGAAGCCCGCTTCCAGGTTCGGATCCGGACTGTAGCCGCGGCCGCGCGCCTTGGCCACGCGCTCCAGGTCGCCTTCCAGCGATACCCGGCCCTTGCCCCACGAGGCGATGTCACGGGTCGCGCCATCCGGGCTGAACATCTCGATGTTCAGCACCGCAGCGGTTTTTTCCAGCGGCGCCAGCGGGTGTTTTGCATAGTAACTTGCGCCCAGCAGGCCCTTCTCCTCGGCGGTCAGCGCGACGAAATACAGCGAACGCTGTGGCTGCGGGCCGGCCGCGAATACGCGGCCCAGTTCCAGCACGGTGGCCACGCCGGTGGCGTTGTCGATGGCGCCGCGGCGCACGCGGTCCCCCTTCGCATCGGGCTCGCCGATGCCGAAGGCGTCCCAGTGCGCGGAGAAGATCACCGCCTCGTCGCCGTGCGTGCCGCCGGGCAGCTTGGCCACCACGTTGCGGGTGACCACTTCTTCGCGCTTCAGCTTGAATGCCGCGCTCAACCGGGCGTTGTCCAGCGCCACCGGCTTGAAATCGGCACGCTGCGCCTTGCGCTTTTCCGCCTCGAAATCCAGGCCGGCATCGGCGAAGATCGCCTCGGCCAGCGAACGCTGCATCCAGCCGCGCAGCGGCGTGTGCTGGGCCATGGCTTCATCCTGGCTGCGCTGGATGTCGAACAGCGGCGAGGTGCCCGAGCTTTTCACCGTGGCCCACCCATAGGCGGCCGGCGCGGTCTCGTGCACGATCAGCACGCCTTCTGCACCGCGCCGCGCGGCCTCTTCGAACTTGTAGGTCCAACGGCCGTAATAGGTCACCGCCTTGCCATCGAAGGCACCGGGCGCATCGGTTTCGAAGTCGGCGTCGTTGATCAGCACCACGGCGATCTTGCCGCGCAGATCGATGCCCTTGTAATCGTCCCAGTTGCGCTCGGGCGCATCGATGCCGTAGCCGATGAACACCAGCGGGGCATCCTTGATCTGTACCCGTGCGCGCGGCTGCAGGCTCTGCAGGGTCACGTCCCCGCCGTTGGCGAGGGTGCGCTTGCCGCCCTTCAGCGTCAGCGTTGCCGTGGCCGCACCATCCAGCTGTGCGCGCACCAGCGGCACCGGCTGCACCCAGCTGCCGTCCACGCCGCCCGGCTGCAGGCCGTAGCTGCGGAACTGCTCGATCAGGTACTGCACCGTGCGTTCTTCGCCTTCGCTGGCCGGCGCACGGCCTTCGAACTCATCCGAGGCCAGCACGCGCACGTGGCGCGACAGCGCCTGCGGATCGATGCCGCCACCGGGAAGATCATTGGCCGCATGCGCAAGGCCACCGACGAACAGGCAGGACGACAACAACAGCACGCGCATCGGGTTCACGGATCACCGGGGGACAAGGAAGCAGGGATGTCCCGAGTGTACGTGACAGCGCGATGACGCGGAATGATCAGCGCCGTCCACGGTCCAGCCAGCAGGCCAGCCCCTGTGCATTGAGCTCGATGTCCATCGCCAGCACGCTGGCGACCGCGTCCTGGTCCAGCGCGCAGCCGTGGGCCAGCGCGCGCTCCAGGTACAGCGCGCGCAACGCCGCACGCAGATGGCGATGACGGTCCGGGCGGCCATCGCACTGGCGCCCGATCGCCACCATCGCATCGATCTGCTCGAGCAGGTCTTCGGCGCGCGCTTCCACCGCGTCCACGCGACCGTAGTGGGTCAGGTACATCGCCACGGGCTGGTAAGCCAGCATCCGGCGGATGGAATCCTTCAACGGCTCGGGATCGAACTGCACCGGCGAGGACGTGGGGATGATGAAGGCGCCCTGCGCGCTGTCCAGTTCCCGGTAGGACAGGCCGAAGGTATCGCCGGTGAACCAGCTGCGGCTGCGCGCGTCCCACACGCAGTAATGGTGCTGCGCATGGCCGGGCGTATGCATCAGTACCAACTCACGCCCGGCCAGGTCGATGCGCTGGCCCTCTTCGGCCACCACCACGCGCTCGGCCGGGATCGGCTCGATGCGGCCATAGCTGCGTGCGATTTCCTCCTCGCCATACACCGCCGTGGCACCGGCGATCAGTCGCGCCGGATCGATCATGTGCGGCGCACCACGCGGATGCAGTACCGCGCGCGCATTGGGCAGGTGCTGCATCAGCGTGCCGGCGCCACCGGCGTGGTCCAGGTGCACGTGGGTCAGCAGCAGCCAGTCCACCGCCTGCGGCTGCAGCCCGGCATCGGCCAGGGCCTGCAGCATCGCCGGCACCGCCAGCGAGGTGCCGCAGTCGATGAAGGCGGCACGGCCGTTTTCCACCACCAGGTAGGCTGCGTCGAAGTCGGCGCGCTGGAACCCGGTATCGATGGTGTGGATGCTGGGATCGGCGGTCATCGACGCGCACCTGGCAGGATCAGGAACAGACGGCCATGGTAGGCGCGCGGACGCGTGCGTTCGATGCGGCTTTGGTCGGAGGCCCGCGTCAGGACCTGCGCAGCAGCCAGTGCGGGCGCAGCAGCAGCGCGGTGACCATCACCGCCAGGAACGCGCCGTAGGCATACAGCACGGCCAGCACCTGCGGCCAGATCGGGCCGGCATCGGACTGCGCCCTGCCCAGCTGGAACCCCCAGTGCATGGACAGCACGCTCAGCACCAGGGCCAGCAGCAGCGCCGCCGTGTCGAAGGCACGCCGTCGCGCGCAACGCGGCTGGCGCGGGTACCACCAGAACAGCCCACCGAGCAGCACGAACCAGGGCAGGAACAGCAGCAACGACAACCAGGCCATCGGCAGATCCTCGGTTGAGAGGGGGGCGTTACCCGGCGTCGCGCAGGGTGGCCAGGGCGGCCAGCACGGCAGCCACTTCGGCTTCCAGCGTGAACAGGTCGCTCTGCAGGGCGTCGCCCTGCTCGGCCTGCTTCAGCACGGCGATCAGCTGGCCGGCGTCGCGCGGCGAATCAAAGCCCGTGCTCTGCACCAGCAACGTGCCTTCGCCGTCGGTCAGCTTGAAATAGAAACGGCCATCTTTTTCGCGGTACTGCTTGAACACCGGCGGCGCGCTGCGGGCCAGCTCGGCAGCCGCCGCCCTGGGCACGTCGGCCAGGTCGCGCAGGCCCACGGCATGGCGCAGTTCCTTCAGCAGCGGCACGGCGTACTGCTCGCGCAGCTGCTGGCCACGACGCCGCAGCAGCGCTTCGATCTTCTCCGGTTCGGCCATCAGCGCTTCGTAACGCTCGCGCAGCGGCGACAGTTCGGCATCGATGCGCTCGAACAACTGCTGCTTGGCATCACCCCAGCTGATGCCCTCGGCGAAGGCCTTGGCAAAGCCGGCGGTCTGTTCCGGCGTGGCGAATGCCTGGTACATCTGGAACAGGGCCGAGCCTTCGGTGTCCTTCGGCTCACCCGGCGCACGCGAATCGGTCAGGATGGAGAACACCAGCTTCTTCAGCGTTTCGCGCGGGGCGAACAACGGAATGGTGTTGCTGTAGCTCTTGCTCATCTTGCGGCCATCCAGGCCTGCCAGCGTAGCGACCTGTTCGTCGATCACCACCTCCGGCAGCGGGAAGTACTCCTTGCCGTAGACGTGGTTGAAGCGCTGGCCGAAGTCGCGTGCCATCTCGATGTGCTGGATCTGGTCACGTCCCACCGGCACGCGGTTGGCCTTGAAGATCAGGATGTCGGCGGCCATCAGCACCGGGTACATGAACAACCCGGCGCTCACGCCGGCGTCCGGGTCCAGCCCCTCGGCCTCGTTCTTGTCGATGGCCGCCTTGTAGGCATGCGCACGGTTGAGGATGCCCTTGCTGGCGACCACGGTCAGGAACCACATCAGCTCGTTGGTTTCCGGGATGTCGCTCTGCCGGTAGAACCACACCTGTTCCGGATCCAGCCCGCAGGCCAGCCAGCTGGCGGCGATTTCCAGCGTGGATCGCTGGGTGCGCGCCGGCTCCTGCGCCTTGATCAGGCTGTGCAGGTCGGCCAGGAAGAAGAAGCTCTCGATGCCCTGCGCACGGCTGGCGGCGATGGCGGGGCGGATGGCGCCGACATAGTTGCCCAGGTGCGGGGTGCCGGAGGGGGTGATGCCGGTAAGGACTCGGGTGGTCATGACTGCTCGACGGGAAACCTTCGGTGAACGGCGCCAGTTTACCCTTGCTGGCGCAACCCCGTCGGCCCTGTTCGGGCGTTTGCGCTGGAGACCCCGCCGTGGAGAACCCGGATGAAGCGCCTGTTGCTGCCCCTGTTGAGCGTTGCCCTGCTGGCCGGCTTCAAGCCGGCACCGCCGATGATCACCCCGCAACCCTCGCGGATCGCGAGTGGACCGGTGTTCCTGACCCTGCTGGACCGCGATAGCGGCGGGCTGCTGCCACAGTACGCGCACGATGGCCAACGCTGGACCCCGGGCGAACGCGGGCACCGCTATGGCGTGCGCCTGCGCAACGCCAGCCCGCAGCGCGTGCTGGTGGTGCTGTCGGTGGATGGCATCAACGCCATCAGTGGCGAACAGGCCACGCCCGCCCAGACCGGCTACGTGCTCAACCCGTGGCAGACCACCGACATCACCGGCTGGCGGAAGTCCAACGATGAAGTGGCGCAGTTCGTCTTCAGCAGCCCGCGCGACAGCTATGCCGAACGCACCGGGCGCGGGGACAACCTGGGCGTAGTCGGCATCGCGGTGTTCAACGAACGCGATGCCGTGCGCTGGGAGCATCGGCCGGCCGCGCCACTGCGCCGCGCCGCGCCTGCCCCTGCCCCTGCCGCGACCCAGGATGCCGGCAGCAGTGCGTCACGGGTGATGGCCGAACCCGCGCAGGCGCCGACGCAGCGGCTGGGCACCGCACATGGCGAACGCGAGGCCTCATCGGTTCGCAACACCGCCTTCGAACGCGCCACCACCGATCCGGTCCAGGTCGTCCAGCTGCGCTATGACAGTGCACGCAACCTGCGCGCGCGCGGGATAATTCTTGATCGTCCCGCGCATGCGGCCGAACGCGAGCCGCAGGCGTTCCCCGATCACTACGTGCCCGACCCGCCGCGCCGCTGAGACCGGATCGCGCACAAAAAAAACGGGCCATGAAGGCCCGTTTTTCTACCGGTTTCAACCGCCCGACTTACTTGAAGTCCGGGTAATCCTTGCGCAGCGAGGAATCGAATGCCTTGACCTGCTCGTCCGCTTCGTCGCGGGCAATCCCATAGCGCTCCTGCACGCGGCCGGCCAGATATTCCGCGTTGCCCTCGGCAACATCCAAGTCGTCATTGGTCAGCTTGCCCCACTGCTTCTGGGCCTGACCCTTGAGCTGGGTCCACTTGCCTGAAATGATATCTTTGTTCATGTGCGTTGGCCTCTTGAGTGAAGTACGTCATGTGTTACCGCACCTGCAGAATGCGCCAATGAACGTTGAGCAGCAGTCAAGCAGAGATGAAGCACGTGCTCACTTCGTTGAACGGATGCCATTGCCAAGCGCAAAACAAAAAAGGCCGGGAAATCCCGGCCTTTTCACTACTGAGCTGCTTGCGCGGATCAGTTCTTGCGGGCGGCGTCTTCGACCTTCTCGCCAGCACCCTGCACGTCCTTGCCGGCACCGGCAACGGTATTGCAGCCGGCCAGCATGGCGACCGAGAACATCGACAGCAGCATCAGGGAAATTACACGCTTCATAGGGACTCTCCAGTTTGATTTAAGAAACCACCGCGGCGGCGGTGCAGACGGCGGAAAAGCCGTTGATCAGCACTTGCCGTTTTTGCAGTCCTGCGCCGTATCGTGGACGGCCTCGCCAGCCCCCTGCATGTCCTTGCCGGCACCGGCAACGGTATTGCAGGCAGTCAGCGAACCGGCAGTACACAACGCCAGCAGCAGTACGGAAAAAATGCGTTTCATCGACTTCTCCTTCTCAGGTCACGGCGTCCGGAACGACCCGGGCGTGCCGCGTGAAGTGCAATCTGGCGCGCGTCGCGTGGAGCGAGTGTGAACGAGCAGCGGATCGGTTCATGCGGCGCCTCCCCGACGCCGCGCCCGGGCCTCAATCGCGCATCAGCGTGGACTTCCCGAACAGGCTCTCCACCAGGTCCACCGCCAGCTTCGCGGTGGCGTTGTGGTCATCCAGCAGCGGGTTGAGCTCGACGATGTCCAGCGAGCCCATGCGCCCGCTGTCGGCGATCATCTCCATCACCAGCTGGGCCTCGCGGTAGTTCACCCCGCCCGGCACCGTGGTGCCCACGCCCGGGGCGATGCTGGGGTCGAGGAAATCGACGTCGAAGCTCACGTGCAGGTGGGTGTTGGCAGTGATCCCGTCCAGCGCGGCCTCCATCGTCCGCTTCATGCCGGCCTCGTCGATGTAGCGCATGTCATACACATCCACCCGATGGGTCTTGATCAGTCGCTTTTCTTCCGGGTCCACCGAACGGATGCCGATCTGGCGCACCTGGGAGGGCAGGATCGCCGGCGCATCGCCGCCGAGCCGGGTCAGCGCATCCGGCCCCAGCCCGCACAGGCACGCCACCGGCATGCCGTGCACGTTGCCGGACGGGGTGATGTCGCTGGTGTTGAAATCCGAATGCGCGTCCAGCCACAGCACGCGCAGGTCCTTGCCCTGTTCGCGGCACCAGCGCGCCACCGCAGTCACCGACCCGACACCCAGGCAATGATCGCCGCCGAGCATGATCGGCATGCGTCCGGCGCGCAGTTCGGACAGGCTGGCTTCCATCAGCACCCGGTTCCACTCCACCACTTCGTCCAGGTGGCGGTAGCCGTGCACCGGTGCGGTCCAGGGATTACGCGGCCCGTCCAGATTGCCGACGTCACGCACGTCCACGCCGCGGGCGCTCAGCGCTTCGGCCAGGCCGGCAATGCGCAGGGCTTCCGGCCCCAGGCGTGCGCCGCGATCGCCGGCCCCGATATCCGTAGGCACGCCAATCAGCGAGACGGGAAGATGCGTCATGGAAACCTCGTTCAGGACAAAAGAAACAGTCTAGCCAGCGCGCCCACGCTGTACTCGCGGCGCTGCAGCAGGCGAGGTGCCCGACGCATTCTGCCCACCGTTCGGGTCCGAAGAATTGCAGGCGCGTCAAAGCGTTGGCGCACGCGGGAGGTGAAGATCCATTACAAAACCGGTCAGATATACTGTGCTACGGTTCACACTTTCAACCCTCCGCGGTTGATAAAAAGCATCGCCATGGATCGTATCGATCCAGGTTCCAGGGGGAAACCAGTGCAGCGCAGTGCCATCAACCAGATCGTTCGCAGCGCGACCGGCGAAAGCCTGCCGGCGCGGCATCTTTACGATGCATCCCGTATCGAAGACATCTTCCGCCAGGCACGCGAACGCGAGCCGGGCCTGACCCTGCTCCTGCTGTCCACCGCCGATGGCCGCGCGGTAGCGGAGGATTCGGTGCTGGGCGTGGACGGCCGTCGGCTGGCCGCGATGGCCAACTCCTTCCTCACGCTGGGCGAAACGGTGTCGCGCGAGTTGTCACTCAGCGAAGCCGAACACGCCACCGTGTGCACCCGCCAGGGCAACGTCGTGCTGATCCGGGTCAACGCGGACAAGCCGATGACGCTCACCGCCGTCGCGGCGGTGGAGGTCAACCTGGCCGTACTGCTGTTCCACGCACGCGAATGCGCCGCCAAGCTGGAAACCGCGCTGCGCAGCCGCGCCGCCTGATCGTATTGCCCCGGTTTTTCTACCTCGCAGGCCTTGCTGGCCTGTTTCCCTCTGCACGACCCAAGAAAGGACGACTGTGTCTAAGCTCAACCTGGAAACCCTCAATTCGCTCGCCGGCTTCGTCGGTGCCGCGCTCGTCGACAGCGACAGTGGCATGGCACTGGCCATGACCGGTGGCGGCGACATCAACCTGGAACTGGCTGCGGCCGGCAACACCGAAGTGGTGCGTGCCAAGCGTCGCGTCGCCCAGCAGCTGGGCCTGTCGGACACGCTGGAAGACATCCTGATCACGTTGAGCTCGCAGTACCACCTGATCCGCCCGCTGGAAAGCAATCCGATGCTGTTCCTGTACGTGGCGCTGGACCGCAGCCGTTCGAACCTGGCGATGGCGCGCCACGAACTGAAGTCCTTCGAAAAGACGCTGGACTTCAGCTGAGCCGCGCTCGCCCCACGCCCGTCGTCGATGCCTGACGCGGGCGTAGCGGGCGACCTGCACTGACTGCCGATGAATACACCGATACGACATTTCCGGGTCGCCCACGCCGGGCTGGACCTGCTGCACGGTACCCGGCTGAAACTGGCCTGTTCGCTGTTGCTGGCCGAACGCATGGATATCCGCCTGCAGCCGTGGAACGGCGAGCAGGCCGACCTGCTGGTGGTCGGCGGCGATCCCTCGGCCATGGCCGTCCTGCAGCAGCAGGCACGCACCCAGGGCGTGGCGACACTGCGCATCGTGCGTGGCGCGACGGCCGCGCCGGGCGTGCTGCCGCACGGTGCCAGCGTGCGTGACATCAACCAGGAGCTGGCGGGGCTGCTGGGCGCGGTGGGCGAAGCACCGGATGCGGCGGAACATCCGGCGCCCGCGGGCATGCCGCTGCTGCTGCGTGCGATGCAGTCACCGGCCACTGCCAGCCTGTACCTGCTGCAGCGCGGTGCCACGCGGGTGGTGGTGGACACCGCCACCCGCAGCCTGGCACTGCCCACCGGCGCGTCCCTGTCGGAAATCGTGCCGTTGCTGGATGACCTGGCATGGTCATCGACGCCGCTGGATGCGGACACCTTCCAGCACCAGTACGTGTACCTGCTGCCGCGCCGCCATTCGTTCGAAGCGCTGTATTTCTGCATCGCGCGCCATCGTCCGCAACTGCTGCCGGCAGTCGCCGCAGGCACCTCGATGCAGCTGCTGCACTGGCCCGACCTGGACCACCGCGACGTGCCCGCCAGCTGGCTGCTGCCCATCGCACGCCTGCATGCCGCGTCGTGGACCAGCACCGCGCTGGCCGCGGCGAGCGGTTTGCCGCACGATACCGTGCAATTCCTTTTCTCGGCTGCTGCCAGCAGCGGCCTTGCCAAGCACCAGGAGAACGCCGTGCTTCCCTCACCGCGCCCCGCGGGCCTTCGCGACTCACGGTTCCTGACCTGGGTCGCACGACGATTCGGGCTGGACCTGCAGGCGGGTCGCGCATGAGCGGTCCGGCCAACAAACTGGTGTTCGTCGGTGGCATGGGCGCGGGCAAGACCACGGCCGTGCGCGCGATTTCCGATGTCGAACCGATCAGCACCGAAATGCCGCTGAGCGAGGATGCCACCGCCGACAAGGTGGAAACCACGGTGGCCCTGGATTACAGCTCGATCGAGCTGGATGACGGCGAACTGCTGCACCTGTACGGCGTGCCGGGCCAGCGCTACCTGGATTTCATGTGGCCGATGGTGTGCGAAGGCGCCCTCGGGGTGATCGTGCTGGTCAGCGCCGGATCGCCCGATCCGATCGCCACCACGCTGGAACTGCTGCAGGAGTTTTCCCGGATCGCGCCGGATGCCAGCCTGGCGGTCGGCATCACCCGCACCGACGAGCACCCGCAGCTGTTGATTCCCACGGTGCGCGATGCGCTGTTCGCCGCCGGCTTCCGCATTCCGGTACTGCGCGTGGATGCGCGCTCGGCCGCACAGGTGACCTTCCTGGTGCGCTCGCTGCTGTCGCACCGCTACGCCGATTCCTGAGCACGGTGCGCCGTCGCCTGCGCGCGGCGGCTGGGCATGACGGGATGGTGCCGCTTATCCGAATCGAACGGATGACCTACTGTTTACAAGACAGTTGCTCTACCAACTGAGCTAAAGCGGCACGGGGTAAGACGCGTTCGTGGCCAGGCCGCGAAGCACGGCGATTCTACCGCAGACCGGCGCAGTCCAGCGAGCGCTGCTGCGCCGCCCCGCTGCGCTGGCGCAGGCCCGGATCGGCCTTGCCGTCGGCCAGCGCGCCCTGCAGCCACCACGTGGAGGCGCCTTCGCCGCCGCTGAGCTGGGCCTGGAATCCAGCCGCGCGCAGTGCCGCCAGCCGGCGCTCGGCGCCTTCGCGATTGCGGTACTGGCCCAGCGCGATGGCGTTGGCGTCAGGTCCCTGGCCAATGACGTAGTAGTCGCTCAGGCCGGCGGCGACGATCCGCTGCACGGTGGCCTGGGCCGCTTCGCGGTTCTCTGCAGGCGGCATCATCACCCGGTAGCGCGCGGTGGCACCGGGAGTCGATTGTTCGCGCAGGCGCGTTTGCGTCAGCGCCGCACCGGCCTTGGCCTGGGCGCCCTGGGCAGCGGCCTGGTCGGTGAACGGACCCAGCGCCACACAACGTTCGGGCGCTGCGGGGGTCGGCGCGGGTTCCGCTGCAGGGGCAGGCGGTGCCACCGCGCCAGCCGCAACCGGGGCCGGACGCACTTCGGCCACCGCGGGTGCTGCGGCCGGCGATGAAGCGGCCTCCGCCGCGGCAGGTTCGGCAGCGGTGGGCGTGCTATCGGTCAGCGGCGCAGTGGACGCCGCTGGCGAGGGCGCCGTCACCGGCGCGGCCGCATCCACCAGCTGCAGTTCGGCCACGCCGGAAGGCGGCTTCACGTCCGGAACAACCGGCTCGCCGCGCAGCATCCACCACAGGGCGACGCTCACGTTGAGCAGCACGAGGAACACGATCAGGGCACGGGTCAGCATCTGCCGATCCTAGCCTGTCGCCGACGGCAGGTGAACGGCCCAGCGTGCCAGCCCATCCAGCACCAGCAGCGGCTGGTGGCCCGCATCGGCCGGCAGCTGCGGCAACAGCGCCGGTGCGCCGCCGCCGTGCAGCAGCAGGTCCACCGGCGCCTGCAGCCGCTGCTGCGCCTGCTCGCGGCTGCGTTCGATCAACGCGATCGCCGCGCCGTCGCAGCCGGATGCCAACGCATCATCGGTGTCATCGGCGAACTCGCGGTAGTGCCCGCCACTGGCCGGCAACTGCGCCGCGCGTGCATGCAGCGCTTCGCGCATGGTGGTCGGCGAGGCGGCGATGCGCCCCCCGTGGTGCTGCCCGTGCGCGTCCAGCAGGTCGATGGTCAGCGCGGTGCCGACCCCGGCCACCAGCACATGGCGCTGGGTGCGCGCCGCCGCCAGCAGCGCCAGGAAACGATCCACGCCGAAGCGCGCGGGCGTGGCGTAGGCGATGCGCACATCGGCGAACGCCGCTTCGGTGCGGGCCACGTGCACGTGCTGGAAGCGCATGCGCAGGATCTCCAGCATGGTGGCCGTCAGTCCGGCGGCGGCCACACTGGCCACGTAGGCGGTACCGCCCTGCGGCAGCGTGCGCAGCGCGTCGCCGCGCAGGTCTTCGGCACCGTGCGTCCATGCCTGCACGTCGCCGGCGCGGTCGCCGAGCAGCGGTGCGTACTTGAAGCGGGAATTCCCCAAGTCGAACAACCAGTCGCTCATCGTGCCCTCACGCTGACTTCGCCGGCGTGCACAGGCTGCTCGCGGCCTTCGATTTCCACCCGCAGCGCGCCGTCTTCGGCCAGGCCCAGCGCGCGGCCGTCCTGCCAGGCGCCGCCCAGTTCCACCCGCACTTCGCGCCCGGCCAGGCTGTCCAGCGCGGCATAGCGCGGCAGGAACGGGGCCAGGCCCTCGGCTTCGAACTGCTCCAGCGCAGGCAGCAGCGCGGCCAGCACCGCGGTCGCCACCGCATTGCGCTGCACTGGCTCACCCGCCAGCTGGTCCAGGTCGGTCCACGGCTGGTCGATGCGTTCGGCGAAGGCCGGCGGCATGTGCACGTTGAGGCCGATGCCGATCACCGCACGCGCCGGCCCGGCGAACTCGCCGCCACCTTCCACCAGCAGGCCGCCCAGCTTGTGGCCGTCCACCACCAGGTCGTTGGGCCACTTCAGCTGCACCTGGGCATGGCCGAGCCCGCGCAGGGCTTCGGCCACCGCCACGCCGGCCACCAGGCTCAGCCCGCCCAGCTGGGCCAGCCCACCGGCGAAGCCCCTCAGCACCGAAAGGTAGATATGTGCGGCCAACGGCGAGGCCCAGTCGCGCCCGCGACGGCCGCGGCCCCCGGTCTGGCGCTCGGCCAGCAGGACGCGACTGCCGCGCGGCGGGGCGCTGCAGCGCAACAATTCGGTGTTGGTGGACACCGTGCTCCAGGTCACCTGCAGGTCGTCCAGCAGCGCATCGGCGGGTGCGGGCAGCGCAGCGCGGATGCCGCCAGCGTCCAGCAGGTCGACCGGCTGGGACAACGTGTAGCCGTCACCGGCGCGACCCTCGATCGCGACGCCGGCTGTCCTAAGTCCTTGAATGCGCTTCCAGATGGCCGCCCGGGTCTGGCCCAGCTCGCGGGCCAGGGCATCACCGGACAAGGGCCCGGCGGCCAGTTTTGCCAGCAGTTCGCGGTCGTCCACGGCAGCTTCCGTCAGATAAACAGGGAAAGTATGCGGCAAAGGAATTGCCGTTGCCGGGAGGGGCTTCCAATAGGCGACCGGATTCGGGCTAGAATCGGGAACTCACCCGCCCTTAACCACGGATGTCGTCGATGCGCTGTTCTGCCCATTGCCTGGTCCTGTTGATGGCCCCGCTGCTTGCCACCGCGTCCACCGTGATGGCCAGTGAAGGGCGCGGTGACTGTGTCTATTCCACGCCCGATGCCGAACGCCCGCCGACCGCGCGCAGTGCCGCCGCCGCGGTGCCCAGCACGCCGAAGCCGGTGCCTGCACAGGCCACCAGCAGTGGCGGCGGCGGTGGCGACGATGACGTGCTGCAGCGACTGCGCGCGCCGAAGTGGCACAGCTTCCTGCCGGGTATGTTCCGCTGATCCAGGCGTTGTCGCGCTGGCTGCGGCCAGCCCCCCGTCCCATTCCCGAACCGCTGTGGCAGCAGGCCTGCCGCGATATCCCGTGGCTGCAGGGCCTGCCCGTCGATCGCCTGGATGCGCTGCGCACGCTGGCGACCCGCTTCCTGCATGAAAAGACCATCAGCCCGCTCGGCGATCTGGTGCTGCGCGACGAAGACATCGTGCTGCTGGCGGCGGTGTGCTGCCTGCCACTGCTGGGGGTGGGCGAAGCCGGGTTGCGCGGCTGGTCGCAGCTGATCCTGTACCCGGACGCGTTCCGCGTGCAGCGCAGCCATGTCGATGCCGCCGGGGTGCTGCACGAGTGGGACGACGAACTGATCGGCGAGAGCTGGGACAGCGGTCCGTTGATCCTGTCGTGGGCGGATATCCAGGCCGACCTGCAGGCGCCGTTCGATGGCTACTGCGTGGCGGTGCACGAGATGGCGCACAAGATCGATGCGCTGGATGGCGCGATCGACGGCACGCCGCCGCTGCCGCGTGCCTGGCAACGCGAGTGGGCCGGTGATTTCCAGCGCGCCTACGATGCGTTCTGCGTGCAGGTCGATGCGGGCGAGGAAATGCTGATCGACCCGTATGCGGCCGAGGCCCCGGAAGAGTTCTTCGCGGTGGTCACCGAGTACCACTTCTCCGCGCCGGACGTGCTGGCCGAGGCGCTGCCGACGGTGGCCGCGCACCTGCGGCGCTTCTATGGCGAGCCGCCTGCGCGGCAGCTACCTTCAGGGTAGCGCCGGCAACCGTTACGGACCGGCCGGCAGCCGTACTTCGAAGCGGGCACCGCCCAGTTCGGACGAACGCGCGACCAGCAGTTCACCGCGGTAATCCTTGATCAGGTCCTGCACGATCGACAGGCCGATGCCGTGGCCCTGCACGCGCTCATCGCCGCGCACGCCACGCTGCAGCACCTTGGCGATATCTTCCGGGGCGATGCCCGGGCCATCGTCGTCCACCGCCAGCAGCAGGCCCGGGCGGCGGGTGTTCGGCGCCGGCTGCGGCTGCGCGGTCAGCAGCACGCGGCGGTTGGCCCACTTGAAGGCGTTCTCCAGCAGGTTGCCGAGCAGTTCCTGCAGGTCGCCGGGTTCGCCATGGAAGCGCGACCCCGGATCGATGTCGAACTCGCACAGCACGCCCTTGGCGGCGTAGACCTTTTCCAGCCCGCGCACGATCTCTTCGGCGTTGGATTCGATCGGCAGCGGCGCGGAGAACAGCTTGTGCCCGGACGATGCGGCGCGTGCCAGCTGGTAGGACACCAGGTTGTTCATGCGCTGCAACTGCACGTCCAGTTCTTCGCGCAGCGCATCGTTGCTGGATCCGCTGTCCATCTGCGTGCGCAGCACGGCGATCGGAGTCTTCAGGCTGTGCGCCAGGTCGGCCAGCGTGTTGCGCTGGCGCTCCAGGTTCTCGCGCTCGCTTTCGATGAAGGCGTTGATGCTGTCGGTCAGCGGTTCCAGCTCACGCGGATGGCGTTCGCTCATGCGCTCGCTTTCGCCGCGCTGCACGCGGGTCAGCTCGGTGATCACCCGGCGCATCGGGCGCAGGCTCCACTGCAGGATGACCGTCTGCAGCAACAGCAGGATCAGGCCGATGCCGCCCAGGTAGAACCACACCCGGCCACGGAACACGCGCAGCTGCGCGCCCAGCGCACCGGAGTCTTCCATCACGTAGATGGTGTACGGGAATTCGGTCGCCGGGTCGGCGTCGGCATCCCACACCAGGCCCAGCCCGTAGCGGTATACCGAGCCCTCGCTGCCGTCGATCTGGATGATCGGCAGCGGACCTTCGAATACTTCCTGACGCGGCGCCAGCAGGCCACCGCCGCGGCTGGGCAGCATCGGCCCTTCGGCGGACATTGAATTGACCTTGCCGTCCGGGGTGACCACCTGCAGGTACAGGCCGCTACCGGGCACGTCGAAGCGGGGATCCGGCGGCTGCTCGCGCAGGTACAGCGAACGGTCGCGGGTGAAGTCACTGCCGGCGGCGTAGGCGGTGGCGTAGTTCTTCAGGCGTTCGCGCAGGTTCGCGCGCGCGGTGTCGGCGAACGCCGCATCCAACGCGTAGCCGGCCAGCGCAAGGAACGCCACCAGGCCCACGGACGCAGCCAGCAGCTGGCGCGCCTGCAGGGAGCGCGGCCGCCAGCGTCGGAAGAACCACAGACGGCCGGACATCATCTTCTCGCCTGCAGCAGGCTCAGCCCTCGTTGCGCGGGATCGCGAAACGGTAGCCGCGACCGCGGACGGTCTCGATCGGCTTCAATTCACCGTCCGGATCCAGCTTCTTGCGCAGGCGGCCGATGAACACTTCCAGCACGTTGGAGTCGCGGTCGAAATCCTGCTGGTAGATGTGCTCGGTCAGGTCGGCCTTGGAGACCAGTTCACCGGCGTGCATCATCAGGTATTCCAGCACCTTGTACTCGTAGCTGGTGAGGTCGACGTTGCTGCCGGCCACGCTGACGGTCTGTGCCGCCAGGTCCAGTGCCACCGGACCGCATTCCAGGGTCGGCTTGCTCCAGCCAGCGGCGCGGCGCAGCAGTGCATTGACGCGAGCCAGCAGCTCTTCGACATGGAACGGCTTGACCAGGTAATCGTCGGCGCCCTGCTTGAGGCCTTCGACCTTGTCCTGCCAGCTGGAACGGGCGGTCAGGATCAGGACCGGGAATTTCTTGCCCTCGTCGCGCAGGGCCTTGATCAGCTCCATGCCGGACATCTTCGGCAGGCCCAGATCGATGATGCCGACGTCGAACGGCACTTCGCGGCCCATGTACAGACCTTCCTCGCCATCCTGCGCCGCATCGACGGCAAAGCCTTCGCGCTTGAGCCGGGCTGCAAGGGTCTCGCGCAGCGGGGCTTCGTCTTCGACCAGAAGGATACGCATGAACTCTCCCTAGTGTGCTGGGGTCGGCCGGTTGGGCCGGTGGAAATCGGGTGTGATGCGACAATGATCCCCGTTCAGGGGTTATCGCCGCGTAGTGAAGACATATCCGATCGGGGCGGGCGGGGCTGTGAATGCTGCTGCACGGGATCATCCATGTAGCGGACGCGGCCACGCTCGTCCATGTATTTCACGCGGTTGATGTCGCGCCCATCGAACGGCACCCGCTCGGCACCCAGGATGTGTCCACCGGTGGATCGCTGCACCCGCCGCACGGCGTCGGACAGGGAGCGCTCATCACCGCGCTGGGATCCACGCATCACCACTTCCGGGCGCTCGCGCATCGGCTGGCGCTGCGCCATGTTCTGCTGCATCGGACCCTGCATCGGCGCCTGCGCGCTGGCATGTAGCGGCACGAACACCGCCAGCGCCACGACCGTGGCGAGGGCAAGCTGGCAGCTGGAAGAACGGGAGGACATCATTGGATCCTAGCCGAGGCCGGCAATTCGTTCAAAAATTGTGAAGTCCGCGTCCGGACGCGAGGTCCGGGGCTTTACAAATCTTTTGCAAATTTCGGCTTTTGCCAGTGAATCCGGTCTGAACTTTCCTGAAGATCGGATGTCTATGTTCAGGTAAGTGAACATACTAGCAGCATTCAGGGCCGTATGCGGCACCCGCTGCGCAGTGCGTCAGGCGGCTTCGCGCCCGCCATCACGTTCGGTGACCGCCAGCGCCTGCTCCACCAGGGACCAGTCCGCGCCCGGGCGGTGTGCGCCCTCGCTGAGGATCTGGCGGAACGCCCGGCCACCTGGTTGCCCGTGGAACAGGCCGAGGATGTGGCGGGTGATGTGCTTGAGCGCCGATCCTTCCGCCAGCCGCGCTTCCACATACGGACGCAGCGCGCGCAGCAGCGCCTGCCGGGTCTGCAGGGGGGCGCCGGTCTGCAGGGCCTCCAGCTGATGCAGCAGGTAGGGGTCATGGTAGGCCGCACGACCCAGCATCACCCCGTCCACCTTGCCCTGCTGGGCCTGCACCGCTTCGATGCTGGCCAGCCCGCCGTTGAGCACCACCGGCAGGCCGGGGCGCTCCTGCTTGAGCCGGTATGCCCAGTCGTAGCGCAGCGGCGGCACTTCGCGGTTTTCTTTCGGCGACAGGCCCTTCAGCCAGGCATTGCGCGCGTGCACCACCACCATCGGCGCACCGGCGGCGACCTGCTGGTCGACAAAGGCCGCGAAGGCGTCGTACTCGTTGTCATCGTCCACGCCCAGCCGGCACTTCACCGTCACCGGGATGTCCACCGCGGCCACCATCGCGGCCACGCAGTCCGCCACCAGCGCCGGCTCACGCATCAGGCAGGCACCGAAGCGGCCGGCCTGCACGCGGTCGGAGGGACAGCCGCAGTTGAGGTTGACCTCGTCATAGCCCCAGTCCTGGGCGATGCGTGCGGCCTGCGCCAGCAGTGCCGGGTCGCTGCCGCCCAGTTGCAGGGCCAGCGGCGTTTCGCCCGGATCGAAGCCGAGCAGGCGCTGGCGGTCGCCGTGGATCACCGCATTGGCGTGCACCATCTCCGTGTACAGCCGCGCGCCGGGCGCCAGCAGCCGGTGGAACACGCGGCAATGGCGGTCCGTCCAATCCATCATCGGGGCGACGGAAAGGCGCAGGGAGTCGGCGTAGCGGGACGCGGCGGTGGCGGTAGGCTGGGTCATGGGGACGCTGGAGAATCGGGGTGGCAGGCAATGCCTGCATGATCAATAGTTTACACCGGTCGGCTGAATGATCCGGGTGGGCACGGGCGTGACGACCAACGGTCGTCACCCACCAACAGCAGGACGGCCAGCGGCCGTCACTACCGGCAGGGATCAGTGCGCGCTGCCTGCGGGGCTGTTGCGCCCTACCCGCTCGATCAGCGTTTCGCTGGCGGCGTTCAGGCCTGCCACCTCCACTGCCGCGCCATGCGCGCGCAGCTTCTCCACCGCGCGCTCCAGCGCCCCGACCGCGGTGAGGTCCCACAGATGCGCGTGCTGCAGGTCGATCACCACCCGCGGTGCCACCTGCTGGTAATCGAATGCCGCGCCGAACTGGCCGGCCGAAGCAAAGAACACCTGGCCTTTGACGCGATAGCGCTGCACGCCCGGCTGCGGCTCGTCGCGCTGCACGTCGAGCATGCCGCCGACCTTGCGCGCGAAGAACAACGCCGACAGCAGCACACCGCTGAGCACGCCCTTGGCCAGGTCATGGGTCGCCACGGTGACCACCACCGTCAGCAGCATCACTGCCGAGGAACTGCGCGGATGGGTGCGCAGGTCACGCAGCGAGCGCCAGCTGAAGGTGCCGATGCTGACCATGATCATCACCGCCACAAGCGCGGCCATCGGGATCTGCCGCACCAGGTCGCTGCCGTACACCACCAGCACCAGCAACAGGGTGCCGGCGATCAGGCAGGACAGGCGTCCACGCCCGCCACTGGTCACGTTGATCACCGACTGGCCGATCATCGCGCAACCGGCCATGCCACCGAAGAAACCGGTCACCGTATTGGCCAGGCCCTGCCCGGCACACTCGCGGTTGCGCTCGCTCGGGGTTTCGGTGATGTCCTCCACGATCTGCAGGGTCATCATCGATTCCAGCAACCCCACCACCGCCAGCGTGGCCGACACCGGCAGCAGGATGCGCAGCGTTTCCCAGGTGATTGGCACGTCGGGCAGGAAGAACGAGGGCAGGCTGTCGGGCAGCTGGCCCATGTCGCCCACGGTGCGCACGTCGATGCCGAAGCCGATCACCACTGCGGTCAGGATGCCGATCGCCACCAGCGGCGACGGCACCGCGCGGGTGATGCGCGGCAGCAGGTAGATGATCGCCAGCGCGGCGGCGCACAGCAGGTAGACCATCGGGCCACGGCCGACCAGTTCCGGCAGCTGCGCCATGAAGATCAGGATGGCGAGTGCGTTGACGAAGCCGGTGATGACCGAGCGCGAGACGAAGCGCATCAGCGAACCGAGCTTCAGCGCGCCGGCGGCCATCTGCAGCAGGCCGGTCAGGATGGTGGCGGCGAACAGGTACTGCAGGCCGTGGTCCTTGACCAGGTCGACCATCACCAGGGCCATCGCGCCGGTGGCGGCAGAGATCATGCCGGGGCGGCCGCCGGCGATGGCGGTGATGACCGCGATCGAGAACGAAGCGTACAGGCCGACCTTGGGGTCGACCCCGGCGATCAGCGAGAACGCGATCGCTTCGGGGATCAGCGCGAGGGCGACGACGATGCCGGACAGCACGTCGCCACGGACGTTGCCGAGCCACTGCTGGCGCAGCGGGTAATGGGTCTGCATGGGAGGTTCCTGGTGACCGCGGGCAGGGCCACAAATGCGCGGCCGCGGTAGGCGCGCAAGTCTACGGCAGCCAACGGCGGCAAGGTAGTGACGGCCGCTGGCCGTCCCGCGGTGGGCCTTGCTTTGGTGGGTGACGACCGTTGGTCGTCACGCCGCTTCGCTCGCCGAGCGTGGCTCGGCGCTACCTGCCTGATCCTGGTAGTGACGGCCGCTGGCCGTCCCGCTGTGGGCAGCGGCTCCTGCGGCTGCCTTCGGCGCTGCCAGGGCCGGGCGGTACAATCCCGGCATGGCTTCCGTTGTCCCCCGCTTCTTCGATCCGCGCACCGAACAGGGCGTGCTGCGCCTGTCCATCGCCGGCACCCTGGTGATGGCGGCGATGGCCGTGGGCTTCGGGCTGTACGCCAACTCCTCGTTGATCATCTTCGATGGTATCTACGGCCTGATCGACGTGGTCATGACCTGGCTGTCGCTGCTGGTGGCGCGCTTGATCGCCCAGTCCACCAATACCGATACCCTGCAGTCGCGGCTCAACCAGCGCTTTTCCATGGGCTTCTGGCACCTGGAGCCGATCGTGCTGGGGGTCAGCGGGACGCTGATGATCGGCGCGGCGCTGTATGCCTTCGTCAATGCCGTGGATGCGCTGACCTCGGGCGGGCGCTTGATCGCGCTGGGTCCGGCGATCACCTTCGGGGTGATCTCGCTGCTCGCCGAAGGCGCGCTGGCCGCCTTCGTGCTGCGCGCCAACCGGCGCATCGGATCGGACTTCGTCGCCCTGGATGCGAAGAACTGGATCATCGCCGCCAGCATGTCGGCCTGCTACCTGCTGGCCTTCGTCGGCGGGGCAATGGTGCGTGGCACGCCACTGGACTGGATCGGCCCGTACATCGATCCGGGCATCCTGGCGGTGGTCTGCCTGTTCGTGATGGTGGCGCCGCTGGGAACGGTGCGCCAGGCACTTGCCGGCATCCTGCTGGTCGCGCCGCAGGAACTGCGCAGCCACGTGGATACCGTGGCGCGTGATGTGGTGGCCCGCCACGGTTTCCTGGACTACCGCAGCTACGTGGCGCAGGTCGGTCGCGGCGAGCAGATTGAACTGTTCTTCGTGGTGCGTGCCGATGATCCGCCGCGCGCGCTGGCGGAGTGGGACCGGCTGCGCGATGAGATCGGCGACCTGCTGGGCGAGGAATCGCCGGATCGCTGGCTGACCATCATGTTCACCACCGACCTGGAGTGGGCGGTGTGACCCGCTGACGCCGGGCCGTGCCCGGCGCGGCGTTACATCGCAGCGCTGCGCCATTCGCGCGGCGACTGCCCGGTCTGCGCCTTGAACGCGCGCGACAACGCCGCTTCGCTGCCGTAGCCCACGTCGCCGGCGATGCGCTTCAATGGCTGCCCGCGGCGCAGCGCCTGCTGCACCAACCGCGTCCGCCAGGCCTGCAGGTACTGCCCTGGCGTGCTGCCGATGACCTCGCGGAAGCCTTCGGCGAAGGCGCTGCGTGACATCCCGGCGCGCTCGGCCAGCGCCTGCAGCGACCACTCTTCGGCCGGCTGCTCATGCATGGCCACCAGGGCATGGCGCAGCCGCGGGTGGCCCATGCCGGCCAGCAGCCCGACCTGGATCTGGCCGTTTTCCATCAGCGTGCGCAGCACCTGGATGATCACCAGTTCGAACAGGCGGTCCAGCATCGCCTGGCGACCGCAGCGCTGCGCGAACGCTTCTTCGAACAGCACGCCGAGCACTGCGTTGCTGCCCAGCAGGTCGGCCAGCGGCAGGCAGACCGGGCTCGGCAGCGCATCAGCCACCGGGCTGCCTTCACCGGCCTCGAAGCGCAGCCCGGCGGTCACCAACGGCACCTGCAAACCGTCATCGATGTTGAAATGATGGTCGCGCGGCCGGGCGTACAACAGCACGCTGGGCTGGTCGATGCGCAGGCGGCTGCCATCGCTGTCCACCAGCTCCACCCCGCCCTGGCTGAGCAGGTGCAGCAGCGGTTGGCTGGCGGCCTGCGCCGGCACCCAGTGGCCGCCGACCTGGCCCCCCTGCAGCAGGCGCGCACTGACCGGGAAGCGGTCAAGCAGGGATTCGAGTCGATCGAGCATGGCTGGACGATCCATCAAGTTTTCCGGACTCCATGTTGCCACACGTCCAGCCAAGGCGCGCAAAGTACACCTCACCGGCCGACCGGCCACCCAACAAGGAACTCCGCCATGTCCATTGAAAAGGTTCTCTACACCGCCCAGGCCACCGCAACCGGCGGCCGCGAAGGCCGCGCCGTGTCCTCTGACAACGTGCTGGACATCCAGCTGTCGACCCCGCGCGAGCTCGGCGGCGCCGGCGGCCCGGGCACCAACCCGGAACAGCTGTTCGCTGCCGGTTACTCGGCCTGCTTCCTGGGCGCGCTGAAGTTCGTCGCCGGCCAGGCCAAGGTCGCGCTGCCGGCGGACACCACCGTGGCCGGCAAGGTAGGCATCGGCCAGATCCCCACCGGTTTCGGCATCGAAGCCGAGCTGACCATCACCGCCCCGGGCGTGCCGCGCGAACAGCTCGAGGAGCTCGTGCAGAAGGCCCACGTCGTCTGCCCTTATTCCAACGCGACCCAGGGCAACATCGACGTCAAGCTGATCGTGGCGTAAAAAAAATGGGCGGATGCCGGTCGTGACCGTGCATCCGCCCATCCCACCGCTGTCGGTGGCATAGCGACCGCAGGTCACCACCCACCCCATCCTGCCCGCCAGCATCCGCTGGCCGTGGGCTATTTTTCGTTGCTCACCAACTGCACCACGCTGGAGAAATCCAGCTTGCCGCGGCCGGCCTGGTGGTTCATCGAATACAGGTTGCGCGCCAGCTCACCCAGCGGGATGGAGGCGCCCACGCTCATCGCCGCTTCCACTGCCAGGCCCATGTCCTTGAGCATCAGGTCGCTGCCGAAGCCGCCGCTGTAGCCGCGCGAGGCGGGTGCGTTTTCCAGTACCCCCGGCCACGGATTGCATACTTCGGTCGCCCAGCTGCGGCCGGTGCTGACTGCCATCATCTGCGACAGCACCTTCGGGTCCAGCCCGTGTGCCACGCCCAACGCGATGGATTCACCGGTGACCGCCATGATCACGCCCAACGCCATGTTGTTGCACAGCTTGGCGACCTGGCCGGCGCCGCTGGCGCCCACGTGGAAGATGTTCCTGCCCATCGCCTGCAGGTAGGGACGCGCGCGTTCCAGCGCGTCCTCTTCGCCGCCGACGATGAAGGTCAGCGTGCCGGCGGTGGCCCCGGCGGTACCGCCGGAAACCGGGGCGTCCAGCATCTGCAGGCCACGCGCCGCGGCGGCTTCGGCGACCTTGCGCGCGGTGGCCGGGGCGATGGTGCTGCAGTCGATCACCAGCGCACCGCCCGGGATGTCGGCCAGCAGCCCGTCATCGCCCAGGTACACGCCTTCGACGTGGCGGCTGGCCGGCAGCATCGAGATCACCACTTCGGCATCGGCCAGCGTGTCCAGCGCGGAGCTGGCGGCGGTGGCGCCTGCGTCGACGGCGGCCTGCACGGCGGCCGGCACCAGGTCGAACACGCGCACGGCGTGGCCCGCTTTGGCCAGGTTGGCGGCCATCGGACCGCCCATGTTGCCCAGCCCGATGAATGCAATGCGACTCATGCGACGGTCCTTTCAGCAGCGGTGGCGCCAAGGTCGGCCAGCGGATGCTGGTCGGCCGGCCACGGGGAAATGAAGAAGTCTTCGGCCCACGCCGCGCTGGCATCAGCCAGCGTGGCCGGGTTCCAGTGCGGGGTACGGTCCTTGTCGACCAGCAGCGCGCGGATGCCTTCGGCGAAGTCACCGTGCGCGGCGCAGTGCAGGGCCGTCACGTACTCCAGCCGGTACACCGTGGCCAGGTCCGCGCCGGCAGCGCGGCGCTGCAGTTCGAACGCCAGCCGCGCCGAACCGGGTGCACCGGCGACAAGCGTCTTCTGCGCGTTCTGCAGCCACGCATCCTCGGTCTGCAGGGCACCGATGCGTTCGATGATCGCGGGCAGTTCATCGCCGGCGCACAGCGTGTCCAGCAATCCCGCATGGGACTGCAGGGGCCCGGCGGGTGCGTCGCTGGCGAACGACTGCAGGAGGGTGTCCAGGCGGCCGTGGTTGGCCTCGTTGTCGCTGCTCCAATCCGCCTGCAGCAACGCGTCGAAGACTTCAGCGCGCTGTGCTTCGGCGATGTGCAGGTCGGCCAGGTCGGCATGGATCGCATCACCCGGGCCAAGCAACGCGCCGGTCAGCGCCAGGAACAGGCCCGCCTTGCCCGGCACGCGCTGCAGCAGCCAGCTGCCGCCCACGTCCGGGAACAGGCCGACGGTGATCTCCGGGAACGCCAGCTTGGACCGTTCGCTGACCACGCGGTGGCTGGCGCCGGACATCAGGCCGATGCCACCGCCCATGACGATACCGTGGCCCCAGCACAGGATCGGCTTGGGATAGGTGTGGATCAGGAAATCCACGCGGTACTCGACATCGAAGAACTCTGCGGCATACGCATTCGTTCGGACATCCGCATGGCCTGCCGCGCGGTACGCCAGCATGCTCTGGTACAGGCTGTGCAGGTCGCCGCCGGCGCAGAAGGCCTTTTCTCCGGCGCCCTGCAGCACCACCATCGCGATCTGCCCGTCGTCGGCCCAGGCCTGCAGCCGCTCCAGCAGCAGGTGCGCCATCGGCAGCGAAAAGCCGTTCAAGGTACGCGGCGCGTTGAGCGTGGCCACGCCGATGCGCATGCCATTGGCGGCCACGCGGTCTTCGAACAGCACCGGTGCCTCATCGACCACGATGTCGGTTTCCCGGGTCATGCGTTCTTCCACTGCGCGCTGCGCTTTTCCAGGAAGGCGCTCACGCCCTCGACCTGGTCGGCGCTGTCGAACAGGTCGACGAAGGCCTCGCGCTCTGCGACCAGCGCGGCGGCATGGGTGCCGGTGCGGGTGGACTGCACCAGGGTCTTGCAGGCGGCGATGCTGGTCGGGCTCTGCTTGCCGGCCTTCTTCGCCCATTCCAGTGCCAGTGCCTTCGCTTCACCCTTGCCGGCCTTCTGCTCGGCCAGGCCGATGCGCACGGCGGTGTCGGCGTCGATCCGCTCACCGAGCAGGATCATCCGCTTGGCCCAGCCCTCGCCGACCAGGCGCGGCAGGTTCTGGGTGCCACCGGCGCACGGCAGCAGGCCGACCGTGGCCTCCGGCAGCGCCACCTGGGCATGTTCTTCGATGATGCGCAGGTCACACGCCAGCGCGCATTCCAGCCCGCCGCCCATCGCATAACCGTTGATCGCGGCGATGGACACGCCACGGAAGCCTGACAGCGCCTCGAAGGCTTCGCCGAAACGACGCGCGGCTTCACGCGCAGCGCCCCTGTCACCCGACGCGAACTGGTTGAGATCAGCGCCGGCGGAGAAGAACTTCTCGCCCTCGCCACTGATCACCAGCGCATAGATGGAACGGTCCGCGTTCAACGCGGCGACCAGGTCGCGCAGCGCCGCCAGGCTGTGCACGGTCCAGGTATGCGCCGGCGGGTTGTGCAGGGTGATGACCGCGACGTGGCCATCGGCCTCGACCTTCAGGCCGACATGATCGTGGGTGCGCCAATCGTTCATCGCAGTTCCTCTTCGGTGTTGAGCAGGTGGCGGGCAACGATCACCCGCATGATTTCGTTGGTACCTTCCAGGATCTGGTGCACGCGGCTGTCGCGCAGCAGGCGCTCGATCGGGTATTCGCGGATGTAACCGTAGCCGCCGTGGATCTGCAGCGCTTCGTTGCAGATGGTGAAGCCGGCATCGGTGGCGAAGCGCTTGGCCATCGCGCACCACACATTGGCATCGCTGGCACCGGCGTCGAGCTTGCGCGCGGCGGTATGCACCATCTGGCGGGCCGCCACCAGTTCGATGGCCATGTCGGCCAGCTTGAACTGCAGTGCCTGGAATTCGGCCAGCGCCTTGCCGAACTGGCGGCGTTCGCCCATGTAACGGCGTGCAGCATCCAGCGCGCCCTGCGCCGCGCCCAGCGAGCAGGCGGCGATGTTGATGCGACCGCCATCCAGGCCCTTCATGGCCAGCTTGAAGCCGCCGCCCTCTTCGCCCAGCAGGTTGCCCACCGGCACCCGCACGTTCTCGAAGGTGATGCCCCGGGTCGGCTGGCTGTTCCAGCCCATCTTCTCTTCCTTGCGACCGTAGCTGATGCCCGGCAGGTCGGCCGGCACGGCGATCGCGCTGATGCCACCGGCGCCGGCACCGCCGGTACGCGCCATCACCACCAGCAGTTCGGTGGCACCGGCGCCGGAGATGAAGGCCTTGGAACCGTTGAGCACGTAGTCATCGCCATCGCGCACTGCCGTGGTCTTCAGCGACGCCGCATCGGAGCCGGCGCCGGGTTCGGTCAGGCAGTAGGAGGCCAGCCTGATGCCGGCCGCCAGGTCCGCACCCCAGGCTGCACGCAGCGCCTGCTGGCCCCACGTGGACACCATCCACGAGGCCATGTTGTGGATGCTCACATACGCCGCGGTGGACGGATCCACGTTGGCGAGTTCCTCGATGACGACGGCGGCGTCCAGTCGGCTCAAGCCGCTGCCACCGACCTCCGGATCCATGTACAGGCCACAGAACCCGAGTTCCCCTGCCTTGGCGATCGCCTCGCGCGGAAAGATGCCCTCCGCATCCCACCGCGCCGCGTGTGGCGCCAATTCCGCCTGGGCGAAGTCACGCGCTGCCTCACGATAGGCCTGCTGCGCTTCTTCGAGTTCCGTCGTCATCGAGTTACTCATGGCTGGAACTCCGTTGTTACTTGAGGCTGATGGTGGTGTTGACGCCGTGGCCGAGCGTTTCGTCATCGAACCAGCGCGCGGTGATGGTCTTGGTCTGGGTGTAGAACATGACCACCTGCTTGCCGTACGGGCCCAGGTCACCCAGCTTGGACGCCCGCGAACCGGTGAAGGAGAACAGCGGCACCGGCACCGGGATCGGCACGTTGATGCCGACCTGGCCGACGTCGATGTCTTCCTGGAACTTGCGCGCGGCCGCACCGGACTGGGTGAACACCGCCGTGCCGTTGCCGTTGGGGTTGCTGTTGACCAGCGCGATGGCGTCTTCCAGCGTTTCCGCTTCCAGGATCACCAGCACCGGCCCGAAGATTTCTTCCTGGTAGATGCGCATGTCGGTGGTGACGCCGGAGAAGATCGTCGGACCAACGAAGTTGCCCTTCTCGAAGCCGTCCACCTGCGGATTGCGGCCGTCCAGGTCCAGCGTTGCGCCCTGTTCCAGGCCGGAGGCGATCAGCCCTTCCACGCGCTCGCGGGCGCTGCAGGAAATGACCGGGCCGACGTCGGTACCGGCAACCGAGCCGGCGCTGACCTTCAGCGTCTTCGCCTTGGCCACCAGGTCCGGCACCCACGAACGTGCTTCGCCGACCAGCACCAGGGTGGAGGCCGCCATGCAGCGCTGGCCGGCGGCACCAAAGGCAGCACCGACCATCGCGTTGAGGGTCTGTTCCTTGTTGGCGTCCGGCAGCACCACGGCATGGTTCTTGGCGCCCATCATGCACTGCACGCGCTTGCCGGCCAGCGAGGCGCGGTTGTACACGTGGGTGCCGACGCGGGTGGACCCCACGAACGAAACCGCCTTGATGTCCGGATGGTCGCAGATCGCGTTGACCACTTCTTCGCCACCGTGCACGACGTTCAGCACGCCCTTCGGAATGCCCGCTTCCAGCGCCAGTTCGACCAGCCGCATGGTGACCATCGGGTCCTGTTCGGACGGCTTGAGCACGAAGGTGTTGCCGGTGGCGATGGCCATCGGGAACATCCACAGCGGGATCATCGCCGGGAAGTTGAACGGGGTGATGCCCGCGCACACGCCCAGCGGCTGCATCAGGGTGTAGGTGTCCACGCCGTTGGCCACGTTGTTGGCCAGCTCGCCCAACTGCAGGTTGCCGATGGCAGCAGCGTGCTCGACCACTTCCAGGCCGCGGAACACATCGCCTTCGGCATCCGGCACGGTCTTGCCCTGCTCGGCGCTGAGGGTGTGCGCCAGCTCGCTCATGTTCTCGCGGATCAGCTGCTGGTACTTCAGGAAGATGCGCGCGCGGGTGCCGATCGGCGTCTTGCGCCAGGTCTTGAAGGCTTCCTTGGCCGCGGCTACCGCGTCATCCACTTCGCTGGTGGTGGCGAAGGGCACCTGGGCCAGCACGTCCTGGGTGGCCGGGTTGACCACGTCCTGCCAGTGGGCGGTGGACGATTCGATGAACTGGCCATCGATCAACAGGCGGATACGGGGCGCTGCAACAGTCATGGCGGTACCGTGGGTTTCAGGGATGCTTGGCATTATTCACAGGCGCACGCTCGATTTCCGGCCTGTCTGCGCTTAATCTGGCCAACCGGAACGACGATAGTTGTTAATCCTGTGAATACCGAGACACCCCAACGCCAGCTCGGCCTTCGCCTGGCCAAGCTGCGCGAGCAGCGCGGCTATACCCAGGCGCAGCTGGCCCAGCAGCTCGGCGTCTCGGCCAGCTACCTGAACCAGATCGAGCGCAACAAGCGGCCGTTGACCCCGGCGGTGCAGCAGCGCCTGCGCGCCGTGCTGGGTGAACTGGGCGACCTGTTCGACGCCGGCGGCCCGGCCGCGCTGCAGGAGGCACTGGGCCAGACCCTGCGCGACCTCGGCCTGGCCGATGTCAGCGCCAACGAACTGCGGGCGCTGGCGGGCAACCTGCCGCAGGTCAGCCAGGCCCTGCTGGACCTGCACCGGCGCCATCTGGTGCTGCGCGAACACGCTGCCGCGCTGGAGTTCCAGCTGGGTGAGCCCGGCGCCGGGATGAGCCTGCCGGCCGGCGACCAGGTGCGCGATTTCTTCAACCGCATGCACAACCACATCCCGGAACTGGATGCGTTGGCCGAGCGCCTGTTCGCCGAGTGGGGCCTGACCGTCGGCCACATGGCACCGCGGCTGCGACAACTGCTGGCCGACCGCCACGGGGTGATGGTTGAAGTCGCGCCGCTGCAGGCAGGCCGGGAGAAACGCGTGATGGACAGCCAGGCACGCACGCTGTGGTTGCCGGACTACCTGGAACCGGGCCAGCAGGCGTTCCAGATGGCGGCCGAACTGGCGTTGCGCGGCCATGCCGAACAGGTGGATGCGGTGATCGAACGCGCCGGTTTCCGCGATGACGAGCGCATCGCGCAGGCACGCATCGGCCTGTCCAACTACTTCGCCGGCGCGCTGGTGATGCCGTACGGCCCGTTCCTGCGTGCGGCCGAGTCCAGTGGCTATGACATCGAACTGCTGGCCCATCAGTTCGGCGTGGGCTTCGAAGCGGTCTGCCACCGTCTGAGTACGCTGGCGCGGCGCAGTGCACCGGGCCTGCCGTTTTTCTTCATCCGCGTGGACCGCGCCGGCAATGTGTCCAAGCGGCATTCGGCCACCGATTTCCACTTCTCGCAGGTCGGCGGTTCGTGTCCGCTGTGGATCGTGTACGAGGCGTTCAACCAGCCCGGGCGCATCCTCACCCAGACCGCGCGCATGCCCGATGGGCGACGCCATTTCTGGCTGGCACGGCAGGTCAGCAGCGGGCCGGTCGGCCACGGCCAGCCGCGCAAGACCTTCGCCGTGGCGCTGGGCTGCGACCTGCAGCACGCCGAGCGGCTGGTGTACACGCGGGGGCTGGATATCCAGAGCCCGGGCAATTCGGTGTCGATCGGCCCCGGCTGCCGTGTATGCCCGCGCGAAGACTGCATGCAGCGCGCGTTCGTGCAGTTGCCGGGGCGCTGAGCGCGCCCGGCCATTGGGCGGTAGGGACGGCCGCTGGCCGTCCGGCTGGAATCTGACCCCGTCCCGACGGGAATGACGCGATCGGTAGTGGCGGCCGTTGGCCGTCCAACGGGAATGACGGCCAGCGGCCGTCGCTACCTAGTAGATCGGGGTCACCTTCATCTGCGGCAGCGGGCGCGGGGCACCGTCGGTGAGGTCCGGGCCACAGTCGTCCCAGCTGGCGCCCTGCTCCACCATCAGCGCGTACAGCGCCTGGGATTGGCGACGCTTTTCCTGCGATCCCAGCGGATACGACGGCGGTGGCGGTTGCCCCGCCGCCACGCTGGCATAGGCGGTGCGGTAGGCCACCACCTGCTGGCCCGCGTCATCGGTACGCGACACTTCCAGCGTGTAGCGCTGGTAGGCCGAAGCGGCATTGCGCCAGCGTATCCAGTAGTGGTTTTCGAACGAGAAGCGGCAGAAGCGCTCACCGGCAAGCGTGCCCTTCTGCGCGATGCGACCGAGCACCTCCTGCGGCATGTCCAGGTTCATGCCGCCCTCGTCGCCTTCCAGGGTGACGTGCACGATGCGGTCGCGGTAGCCGGGCGCACGGGCCTGCAGCAGGTCGCGCCAGTTCTGCATGGTGGCGACGATCGCGAACAGGAAACGGGTCAGCTCGGTGGCAGCCATCGGCGAAGCGATGTCGCGGTAACCGCGCTGCCAGCGTTCGCGGTTGCCGGTTGGCAGCACCACCGCGCGTTCGAGCGCTTGCGCCGCATCGGCCGCATCAGACACTTCCCGGGCATCACCGGGGTACACCAGGTTGATGGCGAAGGTCGGCCAGCGCGGCAGCGCGGCGTCGAAAAGATGGATCGGGAAGTTGCTGCTGATGCCGCCGTCGGAGAACCAGCACCGGCGGTAGCCGGCGATCGATGAGCCTGCCGCCGCCGCTCCCTGCTGCCCACCGCTGGCCAGGCCCTCCATGCTGTCGGCCACGTTCCTGCCGCCCCGTCCCGGTTCGGCACGGTTGCCCTGCACCACCGCATGGTGGCGCGCCGGCTCATGCAGCGGCACCGCGCTGATCAACAGCGGAAAGCTGAGGCTCATCCGCGTGGCGACCAGCACCGGCAGCTGGCCCTCCGGCGGCAATCGATAGTACAGCCGGCCGTCGACCTGCTCCGGGGCGCCGGCATCGGCCACCAGCCCGTCCACCACGCTGCGCGGGAACAGGCGGTCGAACTCTTCGCGCAGGAACCAGAAGCGTGCTTCGGAAAACGGCAGGGTGCGCGGCTCGTTGTGCGACACGCAGGTACTGATCATCTGCAGGGTGATCGCCCGGCCATCCTGCGGTTCGTCCGCATAGCGCGGGGCGCCGTGCAGGTCGGCGAAGGTCAGCGGCGCATCGTCCGGCTTGCCCGACAACCGCTGCAGGGCCTCGTGCAGCCAGTCGGTCAGAGCGGGGCGTTGCGGATCATCGCTGCGGCCATTGCACAGCCCCAGCAGGTTGCCACGTGCCACCCGTGCCACCCGCAGCAGCGCGCCGGCCACGCCGGCACCGTAGGCGCACAGCAGCGAAGGCAACAGGGTCGCCAGCATGCCCGCCACCCCGCCGGCGCCGTAGCCGATGCCCAACAGCACGACCAGCGACAGCAGCACTTCCAGCGGCGCAATGGTGAACACCGCCGCCAGCAGGCACAGCAGTTTGCGTGGCCACCCCGCATGGCTGGCCAGCACCACCAGCAGCCGGTAGGCCGCGCGCGCGCCGCGAGCGGGCTGGAACAAGCCGTAGATGAAGCCACGCGTGGACAGCTGGGCCGATACGCCGGCCAGTCCCTCGAAGCCGGCCTGCGGCCCCACTGTCTCGCCTGCCTGGCGACGGCGATCACCGAGCGCGGCCGCCGCCGCCACGGCGGCTGCGATGGCGCCGGCCGAGGTACCGCCGATGCTCTTGAAGCGGTAGTCCCTGGCCAGCGCCAGCACCGCGTTGGGATACACGATGCCGCTGGTGATTCCGCCCTTCATGACCAGATCGCAGTACTTGGCTGCCACGGGCCGACCCTCCGCTGGATTCGACCCTGATTATGGCAAGCAGGCCTCTCACCGCATGAGATCGCTGACGCATTTCGAAGGCAACGTCTGCCCCGGTAGTGAGGGCCGCTGGCCGTCATGCGCCTGCCCTGGCCCCTGGTGGGTGACGGCCGCTGGCCGTCATGCCCGTGCCCTGGCCCCTGGTGGGTGACGGCCGCTGGCCGTCATGCCCGTGCCCTGGCCCCCGGTGGGTGACGACCGTTGGTCGTCACGCCGTTGCCAACGGCGCTACCGCTCTGACTGCGGGACCTTGCGGATCTTGCTGGTGTCATAACCCATCGCGGCGATCTTCTCGATGGCCTGCTGGTAATCGGCCTCGCTGACCTGCGGCGTCCGCGCCATGTACCACACGTAGTCGCGCTTGCTGCGCGCCACGATGGTCTGCTGGTAGTCCTCATCCAGCCAGGAAATCACGTACTCGGCCTGGATCGGCCAGATGAACTGCATGCCCCACACCGCGCCGTTGCCTTCCTTCTCCACCCGACCCACCGGATGCATCGTTTTAAGCTTCGCATCGAAGCTGCCCTTGCGGTAGGTGAAGGTGGTCTGGATGCGCCCGTCGGGTCGCATTGCATAGCGTTCCACCGAATCAAACGCCTTGCGTTCAATGAAGGTGGGAATCTGGGCGATGACATACCAGTCACCCATGAAGCGCGGCACGTCCACCGCGGTCGCGCGCGGCAAGGGACGTTCCGGACTGGACGAACAGGCACTGGCCGACAACGCCATCGCGATCACGGGAAGCAGGCGGGACAGACGCATGGTGTTCTCCTTCAACGGGGACGGAACAGGTAGTGGGCCACCAGCCACTGCTGGCCCTTCTCATAACCGAACAGTTCGGCGCAGGCCATCCAGAACATTCGCCAGCGCTGGAACCACAACGCAGCGGCGGCATCGCCGTAGGTCTGGCGCAGCACCGGCATCAGAGCGTCGCGCTGGCTGTCCTGGTTCTGCAGCCAGTGGTTGGCGGTGCGCTGGTAGTGCGTGCCATCCAGCAACCAGCGCTGCTGCAGCAGCAGGTCGTGCTGGAAGTGCAGCAGCGTGTCCGCTGCCGGCATCAGGCCACCGGTGAAGAAGTGCCGCCCCATCCAGTTGTCCTCGCCCTCGGTTTCGAAGGGATACATCGCCGTGCGATGCACGAAGATATGCACGAACAACGCCCCATCGCTGCGCAGCCAACCGGCGATGCGGCCCAGCAGCCGGTCGTAGTTGCGCATGTGTTCGAACATCTCGATGGACACCGCGCGGTCGAAGGAGCGCGCGGGCAGCTCCAGGTGGTTGACGTCGCGGGTCAGCACCTGCACGTTGCGCAGTCCACGCGCCTGGCATTGCGCCTCGATGTGCGCACGTTGCCCGTGCGAGTTCGACACTGCAGTGATGCGCGCCTGCGGATAACGCTCGGCCATCCACAAGGTCAACGATCCCCAGCCGCACCCCAGTTCCAGGATGTCCTGGCCGTCGGCCAGGCCGGCGCGCTCGGCGTACAGCTCCAGCATCGCTTCTTCGGCCTGGTCCAGGGTCTCGGTGCCGGTGCGGTAGTAGCAGCTGCTGTATTTCAGCCGCTTGCCCAGGCACGCTTCGAAGAACGCCGCCGGCACTTCATAGTGCTGGCGGTTGGCCGCATCCACGTGCAGGGCCAATGGACTGCCCGCCAGTTCGGCGATGCGCTCGGAAAAGCGCAGTGCCTGGGCCTCGGTGCCGCCCTCGAACTCCTCGCGCAGGCGCTGCGCGCACTGCCGGCGGATGCCATAGCGCAGCAGCACATCGGGCAGCAGCCCGCGTTCGGCCAGGCCGGTCAGTCCTGCGGCAGGGTCTGGCAGCGGCAGGGACTGGATCTGGGTGCTCATCGGCGCGGCTCCTTGGAAGGGGTGGGTTCACTGGGGAACCAGGGAAAGATCATCGACGTGCTGCGCTGGTACTGGCGGTAGTCCTCGCCGCGGCTGCGCAGCGCCTGTTTCTCGGTGAACGGCACGCCGCTCAGCCAGCGCAGGAACACATACATCACCACCGGGCCGGCGCAGGCCAGCCACCACAGCGGGGAACCCGCGGCCAGCAGCACATAGGTGAACCAGTGCAGCCATTCGAAGAAGTAGTTGGGATGCCGGGAATAGCGCCACAGCCCCTCGCGGCAGGTGCGGCCCTTGTTCGCCGGATCGGCGCGGAAGCGGGCGAGCTGGCGATCGGCCAGGCTCTCCCCGCCCACGCTCAGCAGCCACATCGCCACCGCGGCCAGCACCCAGCCGATACCGTCCCCGCGCGGGTTCTCCGCCACCGCGATGAACGGCAGGGCGAACAGCACCACCAGCAGCGCCTGGGCCTGGAAGAAGCCGAAGATCTTGCCCTGGTGGCCGTGCCAGTGATCGCGCAGGTAACGGTAGCGACCGTCCTCTTCTTCGCTGCGCACGCGCCGCCACAGGTGGAGTGCCAGGCGGGCTCCCCACAGCCCGCCCAGCACGCCCAGCGCCAGCCGCGGCAGCAGCGCGCCCTCCCCCAGCAGCGCCAGCAGCAGCGCGGCGGCGGCCACGCTCTTGGCCCACAGCACGTCCACCACGCCGATGTTCTGGTGACGGCGTTGCCACCACCAGCCCCAGCTCATCACCACGGCGGCATACAGCCACACCCACCACAACAGCTTCATCGTGTTTCTCCTGTTCCCACGGGGTCACCGCGGCGTGCCGGCTGCCAGCGCCGCGCGCAGGTGGCCAACAGCGGCAGCGCGAGCGCCCAGCCGATACCCAGTACGGCGATGCCCTGCCAGGCCGGCGTGGCGAAAGTCAGCGAAGAAAATCCCCGCGCGGCCGAGACATAGGCCAGGGGGGCCAGCAGCAGGCCGACCAGAACGGCCAGCTGCCACCGGCGCTGCAGGGCAGCGAAAGAGACCGTCAGGGTCATCGCGAACGATGCCCACAAGGCAAGGATCCAGACCGGCGCCAGCCCGCGTTCGGCGTTGCCTGCGGCATACACCACCAGCCCGGAAGCACCGGCCACGCCGTCCACCACCAGCCCGCAACCGATCGCCAGCGCGATCAGCTTCAGGTCCACCGCCGGGTGCGGGGACAGCAGCAGCTGGCTCAGCACATAGGCCGCCGCCGCCACCAGCGCCGGCCAGTACAGACCACGCCCGGCACCGGCCACGGCGCAGAACCACACCAGCTGGTTGCCGATCAGGTTGCCCCAGAAGTGCATCTCAGTGCGCTCCGGCCAGCGGTGGGGGACGGTAGCCCGGCCGCGCCAGCAACAGCTGCGACACACCGATCGAGCGCTCCAGGAAGCCGCCTTCGCAGTACGCGAGGTAGAACTCCCACATTCGGATGAAATCCTCATCGAAGCCCTGCGCGCGCACCGCCGGCAGCTGGGCGAGGAAGCGCTCGCGCCAGGCGCGCAGGGTCAGTGCGTAGGACTGCCCGAAGTCCATCTGGCCTATCAGCTGCAGGTCGCTGCTGCGGGTCTTGGCCGCCAGCATGGCGTTCAGCGAGGGAATGAAACTGCCGGGGAACACGAAGCGCTTGATGTAATCCACGCTGCGCCGCGCCTGCTCGTAGCGCTCGTCTTCGATGGTGATCGCCTGCAGCAGGGCCAAGCCTTCCGGCTTCAGCAGGCGGGTCAGGGTGGCGAAATAGGTCTGCAGGTACTGCGCGCCGATCGCCTCGATCATCTCGATGGACACCAGCTTGTCGTACTGGCCATCCAGGTCGCGGTAGTCCTTCAGCAGCAGGGTCACCCGGTCGTGCAGTCCGGCCGCTTCGATGCGCTGGCTGGCCAGCGCGTGCTGCTCCACCGATATCGTGGTGGTGGTGACGCGGCAGCCGATGTGGCGCGCTGCGTACATCGCAAAGCCGCCCCAGCCGGTACCGATCTCCAGTACGTGGTCGGCAGGCGTGAGCTGCAGCTGTTCGCAGATGCGCGCCAGCTTGCGCTGCGATGCGGCGTCCAGCGTATCGCCGTCCTCGAACAGCGCAGAGGAGTACATCAGGTCCTTGGACAGGAACAGCGAGAAGAACGGATTACCCAGATCGTAGTGCGCGGCGATGTTGCGGCGGCTGCCTTCGCGGGTATTGCGGCGCAGCTGCGCCCAGGCTTTCAGCGCCCAGCCCCCGATGCGCGCCGGGCCGCGTTCCACGCCGTCGAGCAGCTCGCGGTTGCGCACCAGCAGCTGCACCAGCGCCACCAGGTCGTCGCAGCGCCACTGGCCGCGGATGTAGCTTTCGCCGGCGCCCACGCTGCCCTGGGTCGCCACCGCGCGATAGAACGCCGGGTCATCGATGGTCACCGTCACCAGCGGGCCACTGCCCTGCGTGCCAAGCACGACTTCACCCAGCGCATCGCGGACCCGCAGGCGACCGTCGCGCAGCGCGCCCAGCTTGGCCAGCAGCTGGCGGCGAAGGAAGGCGTCCAGGCGCCCAGGCCGTGGCAGGGCCATGCTGTGGCTCATGTCGTTCATTGGTTTTTTCCAGCAAGCGAAGGATGGTCGTGGACCGGATTGCGTTTCAGCCACAGGCGCAGCGCCTGCCAATGGATCGCGCCGACCACCTGCAGCGTCATCAGCGGATGCCGGGCCAGCACCATCGCCAGTCCGGGGCCGTCCAGCGCACGGCGCTGCATCGACTGGGTCGCATCGAACTGGTGCTGGCCGTCGCGCCACACCTGCATGTGCACGCGCAGGTCGTCGCCGGGCACGGTGAAGCGCCAGTCGTAACCGCAGTCCATCTGCATGAAGGGCGAAACATGGAACTGCTTGTCGAAACGCCAGCGCAGCGCGCGGCCATGGGCTTCCGCGTCGGCGACCGCCAGCACGTAGGCATGGCGCTCCTTCCACGGTGTGTTGGTGATCTCGGCAACGATGCACTCCAGCGTGTCATCGGCGGCGTGGCAGTAGTAGAAGCTGACCGGATTGAACACATGGCCGGCGTGGCGCAGGTGCGCGAGCAGGCGCACCGGACCCGATGGACGGTGGCCAAGCACGGCCTGCGCACGATCGCGCACCGCTTCGGCCAGCGGCTGGTCGGGGTCACCCAGGTAGTCGCTGCGGCGGAACTCGGCCAGGTTGCGGCGGCCCACCGACCACAGCCAGCGCCGGTCGAACACGCTGTCCACCTCGTCCAGGTCCAGCAGCAGCTGTGCGATCGGATAACGGAAGGCGTGTGCATGCGGCACATGCCTGCGGTGCACGACCTCGCCGCGGTAGATCGCGCTGGCGCTCACGCGGTGGTTTCCTCGTGACGCGGCCAATGTGTTTCGGCACTCACTGCGTGCAATGCATCCACCACACGGCGCGCACTGCGGATGCCGTCTTCGTGGAAACCCCAGCCCCAGTACGCGCCCGCAAACCAGGTATGGCGGCGTCCCTGCACCTCGTGCCAGCGCCGCTGCGCGCGGACCATGGCGTGGTCGTGCACCGGGTGTGCGTAGCGCAGGCGACGCAGCACCTTGGCCGGGTCGATCGCCTCGCTGCGGTTGAGCGTCACCAGCAGCGGGGTCGGCGTATCCAGGCCCTGCAGCAGGTTCATGCAGTAGGTCACCGTGCAGGCCTGCGCCGGATCGCGCGGCACGTGCGCGTTCCACGCCGCCCACGCCGCGCGGTTGCGCGGCAGCAGGGCGGCATCGGTATGCAGCACGACCTCGTTGGGCTGGTAGCGGATGGCGCCGAGCACGCTGCGCTCCACCACATCTGGATCCTGCAGCAGGGCCAGTGCCTGATCGCTATGGCAGGCCATCACCACGTGGTCGAAGCCCTCCGCGCCGGCCGCGCTGTGCACCAGCACGCCATCGGCCAGCCGTTCCACCGCCAGCACCGGGCACTCCAGCCGCTCGCGCACCTGCCAGCGCTGGCGCAGTGCGTCCACGTAACGCGCTGAGCCGCCCTGCACCACCCGCCATTGCGGACGGCCGGTGAGCTGCAGCATCTGGTGGTTGGCCATGAACTGCACCAGATAGCGCGCGGGGAAGTCACGCACGCTGGTGGCCGGCGAGGACCACAGGGCCGATGCCATCGGCAGCAGGTGCTCTTCGACGAAGGCCTCGCCGTAATGGTGGTCGTGCAGGTACTGGCCCAAGGTGGGCCCGGCCTCGTCGCCCTGCAGCAGGAGCGGGGCCTCGCGATAGAAGCGCCGCAGGTCGGCCAGCATCCCCCAGAAGCGTGGCGAGAGCAGGTTGCGGCGCTGGCAGAACAGGCCATTCAACGAGGTGGCGTTGTACTCCACCCCGCTGCGTTCGCTGTGCGCGGAGAAGCTCATGGTGGTCGGCTGCGAGGCAACATCGAGCTCGTCGAACAGGCCGCTGAGCAGCGGATAGTGCTGCGGATTGAACACGATGAATCCGGTGTCCACCGATACCGCGCGGCCATCCACCTGCAGCGCATGGGTATGGGTGTGGCCACCGAGGTAATCGTTGGCCTCGAACAGGGTGACCTCGTGCTGCTGGTCCAGCCACCACGCGCTGGCCAGTCCGGCAATGCCCGATCCGATGACGGCGATGCGCATGTCAGTCCTTTGCCTTGGCCAGCACCCAGGCCGGCACCGGCTTGAGTCCGTGCACCAGCCGCAGCGACTGCATCAGCCGCAGGCCGTACCAGGTGATGTCCACTTCCCACCAGCGGAAGCCCTGGCGCACGGTCCCGGGGAAGAAGTGGTGGTTGTTGTGCCAGCCCTCGCCGAAGGTGAGCAGCGCCAGCCACAGGTTGTTGCGGCTGTCATCGCCGGTGTCATAGCGCTGCCGGCCGAAGCGGTGGGCCAGCGAATTGATGGTGACCGTGGCATGGAACAGCACCACGGTGGAGATGAAGAAGCCCCAGACCAGCATCTGCGGGCCGCTGGTGCCCAGCGTGGGCGCCACCTGCTCAAGCAGCGCACCGAGCCCGTACAGTGCCGCGGCCAGCGCGACCGGCACCAGCGTGTCGAAGCGGTCCAGCCAGCGCAGTTCCGGGAAGCGCGCCAGATCGGGAATACGCGACCAGTCCGTGCGGAACCCTTCGCGGGTCAGGAACCAGCCCATGTGGCTCCACCAGAATCCGTGTTCGCGCGGCGAATGCGGATCCAGCGGCTGGTCGGCATGGCGATGGTGGCTGCGATGGTGCGCCGCCCACCACAGCGGCCCGCGCTGCACGCTGGCGGCGCCGATGGCGGCGAACAGGAACTGCACCGGACGCGAGGTCTGGAAGGTGCGGTGGGAGAAATAGCGGTGGTAGAAGCCGGTGATGGCGAACATGCGCACCGCGTACAGCAACGCGGCCACGGCCACCGCCACCCACGATACGCCCACCCAGATCACCGCCACGCAGGCCAGGTGCAGGCCCACGAACGGCAGCGCACGCAGCCAGTCGATGCGCTTGCCATCGGCCTCGGCGGCGTCGGCCGCGCTGGGCTCCCGAGCGGCGGTATCGAACCAGCGCAACAGGGCGGACCAGCGCCGCGGGCGGGGCGGCGGTACTGCGGGTGTGGCCGACATCGTGCATCCCTCCTGGATCTACTGTCAGGAGATACGATGCCAGGGGGCCTGTGGATGCAGCGTCCGGAAAATAAATTTTCCGGCCCGCTACAGGTTGGCGATGTCTCCCTTGGCAACCACCGGGCCACTCGGCGCCGGATGCGGCGCACCCGCCGACGGTTCCAGCGTGATGGCCAGTACCGACCCATTGACCAGCGCCGAACGCAGCGCCGCGGGCACGTCCACGGTATGGGCGCGGTCGTTGGAGACCAGGCCCAGCGACACCGGGGCGCCACCGGCCGGGATCACCCACAGCTCCGGCGCGCGGCCCTGCGCATCCGGCGCGGACGGTACCGGCACCATCAGCACCTTGCCCAGCGTGGCATCGACCGACGCCAGCCAGCCGGCACGGCCATCGTCATGCAGCAGCGGAGTGACCGGGCGCGTGGCCTGTTCCGGTTCGACCGCCGGGGTCGGTGCCGGGGTAACGGCCACCGGGGTGGGTACCGGGGCATCCGGTGCCGGACGGGTGAACACCGCGACCAGCGCCAGCGCGGCGGCGAGTGCGGTGGCGCCCTGCCAGAAGCCGGTGCGCTGCCACGGACGCGCGTTCGGGGCGGCGTCGAAGGTCGCCCAGCCCAGTTCACGGCGCACGCGCAGCCACACATGGGCCGGCACCGGGGCGCTGCCCACTTCTTCCAGCAGCGGCGCCAGCCGTTGTTCCCATTGGTCCACCAGCCGCGCGAAACCGGCGTCGGAACTGATGCGCTGCTCGGCCTGCCTGCGCTGGTCGGCATCCAGCACGCCCAGCACGTACTCACCGGCCTGCTGGTCGGCGCTCGGCGGCTGCCCGTCTTCGTGGTGAAGGTCGCGGATGTTCATGGTTCCAGGCACACCCGAAGCTGGGCCAGGCCACGGCGGATCCAGCTTTTCACCGTACCCAGCGGAGTGGCAAGGCGGCGCGCCAGTTCATCGTGGCTGGCGCCGTCAAGGAAGGCGGCGCGGATCAGGCTGCGCCGGCGCGGTTCCAGCGCCTGCATGCAGTCCTGCAGCCGCGCGTCTTCGTCATTGCGTTCAGCCAGCTGGGCCGGCTGCAGGTCGCCGTCGGGCAGCTCCTCGGCGATGGACACATCGTCAAGCGCCCGCGGCGGCGCAGCGCGCAGGCGGTCGATCGACCGGTTGCGCGCCAGCATGGACAGCCAGGTCATCGCCGAGGCCTTGCCGGGATCGAAGCGCGAGGCTTTGTGCCAGACGGTCACGAACACCTCCTGCAGCACGTCCTCGGCTTCACCGCGGTCACGCAGCAGGCGCAGGCAGATCGCGAACAGGCGTCCCCCGGCCTGCTGGTACAGCGCTTCGAAGGCATCGCGATCCTGCGCCGCCACCTGTTCGAGCAGGGCGTCGAGTCGGCGCGCGTCGGCACCGTCGGGGGCGTCCGGCTGGGGCATTGCAGGCTCCGCGTGGCACAGGGGCAGACCTGCATCCTCGTTGCTCGGCGCGCATACCGCAAGTCCATCATCGGCTGCATGAAGCCACCAGGGGTTGGCTGCGTGCGGCGGAAAGCTCGCCTTCGCTGGCCGGCTGCGGCGCGCCGGGGAAGCGGATGCGCACCTGCGGCCAGCCACCTTCAGCGTCGCGTACGTTGCCGGTGCCTTCGAACTGCAGCAGCCGGCGATCGGCACGCGCGTAGACCAGGGTGACCGCCGGCACCGCGAAGCCGAACCAGGCGTCCAGCTGCATCTGCAGCTGTTCGGCCGGCTGGCCCTGCCAGTCCACCGCACCGACCCGGCGCAGTTTCACCGGCACCCAGCGCTGGCGGCTGATGAGCAGGAACGGCAAGGCTACCGTTTCGCCCTGCAGCAGCGCAGGCCAGTGCGCACGCACGGCCGCATCGAATCCGGCGTCGATCACCCCGCCCGTGGGCATGTCCAGGGTCTTGGCTGCGTCGGCTGCACCGCTGGCGGCGCGGATGCTGACGCGGCGCTGCGGGCCCTGGGACTGCACCGCCTCGCGGCGCCCGTCACGTCCATCGACGAACTCGAAATCCGGTGCCTGCGCATTGGCGGCGGCCGGCATCCACTTGCGCGCGAACGCGCGTCCGTCGTTGCAGCGGTACAGCACCAGCCGCGCCTGCTGCGCCCCCACGTCCTGCAGATAATGGGTTTCGCGGTACAGCGCCCGGCCGCCCTTCGGCGCCAGCGCCTCGCCCTCCACGCGCAGCACGGCGGCACCGGCAGGCGCGGCAGCGGCGGCAAGCAACAGCAGGCAGGGCAACGATGGGTAGCGCATGGCAGGGTCCGCAGCGGGCTCATGGACAGATACGCAGCAGGCGGCGCATTGGATGCAGTGCCGCGCCAGCCCCTTGACCGATGCCGCGCTTGGGCCTACCTTGTGCTCGCCGAAGGTATTCATCTCTTCATGCGAATGAAAGGATGGATTTAAACGGGAATCCGGTGACCGTGCCCCGTGCACGTATTCCGGAGCTGCCCCGCAGCGGTGAATGGAAACGACCTCCGCCAACAGCACTGGGCCACGGCCTGGGAAGCGGCGGACACTAGGTGGGCGGCAACGCCCGTGTCCAACAGCCCGAATACCGGCCCCGGCCGGAGGACCTGCGCGTCCTTCGATTCGACCTGGAATCTCCGCGGGGAGGTTGCCCGGCCCATGCCGTCCCGCCGCCAGCGGGACGCGTCGGCACGTGCGCCTGTCCACGGCATCCGGTTCGCCCGCGGGGGCGAAGGTCGCTGGCAGGAGGGACGTGGGCCGGCAACGGCGCGCGGCACCCTGCAGTTCCTTCGTTCCTCAATGCCGACATGCAATGAGGACACGCTGCAATGACCACCGTTACCAACCTGGGTTTTCCCCGCATCGGCGCCAAGCGCGAACTGAAGCGGGCCCTTGAACGCCACTGGAGTGGCGAGGATGACATCGCCACGCTGCAGGCCAGCGCCGCCGCGCTGCGTGCACGCCACTGGAAACTGCAGATCGAAGCCGGCGTGGACGTGCCGCCGAGCAACGATTTCAGCCTGTACGACCAGGTGCTGGACACCGCCTTCCTGTTCGATGCGCTTCCCGCCCGCTACCGCGCCCTGGCCGAACACGAGCCGCTCGCGGCCTACTTCGCGATGGCGCGCGGGCTGCAACGCGATGGCATCGACCTGCATGCGCTGGAGATGACCAAGTGGTTCGACACCAACTACCACTACCTGGTGCCGGAACTGCAGGCCGGGCAGGCGTTCGCGCTGCGCGGTGACAAGCCGCTGGCCGAATTCCGCGAAGCCAAGGCGCTGGGCATCCACACCCGCCCGGTGCTGCTGGGGCCGGTCAGCTTCCTGCTGCTGTCCAAGACCACCGATGGGTCGGCCGCGCTGGAGCTGCTGGATGCGCTGCTGCCGTCTTACGTCGACCTGCTGGCCCAGCTGGCCGCGGCCGGTGCGGACTGGGTGCAGCTGGACGAACCGCTGCTGGTGCAGGACCTGGACGCGGGCGCCCGCTCGGCATTCGAACGCGCCTACGGGGTGCTGGGCGGCAATGCGGCGGCACGACCGAAGCTGCTGCTGGCCACCTACTTCGGCGCGCTGGATGACAATCTCAGCCTTGCCGCCGCGCTGCCGGTGGACGGCCTGCACGTGGACCTGGTGCGCGCACCGGAGCAGCTGGATGCGGTGCTGCAGGCGCTGCCCGCCGGCCGCGTGCTGTCGGCCGGGTTGGTCAACGGCCGCAACATCTGGCGCACCCAGCTGGACAATGCCTTGATCCTGGCGCGCTATGCGCAGACCGATCGCGGTGCGGACCTGCTGTGGCTGGCACCGTCGTGTTCGCTGCTGCATACGCCGGTGGACCTGACCCTGGAAAAGAAGCTGGACGACGAGCTGCGCAGCTGGCTGGCGTTTTCGCGGCAGAAGCTGGAAGAACTGCGCGTGCTCGCCGATGCGCTGGACGGCAAGCCGTCGGCGGACGCCGGGCTGGGCGCCAACCGCGAGGCGCTGGAAGCCCGCCGCCGCTCGCCGCGCGTGCACGACCCGGCCGTCGCCGCGCGCCTGGCCAGCCTGTCCGCCGCCGATGCCCGGCGCCACGGCAGCTATCCGCAGCGCCGCCTGGCCCAGCACGCCGCGCTGCAGTTGCCGCTGCTGCCCACCACCACCATCGGCTCGTTCCCGCAGACCCTGGACGTGCGCGAAGCACGCGCCCGGCACAAGTCCGGCAAGCTGTCGCTGGGCGATTACGAGGCTTTCCTGGAGCAGCAGACCGCGCACTGCGTTCGCGTGCAGGAAGAACTGGGACTGGACGTGCTGGTGCACGGTGAGTTCGAGCGCAACGACATGGTGGAATACTTCGGCGAGCAGCTGGAAGGCTTCGCCTTCACCGGCAATGGCTGGGTGCAGAGCTACGGCTCGCGCTGCGTGAAGCCGCCGGTGATCTTCGGCGATGTCAGCCGTCCACGGCCGATGACGGTGCGCTGGTCGCAGTATGCACAGTCGCTCACCCGCAAGCCGATGAAGGGCATGCTGACCGGCCCGGTGACGGTGCTGCAGTGGTCGTTCGTGCGCGACGACCAGGAACGCGATGCCACCTGCCGGCAGATCGCCCTGGCGCTGCGCGATGAGGTGAATGACCTGGAGGCCGCCGGCATCGGCGTGATCCAGGTCGACGAACCGGCGATCCGCGAAGGCCTGCCGCTGCGCCGCGCGCAATGGCGCAGCTACCTGGACTGGGCGGTGGAATCGTTCCGGATCAGCACCAGCGGGGTGCGCGATGCGACGCAGATCCATACGCACATGTGTTATTCGGAGTTCAACGACATCATCCACTCGGTGGCGGCGATGGATGCCGACGTCATTTCGATCGAGACCTCGCGTTCGCGGATGGAGCTGCTGGATGCCTTCGTGCGCTTCAACTACCCCAACGAGATCGGCCCGGGCGTGTATGACATCCATTCCCCGCGCGTGCCGGACAAGGTGGAGATGGTCGACCTGCTGCGCAAGGCACTGGCGGTGCTGAAGCCGGAACAGCTGTGGGTGAACCCGGACTGCGGCCTGAAGACTCGTGGCTGGCCGGAGACCCGCGCGGCACTGCAGGCACTGGTGGCGGCCGCAGCCGAACTGCGTGCCGAGCACGCCGAGGCCAGCGTGGCCTGACCACGAACGAGGGCGGCGGCGCGCTGCTGCCGCCCTCGACGCTGTGCCCTGTACCCCGGTACGCTGCGTGCTCCCCTGCACGGATTTTCCCATGACGCCCCTGCCCGCCCACGTGGCCCTGATCGTGGTGGACCTGCAACCGGACTTCATGCCCGGCGGCGCGTTGGCCTGCGCCGATGGCGATGCCGTGGTCGCACCGATCGCGGCGTTGCTGGCCCAGCGCCGGTACCGCACCGTGGTCGCCACCCAGGACTGGCACCCGGCCAACCATGCGTCCTTCGCCAGCCACTACGCCGGCCAGCAGCCGTTCGCGCAGATCCAGCTGCACGGCCATCCGCAGACCCTGTGGCCCGACCACTGCGTGCAGGGGTCGGCCGGCGCCGTGCTGCATCCCGGCGTGGACTGGAATGCGGCCGACCTGGTGCTGCGCAAAGGCACCCGCCCCTTGGTGGATTCGTACAGCGCGTTCCGCGAAAACCACGGCCCGGAAGGTTCACGCCCGGCAACCGGACTGGCCGGCTGGCTGCGCGAACGCGGCATCAGCGAAGTGCATGTGTGCGGGCTGGCGCGCGACTACTGCGTGCTGTGGACCGCGCAGGATGCAGCCAGTGCCGGCTTCGCCGTGGGCTTCCACTGGGACCTGACCCGACCGGTCAGCGCCGACAACGACGACGCCACGCGGCAGGCCCTGGCAACGGCCGGCATCGCCCTGCTCTGATCGCGCCGGCAGCGCCCGGTAGCGCCGAGCCGTGCCCGGCGGATTCCATCCGGCATCGTAATGCCCGCCACACAACGCGCTGCGCTGATCGCGCCGGCGCTACCGGAACACCACCGTGCGGTGCCCGTTGAGCAGGATGCGGTGCTCCACGTGTCGGCGCACTGCACGCGCCAGCACCTGCGATTCGGTATCGCTGCCCAGCCGCACCAGATCGCGCGGGGTCATCGCATGGTCCACGCGGGCCACGTCCTGTTCGATGATCGGCCCCTCGTCCAGGTCTTCGGTCACGTAGTGCGCGGTGGCACCGATGATCTTGACCCCGCGTGCGTGCGCCTGGTGATACGGCTGCGCCCCTTTGAAGCTGGGCAGGAAGCTGTGGTGGATGTTGATCGCACGGCCCGCCAGTGCGCGGCACAGCGTCGGCGAAAGGATCTGCATGTAGCGCGCCAGCACCACCAGGTCGATCTTCTCGCGCTCGACCAGGTCGATGATCTGGCGTTCCTGCACCTCGCGCGTGTCCGCGCTCACCGGCAGGTGGTGGAAGGGAATGCCATAGGACGCCGCCAGCGGCGCGAAGTCGGCGTGGTTGGAAGCCACCGCGGCGATGTCCACCTTCAACTGGCCACTGTGGGCGCGGAACAGCAGGTCGTTGAGGCAGTGACCCTGCTTGCTCACCAGCACCAGCAGGCGCGCGCGGCGGCGGCCGTCGTGCAGTTGCCAGTCCATGCCGAAGTCGCTTGCCAGCGCCCGCATGGAGGCCTGGACGGTATCCAGCGGCAGCCCAACATCGCGGTCGAAATGCACGCGCAGGAAGAAGCGCCCGCTCTCCTCGTCGCCGAACTGCTGGGCGTCGAGGATGTTGCAGCCATGGTCATACAACAGGCCGGACACGCGGTAGACGATACCGGTGCGGTCCGGGCAGGACAGGGTGAGGATGGAGTCGGGTCGCATCCAGCCAAGTCTAGGGCAGCCTGCTGCGCTGCGGAATAAATGCTCTCAGATGCAACTGCATTGATCGGTAGTGACGGCCGCTGGCCGTCACGCCTCTGCCGTCGGTGGGTGACGACCGTTGGTCGTCACGCTTCTGCCCTCCGCTGCGCTCGCCGGCCGTGGCTCGGCGCTACCGGTTGCGCTCCGGCGGATGCACCGTCAGCGCTACCAGCCGCAGCACCAGCGGGCGCACCACCAGCACGCAGCAGAACGCCACCGGCATCGCCAGCAGATAGGCCTCCAGTACGCGGCCCAGGTAGGCCGCGTCCACCCCGGCATGGGCCGCGGTGATCACCAGGCACATCAGCATCGCCATGATGCCGGCCATGAAAAAGGCGAACACATAGGGCGTGGCGCGATGGCCGAACTTCAGCCCGCGGCGGGCCGGCAACGCAGTGGAATCGGACATGGAGGGGGCCGTGCAGGAACAGCCTCCCAGCATGCCCGACGCGCAGCGCCGCTGCAGCCCCTGCGTGCTTGGGGCAGTCCGAAGCAGAACTTTGCCCCCGGCCGTGGCAGGCTGTGCGGTCATGAACCTGTTACAGCTCATCCGCACCTTCACCCGCACCGCCGAAGCCGGCAGCATCGCCGGCGCGGCGCGCGCACTCGGCATCAGCGCCACCGCGGTCGGCCAGAACATCAGCCGGCTGGAGGCCCACCTGGGGGTGCGCCTGTTCAACCGCAGCACCCGTTCGCTGTCACTCAGCGAAGCGGGCGCGCTGTACCTGGCCAAGGTGCAGCACATCGAAGCGGACCTGGCCGGTGCGCAGGCGGCGATCAGCAGCGGCGACATCGAACCGGTCGGCCCGCTGCGCATCGGCTGCAGCCGCGCGTTCGGGCGCCACGTGCTGGCGCCGATGCTGCCCGCCCTGCAACGCCGGTATCCGCAGCTGCAGCTGGAACTGCGCCTGTCCGACCGCGCCGTGCGCCACGCCGAAGAGTCGGTGGACGTGAGCATCCGCATCGGTGCACAGCTGCAGGATGGGCTGGTGGCACGCCCGCTGGCGCGCATCCCGTTCGTTTTCTGCGCCGCTCCTTCCTATCTGGAACGGGCCGGCACCCCGACCTCACCGGAGCAGCTCGCCGATCACCGCGCGCTGCTGTTCCGCTTCCCCGCCGACGGCCGTCCGCTGCGGTGGGGGCTGGTGGGCGAACAGGGCCGCGTCGAGGCGACGATGCAGCCGGGGATGATCTGCGACGACATCGATGCCTTGGCCGAACTGGCCGCGGCCGGCGGCGGCATCACCCGGCTGGCCGCGTTCGTCGCCGAACCCTATCTGCGCGACGGTCGCCTGCAGGCCGTGCTGGGCGATGATCCGGCGTGGCGGCCGGAGCCGATGGAGATGTTCTTCTGCCTGAGCGACCGGCGCGATTTCACCGCACGCATCCGTGTGCTGTTCGAGCACCTGCAGGCGGGCTTGCCGGTGGCATGGCAGGTGCCGGCGGGGTGACGGTCAACGGGCGGACGGTCAGCGGCCGTCCCTACTGGTCGCGGTCAGGTGCAGGCTGAGGCCCAACGTACGCGTCACCTGCAGCACGGTGGCGAACTGGGCCGGGCGCCGGCCGGTCAGCTCGCGTCGCAGCTGGCGGCACGATACGCCGCTTCGTTGCGAGAAATCACGCACGCCTTGTGCGTGCACGATGGCCGCCAGCGTGCGGGCGATGATCTGCGCGTCACCGTCGCTTTCGATGATGCAGGCTTCCAGCAGGGCGGCAACGGCAGCCGGGTGACGGAAGCGCGCAGCGAGTTCGAGCAATTCGAAGGTGGTCTTGTGCGCCGTGTTCCCTGCGGCATCGGGCGGGGTGGAGGACGGCGTGGGATCGGTCTGGGCGTTGTCGAGCATCGGTGACCTCGCAGCGTGGAAGGCCACCTGCGCGGGAGCGCAAGGTGGCGGACGGTGCGGGTAGCAGTGCCGGCTGACTCAACCATCAAACTGGGCCGGCGGATCGAGGATCCCCACACACCGTCCGCCATGGAGCTGGCAACACGGTGCATTCTCCGCCGTGCCCAGAGGACAACAACAGAGCCAGATGGTTGAATCAAGTTCGGGACTGCTATCCCGGCTGGGCCAACGGGCACCAGCGGGACTATCGTGCGCAGCCGGGGCTGATCGCGTCCATGAGGGAATCTGTGTTTTTCCGGCTGGAGCGTGACGACCAACGGTCGTCACCTACCAAGCGCCAGGGCGCGAGCATGACGGCCAGCGGCCGTCACTACCGGGGCCACGGCGTGACGACCAACGGTCGTCACCTACCAAGCGCCAGGGCACGGGCATGACGGCCAGCGGCCGTCACTACCGGGGCCACGGCGTGACGACCAACGGTCGTCACCTACCAGGAGCCAAGGCGCGAGCATGACGGCCAGCGGCCGTCACTACCGGGTCAGCGCGTTTCGAAGACGCCGCGGGCTTCGCGCGGTTCGCAGCGCAGGTACTGCGGGGCCGGCACCACGCTGTCGCCGAGTGCGGCGGCGGCGTGCCACGGCCAGCGCGGGTCGTACAGGATGCCGCGTGCCAGGGCGATGGCATCGGCATGGTTGTGGCGCAGGATCGATTCGGCCTGGTCGGGCTCGGTGATCAGGCCCACGGCGATCACCGGCATGCGGCCCTTGGCCTTGATCGCCGCGGCGAACGGCACCTGGTAGCCGGGGCCGATCTCGATCTTCTGGCGTTCGTCCAGGCCGCCGCTGGAAACATGCAGGAAGTTGCAGCCGCGCGACTCCAGGATCATCGCCACGGTCTCGGTCTGGGTGATGTCCCAGCCGCCCGCGACCCAGTCACTGGCCGAAATGCGCACGCCCACGGCGATCGACGGCGATACCGCCGCACGCACTGCGTCGTACACCTCGATCAGCAGGCGCATGCGGTTCGGCAACGGACCGCCGTAGCCATCGGTGCGCTGGTTGCTCAGCGGCGACAGGAACTGGTGCAGCAGGTAACCGTGCGCGGCGTGCAGTTCGATCAACTGGATGCCCAGGCGCTCGGCGCGGCGTGCGCTTTCGGCGAAGGCTTCGACGATGCCGGCGATCTCCGCTTCGGTCAGTTCGTGCGGGGCCGGATTGCCGGCGTGGAACGGGCGCGGGGATGGCGCGACCGGCGTCCAGCCATTGTCGTCATCGGCGGGAATCTGCTTGCCGCCTTCCCACGGACGCGACACCGATGCCTTGCGACCGGCGTGGCCAAGCTGGATGCCGATCGGCATCGTCGACCAGCGGCGCACCGTCTGCAGCACCTTGTCCAGCGCGGCTTCGGTGGCGTCGTCCCACAGCCCCAGGTCGGCATGGCTGATGCGGCCGCGCGGCTCGACGGCGGTGGCTTCCAGGATCAGCAGGCCGGCGCCGGACTGGGACAGGTTGCCCAGGTGGATGGTGTGCCAATCGGTGGCCTGGCCATTTTCGGCGGAGTACTGGCACATCGGCGCGATCACGATGCGGTTGGGCAGGGTCAGGGGCCCGAAAGTGACGGGCGACAGCAGCTGGCTCACGTGGGGATTCGCAGGGGGAAAAAGACAGGGGACTATTGCAGCGCCGATGGGGTTGGAGATCAAGCGCTGTGTTGGATCACAGGATCATGCTGGTAGCGCCGAGCCATGGCGCCAGCGCTTCGGCGCAGTCGCGCTCGTCCTTGAAGGCGAGCAGTTCATCGGCACGGGTGCGGCCCCGGTTCAGTGCGGCCACCGGCAGCCCGGCCTTGGCGGCGGCCTGCACGAAGCGGAAGCCGGAATAGACCATCAGCGATGAGCCCACCACCAGCACCGCATCGGCGCGCTGCAGGTGGTCATGCACGGCCGCGACACGTTCGCGCGGAACGTTCTCACCGAAGAACACCACGTCCGGTTTCAGCAGGCCACCGCAGTGCAGGCAGTCCGGCACGTTGAAGGCGGAGAAATCGGTCTCCAGGTCGGCATCGCCATCCGGTGCGATGCCCGCTTCCAGCGCATCCCAGCCCGGGTTGGCCGCCATCAGGCGCTGCTGCAGCTCCTCGCGGCCGCTGCGCTGTTCGCAGCCCATGCAACGCACGCGGTCCAGCCGGCCGTGCAGGTCGATCACGTTGGCACTGCCGGCACGCTGGTGCAGCACGTCCACGTTCTGGGTCAGCAGCACTTCCAGCTTGCCGCTGGCTTCCAGCGCGGCCAGCGCGTGATGGGTGCCATTGGGCACGGCGTGGCCGAAGCGCGGCCAGCCGACCAGGCTGCGCGCCCAGTAGCGCTGGCGGGTGGCCGGTTCGGCCATGAAGGCCTGGTAGGTCACCGGCGGGGTGCGTTTCCACTGACCGTCGGTATCGCGGTAATCCGGAATACCCGAGGCGGTGCTGCAACCGGCGCCGGTCAGCACGAACAGGCGGCGGGCGCGCGTGATGAAATCGGTCAGCGGCTGGCTCATACCCGCTCAGATGGGGGCAGCCCGGCCCCCGTGCAAGCGCCGGCTCAGGCGTCCGGCGCGGCTTCAGGCAATGCCGGGACCGCAGTGGGATGGCCTTCGTCATCCAGCGCGATCATCACGAAGTGGCCGCGGGTGCACAGCTTGCGCTCGCCGTTGTGCAGGTCCTCGGCTATCAGTTCCACCTGCACTTTCATCGAACTGCGGCCAACTTCCACGATACGGCCGATGGTTTCGACCATCTGGCCGATGCGGATCGGCAGCTTGAAATCGACCTGGTCGCTGCGCGCGGTGACCACGGTGCGGCGCGAGTAGCGCGCGGCGGCCAGGAATGCAGCCTTGTCCATCCATGCCAGCGCCTGGCCACCGAACAGGGTACCCATGTGGTTGGTGTGGTTGGGGAAGACGATCTCCGCCATGCGCACTTCGATGGGCGGCACGGTGTCGGGCTGGTCGGTCATGGGGGTACCGGCATGAGAAAGGGACGGAGCGATTATGTCGCATCCGTCCCTTTTTCAGTTCAGTGTCGCGCGTTGACGGGTGTGGTTGAGGGCCAGCGGCCGTCACTACCCCCGCTTCGCGGGCCGAGCATGGCTCGGCGCCACCACGGTTAGGCGTTACCGATCAGAAGTTCATGTCGAAGGCGACTTCGCCCTTCACGCCGACCTGGTAAGCCGAAGAACGGCGTTCGAAGAAGTTGGTCAGCTCCTGCACGTCCTGCAGTTCCATGAAGGACAGCGGGTTGCGCACGTTGTACTTCTTTTCCATGCCCAGGCGGTGGAAATGGTTGTCGGCGCAGTGCTGCAGGTACTGGCGCATGTCGCGGGTGGAAATACCCGCCACGCCACCGGACAGCACGTCTTCGGCGAACTGCACTTCGCACTCGATCGCTTCGGCCAGCATGTCATACACCTGCTGCTTCATCGCATCGTCGAACAGGTCCGGCTCTTCTTCGCGGATCACGTCCACGCACTCGAAGGCGAACTCCATGTGCGCGCTTTCATCGCGGAACACCCAGTTGGTGCCCGACGCCAGGCCGTTGAGCAGGCCACGCGAACGGAAGTAGTACACGTAGGCGAACGCGGCGAAGAAGAACAGGCCTTCGATGCAGGCGGCGAAGCAGATCTGGTTGAGCAGGAACTGGCGGCGCTGGTCGCGCGTTTCGATCCGGCGCAGGTCCTGGATGGAATCGATCCACTTGAAGCAGAAGTCGGCCTTCTTCTTGATCGAATCGATGTTCTCCACCGCGGCGAAGGCTTTGACGCGCTCGTCCGGATCCGGCAGGTAGTTGTCCAGCAGGGTCAGGTAGAACTGCACGTGCAGCGCTTCTTCGTACAGCTGGCGCGACAGGTACATGCGCGCTTCGGGCGCATTGAGGTGCTGGTACAGGTTCAGCACCAGGTTGTTGGACACGATCGAATCGCCGGTGGCGAAGAACGCGACCAGACGGTGGATCAGGTGGCGATCGGCCGGCGACATCTTCGAATGCAGGTCGCTGATGTCGATCTGGAAGTTGATCTCTTCCACCGTCCAGGTGTTCTTGATCGCGTTCCGGTACATCTCGTAGAACTGCGAGTAGCGCATCGGACGCAGGGTCAGTTCGAAACCTGGGTCGAGCAGCATCTGGTTGGGTTTATCGGCCATGGTGATTCCTTGTTTCACGGCGACAACGCCGAGCATGGCTCGGCGCTACCGCTTCTACGATGATGTGACGGAGCGTGCCGATTACTGGCACGCCTCGCAGCTTTCCGGATTTTCCAGCGAGCAGGCGATGGCATCGACCGGATCGACGGCGGCCACGTGGCTGCTGACGGTGGTCTTGGCGATCTTGGTGGCCGGACGCGAACGCAGGTAATAGGTGGTCTTGATGCCCTGCTTCCAGGCGTACATGTACATGGACGACATCGCGCCGATGTTCGGGCTTTCCATGAACAGGTTGAGCGAGGCGGACTGGTCGATGAAGGCACCGCGGTCGGCGGCCATGTCGATCAGCGAACGCATCGGCAGTTCCCATGCGGTGCGGTACACGTGGCGCAGCGTTTCCGGGATCTGGGCGATGCCCTGGATGGAACCGTCGGCCAGCTTGATCGCATCGCGCATTTCCGGCGTCCAGTGGCCCAGCTTCTTCAGCTCGGTCACCAGGTAACGGTTGATCTGCAGGAAATCGCCGGACAGCGTCTCGCGCTTGAACAGGTTGGACACCTGCGGTTCCACGCACTCGTAGCAGCCGGCGATGGAGGCGATGGTGGCGGTCGGGGCGATCGCGATCATCAGCGAGTTGCGCAGGCCGTGTTCCTTGATCCGCTCACGCAGGGCGTCCCAGCGCGCAGTGTCTTCCGGCACCACGTTCCAGGCATCGAACTGCAGCTCGCCGCTGGCCGCACGGGTGTCGGCGAAGGACGGGTGCTTGCCACGTTCCTGGGCCAGTTCGACCGAGGTTTCCAGCGCGTGGAAGTAGATGGTCTCGGCGATCTTCTTCGACAGCGCGCGGGCTTCGGCACTGTCGAAGGCCAGGCGCTTGCGGAAGAACACGTCCTGCAGGCCCATGCAGCCCAGGCCGACCGGACGCCAGCGCAGGTTGCCGCGGCGTGCCGATTCGATCGGGTAGAAGTTCAGGTCGATCACGCGGTCCAGCTGGCGGATCGCCAGGCGCACGGTGTCGGCCAGCTTGTCGAAATCGAACTCGCCGTGGCCGTCGAAATGGTTGCCCAGGTTGATCGAGCCCAGGTTGCACACCGCGGTCTCTTCGGCCGAGGTGACTTCCAGGATTTCGGTGCACAGGTTGGACAGGTGGATCACGTTGCCCGGACGCAGGGTCTGGTTGCTGGCGCGGTTGCACTTGTCCTTGAAGGTCATCCAGCCGTTGCCGGTCTCGGCCAGGGTGCGCATCATCCGCGAGTACAGCTTGCGTGCGGAGATGGTGCGGTTGGCCTTGCCCTGCGCTTCGGCCTGCAGGTACGCCGCTTCGAAGGCGTCGCCGAACAGGTCGGTGAATTCGGGGACCACGCGCGGATCGAACAGCGACCATTCCTGGTCGGCCTCGACGCGCTTCATGAACAGGTCCGGGATCCAGTTGGCCAGGTTCAGGTTGTGCGCACGGCGCGATTCGTCACCGGTGTTGTCACGCAGCTCGAGGAAGTCCTCGATGTCGGCGTGCCAGCTTTCCAGGTACACACAGGCCGCGCCCTTGCGCTTGCCACCCTGGTTCACCGCGGCCACCGAGGAATCCATGGTCTTCAGCCACGGCACGATGCCGTTGGAATGGCCGTTGGTGGACTTGATCAGCGAGCCACGCGAACGCACGCGGGTGTAGCTGACGCCGATACCGCCGCTGAACTTGGACAGCTGGGCGATGTCGCCGTACTTGGAGTAGATGGATTCCAGCGAATCCTGCGGCGAATCCAGCAGGAAGCAGGACGACAGCTGCTCGTGGGTGGTACCCGAGTTGAACAGCGTCGGCGAGGACGGCAGGTAATCCAGGTTGCCCATGCGCTTGTACAGCGCCAGGGTCTCGGCCACGTCTTCGCTCAGCGCGCTGGCGATGCGCAGGAAGAACTGCTGCGGGGTCTCGATCACCTTGCGGGTGTGCGGATGGCGCAGCAGGTAGCGGTCGTACAGGGTACGCAGGCCGAAGTAATCGAAGTTCAGGTCCAGCGTCGGATCGATCGCATCGTTGAGCTTGCGTGCGTTGATCTGCACGAAGCCCAGCAGGCGGTCGTTGATCAGGCCCACTTCGTGGCCACGGCCGACCGACTGCGAGAACGCGTGGATCTCCTGGTTGGACACTTCCTTGGCGATGAAGTTGGCCAGCAGGCGCGCGGCCAGGCGGCCGTACTCGGGCTCTTCACCGATCAGCAGGGCGGAGGTGCGGATGGACAGCTCATCCAGCTCCTGCGTGGTGGCGCCGTTGTACAGGCCGGAGATGGTGCGGGTGGCCACGCGCATCGGATCGACCGAATGCAGGCCTTCGGAGGAACGCTGCACCGCGCGGACGATCTTGTTCAGGTCCACCAGCTCGGTCGTACCGTTGCGCTTGGTCACACTCATGGTGTTGGCAGTCGGCGGCGACGTAAGCAGGAACTCGCTTTCCTTGTCGATGGTGGCGCTGTTTTCGGTGGTCACGGCGGTGGTCCTCTGGGCGTGAGATGGGATGCACGGCGCGCCTGGGCAGGCACGTCCCGGTGCGGATCAATCCAAGGATGAAAGAAGGGCGTCGCACAAGGCGCGACAGCGACGGAAAGCCCGCACACCGCACCCTGCAAAACCTGTCATCCGATCAGAGATCACGCAGCCAGTGCCGCACATGTGCACATGCGGCTGTCGGCAAGACGGAAAGGCTCCCGAAAGTACCGTTGCGGGGCAGTGCCGGACTCCCTGCGGGCAGGGGTCCAGGCTTCCCGTCCGTGCCCTCGACTTGTGGTCGAAGACACCGACGGCCACAAGATAGTGGGGGTAAGGGGGTCCGTCAACGCCAAATGTAGGGATTTCTCCTAATCCCTTGCAGCGCAAGGATCAGCGCTTTCGACCCCGCCCGGCCGCGGCGGCACCCGCCAGAAACGGGTGCGCAGTCAAGGCCGCAGGGCACGATTCTGGCGTGACAGCGGGTCGCGATCAACGCAACAGTGACCCTCACGCAGCGTGCACGAAGCTGGCTGGGGAGGCCGGGTGGCGGGGGACTCAGGCTTTGTGCGCGGTACCCAGGTACTCCGCGCTCTGCATTTCGATCAGGCGCGAGGCGGTGCGCTCGAAGGCGCCCTGCAGGCGGTTGCCGGTATACAGTTCGACCGGCGAGGTGCTGGCGGTGCAGACCAGGTTGACGTGGCGGTCGTACAGTTCGTCGATCAGGTTGACGAAGCGCCGTGCGGCGTCTTCGTTGTTGCGGTCGAAGACGGGGATGCCGCCCAGCAGCACGGTGTTGAACTCCTGCGCGATCTCGATGTAATCCGAGGGCCCGCGCGGGCCTTCGCACAGCGCCGGGAAATCGAACCAGGCGATGCTCTTGCCGCGCCCGCGCACCGGGATCTTGCGGCCTTCGATCTCGATGTTGCCGGCCTTCGCCGGCTGTCCACCGCTGAGGTCGGCCCAGCGGCTGGCCAGCCAGTCATCGCTGTCGGCCGCCAGCGGCGCGCGGTACACCGGCGAACGCGTGAGCGCGCGCATGCGGTAGTCCTCGGTGCCTTCGGCGTACAGTTCCACGCAGTAACGCTGCAGCAGGTCGATGGCCGGCAGGAAGCTGTCGCGCTGCAGGCCGTTGAGGTACAGGTTTTCCACCGCCGTGTTGGAGGTGGTCACCAGGGTCACGCCCTCGGCGAACAGGCGCTCCAGCAGGCGCGCCAGCAGCATCGCATCGCCGATGTCGGTGACGAAGAATTCGTCCAGCACCAGCACGCGCAGCTTGCTGCGCCACTCCTGTGCGATCTTCGCCAGTGGATCGCTCTGCCCCTGGTGCTCGCGCAGGCGTTCGTGGATGCCGCGCATGAAACGGTGGAAGTGCGTGCGGTACTTCTGCTGGATCGGCAGCCCGTCGTAGAACAGGTCCACCAGGAAAGTCTTGCCGCGACCGACGCCGCCCCAGAAATACAGGCCCTTGACCGCTTCGGGCTTCTTGAAGAACGACGACAACCGGTCCAGCCAGCCGTCGTCAGCATCTTCCAGCAGCGCCAGGTGGATGCGGTCCAGTTCGGCCAGCGCGGCGTGCTGGGCCGGGTCATCCTGCCATTCGCCGCGCGCCACGCCTTCGGCATAGCGCCGCGAAGGGGTCATCACCGCCTCGCTCATGCCGCCGGGTCCGCTTGCAGCGGCAGCCAGCGCTTCACCCCGTGGGTGATCGCTCCACGCAGGTCGATCAGCTTGCGATGGAAGAAATGGCTGGTGTCGGGCATGCGCACCAGCTCATGCGGCGCGTCCACGCTGTCCAGCCAGTCGTACACCGCCTGCGGATCGACGATCTCGTCCTGCTCGCCCTGGATCACCAGCCACTGTGCCGGCGGCTGGATGCCACCGAAGTCCCAGCGCCCGGCCGGCGGGGCGATCGATACCAACGCCTGCGGCTGCACGTCCGCAGTGACCTTCAAGGAAACGAAGGCACCGAAACTGAAGCCCACCAGCCACAGCTGGTGATCCGGGCGCTGTTCGCGCACCCACGCCACCACGGCCTTCAGGTCGTCCTGTTCGCCGTTGCCGTGGTCGAAGCTGCCGGCCGATTCGCCGACGCTGCGGAAGTTGAAGCGCACGGTGGTCACGCCGAGGTCGCGCAGCGTGTTGGCGGCCATGGTGACCACCTTGTTGTGCATCGTGCCGCCTTCGGTGGACAGCGGGTGGCAGACGATGGCGGTCACCGGCTGGGCCGGCACCTCCGGCTTGGGCAGATCAACGGCGACGTCCAGCGGACCAACCGGTCCGGCAAGCACGAGGGTGTCCGACTGCGGGGGGAAAGGAGGATTGCGCATGGCAACATGATAGCGTCCCCCACCCGTCCCCTGCTCCCGGCCCCCATGTACTTCCTCGTCTTCGCGGTGATCTGCAGCGTTCTGGTGTCGGTGCTGCTGAAGCTGGCACAGCGGCGGCAACTGGATGTCAGCCAGATGGTCACCTGGAATTACCTGGTGGCCGCGGCGATGACCGGCCTGGTGCTGCGCCCGCCCATGGCCTCGCTGCACTCCAGCCAAGCGCCGTGGGCGGCCCTGCTGGCGCTGGCGGTGATCCTGCCTGCGATCTTCCTGGTGCTCGGTCGCGCGGTGGCGGTGGCCGGCATCGTGCGCAGCGACGTGGCGCAGCGGTTGTCGCTGCTGCTATCGCTGCTGGCGGCGTTCGCGTTCTTCGGCCAGACCGCCACGCCGTGGAAGCTGGCAGGGCTGGGCCTGGGCCTGGTGGCGATGCTGGCCATCAGCGTGCGGCCGCGCGGACCGGAAGTGGACGCCGCGCCGGCAGGCTGGCGCTGGCTGCTCGGCGTATGGGTCGGCTTCGCAGCGGTGGACATCCTGCTGAAGAAGGTCGCGCTGTCCGGCACCCCGTCGATGGCTGCCTTGCTGGTGTGTTTCAGCCTGGCCTTCCTGTTGATGCTGGCCCTGCAGCTATGGCGCCATGCCCGGCGCCGCAGCCGGCTGGCGTGGCGCAACCTCGGCGCCGGTGCCCTGCTCGGCTTGCTCAACGGCGGCAACATCCTGTTCTACGTGCATGCGCACCAGGCCCTGCCCGACAGCCCCGCCACGGTGTTCGCCGGCATGAACATCGGCGTAGTGGTACTGGGCGCGCTGGTCGGCGTGTTCGGCTTCGGCGAACGCACCAGCAGGTGGAACCGGTGTGGGCTGGCACTGGCGGTGCTGGCGATAGGCCTGATCGCGCGGGGGTGACGTCAGCGCCACGTAAATAGGTTGAGGCACCAATGGACCAAGAAGTCCATAGATAAATTTGATGTTGCGACCGGGTTCGCAGTCGTGGCGCCACTGGCTGCGGACCGATCCCTACAGTGCAGATGTCCTGATCTATCCGAAGGCATTGGCATGAAACATCAGAACAAGCCGTGGCATTCCGTCGGTCTGGCGTGCGCCCTTTTGACAGGCTGCAGCACAGCCGGCTACGCGCAGTACGCCGACACAATACCGGCCTACCCGCTGGACCCGTCCACGACCGTGGAGTACGCGCCGCCGCCGCCCTACAACCCGTATGCTGAAACACGGCCCGCGCGTCCCGTCGTCGCGCCGCCTTACGATTACAACCCCTACGCGGAAACCGTCCAGATCGCCCCGCCGGCCGACCGCTCCTCGCAACTGGTCAACTGCGGCAGCAAAGACCACCGCTACGTCCGCTGCGAGGTCCAGTTGTCCCACAAGGACAGCGTGCACCTGGTACAGCAGCAATCGCGCTCGCCCTGCGTGCAGGGCCGCGATTGGGGACAGGACCAGGGCGCTATCTGGGTCTCCAATGGCTGCCGGGCCACGTTCCGGATCGAGCGCTATTACTGGCGTTGACCGCCTGGCGCGGGACGTCGCCCGGTCATTCCCGGCGACGCCTCAGCGATCGAAGCCAAGCAGCAGCGGATCGTGGTCGGAACTGCGCCACGGACCCTCGACGTTGCGCTGCTGGTAGCCGCTGGCGTCCATTTCGTCGGCGTTGCTGTGCCATTCGGCCGCACCGGCCAGGCGACGGGCCATGCCGGCATTGAGCAGCGCGTGGTCCAGCCGTCCGCTGTAGCCGTTGTAGACGTAGCTGTAGGGACGCTCGACCTTGGCCACCGCGAAGGCGTCCTGCCAGCCGGCGCTGCGCAGCGCGCGGATCGGGTCTTCCATCGCGTATGCGTTGAAGTCGCCCAGCAGTACCGCATCGCGGGCGCCGGTACCGGTCGGGTCGCCCTGCATCCAGGCGTTCAACTGCTGCGCCGAGGCGACCCGCGTGGCGTTCCAGCAGCCCTGGCCGTCGTTCTGGTCGGCATCGGCGCCGCTGGCATCGCGGCAGCCCTTCGATTTGAAATGGTTGGCGACCACCATGAAGGGCGCACCGCCCTTGGCCTGGAAGGCCTGCGCCAGCGGCACCCGGCTGTGTTCGACGAAGGTACCGCCCTCCAGCGTGGCCGGCGTGCCGAGCGCGGTCAGCCGGCTGGCGCGGTAGATGATGCCGACCCGGATCGGGTTCTCGCCCGGGCCCTTGCCGGCATTGACGAAGCGCCAGTCCGCGTGGCTGCCGGGGGCGGCATTGATCGCATCGACCAGCGTGGCGATGGCCGACTGTGGCCCATAGCCATCGTTCTCCAGCTCCATCAGCGCCGCCACGTCCGCATCCAGCGGGCCGATGGTGGCGATCAACTTGTTCAGCTGCGCGTGGTGTTCGTCCAGCGTCCTGGCCCCGCGCAGGGTGGGGAAGCCGCCGCCCTTGCCGTCGCCGTTGAAGAAGTTTTCCAGGTTGAACGCGGCCACCTTCAACGAACCCAGCACCTGCGGCACCGCCGGACGCTGCAGCGCAGGCAGGTCCAGCGCGCGGCCCAGCTGCAGGCTCGGTCGCCCCTCGGCGTCCACGCGTACGCGGCCTTCCACGCCCCGCAGCTGCATGCCGGTGCGCAGCACCGCGTCGCTGGCCAGGTAGGGCACCTGCTGCGGGTCGCGCGCATCGCTGCCATCATCCAGCAGCAGGCGTCGGCGCTGGTTGTCGGCCATCACCTGGCTGTAGCCAGCGCTGCCCGGCACGGCCACTTCGGTGGGTTGCCACAGGCGGCCTTCGAAGGCCACGGTGAGCTGGCCGAAACGCTCCAGGCCGTCGGTGCCGGCGAGGGTGAGCGGGGCGGCGATGCGGACGTACTTGCCATCCAGCGCGCGCCAGTCCGTTGGCGCACGGGCCAGGGTGAGGGTGGCGCCCTGCGGGCTGGCCAACTGGCCCGGCATCGCCTGCGGCGCGGTCTGCGGCTGCGGCTGCGCAAAGGCGGGGGAAACGGACAAGGCCACGGCAAAGGCAAGCAGGCAACGGCGCATCGACAACGGCTCCAGACAGTTACAGCGGCAACGGAAGGGGAATGTCGCCACTGTAACCACAAAACATGAAAGCCTGATGCGTCTTGCCGCCGGTGGCCGCAACCGGCAAAGACCCCAGACGCTGACCCCTGTCTTACTTCAGGTTGCCGATCATCCAGTCGACCGTGGCGTGCATCTGCGCTTCGGTCAGTGCGGGGTTGCCGCCCTTGGGCGGCATGATGCCGCCGTCCGGGCCGGTGTAGCCCTCGATGGCGTGCTTGTAGAGGGTTTCCTTGCCCTGCGCGATGCGCGCATCCCAGTGCGAATGATCCAGCGTGGGGGCCAGGCCGACACCGGTGGTGTGGCAGGCGGTGCACAGGTTGTCGTAGATCACTTTGCCGTCGGTGGTGCCGCCGTAGGCCACCTGCGAGGCGGCCTTTGCCAGCGCGGCCGCCTGGGCCGCGGCCTGCGCCGCCGCGCCTGTGCTGCCGGCGTAGACCGCACCGGCCGGGGCGATGCGCTGGCCGGTACGCAGCGCGGCCGTGGGCGATACCTCGGCGGGAATCCGCGTGTGCAACCAGGCCGCCAGGAAGATCAACCCCAGGGTGATCAGGGCCAGCAGGCCGATGACCATGGAAAAGCGTTTCAGGAACTCAAGATCATGATTCCGCACTCTTCGTTACCCCTGGCTGATAGTCGATGGACCACGGCTGAGCGTATGAGCCTGCCGGCCGAGTATAGAACGGGCTTCGCCGTGGACAACAGCGCAGTGCAGCATGGGGAGCGGTGGCCATGCCGCTGTGCTCGCCGAGCGTGGCTGGGCGCTGCCGGCTGCGGGCTTGTGACGACCAACGGTCGTCACCCACCAAGACGCGGGTGTCACCCACCGAGGCGCTGGTGTCACCCCGCAAGGCGCTGGTGATCAGCCGCCTGCCGCGCGCAGGCAGAACGCGCTGATCGAGTCAGCCAGGGCGTGTTCGTCGCGATGCGCCTGGCGGCTTGGCGCGGTCGGGCCCACCAGTGCTTCGGTGAAGGCACCGACGATGCAGGCCGCGGTGACGTCCACGTCCTGCGCCGGGAAGGCGCCGCTGGCGATGCCGTCTTCCACCAGCCGACGGAACACGTCGCCGAAGCGCCTGCGCCCACGCATGCGTTCGGCTTCCACTTCCGGGTCCACCGGTTCGACGATGAAGGCATGCGCCAGCCCCGGGCCGGCCAACGCGCGCCGCACGAAGGCGGTGATCGCCAGCCGCAGCCGCTGCGGTGCCGGTTCGCTGCCGGCGGCGATGCCTTCCAGGATCTCCACCTCGTGCTCCACCGCCGCGCTCAACACTTCCACGAACAGTTCCGCCTTGGACGGGAAGTGGCGGTAGATCAACCCGGTCGACACCCCCGCCTGGGCCGCCACGGCGGTCACCGGTGCGTTGCGGTACCCGCCCGCCGCAACCAGTTCACGGGCCGCCAGCAGGATCCGCTCGCGCGCTCCCGCCATCCGTTCTTCCATCAGCGGGGAGCGTTTGTAGGCCATGTCGTGATTGTAGATTCATTTTTTGAACTTGTGTTCACTTTTTAGCCGATCCGGGCTAGTCTGGGCCATCGCCCGCGCAGGCGTCCTGCCTGCTCCCCTCCGGTGCGCCCCTACCCGTCGCCTGTCCGTGGAGTCGCCCGCATGCATGTTCCATCCCTGAATTTCGACCTTGGCGAAGACATCGACCTGCTGCGCGACAGCGTGGCGCAGTTCGCCGCCGCCGAAATCGCGCCGTTGGCCGCCCATGCCGATGAAACCAACCAGTTCCCGCTGGCGCTGTGGCGCAAGCTGGGCGAGCAGGGCCTGCTCGGCATGACCGTGGAAGAGGAATACGGCGGCACCGGCATGGGCTACCTGGCCCACGTGGTGGCGATGGAAGAAGTCTCGCGTGCTTCCGGCGGCATCGGCCTGTCCTACGGTGCGCACTCCAACCTGTGTGTGAACCAGCTGCGCAAGAACGGCACCCAAGCGCAGAAGCAGCGCTTCCTGCCTGGCCTGTGCAGCGGCGAGCTGGTCGGTGCGCTGGCGATGAGCGAACCCGGTGCCGGCTCGGACGTGGTGTCGATGAAACTGCGCGCGGAAAAGCGCGGCGACCGCTACGTGCTCAACGGCAACAAGATGTGGATCACCAACGGCCCGGATGCCGACGTGCTGGTGGTGTATGCCAAGACCGATCCGGACGCCGGCGCCAAGGGCATCACGGCCTTCCTCGTGGAAAAAGGCATGAAGGGTTTCAGCACCGCGCAGAAGCTGGACAAGCTCGGCATGCGCTCCTCGCCCACCAGTGAGCTGGTGTTCCAGGACTGCGAAGTGCCGGCGGAGAACGTGCTCGGCCAGGAAGGCAGCGGCGTGCGCGTGCTGATGTCCGGGCTGGATTACGAACGCGTGGTGCTGTCCGGTGGCCCGCTGGGGCTGATGGCCGCGGCGATGGACGTGGTGATGCCATATGTGCACGAGCGCCACCAGTTCGGTGAAGCCATCGGCAGTTTCCAGCTGATCCAGGCCAAGATCGCCGACATGTACGTCGGCCTCGGCGCCTGCCGTGCCTACGTGTATGCGGTGGCGCGCGCCTGCGACCAGGGCCGCACCACCCGCCAGGACGCGGCTGGCGCCATCCTGTACGCGGCCGAGAAGGCCACCTGGCTGACCGGCCAGGCGATCCAGATCCTGGGCGGCAACGGCTACATCAACGAATACCCGACCGGGCGCCTGTGGCGCGATGCCAAGCTGTATGAAATCGGCGCCGGCACCTCGGAAATCCGCCGCATGCTGATCGGTCGCGAACTGTTCCAGCGCACGCTGTAAGGGCCTTCCATGAGCACTCTGAGCACCCAGCTGCACGCCGGCAGCGAACCCTTTGAAAGCAACCGCAGCGCCATGCAGGCGGTGGTCGACGACCTGCATGCCACCCTGGCGCGCACCGCACTGGGCGGCAGCGAGGCGGCGCGCAGCAAGCACACCGCGCGCGGCAAGCTGCTGGTGCGTGAGCGCATCGATGCACTGCTGGATGCCGGCAGCGCCTTCCTGGAAATCGCCCCCCTGGCGGCGCACGGCATGTATGAAGACGCGGTGCCCTGCGCCGGCGTGGTGGCCGGCATCGGCCGGGTGAGCGGCGTGGAATGCGTGATCGTGGCCAACGATGCCACGGTCAAGGGCGGCACGTACTACCCGATGACGGTGAAGAAGCACCTGCGCGCGCAGGAGATCGCCGAGCAGAACCGCCTGCCCTGCATCTACCTGGTCGACTCCGGCGGCGCCTTCCTGCCGCTGCAGGACGAGGTGTTCCCGGACCGCGACCACTTCGGCCGCATCTTCTACAACCAGGCCAACCTGTCCGCGCAGGGCATCCCGCAGATCGCCTGCGTGATGGGCAGCTGCACCGCTGGCGGCGCCTACGTGCCGGCGATGAGCGATGAAACGGTGATCGTGCGCGAGCAGGGCACCATCTTCCTCGGCGGCCCGCCGCTGGTGAAGGCCGCGACCGGTGAAGTGGTCAGCGCCGAAGACCTCGGCGGTGCCGACGTGCATACGCGCCTTTCCGGCGTCGCCGACCACATGGCCGACAACGACCTGCAGGCACTGGCGCGGGTCCGCGCGATCATCGCCCAGCTCAACTGGTGCAAGCCGGAGCCGGCGATGGCGCTGCAGCCGCCGCAGGAACCGCTGTTCCCGCCGCAGGACCTGTATGGCGTGATCCCGGCCGACACCCGCAAACCGTTCGACGTGCGCGAAGTGATCGCCCGGCTGGTGGACGGATCGCGGTTCGACGAGTTCAAGCCGCGCTACGGCAGCACCCTGGTCACCGGCTTCGCCCACCTGCACGGTTATCCGGTGGGCATCATCGCCAACAACGGCATCCTGTTTTCCGAGTCCGCGCTGAAGGGCGCGCACTTCATCGAACTGTGCACCCAGCGCAACATCCCGCTGGTGTTCCTGCAGAACATCACCGGCTTCATGGTGGGCCGCAAGTACGAACAGGGCGGCATCGCCAAGGACGGCGCCAAGCTGGTGATGGCGGTGGCCTGCGCGAAGGTGCCGAAGTTCACGGTGGTGATCGGCGGCTCGTTCGGTGCCGGCAACTACGGCATGTGCGGCCGTGCCTACTCGCCCAACTTCCTGTGGATGTGGCCCAACGCACGCATCGGCGTGATGGGCGGCGAGCAGGCCGCCAGCGTGCTGGCCACGGTCAAGCGCGATGGCATCGAAGCCAAGGGCGGCGCGTGGGCGGCAGCGGAAGAAGAAGCGTTCAAGGCACCGATCCGCGACCAGTTCGAACACCAGGGACACCCCTACTACGCCAGCGCACGGCTGTGGGACGACGGCATCATCGATCCCGCCGACACCCGTCGCGTGCTGGCCCTGGCCCTGTCGGCCAGCCTCAACGCCCCGGCCCGCGAGACACGCTTCGGCGTGTTCCGCATGTGACCTGCGCCATGACCGAGCCCTGCACCATGTTCACCAAGATCCTGATCGCCAACCGCGGCGAAATCGCCTGCCGCGTCATTGCCACCTGCCGCCGGCTTGGCATCGCCACGGTGGCGGTGTACTCCGATGCCGACCGCACTGCGCGCCATGTGCGGCTGGCCGACGAAGCCATCGCGATCGGTCCGGCGCCGGCCGCGGAAAGCTACCTGCGCGCCGATGTGATCCTGGAGGCGGCCCGACGCAGTGGCGCCCAGGCGATCCATCCCGGCTACGGCTTCCTGTCTGAAAACGCCGCTTTCGCCGAGGCCTGCGCGGCCGCCGGGGTGGTATTCATCGGCCCGCCGGCCAGCGCCATCCGCGCGATGGGCGACAAGAGCGCGGCCAAGGCCCTGATGCAGCAGGCCGGCGTGCCGTTGACGCCCGGCTACCACGGCGACGACCAGGACCCGCAGTTCCTGCGTGGGCAGGCCGATGCGATCGGCTACCCGGTGCTGATCAAGGCCAGCGCCGGTGGCGGTGGCAAGGGCATGCGCCGGGTGGATGACAGTGCGGCCTTCATCGAGGCCCTGGCCAGCTGCCAGCGCGAAGCGCGTTCGGCCTTCGGCAACGACCACGTGCTGGTGGAAAAATACGTACTGCGTCCGCGCCATATCGAGATCCAGGTGTTCGGCGATGGCCACGGCAACGTGGTGCATCTGTTCGAGCGCGACTGTTCGGTGCAGCGCCGCCACCAGAAGGTGCTGGAAGAAGCACCCGCCCCGGGCATGACCGCCGAACGTCGCGCGGCGATGGGCAAGGCCGCCGTCGATGCGGCGCGCGCGGTGGGCTACGTGGGCGCCGGCACGGTGGAGTTCATCGCCTCGCCCGACGGCGACTTCTACTTCATGGAAATGAACACCCGGCTGCAGGTGGAACACCCGGTGACCGAGTTCATCACCGGCACCGACCTGGTGGCCTGGCAGCTGCGCGTGGCCGCCGGCCAGCCGCTGCCGAAGCGCCAGGACGAGCTGGCCATCGGTGGCCATGCGCTGGAAGCGCGGCTGTACGCCGAGGACGCGGACAAAGGCTTCCTGCCCTCGATCGGCACGCTGCGCCACCTGCGCCTGCCGCCGGAAAGCGCCCACGTGCGCGTGGATACCGGCGTGGAACAGGGCGACACCATCACCCCGTTCTACGATCCGATGATCGCCAAGCTGATCGTCTGGGACGTGGACCGCGATGCGGCGTTGCGGCGCATGCAGCAGGCCTTGGCGGACTGCCAGGTGGTCGGGGTGACCACCAATGCCGGCTTCCTGCGGCGGCTGGTGGGCACCGATTCGTTCGCGCAGGCCAAGCTGGACACCGCGTTGATCGAACGCGAGCAGGACGCGCTGGCCGCGCCCGCTGCTGGCGAAGCGGCGCTGTGGACGCTGGCGGCGATCGGCGCGGTGGTGACTACCGCGCGCGCGGCGGTGGATGCGCGCGATCCGCGCTCGCCGTGGCAGGCACAGGACGGCTGGCGCATCGGGGCTTCAGCCTCGCGCCTGCTGCCGCTGCAGCAGGGCGAGCGACAGCATTCGCTGCGGGTACAGACGCAGCCGGGCGGCTGGCAGGTGCAGCGCGATGCGGAGCCGGCGCAGCAGGTCAGCGGCCGCTTCGCCGACGGCCAACTGGACGTGGCGCTGGATGGGCAGCGGTGGCGTGTGGGCGTGCAGCGCGATGACGGCCAGGTGTATCTGTTCACTGCGCAGGGCCAGCAGCGCTTCAGCGTGCATGACCCGGTGGGCGAATCCGAGCAGGCCACGGCGGATGCCGGCAGCCTGCTGGCGCCGATGCCGGGCAGGATCGTCGCCACGCTGGTGGAGCCGGGCAGCAAGGTCAGCCGCGGTACGCCGCTGGTGGTGCTGGAGGCGATGAAGATGGAGCACACCCTGGCCGCGCCGGCCGACGGCACCGTGCATGGCTATCGTGCCAAGGCCGGGGAACAGGTGGGCGACGGCGCGGTGCTGGTGGATTTCGAGGCGGTGTAGCGCAACTTCCAGGCGGGGTACGTCGGGTT
>NZ_LDJK01000130.1 GCF_001431535.1 Stenotrophomonas chelatiphaga
GCGCGGCCAGCGCCTGCGCCCAGTACAGGGTCAGGTAGAAGTGGCTGCCACGGTTGTCGATGCCACCGAGCTTGCGCGAGGGCGACTTGTCATTGTCCAGGAACTCGCCGTTGGCCACGTCCAGCGCCTTGGCCAGCACGCGCGCAGCGGCGTTGTCGTAGCGGTTGCCCAGGTGTTCCAGCGACGCGGCCAGGGCGAGGAACTCACCGAGCGAATCCCAGCGCAGGTAGTCCTCTTCGACGAACTGCTGCACGTGCTTGGGCGCCGAACCACCGGCACCGGTCTCGAACAGGCCACCGCCGGCCATCAGCGGCACGATCGACAGCATCTTCGCGCTGGTGCCCAGCTCCATGATCGGGAACAGGTCGGTCAGGTAATCGCGCAGCACGTTGCCGGTCACCGAAATGGTGTCCTCGCCCTTGCGGATGCGATCCAGCGAGAACGCGGTGGCTTCCACTGGCGGCAGGATACGGATATCCAGGCCGTTGGTATCGTGGTCTTTCAGGTAGGTCTCGACCTTGCTGATGACCTGCGCATCGTGAGCACGCCCGGCGTCCAGCCAGAACACGGCCGGGGTGCCGCTCAGGCGCGAACGCTCCACGGCCAGCTTCACCCAGTCCTGGATCGGGGCGTCCTTGGTCTGGCACATGCGCCAGATGTCACCGGCTTCCACGGCGTGTTCGAACACCACCTTGCCGGCGTCATCGGTGACCTTGACCACGCCATCGGCGGCGATCTGGAAGGTCTTGTCGTGCGAGCCGTATTCTTCGGCCTTCTGTGCCATCAGGCCGACGTTCGGCA
>NZ_LDJK01000131.1 GCF_001431535.1 Stenotrophomonas chelatiphaga
AGCCCGCGCGCAGCGCGCAAACCACACCCCAGCGCTTGAACTACGCCACCCCGTGCACCATCTTGTAGGTTCCTCTTCCTGCCAGTGCGCCGCTCATGCCCACCCTGATCCTGCTGATGATCGTCGGCGCCTGTGGCTACGCCTTCTGGAATTCGTCGCGCGCCGCAGCCGAGCGTGCCGGCGTCCTCGGGCGCAACGCCTGCAAGGCCGCCGACGTGCAGTGGCTGGACCAGAGCGTGCATGCCATCGGCCTGAAAGTGACGCGCGGCGACGACGGGCGCCTCTGCTTCGAGCGCACCTTCAAGTTTGAATATTCCTACGACGGCATCGATCGCCATGTGGGCAGGATGGTCCTGCGCGGCGATGAACTGGTGTCCTTCAGCGGCCCCGGCGCGGCGCGGATCAGTGCGATCCGCCCCGACGTGGATGAGGCCGAAGACCTCTAAGTACGCGCGACCTCAGGCGCCCTGCACTCGCCGTCAGCCCTGCTCCGGCACCAGTCTGCAGCCACCCACCTTCTCCGGTGGCGGGTGCGCCGGGAATCGATCAGGCGGGTACACGTAGGCTGGTGTAGTGGCGACGAAGCCGTCGCGGTAGCGCAGCTCCACGAAGGACGTGCTCCAGCCACGTTGCACGGGCTGCAAGGGTACTGCCCAGTCCCGCCCCGCAGTGATCTCCAGCGGCTGCGCCTGGTAGCGGACGCCGCAGGCGTAGCGGAAGTCCCGATCATCCGGATTGTGTGCCGTCCACAGGACCATCTCCACTGGCACTTCGCTGCTGCGTACCCTCAGGCTGCCAGCACCGCCATCCGCGCGCCAGCCGGATTGCAGCTGGGGCAATGACAGGCCGCTGCGCCAACGCCGCAGGGCCGGCAGCAGGCTGGACTCCATAACGGTACGGATGCCCTGATGATCACTGTTGGGTGCCATCCGCAACGTGGTCTCGCCGCTCAACGCATGCAGGTAGAACTGCGTTGCGTCGGGAGTGAAGAAATCGTCCCCGCTCGCATTCACCAGATACTTGGGCAGCGCCAGGCGCTCGCGCAACGGACCACCCAGATAGCTGTAGGGGTCGCTGCCCTGCATCAAAGCGTGGAACCCCGGACTACCGAGGCGCGCGGTGATGCCGTGCTGTGAATACGGTAGCAGCGCGATCGGCCACCGTTGCCCATAGCTGCGCTGGATATGCGGAGCCAGCGCCTCCCAATGCATGTCCATGACGAACGGAAGCAGGTGGCTGACGCGATCGTCGACCAAGGGCAACAACCACGCCGCCCACGCGCGCTTGGAGGCCCCGGTCACCACGAACGACGGTCGCAGGGACGGGGGCAACTCCTGTCCGGCGAGGTCCATCGCACGTGTCACTGCCTGCGCCATGGGCAGATGCAGGGGCCAGTAGGCCTTTTCATGGGGGGCGTCGAGGAAGCCCCGCCAGCTGAGTGCGACCAGATCGTCCTCGACACGGTAGCGGTCGTCCCCCGGCAGGCGCAGCGGCTGGTCAGGCACGTCGGCA
>NZ_LDJK01000132.1 GCF_001431535.1 Stenotrophomonas chelatiphaga
GCCCGGAGGTGACCGCCATCAGCAGGCCGACGAAGCCGGCAATGCCGCTGGCCAGCAGCAGCGACGTGAACAGGAAGGCCACCACGGCCGCACCGCCCCCCGCGATCAGCCCACGCACCGGCCGCGGCAGGCGGCCGAGTACGGCGCGCAGGATCGAACCGACGAAGAAGCCGATGACCACCGCCACGATCCACCCATCGCCCCCACCCTCGCCCTGCTGGGTGCGGTGCGCGCTGACCGGTGCCGGCAGCGGCTCGCCGTCGATCAGCTTGACCAGCACGCCGGACGCCGCAGTGATGCCACCGGCATAGTCACCGGCGCGGAACGACGGCACCAGGTATTCCTGGATCACGCGGTTGGCGATCGCATCGGGGATCGCGCCTTCCAGGCCGTAGCCCGGTTCGATGCGCACCCGCCGGTCATCCTTGGCCACCACCAGCAGCACCCCGTCATCCACGCCCTTGCGGCCCACCTGCCACTGGTCGAAAACCCGGGTGGTGTACTGGGCGATGTCTTCCGGCTGCGTGCTGGGCACGATCAGCACCTGCAGCTGGCTGCCCTTGCGCTGCTGCAACTCCACCGCCTGCTGCTGCAGCTGGCGGATCTGCGCGGCATCCAGGGTGCCGGTGGTATCGACCACCGGTGAATCCAGCTGCGGGATCGCCGCCAGTTCCTGCGCCTGCAGGCTACCCAGCGGCAGGCACAGCAGCAGCAACCAGCCCAGCAGGCGCAGGTGCATCGATCAGCCGCCCGGCTGCGGCTGCGGGGCCGGCTGCTGCGGGGCCGGCGCACCGGTGTTGAACTTCACTTCCGGGGCGTTGGAAATCTGCGCTTCGTTTTCCACCGTGAAGTTCGGCTTGACCTGGTAACCGAAGATCTTGGCGGTCACTACCTGTGGGAACGAGCGGATGTAGGTGTTGTAGTCCTGCACCTGCTGGATGTAGCGGCCACGGGCCACGGTGATGCGGTTCTCGGTGCCTTCCAGCTGCGCCTGCAGGTCGCGGAAATTGGCATCGGACTTCAGCACCGGATAGTTCTCGGTGACCACCAGCAGCCGCGACAGCGCACTGCCGAGCTCGCCCTGGGCCTGCTGGAACTGGCGCAGCGAGGCTTCGTCATCGGCGTTCACATTGATCTGGCCGACCCGCGAACGGGCTTCGGTGACTTCGGTCAGCACCTGGCGCTCCTGGGTGGCGAAGCCCTGCACGGTATTGACCAGGTTGGGCACCAGGTCGGCGCGGCGCTTGTACTGGTTGAGCACTTCGGCCCAGCTGGCCTTGACCGATTCGTCCTTCTGCTGGATGGCGTTGTAACCGCAGCCAGACAACAGGGAAGCCAGCAGGAGCAAGGGGATGAGGCGGGTCAGCAGGCGCATGGCCAGGCTCCACGGGGTGTTGGAAGCCGGAGCATCGCATGTTCCAGGTGAATGGGTTGCCGTGGGGCTGGTCGAACGGGTGGAACCCCCTCGCGGGTGGCTGGCTTACGGCAGCCGGGTTGGCGCCGGCCG
>NZ_LDJK01000133.1 GCF_001431535.1 Stenotrophomonas chelatiphaga
CCGCCCGCGTCGCCGTAAAATATCAAAAAAAAGCGGAATGTTTCCGGAACGGGTTCAGAGTCCTTTCGCGGCGCGGAAGGACTCTTCCCCCTTCTTTTTTTCTCTCTTCTACGTGGCGGGAGGGGTTGGTGGGGGCGTTGAGTGCCATGGATGGCACGAAACGAGGCCCGCATGGACGCAGTTTTTGCCGTCCCCCACCAACCCCTCCCGCCCGGCCTGAACCTACCAACCCGCACTTCGCGCCCCCCCACGAGGGGCTGCGCCGTTCGCCGGATCAGGCCGCCAGTGCGGCGTCCACGGCTTCGCGCACGCGGGCGTCGTCCGCTGCGACGTCCGGGGCGAAACGGGCGATGACCTGGCCGTCGCGGCCGATCAGGAATTTCTCGAAATTCCACAGGATGCCCGGTGCCGGCTGCGCCAGGTCCTTGGCCGCCAGGCGCTCGCGCATCGGGCCTTCGCCGATGGCCTGCGGCTGCGCGGCGATCAGCTGCTGGTACAGCGGATGCACCTCATCGCCGGCCACGCTGATCTTGGCGAACATCGGGAAGCTGACGTCGTAGGTCAGCTGGCAGAACTGCTGGATGTCCGCTTCGCTGCCCGGCTCCTGGCCGAGGAAGTTGTTGGCCGGGAAGCCGAGCACCTCCAGGCCCTGCGCCTGCTTTTCCACATACAGCTTCTGCAGGCCTTCGTACTGCGGGGT
>NZ_LDJK01000134.1 GCF_001431535.1 Stenotrophomonas chelatiphaga
CGCATCCAGCAGCCGGCCCACGCGATCCAGGTTGAACACCAGCGCGTACTTCTCTTCCACCTGCTGCCGTGACATCGCCTTGGGCCAGGCGAAACGATCGCGTATCAGCTTGAACACCAGTGGGTAGCTGGGCAGGGTGAACACCGCCATGACCATGCCGGGGGTGCCTTCGGCATGCACCAGCTGCTCCTGGGGATGGTCCAGGAAGTGCCCGAAGAAGGCCCGGTAGCGCTCGGTCTTGCCCTGCTTGGCGCGGCCGAGCACCGTGTAGATCTCATCGATCGGCTTGCCCGGCAGCAGGCTGCGCAGGAACACCACGGCGTCGCCCACCGTGCCCAGGTTGGCCTGGAAATAGCTGCGCGAGACGCCGAACAGATGCGCCACGTCGCGCCGCCGGGTCAGCACCGCATCGGCGCGCAATCCCTGGCCGTCGTTCACCAGCACGATCACGCAGGGCGAGAAGCGATGTTCACCGAACACCCGACCGACCAGGTAGGCGCGCCGCTCGCGGTAGAACACCGTGTCCAGCAGCTCGATGCCACGCACCGGGTGAGCTC
>NZ_LDJK01000135.1 GCF_001431535.1 Stenotrophomonas chelatiphaga
CAGGTGCTTGAGCATGGCCAGCATCGGCATCGGATCATCGGCGTTGCCCATGGTCTGGCCGCCGATCGACAGCAGCCACTGGCGCCCCTGCAGGCCGATCGCCGCGACCACCTGGCCTTCTTCGTTGGTCAGCACGGCGTGGTTCTGTACCTGCTGCTGGTCGCTCAGGCGGGCGAAGGCGCGCTTGGGCTGCTGCTTCTTGCGCTTGTCGCGCTTGGCTTTGGAAAGCTTGGACATGGTGGGAGCCTGAAAAAAGGGAAGGCCGCCATTGTAATGGCCCAGCGCAGGGCGCGCTTGGCGCTACGGCGCGGCGTCGCCCACCACGGCCGGCACCTGCGCGGCCTGCACGTCCGGATCGGCCACGGCGGCGGACAACGCGACCGGCGAGCCGGCGCCTGCCAGCGCAGAGGCTTCGGCATCGCGGGTCATCACCACGATGCTGATGCGGCGGTTGATCGGGTTGGCCGGGTTGGTCTTGTCGAACAGCACCGAAGACGCCAGCCCGACCACGCGGGTGACCTTGGCCTCATCCAGCCCGCCATCCACCAGCGCGCGGCGGGCCGCATTGGCGCGGTCGGCGCTGAGTTCCCAGTTGCCGTAGCCGTGCGTGGTGGTG
>NZ_LDJK01000136.1 GCF_001431535.1 Stenotrophomonas chelatiphaga
TCGGGGCGGATCTCGGCGACCATTTCCGGCGAACAGCCCAGGTGGGTGCACAACCCGACCAGCACCGATACCGCCGGCTTGATCGAGCGCAGCTCCGGGTTTTCCTTCAGCACGTAGGCCGGCTGCTGGTCCTGGACGCTGGATTCGGGATCCTTCAGGCGCCCGTCCAGGCCCGGCAAAGCGTCCAGTACCGCCTTGGAACGCTTGACGATCCAGATCGGCTGGCCGCGCCATTCCAGGATCAGCCGTTGGCCTTCCTGCAGGGCACTGATGTCAGCGGTGATCGGTGCGCCGGCCAATTTGGCACGCGCACTGGGATTCCAGGACTTGATGAAAGGAACCGCGACGAAACCGACGCCGACCGCACCGACCACCGCCGTGGTGGCAGAAAGAAAACGGCGACGTCCATGATTCACTGGATCGTATACCCCATCGTTGGCCATCCGGCACTCCGATATTGATTAGGTAGCTTTAAGGCTGCCGGCAACCTGGTGGGGGCCAGGCCGCTTTGAATCTGAAACGAGTGTAGCGAAACGTTTGTCGCGGTCAATGTGCCAGTGCAGCAGCGCGACGCCGCTGGACCGGCCGAGCGGCTACTGGTTGCTGGCCAGCGCCCCCCGGTAGCGTTCGGCAAGCTGCCCGACCCGCTGCACGTAGTAGCGCGTTTCACTGTACGGCGGAACACCGCCATGGCGGTCCACCGCGCCTTCACCGGCGTTGTAGC
>NZ_LDJK01000137.1 GCF_001431535.1 Stenotrophomonas chelatiphaga
CCGCCCGGCCCACCCCCAGCTGCAGCTCGAGAGCAGCCACCCGCGAGGGGGTCCCACCCGTTCGCCGCGCCACCACCAGGCGAAAAAAAACGCCAGGACACGCCCGGCGTTTCTTCGGAACCATCGAACGGCTGGATCAGCCCAGCAGGTGCGCCACGGCCGAACGCTCGTCTTCCAGCTCGGCCAGGGTCTTGTCGATGTACTTCTGGCTGAACTCGTCGATCGGCAGGTCCTTGACCAGCGTGTACTCGCCATTCTCGGTGGTGACCGGGAAGCCGAAGATCACGCCTTCCGGAATGCCGTAGGAACCGTCGGACGGCACGCCCATGGTCAGCCACTTGCCGTTGCTGCCCAGCACCCAGTCACGGATGTGGTCGATGGCGGCGTTGGCAGCCGAAGCGGCCGAGGACGAACCGCGCGCTTCGATGATCGCCGCGCCGCGCTTGCCCACGGTCGGGATGAAGGTGCCGGCGTTCCAGTCCTGGTCGTTGATGGCATCGGCGATGGACGCGCCATCGGCGGTGGCGAAACGGTAATCCGGGTACATGGTCGGGCTGTGGTTGCCCCACACGACCAGCTTTTCCATGCCACCCACCGGCTTGCCGAGCTTGGTCGACAGCTGGCTCAGCGCACGGTTGTGGTCCAGGCGCAGCATGGCGGTGAAGTTGCGCGGGTTCAGGTCCGGCGCCGACTTCATCGCGATGTAGGCATTGGTGTTGGCCGGGTTGCCGACCACCAGCACCTTGACGTCACGCTTGGCGACCTTGTTCAGGGCGGCGCCCTGCGCGGTGAAGATTTCCGCGTTGGCCTGCAGCAGGTCGGCGCGCTCCATGCCCGGGCCGCGCGGACGCGCGCCGACCAGCAGGGCCACGTCGACGTCCTTGAACGCCACTTCGGCGTTGTCGGTACCGACGATGCCGGCCAGCAGCGGGAATGCGCAGTCTTCCAGTTCCATGATCACGCCCTTCAGCGCGGCCTGGGCCTTTTCCACCGGCAGCTCAAGCAGCTGCAGGATGACCGGCTGGTCCTTGCCGAGCATTTCGCCGGAGGCGATGCGGAACAGCAGGGCGTAGCCGATCTGGCCGGCAGCGCCGGTCACGGCAACACGAACGGGTGCTTTCATGGGGGTTTCCTCTAGCTTGCGAGCGTTGGATTTGAACCGCGGGCGTGGCCGGGCGGCCTGGCAGGCGGCGGGGGATCATGAAAACGGCCACCGCAGGGTGGCCGTTTCAAAGGGGATCAGGCGCGCGAGGGAATCGACTTGTTCCACTCGGCGACGCGGTCGGCCTTGGCGGCCAGCACGGCGTCGGTATCGCCTTCCAGGGTGATCGAATGGATCACATCACCCTGCTTGACCGAATCGACGATGGCCTGGCCTTCCAGCACCTGGCCGAACACGGTGTGCTTGCCGTCCAGCCAGTCGGTCTTGATGTGGGTGATGAAGAACTGGCTGCCGTTGGTGTTCGGGCCGGCGTTGGCCATCGACAGCGAACCGACCTGGTGCTTCACACCATTCTTTTCGTCTTCGAACTTGTAGCCTGCGTCGCCGGTGCCCTGGCCGCGCGGGCAACCGCCCTGGATCATGAAATCGGCGATGACGCGGTGGAACACCAGGCCGTCATAGAAGCCATGCTTCACCAGGTTCACGAAGTTGGCCACGGTCAGCGGTGCCTTGTCGGCGAACAGCTCGACCTTGATCGGGCCCTGGGTGGTATCGAAAGTAGCGATCAGGGACATGCGGATCCTCAGGAATTCGGGTTGGAAAGGTCTAGCTCCCTAGTTTACACCCGTCCCGTTTCGGTCGCGGGTACGACGATCGTTGGAGATTTCGCAGCGGTTCTGTGTTTTCGTGGGGCCGCCGTACGGGGCGGGAGGGGACGGTGCGGGGC
>NZ_LDJK01000138.1 GCF_001431535.1 Stenotrophomonas chelatiphaga
TTCGCTTCGCTAGTGTACGTGCGGGTGTTGCTGAGTGCGCCGTCGTCGTGTTGGAGCAGACCCTTAGACAGGCCAGGGTGTCGGTTTTTGTCGCAAGCGGCAGCCCAGTCAGCCCAACACGTCAGGTGTGGTCGGCAGCGTGCAGGGTGATCTTCAGGCTGCCGGCGGTGGCGATGGTTGCCGACTTTTCGCTGCCGTAGAAATCACCCGACGCCATGTGTGCGACGTGCGAGGCCGAATCCTGCGCCCAGGCACCCATGCGGTGCGGATGCTTGCGCGCGTAGTTCTTCACCGACAGCGGCGCACGGCGGTCGGAGTTGCCTTCGCGCAGCACCGGGTTCACCGCGCTGCCCTTGACCTTGTCGTAGCGCGCCTTGATGTCGCGCTGCTCGTCGTCGGCCGGGTTTTCCGGGTAATCCGGCAGCGCATAGCCCTGCTGCTGCAGTTCGGTGATGGCCGCCTTCAACTGCGGCACCGACGCCGAGATGTTCGGCAGCTTGATGATGTTGGCTTCCGGGGTGGTCGCCAGCTGGCCCAGCTCGGCCAGGTCATCGTTGACCTTCTGGTCGTCCTTCAGGCGCTCCGGGAACAGCGACAGGATGCGGCCGGACAGCGAAATGTCGCGGGTTTCCACGGCGATACCGGCGGTTGCGGTGAACGCACTGACGACCGGCAGCAGCGACTGGGTGGCCAGGAACGGCGCTTCATCGGTCAGCGTGTAGAGGATCTTGGGCGTATTCGACATGGGGGATCAGGGCTCTCTGCGGATCTCAGGGGAAGGCCGGCGCCAGCGCCGGACCA
>NZ_LDJK01000139.1 GCF_001431535.1 Stenotrophomonas chelatiphaga
TATGCTGTCCGACTTTGTTCGACAAGTAAGGGGACTTCGGCATGTGCCGTTGTGTAGTAGAGATAGGTCGGTTGCCATGTGAGCTTGCTGGTTAGGAACCTGCTGTCTGTGGCTAGCGCACGTGGGTCGCCACACTGTTGCTCCTGCCCCTACACCCACAACCCCACCCGGCCACAACAACCACACCCCCAACCCCACATCCACCACCGCCGCCACCAGCAACGCGTACTTCAGCCCCAACATCGGCATCAGCACATGCACCGCCGCCAGCACACCGACAATCGCGCCCACCGTATTGAACGCATACACCTGGCCGATGACCTTCTCGCCCCGCCCCTGGCGCAACAGCGCCAGCGTCAACAACGGCAGCGTCATGCCCGCAAAGAACGCAGCCGGGAACATCACCAGCACCGCAATCACCGCACTGGCCACGCTGTACAACCCGTAGCCTTCGGCACTGCGCACGATGACCCGCATCAGCCAGCCGACCCATTCGAACGCCTGTGCGTACACGAACATTGACGCCAAGGCGGCCAGCCCCATCAGCACCTGCACCCACCCGGCTGCGCGCAACGGCGAGGCCATGCGGTCCGCGCGATGGCGCAGCCACAGCCCGCCAAACGCAATGCCGGCAATGAACGCGGCGAGCATCAACTCAAAGGAATGCAACGTGGTGCCCAGCGCAAGCGACAGCATGCGCACCCAGGTGATTTCGTACACAAACGAGCTGGCGCCGGTAAGCAGCG